>CAZDNG010000021.1:0-127059 GCA_964506835.1 uncultured Polyangiaceae bacterium
TCTCTCAAGTCACCACTCGGGCGGGCCGCGCTCGATCGGCCCGCCTCATCCCATCTATTCTCCAATGAAGCGCGGGTGAGAATACCGGCGAGCCCGGCGCGGGTCGTTGGCAGCATGCGAACGTCGCGCGACGCTGCAAGCGAATCTCAAGAAACTCCCAAGTGAGACTACCGGCGAGCCCGGCGCGGGTCGTTAGCGGCACACGAAGGTCGCGCGACGCGGCGAGCGGATCACGAGAAATCCCCTGAGCGTGGGCGGTTGCAAAGACCGCGTGCTCGAAGCAAACGCCCGCGCTCAGTAACAAGCGGCCCCGGGGGCCCACGTACACCCGCAGGTGTTGTTGTTCAGACAACACCCGAACGGCCCCGGGACACCGCACCCCGGGCAGTTCTTCGGGACGCAGGCCGTCGTGCCGCCCGTGCTCGTCGTGCCACCGGTGCTCGTCGTGCCACCCACGCTGGTCGCGCCGCCGGTGCTCGTCGCACCGCCGGTGCCTCCGGTCGCCACCGGAACGCACGAGGAGCCGCTCATTTTGTAGCCGGTGATGCACTGAACGGCGCAGACGTCGTTCGCGCAGATCGCGAGGGCATTGTCAGGCGGCGTCGGGCACGGGTCGCAGCCGGGCATTCCACAGCCGACCAGGGGGACCGGATCGATGCAGGTTCTGGCACAGCATTTTTGGCCGGCCTGGCAGAGCGCCGCGTCCTGACCACAAGTGTTGTCGGAGCCGCCGGAGTCCACGGTCGCCGTGGTGCCGCCCGCCGTCGTTGAACCGCCGGTCGCGCCCCCGGAGCCGGCGCTCGACGTCGTGCCTCCCGTCGCCGCGCCGCTCCTGCCGGCCGAGGCGTCGGGCCTAGGCGCTCGGCCGCCTTCGCCGACCTCGGTCGGTTGGGCCACGTAGTTCTGGTCGATACCGAGGATGCTCGTGCAGCCGAGCATCAGCATCGCAGCAGAGAAGGCGACCGGGGGGGCCGCTCGGCGAGTCCGATGGGAAGGAAGGAGGGGCACCGGAATGGAGGGACCCGTGCGGGCGCGGTCGTCGCGCCGCTCGCGGATGAGCATCCTCAAATCTACGATGCCCGATGCAATCGGTCACGCGGACGGGTCTTTGAGTAGCGATTTTTCCCACGAGCGGAACCGAAGGCAGCAGCGTTTGCGTGTCGCGTGTAAGTGCAGGTCGGAGAACGGCCGCCGATCTATCTCGTTTGCCCCGTTTGCCGCGTTTGCTTCGTTCTCTACTTTTGAGTCGCGGGAACGGGGAGGATCGGCGCCCAGGTGATTCGCGCCAAGAGCTCGTCGTCGATCGACATGCCGCGATCACTGAAATAGAGCGCGTTCGCGGGGTCGCCTTCGCGTTGCTCGGCGACGAACAGAATCCCCTGACCCGACCCATTGTAACCGAGCTGGACGATCGCGTTCTTGAGCCAGCGCCCGCCGCCTTCGAACGTCAGATCTTGCGGCAGGATGTAGAACCCTTCCGCCGGAAGCTGCCTCAAGGTTCGCGCCCATGTCGGCGATCGGAGCGGCGTGGTGGGGTCTCCCCAGAACCAACGATTGTTCCGATTCTCACGCGGCCGAACGACGAACTTCACGCCGCCGTTCGACGGTTGCCCGAGATACACGAGCACGCTGGCCGGAAATTCTGCTTCGTGGCCGGGGTACGGTTCGGTCGTGCGATAGAGGCCGGGATCAGGCAAATCAAGCATGGGAATGACGCTCCACAGGGCTAATTCGAGAGCGCGGAGAGTAACTCACGGGCGTCGATTCAGCCACCGGATCGACGCGCGCAAAATGGGCGTGCGGGCCTTCGGCGACTATAAGGACACCGTGCAATCCGTGTCCTTTTCGTTACGCGGTGCGCGGTCGCGGGCTTCTGCTGCGGCCGCGACTCTGGCGCTGGTGGTCCTGCCGAGCGGCGTCGCGTGTCAACCGCGTCAGCCTGGGTCGGCGCACGTCGCCGAAGCAGGCCCGATCCCGAGACCCCCGGGTCCGCTCGCGCTCGAGCAGGCCACGGACTACGTCCTCCGCCTCGTGAATCACGACCGCGCGATCGCCGGTTTGGCGCCCGTCGAGTGGGACGAGACGGCCGCCCACGCCGCGCGGGCGCACGTCGAGGACATGGCCAAGCACGGTTACACCGCGCACTGGGGAACCGATGGATCCGTGCCGGAAGAGCGGTACACCCGCGCCGGCGGCGTTCACATGGTCCTCGAGAACGCCGAGTGTTTTTTCGACGAGCAGACGCGCCCGCTCGACCCGTCGCCGACCTTCATGCCCGTCGACCTCGAGAAGATGGAAAACGCGTTCATGTCCGAGACGCCGCCCCACGACGGGCACCGGCAGAACATTCTCAAGCCGCGACACAACAAGCTCGGCGTGGGGCTCGCGAAACCAATGGGGACCGCGCAGCCGTGCCTGGACCAGGAATTCATCGACGACTACGGCACCTACGACGCTTTGCCGAAAACCGCGCACGTCGGCGAGGTCGTTCACGTGTCCGGCGAGGTGCACGACCCGCTTCGCGTCGGCGGCGTTGGCATCGCGCGGATCGAACCGACCAAGCCACGGACCGCGGCGGAGCTGGGCAAGACCTCGTCGTATCTCGTGCCTCCGCCATACGTGCTCTACCTTCCGCCGGGATTCGTGACCCCGAAGCCCGTCGAGGTGAGCGGAAATCGCTTTCGGATCGACGTGCCCCTTTCTGACGCCCGGCGCCCCGGTCGCTACGAAGTGACGGTCTGGGCGCTTTTTCCCGGCGACAAGGACCTCGCCATGGTCGGGATACGAGTCGTGAACGTCGAGTGAGGCGTCCCGCTAGCTCGGGGTTTTTGTCCGCCCCGCGAGCGCCTGTTGCCGAATGCCGGGCCGTCATCTAGATGCATCGTCGTGAATTGGGTCGGGCATACCATCTGCGACCGGTATCGCTTGATGGAGGTCGTGGGGCGCGGCGGGTACAGCCTCGTCTATCGCGCGTTCGACCGCACGACCGACGCCGAAGTCGCGGTCAAGGTGCTGTTCGAGTACGCGTCGCAAAAAGAGGAGCTCGAAACCCGGCTCGAGCGTGAGTACCTGGCCCTCATCGCGCTCGAGGGAACGGCCGCGCTGCGCGCGCTCGGGCTCTGCCGGCAGAGCGGGTCGCTCTGTCTCGTCATGGAGTTTTTGCACGGGCAGGACTTCGATGCCTATTTGACGGACATCGCCGACCAAGGGCTCCTCGTCGAGCCGTCGACGCTGCTCGAGTTCATCGGGCCCATCGTCGAGACGCTCGACGTCGCGCATCGCCGGGGCATCGTGCACCGCGACATCAAACCCGGGAACGTGTTCATCCTCGGCCGAGGCGGCCCGGGCGGGGTCCGGCTTCTCGACTTCGGGCTTTCTTTCGTCGAATCCGCGACGCCGATCACGCGCGACGGAGTCGTCATTGGTTCACCGAGCTACATCGCGCCGGAGGTGTGGGAGGGGCACCCTCGACAGCTCGATCACCGGGTCGACGTGTACTCGCTCGGTGCCGTCCTGTTCCGCGCGCTCGCGGGGCGGGTGCCGTTTCCGGAACCGACCCTCCGCGAGAAGCTCGAGGCGGTGACCTCCGGCAAGCGGCCGAGCCTCTACGCGCTGCGGCCCGATTTGCCCGCCGAGATCGATTCCTGGGTCGCGCGCGCCCTCGCGATCGATCGCACCGAGAGGTTTTCGAGCGTCCGTGATATGTGGGACGCATTACTCGTCTTGCTGGGCGTCGGGGCTCGCCAACGAGTGTCCGATCCCCCGTGAGCTGTCTCTCGTGACAGGCGGTGATGCGCGAGTTCTTGGACGAAGGACGTTGAAGTGGCGACGAAGCGATCCAAAAAGGCCGTTCCCAAGAAATCCGTGAAAAAGGCCGCTGCGCCGAGCGCGAAGGCGACGAAGAAAAAGAAGCCGCTCGCGAAACCGCCGAAAGCGAAAGCCGTCGCGAAGCCGGCGAAGGAAAAACTCCCCGCCAAGCCGGTAAAAGCGGAGCCCGCAAAGGCGGCGGGTTCGGCGCCGCGCGGGCCCTCCGTCGCACGCGCCGGGAAGGAACGACGTTCGCGAGACACGATGCCTTCACCGAGCGCCGAGCAGATGGCGCCGGCCTTGGAAGCGGGCGACGGGGCGCCGGCGTTTACGTTGTCGGATCAAGACGGCGCGCTCGTCTCGTCGAACACCCTCGGCGGACAGGCCTACGTGCTCTATTTTTATCCGAAGGACGACACGCCGGGTTGTACTCGCGAGGCCTGCGAGTTTCGCGACGACCAGGGGAAGTTCGAGCGCGCAGGTTTGAAAATCATCGGAGTGAGCCCCGACAAGACCGAGAGCCATGTGCGCTTTCAGGAGAAATACGGCCTCAACTTCACCTTGCTCTCCGACCCCGACAAGGAGCTCGCGAAGGCGTTCGGCGTCTGGAAAATGAAGAAGAACTACGGTCGCGAGTACATGGGCATCGAGCGCAGCACATTCCTCGTCGACGCGAACGGCCGGATCAGAAAAGTCTGGCGAGGCGTCAAGGTGGACGGCCACGCCAAGGCCGTCCTCGCCGCGGGAGAATCTATCGGATAGATCCTCACATTGAGCGCGCCGTTGCGGGGCCGCAGCTCGACGTGGGCGGCGGAGGCGGCCACGTCACGTCGGGCATCGGGTATCCCGGCCTCGCGAAAAGAAACCCCTGCGCGTAGTGCACGCCGGTGTCGCGGAGAGCGAAATACTCGTCGCTGCTCTCGATGCCCTCGGCGACGACCACCGCGCCGAGATCGACGCAGAGTCGCACGACGCCGGCGATGAGCGTGCGCTGTCGCTTGCTGAGGTGCGCGCCGGTGATGAGCTCGCGATCGAGCTTCACGACCTTGGGCTCGAGATCGACGATGCGCTTCAGGTTCGAATATCCGGCGCCGAGATCGTCGACGACTAGGTGCACACCGCCGCGCTCGCGCAGCTCGCGGAGTACGCTATTGCAGACATCGAAGTGAGTGAACGGCACGGACTCGGTGATCTCGAGGTACACCGCGTCGTCGTGAGCGAAGATCGGGTCGTCCGGTCGCACGAGCCATCCCGTGCGAAGCTCGTCGGGATGCACGTTGAGGAAAATGGGAATGCCGGTCGACAGCGGCACGGCGATTTCTCGAATCAGCCGCCCCAGCTCACCGGCCGCGCCGGATTCGACCGCGCGCTCGAACAGATCCGGAGGCGACGAGTACGCGGGAATGCGACAGCGAACCAAAGCTTCATAAGCGAGCAGGGTTCCATCCCCCATGTCGATGATCGGCTGGAAGACGACGCTCAGATCTTCCGCCGCGACGATCTCCGAGACCGCCTCGAACGGCCTTCGAGTACCGGCGGCGAGCGTGACGTCGGACAGTCGGTTCGAGCGCGGTTCTGTGTTTTTCGCCACGATACCCCAAGCAAGGCACGAGGTGTCACCGTGGCGCCCTCCACACCGCGGCAACCATTCACCCTATCCCGCTCGCTTTGATTCCGCAATGCGCTCTCGCCGGATCGAGCACGCCTTCTGGCGTCGTTCTCGCCTCGCTCGATAAAATGACTAGGGCGCACGCCCACAACGACTCACTTGGTGTGCGGAGCAGTCCCGACTAAATGAAATACGTATGAACTGGCGAGCCACAGCGATTTCTTGCGTGTTCCTTTCTGCCTCGTTCGTCGTCTCATGTAAGGACTCCGGTAAAGTCAGCGTCGAGCAGGCGAAGGCTCACGTCGCGTTCCTCGTCGACACCGTCGCATCCGACGTCGAGGAAGTGCATCGGGGGCTGCCGCAAGGGGCAGACGCGCTCGCCGAGGCGTGGAAAGTCGAGCCTCAGCTCGACGGGGATTTGAAAGCGGTACGTGTTGCGCTCGATGACTCGCGACACCGAGTCCAAGATTTGCGGATCGCCAAGAGCACGTTCTTCGCGCTGGCGGATCTGAACGGCGTGGTGCTCCGAAACGACCAGGAGCAAGATCGCATGGCCGGCAAGGCGCTGTTCCCGGCGTTCCCCGGCCTCGTCGACGCGAAGACTCGCTACGTCGAGACGACCGGTTCGTTGCCCGAAGCGTCCGGCGTTCGTGCGCCGCGCCTCGACGGGCAGTGGGTCGCTGCCACGCCGGTCACCGTCGCCGGTACGACGAAGGGCATTTACGTGACCGGCTGGGCCTGGTCGAGCTATGCCTATCGCCTCGAGTTCGCGCTGCGGAGCAAAATCCGAAGCGACCTCGGCAGTGACCGCGACCAGAAAGAGCCGCTGCTCTACGTCTTCGTGGTGGTCGGAAAATCCGTCTTCGGCGCGCCGGTCTCGCCGGAGATCAACATGACGACCATCGCCGCGCTCGATCCGCTGTCGAAGACTAAGGAAAATGAACCGTTCGCGTCGGTGATCGACATCACCGGTAGAACGTTCGGGCTCGCCGTTCGCCGCACGCCTTCGTTCGGCAATGACGTCGGCGTGGCGGTCTTGCGCAGCGAGACCTGATCGCTCGAGTGGCGTTCGCGGACCGCGGCTCCGTCAACTCGCACCGGTGCGGCCATAGCGATGGACGCTCCAGATCAACGCCACCACCGCGAACACCGTGACGTAGCCGCCCAGCGTCTCGTAGCCCACGACGGAAATCGCGATGCCGGCCACCGCGGCGGTGGCGCTCGCCGCGATTCGTCGTCGTTCGCGGGGCGCACCGTCCGTCATCGTATCGCCTCTCGACGTCATGACTCGCTCGCCGAGCTCGACGGCCTCAAGGCCATTTCTCGGTGTGGGCGCGCACGATGAAGTCGCGCACGTCGCGCTCGAGTTTATTTTCGGCGGTAACGACCGTCGCTTCGTGCTCCTCGCCGACCTGATCGTCGTAGAGGTAAATCGTGTCTTGCAGGACGAGAATGCGTGCCTCGCTGTCGTCGCCCACGCCGTGAACGACGTGCAGCGCATCCTCCATGCCGGGCTCCGGCGTGGGGACCGCCTCTCCCAGCGCGTGCCGTTCGTTCGCCGTGATGTATGCGACGCCGTATTTCTTGCCGGCGCCGCTCACGTCGACCTCGAGCGACTTTCCCAAGGCGAGCGCGACGCTGCGACCGGTGACGCCGCGATCGTGTTCTTCGCGAAACGCCGTCAGGATGATCTGGACGGCCCGGCGTTCGTCGAGCGGTCGCGTCGGATTCGGCGCACGCGGCGGCGGGCTACCACACGACAGCACCAAGAGGAGCGCTGCGGCGGCGAACGGTGCTCCGACCCTTCGGGCGAAAGGTCCGCCTCTCCGAAGGCCTTTTGCGCTCATCCGGGCGACAAGGGTAGCCAAGTGCCATCGCTTTCGCTAGCTCTCGGGCAGAATGGTGCGAAGGGCTCTGTTCGCCATCGGAGCTCTTGCCGTCGTGACGAGCTCCGGATGCGGCGGGTCGGTAATCCCGGACCCACGTGCGGCCGTTGCCGCGTACGCTTCGGCGGTCGAACGCGGGGACTCGCGAGCCGTTCATGCGATGCTGACCGACGAGGCCAAGCGTGCCTATGGTGCCGAGGGAACGCGCCGTCTTCTCGACGACGCGCGCCTCGAAATCGTGCGTGAGGCGAAGAACGCGGCCTCGCCGAAATCGGTCGTGCACGCCGTCGCGGAGGTCCGGTACGTCGACGGCGAACGGGCGGACCTGGACGTCGAAAATGGGCATTTTCGCGTATCGGCGGCCGCCGGGCTCCCGGCTGGGGCGCGCACCGTCGCCGAGGCCCTGGGGGAGCTGCGCGGCGCGCTTGCAGAACGGAGCTACGCTGCGCTCGTGCGCATCCTCTCCACGGACACACGCGGCGCCATCGAGGTGGACATGCGTTCGCTCGTCGGCGGACTCGAGCACCCCGACGCGCTCGAGGTCAAGGTTCACGGCGAGACGGCGGAAGTAGACGTTCCCGGAGGGCACAAAGTTCTCCTCAGGCGAGAGGCCGGAGTGTGGCGAGTCCACGACTTCGATTGACGCTCTCGCGCCGTCAGCTGCTCCTCGGAGGCAGCGCCGCGATTCTCGCCGCGCGGTCTGCCCGGGCGTTCGGGCAGGAGGGCGCGTTCAATCCGCGTGCACTCACGACGGGGGGCGTCCGGTGGGAAGGCCCGCGCGTCTCGGGGTGCGGTCGATGGGCATGGGAGCTCGTGCGACGGACCAGCGCGCCCGCGCGGCTCGTGCCGAGTCACGTCGCAGCGGACGATCCCGCGTTGCTCGCCGAGCCGTTCGCGGTGTGGACCGGCGACTCGGACGTAGCGCCGCTGACGGCGCCGGAGCGAAAAGGGATCGAGCGATTCATCGATCTCGGCGGCGTTCTCGTCGTCGACGACTTCGAGCCCGGGCAGGGCACCTTCGGTCGCGCCGCACGCCGCGAGCTCACCAGCATTTTTCCCGAGACGCCTCTGGTGAAGCTCATGGCGCGTTCCGGCGGGGACATCGAGCAAGAGCACGTCATCTACAAGTCGTACTATTTGCTCGATCGCCCGACGGGGCGCGTCGAGGGCCCGCCCTTCGTCGAAGCGATCGTTCGCGGTCGCGACACCCAGGTGATTTTTCTCGCGCACGATCTTCTCGGTGCGCTCGCCCGCGCGCCGGACGGCTCCTGGAAGTTTCCCATCGAACCCGGTGGCGCCGAACAGCGCGAGTACGCGATCCGTTTCGCGGTGAACCTCGCGATGTACGTCCTGTGCTCGAACTACAAGGATGACCAGGTTCATGCCCAGGCGCTCATGCGGCGGCGCGGGCGATTCCAGCCATGAGCGTCGCCGGAATTTCGATCACCGAGGATCTGGGCGGCGGCGCCGTCCTCGGCGTGGCGGCGCTCGCGGCGGTGGCCCTCGTCTTGCTGGTGTTCGAGCTCCGCTCGCGCGATCGCGGCGGTCTCTTGGTCGTCGCGACGGGGTTTGTCGGCGTGGCGCTCTTCGCAGGGGCGGTCCTCCGTCCTGCGAAGGTGTCGGTTCGCGGCACGACGGTCGGGCCGCGCGTCGTCGTGTTGGTCGACGAATCGCGCCGTTTGCTCATTCCGACTTCGGACGGGACGAGACGCAGCCGCGCGCTCGCGGCGATCAAACGCCTGGCCGCGCATTTCAAGGACGCGCGTCTCAGCATTCTCGGTTTCGGGGAAGGGAAGGCGTCGCCCCTGCCGGCGCGCGACGACGATCACTCGTCGCTCACGACCGATAGCGATCTCTCGACGGCGCTCTCGACGTTGACCGAGGCCGCCGGTGAACGTCCGTCGTCGGTCATCGTCGTGAGCGACGGCCGCCTCTCGAGTCCGTCGTCCGACGCGGTGAATCCCGACGCCCTCGGGAAGCTCGGCGTGCCGGTGCACACCGTGAAGCTCGAGGAGCACGCGCCGGCGGACGCGTCGATTCGCTCCGTTCGCGCAGCAGGCGCCGCAGTAGCGCATCAGCCGCTCGCGCTCACCGTCGAAGTCGGGTGCTCCGGAGGGCTTTCGTGCCGTTCCATCCCGGTGACGATCACCGAGCTCGGCAGCGGCGTGGACTCGGTCGTGCTCGCGACGGGCGAGGCGAAGATCGAGGACGGCATCGGCAAGGTCGAGCTCGAGGTGACCCTCGATCGCGCCGGCGCGCGGGTCCTCCAGGTGTCCATCGAGGCGCCTGCCGGCGACAAAATTCCGGAAAACGACTCGCGCTTTCTCACCTTTTCCGTCACGCGCGATCGGATCCGGCTGCTTCATCTGGCGGGGCGGCCCACGTACGACGTTCGGGCCCTCCGTCGTTGGTTGAAGAACGACGAGGCCGTCGACGTCGTCGCGTTCTTCATCCTGCGCGAGGGCAACAAGGGTGAAGACGATCCGAACGCCGACGAGCACGATCTCGCCCTGATCGAGTTTCCGGTGAACGAGCTCTTCACGGTGCATCTGCCGAGCTTCGACGCGGTGATCCTGCAGGACATCGACGCCGTTCGGTACAAGTTGACCGAACATCTCGAACGGCTCACTCGGTACGTTCAGGCCGGCGGAGGGCTCATCATGGTCGGCGGCCCGTCGTCGTTCGGCGGCGGTAACTACGCCGAGACGCCGATCGACGCGGTGCTCCCCGTCGAGCAGCTCGCGTCCGGCGAAGACTACGATCCGGCGCCGTTCGTTCCTTCCTACACCGAGGCTGGGCGTGCCGCGCCGATCACCCGCGCCCTGCGCGAACTCCTCGGCGACGAATTGCCGATCATGCACGGCGTGAATCTGCTCGGGCAGGCGCGTCCGGGTTCGATCGTGCTCTGGGATCACCCGCGGCTCAAAGCGGGCCCCGCGCCGATGCCGGTCCTGGCGCTCGGCGAAGCCGGCGACGGCCGTTCGATCGCCCTCGCGGTCGACGACACGCACGAGCTCGCGTTCAGCGAGTTCGCGGAAAAGGTCGCAGGGCGCGCGTACGGCGCACTCTGGGATGGTCTCCTCGGATGGCTCATGCGCGATCCCCGCTACGAAGCGGCTCGCGTCGAGGTCGTCGGAGATTGCATCGCGGGCGAACCCGGAAAGCTCCGCGTCACGCGCCTTCCCGGTATGCGAGGCGCGATCGACGTCGAACTCGACGCGCTCGGTCTCTCGAAGCAGCCCCCGGTGACGCTGCATCAAGACGGCAAGGACGCCGAGGTGGAGCTCACCCTGCCGAAGCTCGCGGCAGGCGGGTACACCGCGCGCGTCCGCATCGGCGCCGCGCCGCCCACGCGACATGACTTTGCGTGCGAGCCCGCCGGCCCTGCCTTCAGCGATTCACGCCCCGATCCGGAGCGCCTCGAGCGCATCGCGACCGTGAGCGGCGGTCGCTCCGTCGATCTCGACGCCATCGACTCGATCCCGGTTCCCACCGCAACCGAAATCGCCGCCGAGCGCCACGTCGCCCCCGTCCTTCCGCCCTGGGCCTGGGCGCTCTCGGCCGCAGTAGTCCTCGGCGCGCACTGGGTATCGCGAAGACTCTCCGGGCTCTCGTAACGAGACGACCCGCCGACGCAAACCGTCCACTCCGGGAGCCAAATCAAAAAATGATCGGCGCACGCGTCGCCGCCAGCACTCGTTCTGCTCTGCGCTGCGTTCGGAAGAGATCGCGCTTGCTCTGCTCTGCTCTTTGCTTGGATCAGATCGCGGCAAACCCCCACGAGCACCCGCGAACGGGGTAGGGGCCCCGTGAGCAAACTCTCCAACCCTCAATCATAATACTCGTTACCGAGATGAGTGATCAGGTCCTCCCCGACCATCCAACGCAACGTATTCTTCAGCTTCATGCTCTGAATGAACAGATCATGCTCGGGGTAGAGGCCTTCGGCGGTCATCGGGCTCTTGAAGTAGAAGCTCAGCCACTCTTGGACGCCGCGGAAACCGGCGCGCTTCGCGAGATCCATGAATAGCGCCAGGTCGAGCACGAGCGGCGCGGCGAGGATCGAGTCCCGGCAAAGGAAGTCGACCTTGATTTGCATCGGGTAACCGAGCCAACCGCGGATATCGAGGTTGTCCCAGCCTTCCTTCGCGTCGCCGCGCGGCGGGTAATAGTTGATCGTGACCTTGTGATACACGTTGCCGTACAGCTCGGGGTACACCTCGGGCTGGAGAATGTGCTCGAGCACGCTGAGCTTCGAGACTTCCTTCGTCTTGAAGTTGTCGGGGTCGTCGAGCACCTCGCCGTCGCGGTTGCCGAGAATGTTCGTCGAGAACCAGCCGTCGAGGCCGAGCATGCGCGCCTTCAAACCGGGCGCGAGGATCGTCTTCATCAGGGTCTGGCCGGTCTTGAAGTCTTTTCCGCAGATCGGCGTGGCCGTCTGCTTCGAGAGCTCCATTGCCGCCGGAAAATCCACGCAGAGGTTCGGCGCGCCGTTCGCGAACGGCACTCCTTCCTTCAAGCACGCCCAGGCGTAAATCTGCGAGCTCGAGATCGCCGGGTGGTTCGCGCGGAGCCCCTTCTCGAAGGCGTCGATGGTCTGATGAACCTCGGATGCCTTGATGTAGATTTCCGTCGAGCCGCACCACACACACACGGCGCGATCGGCCTTGCGCTCTGCCATGAAGGAGCGGATGTCCTCGCGTAGCGCTTCGACCATGTCGGCCTTGGTCGCTGCCTTCTTCACGTGATTGCCGTTCAACCGCTTCACGTATTCCGGATAGAACACGGCGGGCTTCGGCACGATCGCCTCGAGCTCGGCGCGAATCGCGTCGAGGTGCTTCGATTCGAGCACGTCGGCCTTCACCGCCGCTTCGTACGCGTTGTCGGGGAACAGATCCCAGGCGCAGAAGTCGAGCTGGTCGAGCGTTGCGAGCGGAATGAAGTCTTTGATCTTCGGCGCGCGGTGATCGGTTCGCTTGCCGAGGCGAATCGTTCCCATTTGAGTGAGGGACCCGATCGGCGTCCCTTCGCCCTTCCTCGCGAGCAAACAGCCCGCGATGAACGTGGTCGATACGGCACCGAGGCCCGGGAGAAAAACGGCGAGCTTTCCACCAGGCTGTTTGATTTTTTCGGGTTGCTTCATGTGACGAGCGCGGCTCCTACCAAGAACTGACGAGGTGTGCAATCGTCGGGCCAATCATCATGAGCGCCCCCGCCGCCGTCATTCTCGCCGCAGGCGTAGGCTCCCGCCTGCGCCCTCTCACCGACGATCGACCGAAGGCGCTCGTTTCCGTTGGTGGGCGATCGATTCTCCGACGAGCCCTCGACGCGCTCGTCGAGCGCGGCGTGTCGCTCTTGGTCGTGGCCACTGGCTATCGCGAAGATGCCTTGAAAACGGCGCTTTCGGACGCGCCGCTCGAAGTGACGTTCGTTCGCAATTCGGAATACGAACGCACTCAGAATTCGGTTTCCCTCGCACTCTGCCGAAACGCGCTCGAGGGACGATCGTTCTATCGACTCGACGGCGACGTCGTGTTCGCACCCGAGGTTCTTTCCAGGCTCGACGCCATTCAGGCCCCGCTCGTCGCAGCGATCGACCGGGGGCGAAGGCTCGACGCCGAAGCGATGAAAGCACGGCTGGACGCGACCGGCACACGCATCGTGGAGTTCGGCAAACACCTCGAACTTGCTCGCTCCGGCGGCGAGAGCATCGGGGTCGAGCGCGTCTCGGCAGAAGCGAGCACTCTTCTCTTCGACGGCCTCGATCGCGCGCGGCACGCCGGAGAGGTCCACCTCTACTACGAAGACGTCTATTCGCGCCTGATCGCCGCCGGGCTTCACGTGGGGGCCGCAGACGTCAGTGGGGTCCCGTGGTGCGAAGTCGACTCGCCGGAAGATCTGGAGCAAGCGACGCGACTCTTCTCTCAGTGAGCGGGAGCGCGCACGTCGGCGCTCGCGCCGCGTTGGGTCGTGAACGAGGAGCGACACGTGTGGCGCCCCGTGGCGATCGTGGCATGGGGGTGGTCCGCCGATTCACGGCTCGCGCGCGACTGCGTCTCACGCTTCGCGGGACCGTCGACTCAGAGGCCGCTCACCGGCGTGATGGGTTGGGCGACTCGGCGCTTTCAGAGTCGTTTGCAACACACACCGAGCTGTAAGTGCGAATGTTTTGACGCACTTCAGCATGTGGCACCGCATTTGCTCCTCAGGCAATCGTCACCGACGAGCCTGACAACTCGGAAAGTGTCGAAATTGTTTTCTTGTCCGACCGAAGCGACCCCGTTTTCGGAACGCGAAACCGAGCGTTCTAGTGTGTTCGAATTGCAACAGTGTCGTCGTCGCGCGACAGCCCTCGCTTTCTGTAAACGCATGAACTGAAAAGGATTTGCCGTGATTTCATCGCGCGTGTTACCAGGGGCCCGGGCGGAGAGTCGAATGAAGGACCGACGCATAACTAGAGCAATCGTCTTAGCGGCTGGATTGGGTTCGAGACTTTCCGGTGACGCGCCCAAACCGATTCGATCGGTATCGGGTGTCCCACTACTCGTTCGCGTGCTCCGCACGCTCGAACACGTGGGCATTCAAGAAGCCGTGATCGTCCTCGGTCACCGCGGCGACGTGATCCGTCGGGCGCTGCTTGCTGCGCCGGGTCTCGGCCTCGAGCTCCGGTTCGTCGAGAATCGCGACTACCACGCGAAGAACGGCGTCTCGCTCCTCGCCGCCAAGGAATATGTCGACGGCGAATGTTTGCTGACGATGTCCGATCATCTCTACTCGCCGGAGCTGCCGCGACGGCTCCTGCAAGCCGAGCTGCCCGAGGGGGCTTGCGGCTTGGGTGTCGATCGCGACGTGCCGCGCTGCTTCGACATCGATGACGCGACGAAGGTCGTGACTTCCGCGGGTCGCATCACCGAGATCGGCAAAGAGCTCGAGGTGTACGACGCGATCGACACGGGCGTGTTTCGTATCGGCCCCTCGCTCATCGCCGAGATCGAGAAGGCATACGAGAAGCAGGGCGACTGCTCGCTTTCGGACGGTGTGCGCGCGCTTGCCGAGAAGGGGGCGTTCTTCGCGTGCGACGTCGGCGACGCCCGCTGGATCGACGTGGACACACCGGAAGCGCTCGAGCGCGCCGAGGCGATGCTTCGCGTGTTCGGCGACGCGCTCGGCGACGAACCGGGAAGCGCCGGTCCGGTGCATCCGGAAGCGGTGGAGCTGTTCGCCCCGACCTGGGTGCGCGCCGCCAAGCCGTACAACGAAGGGCATTTCGCGATCGCGCAAGATCGCGACGTCCTTCGCATGATGTCGAACGAGAGCCCGTTCGGACCGAGCCCGCGCGTCATTCGCGCGATCGTCGACGCCGCCACGAATGCGAACTTGTATCCGCCGAACGGGATGCGGCTGAAGGAGAAGCTCGCCAACGGCGACGGGCTCACGGCCTCCAACGTGCTCCTCGGAACGGGATCGACGGAGCTCATCGATCTGGTGATCCGGACCTTCGTTGCACCCGGCGAAGAAGTCTTGCTCAGCGTGCCGACGTTCAGCATGTACGAGGCGCGAACGCGTGTCGTGGGCGGCATTCCGGTGCTGGTTCCGATGACCGAGGAACACGAGCACGACATCGCGGGACTGATTCGTGCGGTCACCGAACGCACGAAAGTCTTGTTCCTCTGCACGCCGAACAACCCCACCGGAAACCGAATTCCCGAGGCCGATCTCCGGCGCCTCGTACAGCTCGGCATACCGACCGTCGTCGACGAGGCCTACGTGGAGCTCGGTTCTGGCGAGAGCTACGCGCATCTTCTCCGCGAATATCCGAACGTCATCGTCCTTCGGACATTCTCGAAGGCGTTCGGCCTCGCGGGGCTGCGTCTCGGGTACGCGCTCGGTCACGCAGCGGTCATCGAGTTGCTCACACGAGTGAAGATCCCGTGGAACCTGCCATCGGTGACGCTCGCCGCCGCCGAAGCTGCACTCGAAGATCAAGCCGAGTTCGACGCGCGGATCGCCGACCTGAAGGCGTCGCGCGCCGAGCTTTCCGCGGGGCTCGGATCGATCTACGGGCTCTCGGTGTTGCCTAGCGAAGGAAATTTCGTCCTGGTCGACATCTCGCAAACGGGACTCTCGGCGGCGGACTTCGTGGCCGCGGTGCTCGCCGAGGGCATCTTGATCCGCTCGCTCGAGGTGCACCACGCGACTCGTCGGTACGTGCGCGTCACCGTGAGCACGCACGACCAGAACGTGCGCTGCGTCCGCGCCTTCGAGCGCGTCGCGTCGCGTCGCATCCACCGAGCACCGGCCCAGCTCATCGCGGCGCCGAGCGACGCTGAGTGAACGGCTCGGGGGGAGCCAGTCGAATCGACCCGGGGCCCCGGGCGGGTTTCTGGTCGGGCTATCTGAAAAGCTTGAAGCCCCTCGTCGTCGAGGAGCCGATCGATATCTGGCTTCATCGCCCGCTCGGATACGTCCTCGCGCGGGCATGCATGCCAACGCCGGTGACGCCGAACCTGATCACGCTGGTGTCGTTGCTCTTCGGCTTGGCGTGCGGGACCGCGTTCATCGTTCAGTTCCCGGGTCATCTCCAATACGGCGCGCTCGCGCTGGTGCTGTCCGCAGTGTTCGATTGCGCAGACGGACAGCTCGCGCGGCTTCGCGGGACCGCGTCGCCCTTCGGACGGATGATCGACGGAACCGCGGATCTGATGGTCACGATCGCCTTCGTCGGGGGCACCGGATACGTCCTCCTGGTGCGGCACTGGGAGCCGCCTGCGATTCGCTACGCGCTCGTCGCGGCGCTCGTGGCGGTCAGCGTGACCAGCTCCTTCCACACGACGATGTACGATCACTTCAAGAACGTGTTCTTGAGGATGACCGTGCCGACGTATCGCGACGCGGAAGACTTCGAGACCGCGCAAGCGCGCCACGACGCGGGCAAGGACACCAAGGTCGGCGTCGTCGCCAGGTTTTGCTGGCCGATCTATCTCTTCTACGTGAAGAGCCAGCAGGATTACTTGCAGTGGTTCGACCCGAACACGGCGCATCGCTTGTCGGCGCTTCCGCCGTACGATCCCGAACGCGCCCGGATCTACGCGCGGCACGCGGAACCGGTGCTGAAGGTGTGGCGCCAATGGTTCGGGCCAGGTTCGCTGGCGTTCGGCGTGGCCCTGGCGGCGGCGTTCGACGTTTTCGAGTGGTACTTGTTGTTTCGGCTCGTCGTACTGAACCTGCTGTTTTACGGGTACGTCAGGCCGGCTCAGCAGCGCGTCTCTCGCGAAGCATTCGGCGAGATGGGGTCTCCGTTCGGCGTTTCTCGGGGCTAGACTAGCCCTCGTGTGGCGGTTCGCCGGACGCGCTTGCCTCTCCGCGGTGCTGCTTTCGAGTAGCGCGAACGCGTTCGTCTGGCCGAGCACCCTGGAGCGGACGGCGCGCGAGCTCGTGAACCCCGATGTCGCGACACGCCGGCGTGCTGCACGTCGGCTCGTCGATTTTCCGGCACCTGCCGTCGCACGCCTCGGAATGCCGGCGCTCGCCGATCCCGACCCCGCTGTGCGCGTCGCGGTGCTCGAGGCGTTACTCGCCGCAAGAACGGCGGGGCTCGGCGCTCGGGTGACCGCGTGGCTCGGCGATCCGGATCCGCACGTCCGCCATGCCGCAACCGAGGCGCTCGCGAGGGAACCGAGCACCGAGGCCATCGCCGCGCTCGGACGCGTGCTGTCCGATCCCGACGCCGCGGTCCGGGCATCGGCCGCGCGCGCGCTCGGCGTCTCCGGATCGGCGCGCGCCGTCGTGTCGCTCCTCGGACGCTTGGACGATTCCGACCCCGACGTTCGCGAAGCCGTCGTGCTCGCGCTCTCGCGCATCGGAGACCGGAGCGCGGTCGTGCCGCTCATCGGCAAGATCCAGGACTCGCGCCCCAACGTGCGGCAAGGCGTGGCGACGGCGCTCGGCGAGCTCGGCGATCCGCGCGCAGCGAGCGCGCTCACCCTGGTGCTCCGTGACTCGGACGAGGTGGTGCGCGTCGCGGCGCTCGATGCCCTCGGGCGTCTTCGGGCCGAGGAGGCCGTGTCGACCATCGTTGCGCTCCTGGGCGACGAGCATCGTCCGGACGTCAGAAAGGCCGCCTTCGACGCGCTCGCGCAAATCCCGTCCGAGGCCGGCATCGACGCGCTCGTCGCGGCGCTCTCCGACGACGATCCCCGCGAGCGCTCGCCGGTGCGAGCGGCGATCGTGCGGGCAGGGGCGCGTGCGGTTCCGAAGCTCGCGCTCTGCCTCGAAGGTCAACCGTCGTTCACCATGGCGGACGGGTGTGCGCTCTCTCTCGGGGAGATGCGCGCCAGGGGCGGGGCCCTCGTCATCGCGGCGGCGCTTCGCCGCGGCGTGGTTCGTCCCGACGCCGCGTTGCGCGCCCTCGCGCTCACCGGCGATCCCGACGCGCTCGGGCCGGTCCTCGAGTACATCGGCTCCGGCGACGCCTGGGTTCGGCGTGCCGCGGTGGACGCGGTCGGTCGCTTGCTCGATCCGGAAAATCCGGATGGTCGGGCGGTCGAGCCCATCGAGCGCGCCATGAGCGCGGCTCACGGCCAGCGCGCCGAAACGACGGCACTCGTCGTCTTGCTCGGCAAGACCGGTTCGCCTCGCACGGTTCCGGTACTCGCGGCTTTCGCCCGCGACGCGACCGATCCGGAGCTCCGCCTCGCCGCCGTTCAGGCGCTCGGGATGGTCGGACGGGGTGGCCAGGATGCCGTGCTCCTCGAGTCGCTCTCCGACGAGCGCGCGAACATCCGTCTCGCAGCGGCGCTCGCGCTCCGCAAGTGCGCGGCGGCAGCGACGGCGAACCCACTCCTCGATCGGTTCGAAAACGCCGCGGGCGACGATCGAGGCGCCATCGCCGTCGCGCTTCGAGGTCCCCTTGCGGTGACGCGCGATTCGGCGGTCGTCGAACGCGTCGAGCGGCTCGCCGGGTCGACGACCGGCGCGGTGCGCGACGGATTCATCGAGTCGCTGGGCGCCGTCCCCGGCGCGCTCGGTTCCGCGTCGCTCGAGCGCCTTCTGGAGTCGCTCCCCGATCGCGGTACGCGGGCAAAAATCGCCGAGGCTCTCGGGGGGCACGTCGAAGCTTTGCCGGCGCTCGTCGCGCTCGCGCACGACGGGGACCCTTCGGTGCGCAGCAACGCGGCGTGGTCGCTTGGTGCCGTGGGCGGTCCGGCAAACGTCGCGGCTATCGTTGCGCTCGGTCGCGACGCCGACGGCTCCGTGGCCGCCAACGCCGTCGCCGCGCTCGGGCGCCTGGGGACACGCGGGGCAACGGTGGCCCCCCAACTCTGCCGCGCGCTCGGCGACGCCCGTCCCTACGTTCGCGGCAACGCGCTCGCGGGCCTCACCGCGATGGGGGCGCGTTGCGCGGGCGACCCGGAACGCGCGCTGCTCGAGGGCGATGCCTCGGAGATCGTTCGCGCGCGCGCCGCACGACTCGTCGCGAGCGCGACGGGGGCAAGCCCAGCGGAAGATCGCGCTGCGCTCGTTCGATGCACCTCCGAAGATCCGAGCGCCGATGTCGCGTTCGCGTGCGACGCGGTGCCGTCACCGCGCGAGGCGGCGCGGCCGCTCGCGGTGAGCGTTTACGTCGTCCCGAACGGCGGGACGTCGCCGGAGCCAGAAGCCCCGTTCGCGCTCGAGTTCGCGGACGGACTCGTGCGCCTGGGCCTCACCGACCGGCGTGGCAGCGTGTACGAGGCGGCGGCGCCCGCTGGCGCCGTCCGGCTCGGGATCCCGGCGCCGCTGCTGTTCTGAAACGACGGCAACCCGCTTACGCGGTGAGAGTTAGCCGGCCGCGCACTTCATCGCGCACATCAAATCGCTCGGCGCGCAGTCGCAGGTCTTCGCCTTCTTCTTCGGCGGCGGCTTCGGCGTCGAGTCCGAGTTTCCTGCCGACGAGTTCGACGATGAGGAGGACGACGAGGAGCCCGAGCTCTTGTCGCTTCCGCTCGACGACGAACTGCTCGAGCTCGACGATTTTTTGGCGGGCTTCGAGTACGCAACCGCGGCGGCCGAGGTGCTCTTCGGTCTTGAAGCGGCTGGCGCGGCTGCGGCGGCAACAGGAGCGGCGGACGCCGCGGCGGTTCCGGTCGCGGGCGGCTCCGCGGCGGGTGCTTCCGGCGCAGCCGCGGGTTGTGGCGCGGCGGCAACGGCAGCCACGGTCGGAACGGGCGCTACGGGTGCAGCGGCTACCGGGAGCGGTTCCTTGTTCGACGTGAACACGATCGCTCCGGCAATGAGGGCTCCGACGACGACGAGCGCGCCGGCGATGTAGAGCCCGGTCTTGCTCCCCGTCGACTTCGCGCCGCTGTCCGCGGAGAGCGCCGGCGCGGTGATGCCGCCGAGCGGGGCACCGAGGCCGAGAGGTGCGCCGCCGAGCGAACCGAGCGTGAGTGGGTTCGGTGCAGACTGCGCACTGACGGCGGACGTGAGTGCCTTCAAGTCGATGATGCCGGAGTCGTCTTTTCCGTTCGGGTCGAGCCCGGCCGAATAAGAACTTCTCGCCGCGGGGGGCGACGACGTCGTCGCGGACGCGGTGAGCGCGCTCAGCGAGAACAACACGGACGACTCGTTGCGCGCCCCCGTCGCGGCGCCACCGGCGCTCGCGCCTCCGAGCGGTGAGGGGGGTTGCGCCGCGCTCGTCATCACGTCTTCTTCGCTTCCGGCCGTCTCGATGCCGCCGAAGAGATCTTGCGCCGACCCGCGGCCGCCGCCGGTTCGCGCCGCTGCGCGCGGTGCCGCTGGAACGACCGGAGCCGGTGCGTTCATGCCGGTCGACAACTCGGGAACGTCGCCGATGGGCGTCCAATCCGACATGCCCTCTGCCCACACGTACATTTCCGGCGAGAGATCGCCGATGCGTAGCGCTTGCACGATCTCCTCGGCGGTCATCGTGCGTTGATCGTTGTCGCCGAAATCGACCGAGTACTCGCCGGGACCGATTCCGCCTCCTCCATCTCCCGCATCTACGGCAGGCGCCGCAGCGGCTCCGTCGGACGTGTAGATGCTGGGCGGGCTGACCTTCCCGTCAATGATGATGGTCGCACTGCATTTTCGGCAGCGGATTTTGGCGAGCCGGTCTTGGACCTTCTCGTCCGCGATCGAGTATTTGGCACCGCAGGAGGGGCAGGAGAGCTTCACAACGACCCTTCGTGGTCGCCCACCGAAATCACGGCGAGCGCAATGTGGAGAGTGGAGTAACGGTCCATAGATTACGTCCTAAGTGGACCGAGGATCTATCACGCCCGGAGCGCCCTCGCGTGTTTCGCGGTGACTCTGAACGACAAACCTAGGCGTCCGTGCTTCGAAGGCGAAATGATTTCACGAGGCTCGAACTCCTGCAAGCCCTGACGGTTCTCGGTCCGCGCTCAGCCGCTTTCTTTCGCGGCTCATCGGCAAAGATATTGATGAGTTGCGTTTGCGCGCCGCGTCAGTCGCCCATCACGAACAAAGCGAGATCGAGACCCTCGAGGCGTTCGGCGAGCTCGAGATTCTCGTAGTCGTCGTGGGCCTCGGCCTCCTTCAGAAAGCGGCGCGCTTCCGCGAGGTTCCCCTTCGAGATTTCCTGATCGGCCTTGCGCGCGCACAGCTTCGCTGCGGGGGTTCGACACACTTCTTCAAGCGACTGGATCGCGGTCTGACCTTCGACCCGCCGCGCCGGCCCGCCGCCGATCAGTCGCAGATGCCCCTGGCCGAGCGCCAGGTCGTACTTGGCGCGCAGCACCGGGTCCTGCAGCACACGGTACGCCTCCGCCCCACGTCGGAACACATCGTGCGCGAGGTCGCGCTCTTCGTCCGACGCATCGACGTACATGTCGGGATGGAACGCGACGGCGAATTCGCGAAACGCGATCTTGATGGCTTCGTCGTCGGCGAGCTCGAGCAGGCCGAGGATCTCGTAGTAGTTGGCGTCCTCGATCACGTCGACCCACTCGGCGAGCCGTTCGACGGTATCGTCGTCGCTCACGCTGACGGCCTCGCCGCTTGTCGTGCTCGCAGCGCGTCGACCTCCTCCGCTTCCGGAAGCCCGATGAGTCGAATGCGTGCGCTCGTCGCTTTGCCGCTCTCGGCGTCGATCGCGTGCACTTGCAAGAGGCCGTCGGTGTCGAGCTCGAACGCGACCTCGATTCGTACTTTGCCGCGTGCGGCGCGTCGAAGCCCGGTGAGCTCGAGCTCGCCGAGCAGCGTGTTCTCCGAGAACCGACCCGATTCGCCCTGACCGACGCGGATGTGAACGGAGTCCTGGCCGTCCTGCGCCGTGACGAAGAGGCGCGACTGTTCGCAGGGTACCGGCGTGTTCCGGGTGATGATGACGTCGCAGAACCCGCTCACCGTCTCGACGGTGAGGCTCAGCGGCGTCACGTCGATCAGCAGCGGCAGCGGCGCGTTCGGCGCCGCAGGTGACAAGCTGACTGGTCGCGCGCCGGGAGCGACGGACGGGACGGGCAGGGTGAACTCCGGACGCGCCGGTGGAGCGGGGGCGATGCCGAGGCCCATGTGGGTTCTCCGATCTTCGCCGGAGATCGGCGGGAGCTCGGACGGCGCGACGGCTCCCATCGTCTCCATCGGGACCGGCGCCATCGATGGACTCGGCCTCACTTGGGTCGGTTCGTCATCGGCGTCGTGATGGTCGTCCGCGCTGACGTCGACCGACGTTGCTTCGCGCACGGGCAGCGGGGGCGGTGCGGGCGGCAGAGGGCGATCGCGGAGGCCCGGCGGGCGGGCCGTCTTGGTCGGGCTCACTCCCGGCATCGTCTTCACCGGGTTCGTGCCGAGGCCCATGTTCGTGGTCACACGCGCGCGCGCGCCGGCGACTCCGCGCGCGTTGCGACGGGGCAGCGGCGGCTTCACCGTCCGTGACGGTGCAGGGCCGAGCAACGTCGACCGGTCCGGTTCTTCTTGCGGGAACTCGGTCGCGACGGACTCCTCGAGCGGGCGCGCCGCGGGAAGCGGGGGTTTCGGCACGCCGCTTCGACGCCGGTCGCTGCCGCTGAGCGCGCTCGCTTGAATCGCCGCCCCGATCGCCACGACCTCGTCCGCGCTCACGCGATCGAGCGGCGCGCGCCCGAAGAATTTTTCCACCGCGCGCCGCACGATGGGAAGGCGCGTCGATCCCCCGACGAGGACGACCTGGTCGAAAGCGTTCGGCTCGAGGCGCGCCACGCCGAGCGCGTCGCGGCAAACCTCGAACGTGCTGTCGACGATGGGGGCAGCGAGCGCTTCGAGCTCCGCTCGCGTCATCGAGAAGGGGAGGTTCACCTGTTTCTTCCCGGCGCGTCCCACGTCGAGCACTTCGACCGACGTGCGGTCTTCGGTCGTCAGGTTCACCTTCACGGTTTCGGCGTAGTAGCGGAGCCGTTCGAAGACCTGGGCGCTCGCACGCGCGTCGATGCCGAGCTTCTGCTGGCACACTTCCACCATCCGATCGGCGATGGCGAGATCGATGTCGTCGCCGCCGAGAAAAGTGTCGCCCGCGGTCGCCAGCACTTCGAACACGTTCCCGGAAAGGTCGAGCAGGGTGACATCGAAGGTGCCCCCCCCAAAATCGTAAATGACGATCCGCTCGCCCTTGCTCCGCCCGTATCCGTACGCGAGCGCGGCGGCGGTGGGCTCGTTCAAGATGCGAAGTACCTCGAGACCGGCGACGCGTCCGGCCACCTTGGTGGCCGCACGCTGCAGGTCGTTGAAGTTCGCGGGGACGGTGATCACCGCGCGCTCGACCTCGACGCCGAGCGCCTTTTCGGCGATGGCCCGCGCGTGACGGAGCACGAATGCGCTCACTTCCGGCAAGGTGAAGGTCTCGCCGCGCGCGACGACGAGCGCGGCTTGCCCCGGGCCCTCGCGCATTTCGAAGGGGAAGCGGGTTCGCGCTTTCTCGACTTCTTCCGAGCCCCAGCTTCGCCCGATGAGTCGCTTGATCGAATAGATGGTGTTCGCGGCGTCGACGGTGCGCCGCTCTTTTGCGGGCCGGCCGACCAGCACCGTGCCCGACGCGTCGAACGAGACGACGGAAGGGATCAAATACTGGCCCTGCGCGTCGCGCACCGCGGCGGCCTGACCGGCGCGCACGACGCCGACGACGGTGTTCGTCGTGCCGAGGTCGATGCCTACGATGGACACGCCGCCCCCTCTTCGATGCGACGAACGGCGTCGTCGTACCAGCGCTCGACCGAACGCCGGAAGGGCCACATCCAGCCGTAATCCGGACCGGTGAATCGCGTCACGATGCCGTCTCGAAGCGCCGCGCTCTTCACGGCGACGATCCCGTAGTGCTCGGCCGTCGCCCGGAGCGTCTCTTCGTACGCTTCCCACTCGAGCCGCGCTCGGCCGTACGCGAGGCCGAGGGGGAAAAACGGAACGAGATACAGGAACGCCATGAGGCCGAACCCGAAGCGGCGGCTCTGGCGTAAGTGAACGCGCTCATGGCGAAGGAGAATGACACGGTCGGCGTCGGTCATGCGGTCCCACGATGGAGGGACGTAGAGGGTGCTCCCCATGACCGTGTGGTAGCGAGTGAGGTAGGCGCGCTGGCCCCCCGCCGTGACGATTCGGAGCGCGACGTCGACGACCCGCGAAAAGCGGTCTCCCGCTTTCGGGACGATGCGAAATCGAGGAAACTCGTCGAGGATTTCCGCGAGCAGACCTCGAAAGAGGGGCAGATCGTCGGGCGGCATTGCGGCGCGAGCCAAGGCTCATCCCCCGAGGGCGACTCCGACGGCGAGGACCCTCCCGTTCGCGAGATCGGGGCCCGTGACGGCCTTCTTCCCTTCGAGTTGTCCCTTGACGATCTCGACGAGCCCGTCGGCGGCCTGGACGAGGACGCCCCCGCGGTCGGCCTGGACGACGGTGCCGGGGGCGTGGGTCGGCGTTCCCGAAGGACCCCGCCGTGCGACGAGGATCTTCAAGGTGCGGCTGCCGACGGTGGTGGTCGCGCCCGGTCGCGGCGCGAGCCCGCGCACGAGGTCGACGATCGCGCGCGCGGTCGCGTCCCACGCGATTCGGCCATGCTCGCGAGTCAGCGGCGGCGCGAACGTTGCGGCGGCGTCATTCTGGGGCACCGCGTGTACGAGCCCCGCGACGGCCTCGGGCAAGTCGAGCTCGACGACGTCGGCCGCGAGCTCGGAAAGGCGCGCGCCCAAGGTCGCCGCGTCGTCGTCGGGCCCGATCGGCGTTTTTCGCGTCGAAAAGACGGCGCCGGTGTCGAGCCCCTCGTCCATTTGCATCAGCGAGATCCCGGTTTCGGTCTCGCCGCGGATGATCGCCCACTGAATGGGAGCGGCCCCGCGGTAGCGCGGGAGCAAGGACGCGTGCAGGTTCATGCAGCCGCGCCGTGGCGCGGCGAGCACCGCGGGCGGTAAGATACGGCCGTAGGCGAGCACGACGGCCACGTCCGCCTCGCGCGCCCGGAGCCACTCGTCGAGGTTGCCGGTCTTCACCTTGACGGGTTGGTGCACGTCGAGCCCGAGCTCGAGCGCCACTCGCTTGACGGCAGGGACGTTCAACTCGAGCCCGCGTCCTGCAGGTCGGTCCGGCTGGCTCACGACCCCGACGACGTCGGTGGACCTCGCCAGCGCTCGAAGGGTCGGAACCGCGAGCTCGGGTGTGCCGAAGAAGACCGTGCGCACGGGTTTTTCTTACGTCCGGAAGTCGCGAGAGACGAGCGGATTCGGGCGCTTTCGCGTGACCTTTGTCGAAACTTCGCACACGAAACGAAGTCAAGGCGCTGGCCTTGCCGGAATGTGTGATTAGTTTCGTTGAATGGCAGAGGTATCGGCGGCAAAGTCCGATGCTTGGCCAACAAGGTGACCCATGAGTGAAAAGAAGAAGCCGACTGCCCCGACCACCGCTCAGCCGACGGAAGACGAGCTGAAGTTCGGTGACGAGCTTGCCGTTCTGCCGATTCGAAATGCCGTGCTCTTCCCCGGCGCCGTGGCCCCGTTCGACGTCGGCCGCGAGAAGTCCGTTGCGTTGGTGGAGGACGTCCAGGACGAGCCCACGCCCGTCATCGCGATCTTCGCCCAGCGTGACCCCGCGACGGACGACCCCCAGGCCGAAGACCTCTATCCCGTTGGCTGCGCCGCCCGCGTCTTGAAGGCGCTGAAGCACAGCTCCGGCAACTACTCGCTGATTCTCCAGGGTCTGACTCGCATCCGAATGGAGTCGATCACCCAAGGGAGCCCGTATCTCCGGGCCAAGATCAAACGCATCGAATCGGTCGCGACCGAAGACGTCGAAGCCGAAGCGCTGGCGATGAGCCTCCGCGACATTGCCAAGCAGGTGATTCAGCTCATGCCCGAGCTGCCTCGCGAAGCAGGGTCGCTCATCGACTCCATACAGGCGCCGGGAGCGCTCGCGGACCTCGTGGCCGCGAACCTCGACGCGCCGGTGGACGAGAAGGCGCAGCTCATCGAGACGGTCGACGTGAAGGACCGCATCCGCAAGGTGCTCCGGTTCCTCACGCGCCAGCTCGAGATCTTGAAGATGCGCGAGCGCATCAACTCCCAGATCAAGGAGGAGATGGGTAAAAACCAGCGCGAGTACGTCCTCCGCCAGCAGCTCAAGGCGATCAAGGAAGAGCTCGGCGAAGACGAAGGCGATCAGGGCGACCTCGACGGCCTCGAAGAGCGCATCGCCAAGGCCGAGCTTCCGTCCGAAGCCGATCAGGTCGCGAAGAAGCAGCTGAAGCGCCTCCGCACGATGCAAGTCGGCAGCGCCGAGTACACGGTCGTCCGCACGTACCTCGACTGGATCCTCGATTTGCCGTGGACCCACCAGACCGAGGACAACATGGACATCGCCGAAGTGCGCCGCGTCCTCGACGAGGATCACTACGGCCTCGAAAAGGTCAAAAAGCGCATCGTCGAGTACCTCGCCGTCCGGAAGCTGAAGAAGGACAAGAAGGGCCCGATCCTTTGCCTGCTCGGTCCGCCCGGCGTCGGAAAGACGTCGCTCGGCAAGAGCATTGCCCGGGCGCTCGGACGGAAATTCGTCCGGGTGTCGCTCGGCGGCGTCCACGACGAAGCTGCGATCCGCGGCCATCGCCGGACGTACGTCGGCGCGCTTCCGGGTCAGATCATCCAGGGCATGAAGAAGTCGGGGACCGTGAACCCGGTCTTCATGATGGATGAGGTGGACAAGATCGGTCACGACTTCCGCGGCGACCCGAGCGCGGCGCTCCTCGAGGTTCTGGACCCCGAGCAGAACAACACGTTCGCCGACCACTACCTCGAGATTCAGTACGACCTCTCGAAGGTCATGTTCGTCGCGACCGCGAACATCGCCGACCCGATCCCTCCGCCGCTCCGTGACCGCATGGAGATCCTGGAGCTTCCCGGATACACGCGGAAGGAAAAGCTCGCGATCGCGCGCCAGCACCTGATCCCGAAGCAGCTCGAGGAACACGGCATCACCGAGGAGACGCTGAAGCTCACCGACGAGGCCATCGAGGAAATCATCGAGCACTACACGCGCGAAGCGGGTGTTCGTTCGCTCGAACGCCAGATCGCGAGCGTCATCCGCGGCGTGGCGGTGAAGGTCGCGGAGGGTGACACGCAAGCTCGTGTTCTCAAGACCGAGGAGCAACTCCGGGAGTTCCTCGGTGCCGTGAAGTACACGAGCGAGGTCGCGGAACGCACCGAAGAGACGGGCGTCGCGACGGGCCTCGCCTGGACGAGCGCAGGCGGCGAAATCCTCTTCATCGAGGCGACGCGCATGTTCGGCACCGGCAAGCTCCAGCTCACCGGACAGCTCGGCGAGGTCATGAAGGAGAGCGCTCACGCGGCGCTGTCTTACGTGCGCGCGAACGCCGAGAAGTTCGGCATCAGCAAGGAGTTCCTCGAGAAGAGCGACGTGCACATCCACATCCCTGCGGGCGCGATGCCGAAAGACGGCCCGAGCGCAGGCATCACGATGTTCACGGCACTGGTCTCGCTCCTCACCGGCATCCGCGTCCGTCACGACGTCGCCATGACCGGCGAGATCTCGCTCCGAGGGCGCGTGCTCCCCATCGGCGGGCTCAAGGAGAAGACGCTCGCGGCTCACCGCGCGGGCGTGAAGCGGGTCATCGTTCCGGACCGCAACAAGGCGGATCTCGAGGAAGTTCCGCAAGAGGTGCGCGACGAGCTCGAGTTCGTGTTCGTGAGCCGGCTCGACGAGGTGCTCCGGGCAGCTCTCGAAAAGATGCCCGAGCCGTCGCCGGAGTGGCTCGAAGAGATGGCGAAGCAAGGCGCCGCGGCGCAATCGAGCCAGTCGAACTGAAGGGATCGTCGCTGCGCCCGAGGCGGCGACTACACCGAGAAAACCGCGCGTCCGTCCCCACGGGCGCGCGGTTTCTTTTTTGGCGCTAAACTGGGGGTTGGTGAAGGGTTGGTTTGGGTTCGCGCTCGCCGGGGTGTTGCTCGCGCCGGGTTGCGCTCGACGTCACGAGCGTTCGCCCGCGCCGATCGCGAGCGGCGTACTGGCGTCCGCTTCGTCGAGGGCTCCGTCTTCCGGCGCTGGTGACGGCCCGGCCGTCGCGACCGCCGTGATTCCGACCGCGACCGATTCGGAACGGGCGTGCCTCGCGACGATCGCTGCGCTCGAGGCCGAACCGGCGCTTCCCGGCGTCGCCGAAACGCCGGCGCGTCGCGCCGAGACGTTCGCGCGCGCCAAGGCGCACCCCGTCATTTTTCTCCGCGCACCGGTCGCCGTCGGCGCGAGCCCGGAGGCGGAGCGGCTGCGGCACACGATGTTCGACTCCGACGACTCGGTGAAGGCGCTCTACGCGATGTATCCGACGCTGCGGAATCGCCGCGATCTCGCGCGACAGGTGCTGCTCACCGACGGCTATTTGTACGCCGCGACGCCCGCGTTCGCGGCGGCGCTGACGAACCTGGTACGCCTCCCCGATCTGTTCGTCGCGCACGAGATCTGGCTCGAACGGGGCTCCCTGGTGCGCCGCCTGCTCCGGAAGCAAACCGGTCCCGTCGCGGACTACGTCTTCGCGGACGGTGACGACGCCGGCGCGAGCGTCAAACTGCTTCTCTATGATCGACTCGGCACGACGTCCGCGTCGCTGTCGGAACCGTTGCACGTGGACGTCGTTCCGATCGCGCACGAGCTCGGATTCGAGGAGCTCGCCGTTCGACGGCTCGGCGAGCACGCCGTCGTCGCGGATCTCCGGTATGGCGACGTCTGGGTGCGCTCCGCGCTGCGGCGCGACGGCGCGGCGCTCACGCTCGAGTGCGAAGCCGTGGCGCCCCCGGATCGCGCGCGCGTCGACGCTTCGAGGCGAATCGCGCTGCGTCGCGAGCGCGTCCTCGATCGCCTCCGCGCCGTCATGCGACAGCAAGTCGAAGAGGGGCTTCCGTTCGACGAACCGAAGACGGAGGTCGGGCAGCAGGACGGCAAGCTCCGGCAAAACTGGGTCTGGGCGTATCGATTCGGACAGAGCCGGTTCGAGTTCAACGACGATCACTATCGTGTCTTCGACGACATCGGCCGACCACGCGTGCCCCAAGTCTGCATCGATTTCATCACCGATACGCTCGAGCGCGCCGGGGGCTCGTGGTATCGACCTCGTGGCGAACCGCGAGAGCGACCGCCGGGAAGGCTCGACTTCGCGGCGCTCGGCATCGACAACGAGCGCAGCGTCGAGAGCTTCATCGGGTTCGCAAAAGCACATCCCGAGTGGTTCGACGTCATCGAGCTCGAGGGCGACGATCGCGTCCCCTACGCGCACCGAGCCGAATTCTTCTCGAACCTGTTCGTCCATCGAGACCGCTACCAGCCGGGCGACGTGGTCGTGATTTACGGGATGCGGGACGACGGACTGATGCATTACCACTCCTTTTTCGTCTACGACTCGGATCCGGCGACCGGCGCGCCGGCGCTCGTCGCGGCCAACGCGGGTCGCCCGCGAGTTCGGCCCTGGGAAGCCGAGATGCTCACCGCGCCGCTCCGGAGCGTCCGATTCCGCGTTCGCCCGCGGCTCGAATGGCTCGAATCCGTCACCGGTGTGACGGAGCCCGTTGCTCGGCCCGCGCTTCCCACGACCCTTTGAGCGAACGCCGCTCGGCGGTATAGAGTTCGCGGAGAAATATCGTGTCGAACGAGAAGAAACCGGTGCGGATTGCGTTGCTCGGCGGTGGAACGGTCGGAGGCGGCGTCATTCGCCTCATTCACGGCAGCGCCGACCGGCTGTCGTCGCGCGTCGGCGCGCCCCTCGAGATCGCCCACGTGCTCGTCCGCGACCGCGCGAAGACGCGCGTTCCCGAATGCGACGCGAGCCTCGTCACGACCGACGCTTCGCGCGTCCTCGAAGACGCCTCGGTGGACATCGTCGTCGAAGTGATGGGCGGCGCCGACCCGGCGAAGAGCTACATCGAGCGCGCGATCGCGGCCGGTAAGAGCGTCGTATCGGCGAACAAGTTCCTGCTCGCGCACTCGGGGCCGTCCTTGGTCCGGCTCGCCGCCGAGCGCGGCGTGGACCTCGCGTTCGAAGCATCGGTCGGCGGCGGGATCCCGGTAATTCGCACCTTGCGCGACGCGCTCACGAGCGATCAGGTCGAGAGCGTGCACGCGATCTTGAACGGCACGTCGAACTACATCTTGACCCGCATGCGCGCCGAGGGGCTCCCGTTCGAGTCGATCCTCGCCGACGCGCAGCGCCTCGGATACGCCGAAGCCGAGCCGTCGCTCGACGTCGACGGTCACGACGCCGCGCAGAAGCTCGTCGTGCTCGCGATGCTCGCGTTCGGCGCAGAGCTCGACGCCGCCGCCGTCCACGTCGAAGGAATTCGCTCCATCGACGCCGTCGACTTCCGGTTCGCCGAACGGTTCGGCTTCAACATCAAGCACCTGTGCATCGGCCGCGACCGCGGCGATCGACTGGAGCTCCGGGTTCACCCGGCCATGGTTCCGAGCACGAGCGTCATCGGCAACACCAACGACGTCTTGAACTGCGTCTTCATCAAGGGGCGCGCCCTCGGTCCGTGTCTTCTCATCGGACGCGGCGCGGGCGAAATGCCGACCGCGGTGAGCGTCGTCGCGGACATCGTCGACGTCGCGACGTCGCGCGTCGAAGGCAAAGCCGGCTCGAGCACGCGCGGCATTCGTCTCCGCGAACGGCGCCTCGTTCCGATGGAAGAGGTCGAGTCGCGGTACTACCTCCGGTTCGACGTGGCCGACCAGCCCGGCGTGCTCGCGACGGTCGCCGGCGCGCTCGGCGAAGAGGGCGTCAGCATCGAACAAATGGTGCAGGAAGGGCGCGCGAGCGCCCCGTCGACACCGGTCTCGGTGCTCATGATCACGCATCTTTGCCGAGAAGGTGCCGTGAACCGAGCCATGGCGCGCATCGGTCGCGCGTCATTCATGAAGGCCGCGCCGCGCCTCATTCGTATCGAGGGCGTGTGAGCGACGCGCCCCTCGGGGTGTTCGACTCAGGGCTCGGTGGTCTCACGGTCGTCCGCGCGCTCCGTTCGCGGTTACCCCGCGAGCGCATCGTTTATCTGGGCGATACCGCGCGGGTCCCGTACGGCACGCGCTCGTCGGACACCGTCTTGCGCTACGCGCGCGGTTGCGCCGGCGTGCTCATGAAGCGCCGTGTGAAGGCGCTGGTGATCGCGTGCAACACCGCGAGCGCCGTCGCGGTCGACATGCTCCGCGCCGAGCTCGATCTACCCGTCGTCGGCGTGATCGAACCGGGAGCGCGCGCCGCGGTGGCGCTCGCGAACCTTGCCGAGAAAGAGGGCCGAGCGGGTGCGGGACGCATCGGCGTGCTCGGTACGCCGCGCACGATCGCCTCCGGCGCGTACGCTCGCGCCGTCGCGGCATTGTCGACGCGCCACGAAGTGATCGGACAGGCCGCGCCGCTGCTCGTGCCGCTCGTCGAAGAGGGATGGCTCGACGGAGACGTGCCGAGGCTCGCCGTCGAGCGCTACCTCCGCCCGCTCATCGACGCGAACGTGTCGGTCATCGTGCTCGGGTGCACCCATTACCCGGTGCTGAAGGACGTCATCGCACGCGTTGCTGCGGACATGGCCGGTCACGACGTCGCGATCGTCGACAGCGGCGAGGTCGTCGCGCAGACGGTGGCCGCGTTGCTCGACGAGCGCGCGCTCGTATCCCACGCCGCGGCCGCCGTGCCGCCGCTCGAGCTCGTGGTCACCGATCTCACCGCGAGCTTCTCGCAAATGGCCGAGCGATGCCTCGGCGCCGCGGCTCCGAACGTCGAAGAGATCGATCTCTGACGCGGGCAGCACCATTGCTTCCAGCGACGATCGTGATCTGTTCCGCCAAAGACTCTAAAGCCCCGCTGGGCGCGAGACCGGCCCTTCGGGCTCGTTCGCCGAGAGATAGAGGACGGCCATTCGCACCGCGACACCGGCCTCGACTTGTTCGAGGATCACGCTCGACGGACCGTCGGCCACGTCGTCGGAAATTTCGACGCCGCGGTTGAGCGGACCGGGATGCATGACGATGGCGTCGGGGTGCGCGAGCTCGAGGCGTTTTCGATTGAGCCCGTACACGCGCGAATATTCGCGGAGCGTCGGGAAGAAGGCGCCGCCGAGTCGCTCGCGCTGAATGCGCAGCATCATCACGACGTCGGCGCCTTCGAGCGCCGGTTCGAGTCGATCGAACACCGGGCAACCGAGGGCGTCCGCGTCGTGCGGCAGAAGGGTCGCGGGGCCGGCGAGTCGGACGTTCGCGCCGAGCAGCGGAAGCAGCTCGGCGTTCGAGCGTGCGACGCGACTGTGCAAGATGTCCCCACAGATCGCGACCGTCAGCCCTTTCAGCGAGCCCTTGTGCGACAGGATCGTGAACGCGTCGAGGAGCGCCTGCGTCGGGTGCTGATGCAGCCCGTCGCCGGCGTTGACGATCGCGGCGCGCGTGCGGCGCGCGACGTATTCCGCCGCGCCGGACGCCGCGTGCCGGACGACGATCACGTCGGGGTGCATCGCGTCGATCGTCCGCACGGTGTCGCTCAGCGTTTCGCCTTTGCTGGTGCTCGACGACGAGCCGCCGACGTTCACGACGTCGGCGCTGAGGCGTTTGCCCGCGAGCTCGAACGACGTGCGCGTGCGCGTCGACGCTTCGTAGAAGAGGTTCACGACGGTCTTGCCGCGGAGGGTCGGCACCTTCTTGATCGGCCGCCGCGCGACTTCTTCGAAGGCGCGAGCCGTGTCGAGGATCCGCTCGGCCGCGGTGCGGTCGAGGTCCTTCACTTGGAGAAGATGGCGGACGTGCGAGTCGGTCATGGATGCTCGGGGGGGATCGTCGGCGTGCCCATGTCCTGGACGATCGCGGAGAGCCCGTCTTCGCCGTCGACGACATCGACGCGCTCGCTGTCGCCGACCTCGACGGTTCTGACGACGTAGGTTGGCTGGATCGGAAGCTCACGCCCGCCTCGATCCACCAGCGCGGCGAGCTCGATGCAGTGCGGGCGGCCGTAGTCGAGCACGGCGTCGAGCGCCGCGCGCACCGTTCTCCCGGTGTAGACGACGTCGTCGACCAAAACGACGGTCTTGCCGTCGAGCGAGCACGGAATCGAGCTCGGGCCGATGCGCGGATTCGGGAGCGCGGTCGCGACGTCGTCGCGATAAAGCGTGATGTCCACCATGCCGACCGGCACGCCGTGCCCTTCGTGGTCCTGGATCCAGTGCACCAAGTCGCGGGCGACCGCGACGCCGCCGCGGCGAATGCCGACGATCACCAGGTTTTCGGTGCCGCGGTGGCGCTCGACGATCTCGCCGGCCACGCGCCTGAGCCCGCGCGACACGCCGTTCGGATCGATGAGGACGCGCATTGTCGGGCGGGTCTAGCCTCGCCGGACGGCTGATTCAAGCGCGGCTCAATGGAGGACGTGGCCGCCGGGGCCTTCGTCGTCGTTTTCGCGATTCTGCGAGGGGCGGCCCTTGTTTCCCCCTTCGATGACGCGAAGCGAGCTCGCCTTTTTGCGCGATGACGACGCGCGTGCGCCGCGAGCGACTTCGTTGTCGAGCCGGGCGAGCTTCAGCCTCAGGTAGAACTTGCGAAGCGGAGACGGCGTGCTTCCGCCGAGGAGCCAGCCCGCGAACATGCCGCCGAACGGCGAGAGCAATCCTTCGGGCCCCGGAGCCGCCGCGACGACCATCAGCACGCTGGTCGCGAAGATGAACCCGATCATCATCGTCGACGTGACCGGAATCATCAGGAAAAGGCGCACGGTTTGACCGCGAAAGCTCAGCGCCCACGCGACGGCGATCGCCTCGAGGATGGGAACCGCGCCGAACCAGTACTCGCCGACCAGCCGCCCCGAGATCGACGCCGGCAAGACCAGCTGGCAGATCATCTGAAAGCCGTAGGCGATGAGCCCGGAGAACACGAGGAACCGGAGCATGCGGGCGCTGCCCCAGTGCTGCTCGAGCGTCGGCGCGAGAAACAGGAGACCGAGCAGGCTCCAGACGATGTGCGTGATGGTGCCCGAGGGCAGATGCATGAGCGGCGCGGTGAGAAGTCGCCAGACCTCGCCGTGCAGGATGCGCTCGGTGTTACCGCAGAAGAGGAGAAACAGATCTTCGCTCGCGCCGCCCCAGTTGATGGCGATCGCGAACATCAACCAGAGTGCCGCGAGCAGCACCATCGCCGCCGTGAGCGTTTTTCCAGGGCGCACGAGTCCGAGCGAACGGAAGGAGTCGCCTGCCATCTGCAATCGACTTCGTAGCCGCGGAGTGGCGGATCGGCAACCAGACGTGCCGTTCTGGCGTCAATCGAGCGCCTTCAGAGGATCGCAGGCGGCGCGCACGACGACTTGGTCGACCGCTTCCCGATAGCACCGGGTCGTCCATCGTGTCGTCGTGCCCGCGTCCGCGGCGACGCTCGCGTCACCCGCGTCGCTCGCGCCTGCATCCGGTTCGCCCGACGTCGCCGTGACGTCGAAGGCGTACCCGGCTCCCGACGCGAGTCCGTCGAACTCGACCGCGCTGCCGCAGTTTGCCGTCTGCGGGGGGGCCGACGTCCCTTCGAGGCTGACGGAGAATTGCTTCACGCGACCCGGCCCGTCGCCACAGCTGACGCCCACGAGCGCGTCCGCGAGGTCGACCGTGATGCCGGTGGGCGTCGCAATGTTCGACGTCGGAGTGAGAGGCGCGCAACCGGTCATCGTGATGGATGCGTATTCGAGCGCGCACACGGGACCGCCGAGGAACGGCGCGCGCCCCGAGTCCTGCCGATCCGGGCCGACGCATCCGAAGAAGGTCGGCTGCGCGTCGAGGGAATCGTGGAAGGGTGTCACGGGGCCTCCGTCGAGGAACTTCGGCGGCGGAGCAATGGCGTCCAGCCCGGCGTCGAGACCCGCGTCCTTGGGCGGCGGAGTCGGCGCCAGCTCGCGACCGCACGACGTCTGCCAGCGCGGCGGCACGTACGCCTTCGTGGCGGCGTCGAGCATCGTCGGGCTTCCGGCAGCGAGCGGCGTGAGGCCGTCGCGATCGTATCCCTGGATGAACCCGACGTATTCCCGCCCCACGAGAAGACGCTCGAAGAGCACGGTCTCCGTACACGGAGTGGGCGGCGAGCTCGGAAGAATGAGCCCGTCCAACGGAAGCACGCCGCCATCGGCGAGCTTCGGGAACGTATTGTTCGCCGAAATGTCGACCAGGGTTGCCACGTACTGGTGGAGCGCGCCCGGAGCGTCGAGGCACGCGACGTTTCCGAGAAACTGAGCCGGATCGATCACGATGGCCGTCGCGGGAAGCGGCGTGGTCGTCGTGCCGCTGCCGTTACACGCCGAGAGGGCGCAGGTGGCGACGAAGAGAAGCAAGCGGTGGCGAGACATATGGGGCGGCCCTCGGTCGATTTCGGCTGACGTTTCGAAAGGCGAGCGGTGGTTTAGCGCGACGCTCGCGGCTTGTGAACCGGCGTCACTCGCGCGGGGCACCGAAGACCGGCCCGCGGCATTTTGCCCGAAGAACGGCGGACTTCACTTCTTGCCGGAGTCTTCACCGGCGTCCTTGCCGGCATCAGCGGTCGAGACGAACACGGGCGGGGTGGGGATCAGGAACGCGCACACTTGAGACTGCTCGGGGTCCTGAATCACGTCGCAGACCGTCGCGGTGAGGGGAGCGACGTGTCCGATGCAGTTCTCGGCGGGGAAGCCGACGCCGTCGTGGTGTGCGCACACGGCGAGGCTCTGGATCGCCTTCACGCAGTTGTCGACCTGGCTTCCGGTCGGTAGCGTCGCGTTCTGCGGCCCGTGGAGGCAGTTGTCTCGGGCGTAGAGCTCGCATTGAGTTTCGTTCTTCGGCGTGAGCCCGAAGGCGCACGACACGCCGGCCTTGCACCGCGCGATCTCGATGGTCTTGCAGTTGTCCTCACCGCCGGGCGGCGAGCTGCACGCGGCGCTCCATCCGAGCCCGGCCCCTAAAAGGAGGACTCCTGCACGAAGGCCACGCATGCGAGGGCCGGTATCACGGGCGGAGCCTTGCCGGCGAGTTTGTTGCGGCCCGGCGGGCTCCACGGCACAAGCGGCGCATGCGCGTCGCGATGGTGCTCGCCGCCGGACACGGCACGCGGCTCGAGCCGTTGACGGCCGAGCTGCCGAAGCCGCTGGTGCCGGTTGGCGATCGTTCCGTCCTCGAACACATCGCGTCCGGCCTCGCGTCGTTCGGCTTCGACGAGCTCGTGGTCAACACGCACCACCTCGACGAGAAATTCCGTAGTCAAAACCGAATCGAGGGCATCATCGTTCATCGCGTTCACGAACCCGTGATTCGCGGCACTGCGGGGGGAGTCTACGGCGCTCGCGACCGACTCGGCCCGGGGCCCGTTTTGGTTTGGAACGGCGACATCCTGACCGACCCGCCGGTGCTCGCGCTGCTCGACCATGCGCGGACGCGGGATATGGCGTTCGCCGTGTCTCCCTTGCCCGCAGGTCGAGGGTCGGTGGGCGTTGATTCGACGGGGCACGTCGTCCGCTTGCGCGGCGAGCGCTTCGGCGTGGAGTCAGCCGGTGGCGACTATGTCGGCGTTCTCTCTCTCGGGCCGCGTGCGCTCGACGGCTTGCCCGAGACCGGTTGCCTGGTTGGCGACGTGGCCCTACCGCTGTTGCGTCAAGGCGCGAAGCTCGCCGCGGTTCCTGCGTCGTCCTTTCGCGACATCGGGTCTTTGCGAGGCTATCTCGACGCGAACCTCGATTGGCTCGCCGCACGTGGAGGCGCGGGTTCGTCGTGGGTGCATCCGACCGCGCGCGTCGCGCCGTCCGTATCGCTGTCGTCGAGCGTCGTCGGTGCAGGAGCCGTCGTTTCCGGGTCGGGGCCGCTCGAGCGCTGTGTCGTGTGGCGCGGCGCCACGGTGACCGCGCCGCTCGCCGACGCGATCGTGACGACGGAGGGCCGCGTCGTGCACGCGCCTCCTACGTGAGCAGTCGCGCGCGCCCCCACAGCGAGATCAGAGCGATGCGAGGGCGCAAGAAATTACATGTGAGATCGCTCGGTATCCAAGCGAATTCTCTGAAGATTGCGCGTGCACTGACGGCTGAGCCCGGCTTTTCGTTTCTCTGGACGGCGTCGGGAGACGGTCCTTCTTACGTCGCGGCCTACCCGACCGAGGTGAGTGACGCGCTCGACCCCGAACCCGAACTCGCTCTCGAGTCGTCGACCGGGCGATGGAGGGACGCTCCGCGATGGATCGGACTTTTGCCCTACGAATGTGCGCGCGACTTGGAACGCCCCGCGTGGACGCGGCGACCCGAGGATCGCGCGGCGCCACACGTCGAGACCCCGCGGTGGCTACGTTATGGAGCGGTGATCTGCATTGCCGAGGAGGTGGTCGTCGTGGGCGATGACGAACGCGCGGTCGAGCGACTCGCCGGCCTCGCGACGCGTCGGGTCGATCCAGGTGAGGTCGTCGCCGCCGCGCACGGCGACCCCGAGCCGGACGCCGTGCACCGGGCGCGCATCGAGCGAGCCCTCGAGCTGATCGGACAGGGCGAGATCTATCAGGTCAACGTGGCGCGTCGATTCCAGTTTTCGCTCTCGGCACGAGCGGTGGATTGCGTCGCGCGGTTCGCACGAAGCGCGCGCGCGCCGTTCATGTTCGGGATGGAACACGACGGGCTCATGGTCGCGGGGGGCTCGCCGGAGTTGTTCCTCGAGCTCGGCGCCGGAGGACAGCTCACGACCTTGCCGATCAAGGGGACCCGGCCGAGAGGGACCGACGCGGTCATGGATGGCGCCCTCGCGCGTGAGCTCGATGCCGATCCGAAGGAGCGGGCAGAGCTCGCCATGGTCGTCGACGTCGAACGCAACGACTTGGGAAAGATCGCGGTGACCGGATCGGTCCGCGCGTCTCGGGCCCCGCGCGTGCGGACGTTCGGGTCCGTGCATCATCGCGTGGCGCGTGTGACGGCGCGTTTGCGCGACGGGATCGGTCGACACGACGTTTTAAAGGCAACTCTGCCGAGCGGGAGCGTGACCGGCGCGCCGAAGGTCCGAGCCATGGAAGTCATCGCCGAGCTCGAACGCGAGCGCCGCGGTCTGTACACGGGCGCTTTCGGTCACGTTGGGCACGACGGATCGATGCGGCTCGCGATGGCGATCCGGACGCTGACGGCGAAGCACGGCGTCGCCCACTACTTCGCGGGTGGCGGGATCGTGGCCGACAGCGACTCACGTCGTGAAGTGGAAGAGACGCGCTGGAAGGCCGTGCAAATGCTCGACCTTCTCCGATCGACGTGAACCTCGGCGTGAATGCCGCACCGAGTTGCCAAAGCGCGTTGCAAGCCTTCGAAATCCAGCCGTGCGCGGGCCAAAACTTTGCCGCCGTGTCAGGAACGGATAGTCGGATAGCTCTGGCGAGGACATGGAAGCAGTGAACGTGCGCGATCTCGAGCAGATTCAAGAGGCCGAGCACCGCGGGGGTGCCTCGCGCGGAGCGACCCTCGTTCTCGCGGGGCTTGGCGGCGCGGCGCTGGTCATCACCGCGGTGATGACCTTCAAGCAAGGCGAGCCTCCGGAGCGATCCAAAGTGGATCCATTGTCGGCGCTCGTCGCCAAGGCCAAGCGACCCGAGGCGACACCGCCCGAAAGCGTCAATCGTCGCGACGTGACGTTTCCGTCGGTGCTCTCCGACGCGGAGCATCCGACCACCGCGCTCGCCGCGGTCAAAGACGAGCGCGGTCACTTGATCGCGCCGGACGTCGAGCCTGCTCCGGTTGCAGTTCCGCCGCCGCCCGCCGAGAAGCTTCCCGTCGTTCCGCTCCCTGCCGGCACGTTGCTGGACGAGACGTCGGTGACGACCGACCCGAAGGACTCACTGACGGTGCTCGCGAGGGATGTGTCCACTGTGGGCGACACCACTCCATCGCAAGCCGGCACCGAGGGCGGCTTTCAGCTCCAGGTCGCGAGCTTCCGCGACGCCGGCGACGCCGACAAGCTAGTCGAAGAGCTCCGCAAGCGTGGCCATCCGGCGTACCGGCAGGCAGCCTACGTCGCGGATCGCGGGCTCTGGCATCGCGTGCGCGTCGGTCCTTTCAAGAGCAAGTTTGCCGCCGAAAAATACAAGGCTGACTTCGACAAGAAGGAACGCATGAACTCGTTCCTGGTCGACCCCGACAAGGTGAAGCGCCAGGAGGAGATCCGCGCTTCGAAGCTGGCGGCTCGGGCGGAAGAGCGTTAGTTCGGCTATCCTCGGAGCGATTCGAGGATTCGCGGATGGCTAAAGACGCGGAGACGGAGCTCGTTCGATTCGGCGTCGCGATGGACCGAGAGCTCCTCGGACGCTTCGACGATCTGATCGAGGGCCGAGGTTTCGCGAATCGGTCCGAGGCGCTTCGCGATCTGGTGAGGCGTGAGCTCGATCGCGACGCCTGGGAGTCGGGCGGCCGCGTCGTCGCGACCGTCACCTTGGTCTACGACCACCACGTCCGTGAGCTCACCGAGCGTCTCACGGAAATCCAACATGACTTCGGCGCGCGTATCGTATCGACGCTGCACATCCATCTCGACCACGACCACTGCATGGAGGTCATCGCCGCCCGCGGACCCGCGGCGGAGATCAAGCGACTCGCCGAGCGCCTACTGGGCGCGAAGGGTGTGCTTTCCGGCGACGTGACTGCGGCGGCTCTGCCCGAACCATTGGGAACCCACGGGAAGAAGCGTCGCGCCGACGCGCCTGGTCATCATTGATCATCGCCGCGAGGACCTGTGTGCATGTCATCTCATTGCCGAGATGCGAAGCAACCCGCGCCGTGATCGTCAGCGTGAACTGACGCGCACGAATGCGCGTCGCGTGCGCATTGGTACGCACCTGGGATCGCGCGACGGTGGCGAAATCCGTCACTCCAAAGTTTCGATTTTTCCCTGTCAGATCGCGTGTCGACTTCCACGAAGAAGTGTTAACTATCGACTGTTCTCGATTGGGCGGCGACGCCAAATCGAGGATGCCGTGAGGTGAGCTTCGTCACTGCACGGGGGGGACTACTGAGAGTGCTGTTGAGTAACGAGGTCATGACGTTCGCTTCCGTGGAAACTGAAGGTACCGAGGATCAAAGGCCACGGGTCTTGATCGTCGATGACGACGCGGCGCTCGCGAGAGCGTTGCAACGATATCTGCAACGGCAGGGGATGATCACCGAGATGGTCGTCGACGGCGCGGAGGCGCTCGAACAACTGCGCGCGCAGGCGTTCGACGTGATGGTGCTCGACTTACAGCTGGCGAACATGGACGGACTCGATGTCTTTCGAGCTGCCTGCGACTTGCCGTCGCCGCCCGCGACGATTTTGCACTCCGCGTACCTCAGCGTGCAGACGGCCGTTCTGGCCATTCGCTCAGGCGTAGGAGAGGTGCTCGAGAAACCGGTGCTCGAGGACGTGCTCGTCGCACGCATCCGCGAGCTCACGGTCCGGCGCCGCGCCAAGCTCGCCGCGCCGAACGGCGCGGACTCCGAAGACTCGGCCGCGGGCAGGGGTGACTCGTCGCGGGGTGGCGTCGACTCGAGCGCCGTCCTCGGCCTCGGGGCCAATCGTTCGCTGCCCGACCTCGAGCGCACGCTCATCCTGCAAGCGTTCGCCGACTCGGGTCAGAACCTGAGCCGCGCTGCTCGAACCCTCGGGATCCCGCGATCGACCTTGCGGGACCGCCTGCGTAAATACGGCGCGCGTTAGCTTCGGTTACTTCTTTTTGGTGTCCTTGCGAGACATCTGCTGACGCGCGGCTTGTTGCACGGAGGCCGTGACGTTCTTGCTCTTCGCCAGGGCGCGGACGTCGTTGTCGCGCAAGTGGGGAATGAGCCGCGTCGCGAACGTGAACGGTGTTCGCGGGTTCTGGATGAGGTTGAGCTTGATCTGATAGCTCCGCGTCCACTCTCGGTTCATCGCGATGATCCGGAGCACGTCTTCCGAGATCTGGCGGCTCAGTGAAATGCGCGCGGCGTCGCTCTCGTTCATCATCGGGCTCTGCGCCGCGGCGCTCGCCACGAGCCGGTTGGTGTCGCGGACGAGGAGCAGACGCTCGGCGGAGGTTCCGAGCGTCGCGCGACGAATTTTCTGAGAGACGGTCAGGTCCGCGAGGCGCGCGTAGAGTGGTTTCAGCTGCTCGCGCAGCTTCTCTTGGCCCTCCTCGTCGACCTCGTGCGTATCTTCGACGGCTGGGTCGAGGGAGAGCTGTTCGGCGATGCGCGAGACTTCTTCCGCGAGCTTGTCCTCGTAGGTCGGCTTCCCCGTCGCTTCCGGGATGAGCTGATTCTTGATCGCCGCCGCAGCTTCCTTGAACGCCGGGATCGAGAGCTCGAGCCCGTTGCGCACCGCGAGCTCGAGGATGCGGTCCGCCGTCGACATGCGGACCCGCTTGTTCATGTAGAGCTTCTCGATCACCGTCGGGTGTTCGAGGAGACGCTGCTCGTTCGTCGCGACGATCTCGCCGATCGCTTCGGTCGCGCGTTCGGCGAACGTCTCGAGCGCGACCTTGCCGATGCGCGGCATGCGGAGGAGCTTCGTGACGACGTTCGCGTCGCCCGCGTAGTCGCCGGAGAGCATGTCGATGACCGCGGGTTCGAGATCGGCATCGAGTGCGCCGTTCAAAATCGGGGGCGGCAGCTTCGCGAGCGTCTGCTTCGCTTTTTCGGCGATCTTGGGATCGTCGGCCGCCGTGAGGAGCGCGATCACCGTGACGACGTCTCCCGGCTTGAGACCGGGCACGACGCCGCCCGCCGCCATCATCTTCATCGGCGGCGGCGCGGCGGGTCCGACAATCCTCTGAACTTGGGGCGGAAGGCTTGAAACGTCGATGCCGAGTGTCATGGCGGGGCAGATCCGGGGTCCTCGAAGTATGGCATGATGAACCCAAAGGACGCTTCCCCGAAACCCGGCGTCCCGGAGTCGAATCGCATGGGAATCTTGGATTTCGTGAAGAGTGGCGTCGGCCGCATGATGATTGCGCGGGCGGACACCCACAAGGACGCGATCGTCTACAAGCACCCCGATCAGACGTTCCCGTTCTGGTCCCAGGTCACCGTCGACTCGGACGAAGTGTGCTTGTTCTTCAAGGACGGCAAGTACATCGGCGCGCTCGGTCCGGGCCGACACACCCTGCAGACGCAAAACATCCCGTTTCTCAACACGCTGGTCGACAAATTCACCGGCGGCGACGTCTTCATCAGCGAGCTTTTTTTCGTCACGACGAAGCCGCTCTTCAATCAAGGATTCGGTGGCCCGATCGGTTCGATGCGCGATCCCGAGCTCGAGCTACGCGTCGAGCCTCGGGCGTACGGCACGTACGCCTTCCGCGTCGTCGAGCCGGTTCGATTCGTGCTCGGCTTCTGGGGTCAGAAGGCCTCGAACGATCCGAACGCCGCGCTCGCGTGGGTGAGGGACCAGCTGATGATGGGGGTGCGCACGACGCTCACTCGCATGATCAAGCAGGGCGAGATCACGTTCATGGATCTCGGCACGGCCGGTCCGAACGTCGGGCGCGCCATCGTTCAGGAGTGTCCCGATCTCGCGAACATCGGCGTTCAGGTGATGGAGATCGCGAAGCTCATCCTGAATCTCTCCGAGGAAGACCAAGCGCGAATCGATCAATTCCAGGATCAAATCGTTCAGGCGAAGATCGACGCGCGAAAAGCGCGCATCGCGGTGTCGCAAGCCGAGTCGCAGGCTCAGGCGAAGCAGTACCAGCTCGACCAGGACTACATGAACCGCGCGAGGTACCTGCAGAACCTCGACATGCAGCGATATCAACAATACGCGGGCGGCGAGGCGATGATCGGCATGGGGCAGGGACTCCAGAAAGGGGGCGAGGGACCGGGGCAAGGGCTCGCCGGCGCCGGCGTCGCGATGGGGCTCGGCATGGGCATGGCCATGGCGCCGGGTTATCCGCCGCCCGGATATCCGCCGGGCTACGCCGCGCCGCCGTATCCGCCTCAAGGCTATCCGCCGCCCGGTTACGGCCCGCCTCCGGGCTACGGCTCGCCGCCGGGTTATGGACAACCTCAGCCTCCTTCCGGCGCTCAGGGCTACGGAGCGGCGCCGATGGCCGGGTATCCGCCGCAACCCGCGCCCCCTGCGGGCGCCCCGCTCGCCGCGCAGCCCGGTGCCGTGCCCGCAGCCCGGCCGCTCGCGTGCGTTCGGTGCGGCGCGGGCAATCCCAACGGCGCGAAGTTCTGCACGGAGTGCGGAACGTCGCTCGCGTAGCCGAAGCGACGAACACGATGGGCGCATCGCGGGGAACGGAGGAGCGTGTCGACTAGCGACGACTTCGCGAACGACACGCTGCTCGCCGACGCCGCATCGGCGAAGGCGTGCCCGGCGTGCAAGAGCCGCTTCTCGAGCGACGCGCGGTTCTGTCCGTTCGACGGCGAGCCCCTCGAGCAGGCGGCCGCCGGACCACCGCGCGATCCGCTGGTCGGCACGACCATCGATGGACGTTATCGAGTGGAGGGCGTGCTCGGCGAAGGCGGCATGGGCATCGTCTATCGCGTTCGCCACACGGTGCTCGAGCGGCCGCTCGCGCTGAAGGTGCTCCGCGCCGATCTGGCGACCGACGGCGATCTCGGGCTTCGGTTTACGCGAGAGGCGAAGGCCGCCGCGTCGATCTCGCATCCAAGTGTCGTTCAGATCACCGATTTCGGGATCTTGCCGTCCGCGCAACCGTACTTCGTCATGGAGCTCCTGATCGGCGAATCGCTGAGCGCCATCGTCAGGAAAGGTGGCCCGCTTCCGGCGGCGCGCGCCGTACGCTTGCTGGTGCAGATGGTCGAAGCCCTGGAGGCGGCGCATGCCGCCGGAGTGGTTCATCGCGATCTAAAACCAGACAACATTCTGGTGTGCCCGTTCCAGGGCGCCGAAACGGTGAAGATCCTGGACTTCGGTCTCGCCAAGGTCGCCGGGCAAAGTCGCCTTACCAAGAAGGGGCTCGTCTTCGGAACGCCGCACTACATGAGCCCCGAACAAGCGGGGGGCGGCGGCGTCGATGAGCGGACCGACATCTACGCGCTCGGCGTCGTGATGTACGAAATGTTCACGGGGCGCGTTCCGTTCGAAGCCGACACGTACATGGGCGTGCTCACGAAGCACCTGTACGTTGCGCCCACGCCGCCCAGCGTCCTCCTCGGCGATTTCGAACGTCTCGGCGCGCTCGAGCAAGTAACCTTGCGCTGCCTCGAGAAGAAACCCGAGAAGCGTTACCCTGCGATGTCGGCGTTACTCGAGGAGCTGCGTCGCGTCGCCTGGTTCAGCGAAGACGGCGCGCTTCGCGTCCAGCCCATGGAACCGATGGAGCGCCAGAGTGCGCCTCGGCTGGCCGACGAGCTCGAGCTCCCTTCCGAGCTCGAGATGAAGCTTGCGATACGACGCGCCGGACTATCGACGTCGCGCGTCCCGCTGGCGCCCGCGATCGCCGGGTTCGGGATCTTCGTCGTGGCGCTCCTCGCTTTCGCGTACCAACGGTTACGGAGTGCGCCAGAAACCGCCACACTCCCCACTGCGTCCACGGCCGAGTCCGTTGCACCGGTTCAATCCCCCGCGGGGCGCCCTGTCGGCGCTGGCGACGTGACGGTCACCGCGCTTCCGGCTCCCGTGTCTGCTGCTCGCGCCGGGGCGGCCCCGACGGTCGAGCCGAGTGAAACCGCTGCGGCGACGTCGAACGACGCGAACGAGGCAGCCGCCCTCGCGGTACGCTCGAGCGCCCGAACGAAGGCGACGTCACGACGCGGAGCGACAAGCGCCCGAGCCGCGGCGGGACGGACCCCTCCCGCGACCAGGAACTCCTCGACAGAGCTGGGAAAAGTGGTAGGGAGTGAAGTAATCGATCCGTGGTCGCGGTGAGAGTGCGGGAGTGATGCAGCAGCGTTTTTCGAGGGTAAGCGGAAGTTCCGTCTGCCTTCCCGAGCCGATCTGATAGGACGTGGAGGCCCGTGGCTAAGCAGCAGCTGCTCCTGGTGGATGCGGATCCCCGCAGCGTGCGCGTTCTCGAGGTCAGCCTCAAGAACGCCGGCTTCAATGTGACAACCGCGCTGGACGGCGCAGACGCACTCGCGAAGCTCGAGTACGCCGCGCCGGACCTGATTCTCACCGATACTCGTCTCCCGGGCATCGACGGGTACGACATGGTGCGCAAGCTGAAGGCGCAGCCGGAACATGCGTCGATCCCGATCGTCTTTCTGACGAGTCAGAAGTCGATCGAGGACAAGATCCGCGGGCTCGAGCTCGGCGTCGAAGACTATCTCACGAAGCCGATCTTCGTCCGCGAGCTCATCACTCGCGTGCACATGCTCCTCGCGCGGCGGACGCAAGAGCGCATCGCCACCGGTCCAGCGTCGCGAACGCGTTTCGCTGGTTCGCTCGAGGACATGAGCGTCGTCGATCTCCTTCAGACGATCGAGGTCAGTCGAAAGAGCGGCGTCGCGCGGATCACCGACGGCGGCAAGCGCGCTGCGAACGTCTTCTTTCGCGACGGCAAGCTCGTCGACGCCGAGCTCGGCAAGCTCCGCGGCGAGGAGGCGGTGTATCGCGCGCTCCTCTGGTCGAGCGGCAATTTCGAAGTCGAGTTCAAGGCCGTCGATCATCCGGACATCATTCCGACGTCGACGCAGGGTCTCTTGATGGAGGGCATGCGACGGGTCGACGAGTGGGGGCGCCTCTCGGAGCAGCTGCCGTCGCTCGACGTCATCTTCGACGTCGATCACTCGACCCTGGTCGAGCGACTGACGGAAATCCCCGACGAGCTGAACGCGATCTTGCGGCTCCTCGACGGGCGGCGGACGTTGATGGAGATCATCGACGATTCGCCCTTCGATGATCTCTCGACGTTGTCGGTGGTGTCGAAGCTCTACTTCGAGGGGTTGCTCGTCCCCGTGAAGGCGGAGGACGAAGTCGTGCCGAGCGTCGACGCCGAGCTGTTCGGCCACGAGCGGCCTTCCGGGGACCTCGACGTCGTGCCTGCGCCGAGCGGCAAGGACAGCACCCCGCCGCGCCGATCGTCGCGCCCGCCCGCGCCGCCGCTCGGCATGGAAATCTCGCCCACGAAGACGCTTCACGGCTTCGATTCGCCAGCGCCGCGTCCCGCCGAGGATCGCGCCGCGCCGCCGCCCTCGTCGCGCCCCATCGAAGAGCGTCCGGCGTCGCGCCCCGGCGAGGAGCGCGTTGCGCGTCCCGCGTCGCCTCCTATCGACGAGCGTCTCGGGGCGTCGCCTCCGCCGCGCCACGCCGAAGAACGACCCGGGGCGCCAGCGCCGAAAATGGACCAGACGGTGCAGAGCCCGTCGTACGCGAAGGCCCGCGGAGACTCGAAGAGTGACGCGGGGGGCGGCGGCGCCGCTCAGCGCGTCGGTGACGTCCGCGAAGCTCTGGAGACCGAACCAGGGGCTCGCGCGGCCGCCGTAGGCGCCGAGGCGTCCCACGGGGGGCGCCCGGCGATTCCGATCGCGTCGTCGATGCGCGCGCACGGCGGCAAGCTCATTCCGTTTCCCGCGCACAAGCGCGACGACGACGATGAGCTCGGCGCCGAAGAGCCGAGCGCGGGCAAGGAACCGCCGCGCGTCGATACGCCGAGCTTGCCGGCGGAATCACACGACGATCCCTTGCATCGCGCGTTTTTCAGCGCGGGCGACGAGGGCCTCTACGATGGCGGCCCGAGTAGCGCGCCTCCGCCCCTGGCTCACGTCGACCTCGAAGAGGACGAAGAAATCGTGCCCCGCGTGTCGCTCACGCCGGAGCAACTCGCTCGCCGCGATCGGACCACGCGGACGGTCGCGCTCGTCGTCGGCTTTCTCATCGCGGTACTCCTGGTCGGCTTCGGCGCGAAGCAACTCCGTGAACACGCTCAGCAGTCCGCCGCGGAAAGCTCGGCGCAGGCCGCCGCACCGAGCGACGAAGTACGGCCCCCGCCACTTCCCGCCGCGCCCGTCGCCACGGCTCCCGTGGCGGCGCCCGAGCCCGCTGCGGCGCCCTCGATCGACCTTCCTTCGATGAGCCCGGAAGGCGTGACCAGCGCGGCCCCGACCGCTACCGACACGCCTCCGGCCGTTCCCTCGGAGCCTGCCGAGCCCACGGCAGCAGCGCGTGAGCCCGAACGCGCCGCGGTGCCTGAGGCCGAGGCGCCCGCGGAACGCGCGCCTGCTCGGCGGCCCGTCGTCGCCCGTCGTCCGCCCGGGGAGGGCCCGTCGCGGCCCTCGCCGTTCGAACACGAGCCGCGCCGGCGCGCGCCGGCTCCTCCTCCGCCCGAGCCCGCGCCCGTGTCGCCGTCGCGAGTGACGCCTCCGACGGCGTCTTTTCCCATCCAATAGTAGCGAGCGGCTCGAGTCGAGACGAGTCAGGTTCCGGTGGGGCGCTCGGCGCGCAAGAACCGCGAGACGATCTCCGAGAACTCGCGCGGGCGTTCCTCGTGCGGTGCGTGTCCCGCGTCCATCAATTCGAAGCCGGCGCCGCGGATCTGTCGCGCGAGCCGCTGCCCGAGCCCGGCGGGGAACACGCGATCTTCGCGCCCCCATACGACGAGGGTCGGCGCGGAGATGCGCGCCGTCATCGCGACCACCGGGCGCGTGTCCACCGTCGCGCGGAGCGTCGAGAGCGCGCTGCCACGCGATTGCGGACCGTTGAATGCGTCGTAGTAGCCGTCCACTTTGCCCCGTGGAAGCTCTCCGCCGTCGGAGACGACGACGTCGCGGAAGTACGCGCGAAACGTCGCGCGGTTCCAGAGTTGCTTGAACACGAACCCACCGACCACCGGCAAGAGCGCGATCTTCCGTCTCAGATCGAGCGGCGCTTCGAAGCACATCGAATCGACGAGCACGAGTCGCGAGACGAGCTCCGGGTGACGCGCTGCGAGCGCGATCGCGACGCCGCCGCCGAGCCCGTGCCCGAGCACCGCGGCGCGTCCGAGATCGAGCCCCGCGTACAGATCGGCGACGACTTCCGCGAAAGCGTCCACGTCGTAGCGAAAGCGCTGAGCGGACGGTTTCTCGCTTTCGCCGAATCCCGGGAAGTCCGGCGCGACGACTCGGAACGCCGTGGAGAGATCTTCGACGACGCCGTCCCACGTTCGATGATCGACGAACATGCCGTGCAGCAGCACCAGCGCGGGGCCGGTGCCGCACTCGGCGACGCGAAGACGAACGCCGTTGGCCTTGACGTCCCGATGCGTCCGGTCCCCAGGCATGGGCGCCGAGGTTAGCGAAGTCTCGCCCCGATGGTCGATAGTCAGGCTCGTCGATCCGTCAGGTTTCCGGCGTTCATTTCCTGAACGGACGACTCGCCGTCACGGCGAGTTCGTGGCCCGGGTGAGGCGAAGTGGTATGGACGGCAAACGAGCTCCATGGACATTCTTTTCGACATGACAAAAAATGTCGTATCTGAAGACCAAACGCGGTTCCATGGAGCTCTCGCGACAAATGCCCTAAATTTTCCTCGGAAAGTGTTTTGGGTAGATCCACTGAGTAGAATATATTCGCGCTCATGGTTCGGCTGGGTGTCTATCCCCAGCGCTCCGGTAAGTGATGAACGGCATCGACGAAACGACCATCGACCGCATCGAGCGTGACCACGCCGCCGGCCTGACCTCCGTCGAAATTCTGGACCTGTTCGCCACCTCCGGGGTGCACCTGACCGAGGCCACCCTCCGAAAGTACGTCCAGCTCGGCCTGCTCCCGCGCAGCGTGCGAGTGGGGCGGAAGGGCAAGCATCAGGGGTCGCAAGGCGTCTACCCGGTCACCGTGGTTCGTCAGATCCTCCGCATCAAGCAGATGATGGCGGACGACTACACCATCGAGCAGATCCGGCGCGACGTGCTCTTCATGCGGAGCGACATCGAACAGCTCGAAGCGACGCTCGACAACATCTTCACCACGCTGAGCCGCGTCGTGAAAGAGCGCCGTTCGGAGCCGAGCGCGCAAGCGGTGGTCCGCGACGTCGAAGGCGCCAAGGCGCTCGGTCGCGATCTCGTGATGCGGCTCGGTTCGATCGAATCACGGCTATCGGCGCCGTCGGCCTTGAGAAGGGTATCGGCGTCGTGACCGCGCGAAGGCTTGGGTCGGTACGTGGAGAGAAAGTGACGGAGGTGCTGGCGAGCGAATAGCTCGACCTGCGCTTCGTTTCGAAAATCTGGCGACGTTTTTTGCGCCGAGGGAGCGAGCCTCTCGGACGCGGCGGGATCGTGTTTGCAGAGAGACACCGGAGGCAGCCCATGGAGTCGATCAAAGTGGAAACGAGCGAAGCGGCGAACGTCGCTACGAGCGTAAATGAGGCGGAATTGATGCTGATCGGCGCGACCGCCGTGGCGATCGACTCCGACCTGTCGGAAGAAGAGCAAATCACCCGCGAGCAGCGTCGATCGCGACGCAAGCGCGCGGTTCGGGCTCGCACGATCAGCGTGAAGCGCATGACGAAGCGCGAGCTCGAGATCGGGCGTTTGCTCTACCCGGAGGACGACTACTGGAAGCCCGTGGCGCGAGAAGAGTGCCTGGACGGTCCGCGTCCTTGCCCGTTCGTGTCGTGCAAATACCACCTCTTCATCGACGTCTCTCCGCGCACCGGCGCCATCAAGTTGAACTTCCCCGACCTCGAAGTGTGGGACATGGGGGAGTCCTGCTCGCTCGACGTCGCGGATCGCGGCGGAACCACTCTCGAGGACGTAGGGGCCATCATGAACCTGACGCGTGAACGAATCCGGCAAGTGGAAGTAAAGGCGCTCGCGAAGCTCGAAGCCTTGCGCGACATGATGGCGCTCCGCGAGTACGTGGACGAGGGGCCGGTGGGCAAGCGACGCCTCCCGCAGCTCACGAAGGCCGATCTCGCGACCGGGGACAAGGCTCCGGTGGAAGACGACGACTCGGACATCGAAGACGACGACGACGTGGAAGACGACGTCGAAATCGAGCTCTGCGAGGCCTGAGCCGTAGTCGTCGCGCCGCTTCGCGCCCTCAACTCCGTCGTACGAGCTCGAGGGTGCGGAGAAAATTGCCGCCGAGGATCTTCTTGATCGTGCTCGGCGACATGCGGCGATCGAGCAAGATCTGAACGAGGCGCGGCAGCTCGAGGCACGTCGCGAGATCGCGCGGCGTCGGGATCGCGCCGTCGAAATCGCTCCCGAGCGAGGCGTGGTCGTCGCCCACGACGCGAACGATGTGCTCGAGGTGATCGGCGATGAGCGACGCCTTTCCGCGGAAGAACGAGCCGCCGAGAAATCCGGTGTGGAACATCACGCCGACGGTACCGCCGGTGTCGGCGATCGCGCGGAGCTGCTCGTCGTCGAGGTTACGCCAGTGGCGGTGAACGCCGGCGACGCCGGTGTGCGTGACGACGAGCGGGCGTGACCGGTCGTGCGCGTCGACGGCGTCGAAGAACCCGCGACGCGAAATATGCGCGAGATCGACCAGGATCTGCTGTTCGTCGAGGCGCCGGACGAGGTCCTTCCCGCGCGCGGTCAGGCCGCGATCGCGGAGCTTCATCGGCGAGCTCGTCGAACCGAGGCTCGATGACGACAGGTGAACCAAGGTGACCCGAGTGACGGCTCGTCCGGGGATCCGAGACCAGTCGTCGAGATCGTGATCGAGCGCGTTCCCGCCCTGCACCCCGATGAACGCCGCCTGCTTACCGGAGCCTTTGGCGGCGGCGTACTCGGTGGCGGAGCGCACCACGGCGAACCGCCTCGGCACCTGCGCGAACTGGGCTGTCAGCGCGTCGAGGTTCCGGAAAAACGCTCGGGAGCGACCTTTCGCGGTGCGGAACGGGTTCGTCGTGATCACCCACACCGCGCCGGTGAGCGCGGCCTCGAGCATGCGCGGGAAATCGGTCTGACTCAGGAACCGCGCGCCGAACGGTCCGCGTCCGTGTCGGCGGCAGAGGTCGTAGCCGAGGAGGCGCGTCCAGATGAACGAATCGACGTGGAGATCCACGACGTCGCTCGCGAGATAGAGCTCGACGGCTTCCCGCGAAATTCCGAGCGCGGCGGCCCATGCCGCCGCGTCCGCCCGGTGATCGACGAACTCGAGCGCCCGTTCCGCTCGAACGGGCGCGAGTTCGTCGCCGGTCGATCGAATCTCAGAGACCCTTCGGCACTCGGTCGAGGTTTACCTCGCCGAGCGCGTAACGGATGAGTGCACTCCGGTTCGCCTTCGTGAGGCCCCGCGCCTTCAGCGACTCGACCATCGTGTCGAGACGCGCCAGGTCGTCGGTGTACATGGAGATGCAGATCACCTTGTAGTGGATCGGCTTTTCGTCGCGCTTCTCGCGCCCGCCGGCTACGACGGTGCCTTTAGGCGCAAAGAACGCTGCCGGCCTTTCGTCTTCGGCGTCGAGCACTCTCGCGGTCGCTTCCCTCAGTTCCCGTTCGCTCACGTCGTCCTCCTGCTGAACCGTGGCGCTGCTGGCGCCGATCGTCGTTGGCATTGCTCTCCGACCGGGGCCGTGCCTCAGCCAGGTTCACATCGAATGTCATGGGGCCGGTGACCGGGCCAAGTTCCGGTATTTCCGACAAGTCGCGTCGGGGGGGCGTCACACGTAGGCCGCCAGCCATTTGGCGATGGCCGAATCGTAAGCAGACGTGTGCGCGAACACCTTCGCCGCGAGTCGGCGGCGCGTCCGATCGCGCACCGAGCCCGACTCCCGGATCTCCTCGAGCACGAGCGCGTAGTCGGCAGCGTCGCAAACCACGGTGACTCGGTCGTGATTCTTCGCGGCCGAACGAAGCATGCTGGGGCCTCCGATGTCGATGTTCTCGATGAGGTCTTCGAACGTGGAGTTCGGTTTCTCCAGCGTTTTTTCGAATGGGTAGAGGTTCACCGCGACGAGGTCGATGAACTCCGCGCCGATCCGTTCGAGATCGGCGTCGTCGCGGCCGGCTCGCGCGAGCAAGCCGCCGTGGACGCGCGGATGCAGCGTCTTGACGCGCCCGTCCATCACTTCCGGCGAACCGGTGTAGCTCTCGACGGTGCCGACGGCGACGCCGGCGTCGAGCAGCGATCGATAAGTGCCGCCCGTCGAAATGAGCTTCACCCCGAGCGAGTCGAGCCCCTGCGCGAACTCGACGAGTCCCTTCTTGTCCGAGACGGAGAGGAGCGCGGTGCGAACGGTCATCGGATCTCATCCGGTTATCGCCCCGTCCGCGCGACGTCAATCGGATCGCTTCCCGCCGCAGGGCGCGGTCGCCGCCCCGCCACCTCTAAAGCGTCCCCCGGTTCTTCGAGGGCTCGGCTACCATGAGGGCCGTGATCGCCCGCCTGCTCATCTCCGCGGGAGCTGTCATGCCCCTCGTCGCGGGATGCGTCTCGTCGCCCGACGAAAATGGAAGCGTCGTGCCGCCCGCCGCTGGGATCGGTCAACCGGAGGCCGGAGCGAGTGGTCGCACCGTAACCGCGGCCGCGGCTTGCATCGCTCTCGCGGGGGCGATCGCAGCTACGAACCTACGCCTCGGCTGTTCCGTCGCCACGCCGAAGTGTTCGGCGGGGGCCGGCTACGTGGCCATCGCGGGTTCGATGCCCTGCGACGAGTACGACCAGGCTTCGCTGAACGCCTGCCTGGCGGCGTATGAGACGTTCAAGGCCTGCACGGATTTCGATACGATGCCGTGCGTGATCACGGCGGTCCCGGCGTCGTGCCACTCGCCCGCGGTTACGACGGATTCCGGTAATCTCGACGCGGCCGAAAACGACGGCGGCCCGGCGTTGCCACCGGAGGCGTCCACCGATGCGACGATGATGGACGGGAACGCGCCGCGAATCCCCGACGCGTCGGGGGACGCCGCGAGCGCGGACGCGGGAGCGGACGCCCGGCCGAGTGACGCATCGCCGGGCTAATCGGATTTCGCGCTCAGCGGTGTGCCGCGGCGGACAACCGCGATTCCCAAAACGCCCGCAGATCGTCGGCGAGCGGAGACACCAGATCGAGATCCTCGCCGGTCATCGCGTGGGGAAGCCGATAGCGGTGCGCGTGGAGCGCTTGCCGCGGCAATTCGAGGCTCGCGATGTCTTCGGCCGTGAGCTCGCGATCGGCCGCCCGTGCGAGGATCCGCTCGTCAGGGCCGTACAGTTTGTCGCCCACGACCGGGCAGCCGATCGCCGCGAGGTGGACGCGGATCTGATGCTGGCGTCCGGTGAGGAGCTCGCACGAGACGAGGGCATATTTTCCCGCGGTCTCGAGGACACTGACGACCGTTCGCGACTCGAGCCCGCCGCGCTCGACGACGCGCATCTTCACGCGCAAGGGGTTTTCGGGATCGCGAATGAGCGGGAGATCGATGAGTCCCGGTTCGGGGATGCCCCAGGTGATCGCCAGGTACGTTTTCTGGATGGCTTTGGGCAGGTTCGGCCCGCGAGTGCCCTTGGCCTCCGCGATCGACCGAGCTTCGATGAGTCCCTTGAACGCGCGATCGGCCTTCGGGGACCGCCCCATCAGCAAGATGCCGCTCGTCTCCCGGTCGATTCGATGGATCAGCGAGAAAAATTGGTCCGGGAAGCGCGCTTCGAGCAGCTTGATGACCGTGGCACTGTGATGGCGCGCGGTCGGATGCACCGCGAGAAACGGTGGCTTGTCGACCACCATGAGGTGCTCGTCCTCGTAAAGGATGGGGATCGGAACCGCGGAGTCGGCTTCGTCCGGCGGCTTTCGCCACACCGCGACGTGGTCGTCCCAGTGAACCCGGTCGCTCGGCCTGAGCTTGCGGCCTTCGAGGGTGTACACGCCCCGTTCGACAATCAGTTTCGCGCGCGTCCGGCTGGTATTGCGGAGCTGCGCGCTCAGAAAAACGTCGACGCGGGTCCCGGCCGCCTCGCGCGGCACCCGGAACACGCGGCAAATGGCCTCGAGCGGAACATCCTCCGGCCGGGTCGCGACTTTCCACGGGCGCGCGATATCGGTCATCGCCGTACCGCAATTCCAGGTTTCAGAAAATCAGGGAGACCCGACCAGGGGGGCTGCGGTAGGTTCGGCACGCACTCGGCCGGAACGTCTCGGCGCCACCCCCCGACGCGGCGGGCTGGCCGGGTGCACTCTCCCGGCGCGGAATCGGCTGTCGTCATCGTCGCCGCTAACCCTGCGAACGTTGATGGATCTCGGTGCCGACGCCGTGGTCCGTGAAAATCTCGAGCAGCATCGCATGGCGGCGCCGTCCGTCGATGATGTGCACCTTCTCGACGCCGCCCGACACCGCTTCGAGTGCGCACTCCACCTTCGGGATCATGCCCCCGGTGATGACGCCGTCTTCGATCATCTTCGACGCTTCGACGGCGCCGATGGACGAAAGCAAAGATCCGTCTTTGGTTTTCACGCCTTCCACGTCGGTCATGAGAATCAACTTCGCCGCGCCGAGCGCCTCGGCGATGCGCCCGGCCGCCGTGTCGGCGTTGACGTTGAGCGGGCGCCCTTCGGGATCGACGGCGATCGGCGCGATGACCGGGACGAACCCGTTCGAGATCAGGTTTTTCACGAGCGACGGATTCACGTGGCGGATTTCTCCGACACGTCCGAGATCGACGCTCACCGTCGCGCCGCTCTTGTCCTTGCCGCTCACTTCATCCATGCGCGTGGCGCGGATGAACGCGTCGTCGCGACCCGAGAGACCCATTGCCCGGCCGCCTTGCTGGCAGATCAAGCCGACCAGGTCCGAGTTCACGCCTCCCGAAAGCACCATCTCGACGACGCCCATCGTTTCGTCGTCGGTGACGCGAAGGCCCCCGGAAAACACCGACTGGATCCCCATGCGCTCGAGCGTTTGATCGATCTGCGGACCGCCCCCGTGCACGACGACCATCTCGATGCCGACGATGCGGAGCAGACAGACGTCGCGCGCGAAGCTCTCCTTCAAGGCGGCGTCGATCATCGCGTGCCCGCCGTATTTGACGACGAACGTGCGGCCGTGAAAGCGCCGGATGTACGGGAGCGCCTCGTGGAGGATGGCGGCTTTGTGGACTAGGTCATCCATGGGTCGGCGGAGGTTAGAGCCACTTTCCCTCGAAGACGAGCCCTCGGCGGGGCGTCTCGGGCCGGGCAGTTGCGGCGTGGCCGACCGCTGGAGTACACGCTTCTGCGATGGACATCCTGATGGTGACCCCCGAGGTCGCTCCCTACGCACGGGCGACCCGCGCCGGAGAGGCCGTGGCGGCGCTCGCAAAGGCGCTCTGCCAGTTCGAGCATCGGGTGACCATCGCCGTTCCCCGCTATCCCGGCTTCGAAGCAGGGGGTCTGCTCGTCGCGCGCCGGCTGACCCCCCTCAAGCTGGACGGCGGGGCTCAAATCACGGTGTTCGACGGCCAACTCCCGACAGGTCCGGCCCTCGTGCTCTTCGACGCGCCCGGGCTGTTCGATCGGCCGGGCGTCTACGGCGAGGGCGCCGACTATGCAGACAACGCCGAGCGCTTCGGCATGCTCTCGGCCGCGGCAGCGGCGTTGATCGAGCAACGTGCCGAGCGTCGCGAACCGTTCGACGTCGTGCACTTACACGACTTTCCGACCGCGGCCGTCGCGGTGGTTCTGGCGAACGCCGAGCCCCGTGTGCCGACCGTCGTGACCATTCACAATGGCGCGCGAACCGGAGTCGTCGCCGCGGAGGAGCTCACGCGGTTCGGTATCGACGGCGCCGTGCCGGACAGCGCTCGCGAGGGCGGCGGCGTGTCCTTGCTCGCGTGCGGCGTGCGCAGCGCGCGTGCCGTCACCGCGTCGTCACCGACGGTCGCGAGCGACCTGCTCGACCCGGCTCGGTTCGGTTCGCTCGCCCGCACGCTCGTCGAGTGTCCGGCGCCGCTCACCGGGATCCTCGGTGGCCTCGACTACGCCGTCTACAATCCGGCGACCGATCCGCTCCTCAAGGCTCGCTACGACGCCGAAGACGCCTCCAACAAAGGGCGCTCCAAGGCCGAACTGCTTCGTAGCCGCGGCCTCGACGTGGATCTGTCGCGCCCGCTCGTGACGGCGCTCGTCGAGGCGACGCCCGAGGGCGGAGGGTCGCTGCTCGAAGACTCGGTGGAAGCCATTCTCAAGTGCGACGTCTCGCTCGTGGTCGCGGCGTACGGAGACGCCGGGCTCGCCGAGCGGCTCGAGAAGATCAGTCAGGATTCGCCAGAGCGATTCTCGGTGGAGCCGAACGGCGACGAAGGATTCGCACGGCGGGCGGCCGCCGCTTCCGACTTCGTGCTCCTTCCGGCGCTCTACAACGCAACCGCGACTTGGGCCCGCTGCGCTCAGCGCTACGGCGCGTTGCCCATCGCGCGAGCGCGTGGCGCGGACGTCGACGCGATCGTCGACGTGGACGCCGAGCTGGAAACGGGCACCGGCTTTCTTTTCGACGAAGCCACGCCGAGCGATCTCGTCGGCGCGCTCGGCCGCGGACTCGCTGCGTACGGCTCGCCCCGGTTTTCGTCACTCCGACGGCGCGTCATGCGGCTCGATCTCGCCTGGGACCGGCCCGCTCATCGCTACGTTCAGGTCTACCGCCAAGCCATCGCCGGGATCGGTCGCGGCTGAGTCTGCGAGCGCGAGCGCGCCGCGAAACCATCCCGTCCTGAGCACGACGATGCCGAGCACCACGAGCTGGTGCATCACGAAAACCGTGCTGATGCGGACCGCGCCCGGGCGCGACACGTCGATGCCGGTCGTAGCGAACATCGCGCCGAGCGCGAGCAGCGGGGCACCGAGACTCGGGAGCCAAAGACGCCGGAGAACGTCGCCCGGGCGGAATCTGAGCGTTCGCAGGGCTCGAAGGAGAGCGGGTACCCAAGCTTCGGCGCCGGACACCAGCTCGGCACGGACGAGATCTTCGACCACCCCGAGCGCGAAAACGACGAGCGCCGGCACGGCCGCGAGCACGACGAGCAGACCATCGGCGTTTCTTTCGTTCAGGAACGAATGAAAGGGGAGGGCGCCTAGCACGGCGGAGGCGAGGGTGATCACCGCGGTCTGCGCGAGCACCGTGACGGCTCCGACCACCGCGAAGGTCGGAAAGCGCGCGGCGCCGCGGCGCACGGCATCGGCGAGCGACGCCGAAGGGCGGCGCAAGACTTCGAGCGCAACGGCGAGGGGAAAAAGCCCCACGAACGCGAGGAGAGCGCCCACGACGGCGGCTCCTTCGAGCGCCCCGGGCACCGGTGCGCCTCCGAGACGGAGGGCCTCGAGCAGATAGAACCCACCCGGTTCGAAGAGCGCCCGGTCGCCGCCGGGGAACGAAGCCGCGATTTTTCCGATCGTCTGCGCCGCTGGAAAGGCGACGACGAACGCAGCGACGACGCGGTAGCCGTACTGGAGCATCACGGCGCGCGCGCTCGCTACGAATCGGTCCTGGCCCCTGCGCGTCACGGCCCGAGGGCTCCGAGGAGGAGCTCGACCAGATACGTCGCGCGCTCGAGCACGCGAGAAGCAAAGGACGGCTTCTTGACCGCGCCGTTGTTCGCGAGGTCGTCGTCGATCAAGACGCGCAGGTTGGGGTCGACGTTCGCCGCCACGAGCGGCGAGGCGGATTGCTCCACGAACGTGTGGAGCTCGCCGTGCCCATCCCAGTTCCGCTTCACCGTCGAGCCGTCCGCGAAGCGAAGCTCGACGTCGACCGGCACCCGCAGGTTCCCGTGTCGATAAACGAGCACCTGACCGGAATAGCGATCGCCGCCCCGCGCCTCGTTTGGCGCGACGGTCTCTCGAACTCCGTTGCGATCGAAGAGGCCGGCTTTGTCACGCGTCTTCGTGGCTTCCAGATCCTTGGCGACGAAATCGACGGTCTTCCCTTCGAGGAGCGCGCCCTCGACGAAATCGGCCGCGTCGTCGCCGACGACCTCGCGAACGACGGCGATGAAGTGCTTGGGCCCCGGATGATCGAAGCGGTAGCGTCGTGCGTAACGGCCGAGCGCGCGGTCGAGCGCCGCCTGGCCCCACACGCGGGCCACCGTATCGAGCACGATTCCGGTGCGCGCATACACGAGCGAGCCGAGCTCGGAAAAGCTCGGGAACTGCGCGGCGGGGCGCGCCACGATGCCGTCGTGGCCGGCCGACGCGGCCAGGTTTCTGAGATAGGCGTCTCCGTCGATGTCGAGGCCCGGAAGATGAACGCCGTTGCCCGCGCCGAACATCGCCCGCATCGCGCTCGACTCGGCGTACGTCGTGAGGCCCTCGTCGAGAAATGGCCAGGCGTGCTCGTCCGTCGCGACCAACCCGTAAAACCACTGATGGCCGAGCTCGTGCAACGTGATGCGCTCGACGAAGCTCGAGAACGACGCGGCGTACCAGGGTGCGCCGGTCGTGATCAACGTCGGGTACTCCATGCCGCCCGCCGCGGGCGCGTATTCGGGCGGGTGCACGACCGTCAAGACGGGGTACGGGTAGCGTCCGTACGCGGCCCCATAGAACGCGAGCCCGTGCTTTACCGCGGCGAGCGTGGCGTCGGCGTTTTCGCCATTGCCCGGCGGGAAGAGCACTCGAACCCGGACGCCGTCGAGCGTCTCGTCGCGCTCCTCGAAGCTCGCCCACGCGGTCCAGGCAAAGTCGTGCACGTCGTCGATGCGGTAGCGCTCGCGCCGGCGCCCGGCGGCGACGTGCTCGTCGGTGCGCACCCCGGTGGCTCCGACCACCAGGTTCTCCGGCACGTCCAAGGTGACGTCGTAGGCGCCGAAGTCCGAATAGAATTCGCTCTCCGGGTGGAACGGAAAGTGGACCCACGTGCCGTCGGCCTCGCGGCGCGCGAGCTTGGGAAACCACTGCCCCACCATGAAGAAGTCGCGCAGGTATCCGGTGCGCTCGACGATTTCCGGGAGCTGGCTCTTCCACGCGACGTCGATCGTGATCGTCTCGCCGGGCGCGACGGGTCGAGGCAGCCGGACCGCGACGTCCGTTTCGTCGTCGGGGTCGTCGGTGGAACGGGCGGCGGCGTTGGCCCAGATATCGACGCCCCCCATCTCCGGCACGACGGCGTGGGTCACGTCGATGTAGCCCCAGTGAGTCGCGCCGTGCCCGCTCCGGCTCTCGCCGAACGGTGAGCGCAGAAAGAGGGTGCCGTTGTTTTTGAAAGCGTTGAGATAGAGATGGAAGTAGAGCTCCGGTGCGGGCTTCGCCGACGCATTCTTCCAACGGATCGTGCCCTTGCCGTCGATCGTGCGCGCTTCGGCGTTCAGCTTCGCTTCGAGCGTGTACGACACGACGGTCGCCGCGTGTGCGGGCAACGCTCGGTCGTCGTCGAACGCGGCGCCGACGCTCGGCGGCGGCTCGTCTTCGCGCAAGGTTTGCACCGCACGGGGCATGCACTCGGCGTCGAGCGCCGCTGTTCGCGTGGACGACGACTCGGCTTGCGCGAGAACGTCGGCGTGCGTCGTCGAAAGCGACGGCCCGAGCCAGGTCACCGCCGCGGCGACGACCGTGCACGCAGCACGGGCCGGGGGGAGGGGCACATTTCTCGCCATCGGGAACGACCCCGGGAGACTACAGCGGTTCCCTACGGCGTCAGTGGTTCAGCGCGATCACGTTTTGTTGGATCAGGGTGAACATGATCCGGAGCGCATCGAGGCGCGACATGCCGCTGATGTCGAGGATCTCTTCGATCGAAGAGACGCCGTCGACGAGGGAGAGCAGAAACCCTGCTCGATGGTCGAGCGACAGCCACGTGATCTGGTCGGGGGGCAAGGTGACGGTCGCGATCTGGTCCATCGGACCGACACGGGCCGCGTACATCTGCGTCAGCACCTCGCGGCAACTCTGCGCGTACCGCTTGGCCTCCTCGTCTTCGGGGTTTCCATCGAGAATGCTCTCGGCCACGACGAGGGCGCCGGTGAAGTCGCCCACCGCGTAGCGGTCTTGCATGTCGCCGAAGGTGCCGCTCGGACGCTCGCTCTCGAGCGTCGGCGCGCCGGACACCGGCTTTGCCGCACCCGGGATGCTCTCGATGCCGCGGCGATAGGTCTCGACGAGCTCGAGCGGTGACGCTTTCGACGAGGAATCGTCGAAAGCCAGGCCCTCGGACGCCGCTCTCCCGAAGTCCTTTGCCGAAGAGGGCTTACCCTCGTCGACTCGCGCGAGCTGGCGCTCCACGACGGGTTCGGGTCGCGTGCGAGCGCGCTCGGGCGACTCGCTCGACCGCACGAGGTCGGGGCGCGTTTCGGCTCCCGGCATCTTCGTTCGCGCGGTGAACGGATTCACGGGTTCGGCGGGAAGGACCGCGGCGCGACCGTCGGAGTCGGGAGGGTCGCTCCCGATGGCGGCCGCGGCCGCAGGGGCCGTTTTGAGCCGATCCGTCGCGCGCGCCTCGTTCGCGTCCGGGGCGCGCGAATCGAGGTCCAGGGTGAGCTCCTCGAGGTTCACTCGGCGGCGGGTCGGATCCGGCACCGCCGTCGCGCGATCGAACACGTCGTCCTCGTCGGCCGGAGGCTCCGCCAGCGCGCCGAAGACGAGCTCGTCCCAGCTGTCGTCGACTTCCCCGGTTTCCGGGGGCTTCGACGTCGGAGGCGGTGTGATTCGGGAGCCCAAGTCGTTTCGTCCTCGTTACCTCGCCGCACGCGCGGCGGCCGCGCGCGCGGTCACTGCGCCCTCGAGACGACGCCCTTGAACATGCGCTGGGTTCGCGACAGGCCTTCCACTTGGTCTCGGACGGCCTGGGTTTCCTTCTTCCGGATCGCTTCGCGAGACTTCTCGAGGACGCTCCTCGCCTTGCTGATCGCGTCGCGCCCGAAGTCGCTCGAAGCGACGATGCGCTCGACCTCCGGGAACATCCGCTCGATCTCGGCCATGAGCGTCTCGGCTTCCTGCTTCGCTTGCTCGAACTGCTCGTCGGTGCGCCGCTCGACCATGTAGTCCTTGGCGCTCTCGATCATGTGCGTGATCTCGTCCGAGGTGAGGCCGCTCGACGCGGTGACCTGGATCGATTGAGCTTGTCCGGTCTCGAGGTCCTTCGCGTGGACGCTGACGATGCCGTCGGTGTTGATCTCGAAGGCGACCTCGATCTCGACGTGGCCCTTCGGCGCGCGCCGGAGCCCGGTCAGGATGAACTCGCCGAGGAGCTCGTTGTCGTCCGCCTTCTTGCTCTCGCCCTGCATGACCAGGATTTTGACGGCGGTCTGATTGTCGCGGCTCGTCGTGAACACCTTCGTGCGGCTGGTCGGTACGGTGGTGTTCTGGGGAATCAACTCCTCGAAGTAGCTGCCGTACGTCATGATGCCGAGCGCGTGCGGCGTGACGTCGAGGAGCACCATCTCGCGCTTGTCGTCCATCAGGGCGGCACCCTGAATCGCCGCGCCGAGCGCGACCACTTCGTCGGGATGGACGCTCTTGTTCGGCTCTCGCTTGAAGAAGCCGGCGACCGATTTTTGAACGGCCGGCATGCGCGTCATGCCCCCGACGAGAATGACGTCGTCGATGTCGTCGGTGCCCAGGTTCGCGTCCTCGAGAGCGTCGCGACAGATCGAGACCGTGCGTTCGATGAGGTCCTCGGTGAGCCGCTCGAGGGTCTCGCGGACCAAGGTTCGCTGGAGATGCAGCGCTTCATTTCTTCCGGTCGAGATGATGAACGGCAGATTGATCTCCGCTTCACGCACGCTCGACAGTTCGCACTTCGCTTTTTCCGCCGCGTCGCGGAGCCGCTGGAGAGCCATGCGGTCTTGCCGGAGGTCGATGTTGTTCTCGTCTTGGAAGCCTTGCACGAGCCAATCGATCACCCGCGCGTCGAAGTCTTCCCCGCCGAGGAACGTGTCGCCGGTCGTGGCGATGACTTTGAAGACGCCGTGCGAACCAATCTCGAGGATCGAGACGTCGAACGTACCTCCGCCGAGGTCGTAGACCGCGACCGTCTTGTCGACGTTCTTGCCGAAACCGTACGCGAGCGACGCCGCGGTCGGCTCGTTGATGATGCGGATCACGTCGAGGCCCGCGATCTGTCCGGCGTCCTTGGTCGCTTGGCGCTGGTTGTCGTTGAAGTAGGCCGGGACGGTGATGACGGCCTTGGATACCGGTTCGCCCAGGTAGTCCTCGGCGATGATCTTCATCTCCTGCAGGATCATCGAGCTCACTTCCGGAACGCTGTACTCGCGCTCACGGAGCCGGATGCGGACGTCGTCGTGGGGTCCTTCCACGATGGCGTAGCTCGACGTCATCAAGGCATTTTTCACCTGCGGGGAGTTCCACTTCCGCCCGATGAGCCGCTTGGCTGCGTAGACGGTGCTTTCCGCGTTGGTGATGGCCTGCCGCTTGGCGATGTGTCCGACGAGCCTCTTACCGGCCTCGGTCACGGCGACCATGCTCGGCGTGGTCTTGTACCCACCCCGATTCGGGATCACGACGGGGTTTTCGCCCTCCACGATCGCGACGCAAGAATTGGTGGTCCCCAAATCGATGCCGATGACGCGCTCCATGGATTCCTTCTCGTTCGATCAGTCGATCAGCTCGCGCCTCGTTTGATGCGCTTGATCCAGTCTTTGATCGTATCATCGCTCGGGGCGAGCGTCCTTGCTCGCTCGAGCTCGGCGAGGGCGCTTTGCTCCATTCCCGCCGCTCCGTAGGCCCGCGCCAGCGTGATTCTATAAGCAACCTGCCCGCCTCCGAGCTCGACGGCTTTCCGCGCGAGTTCCGCCGCCTTTTTGGGGTCCGAGTGGGCTTCGAGGAGACAATGAGCCGTGCGCTCGTAGGTTTCTGCGGTCGGCCGGCCTCGGAGAACACGCTGATACGCGGCGGCCGCCTCCACGAAATGGCCTCGCCGCTCGTCGTAGCGGGCCTGTTCGAGGTACTGGCCCGAGAGCGCGGCGCTCGCTTCCTGCTCGACCGCACGGAAGCGTGCGGCGAGTTCGACGTCGGCGGGAGCGAGCGACGTCGCGAGGCGGAGGGAGTTCACCGCACCGATCAGGTTCTTCGCCGCGAGCGCGGCGTCGGCTTGCTGCACATAGGCGCGAATTCGCTCGGCGCGCGCCGCGGCGAGACGAGATTCGTAGCGCCGTCGCAATTCGTCTGCGGCAGCCGCGCGAGTCGTCGGGCCGGCGTCCGGTGCCGATCCGGCGGCCGCCGGTGCGTGGGACGGCCCTGCTCCGCTGAGTTTTCTGGCGAGCGCGCGTCGCCGCTCCTCGGGGGTCAGCGGGCGCGCCGGAATGCCGCTCGGCGAGACGAACGGCGCCGGCGTAACCGAGGGGGTCGCGTGCTCCGCGCCGGCGGCGAGGGCCGCTTCTCGCTCGATCTCGCGCTGAATTTCTTCGGCTTCTCTCGCTGCCTCTTCTTCGTCGGCGACGCTGTCGAACGCGCGCGTCGCGTTCCGGCTTTCCAGATACCCGTCGTAGTCGGCGCGGTTCCCGGGGTGCGTGAGCGCGTCGTGCGCCCGCGTCACGTGCTGGAAGATGCGTTCGAGTTTGGGGCGGAAACTTCCGAGATTCTTCCCGAAATACTTGTCGGGGTGAAAGACGGCGACGACGTCGTAATAGGCTTTCTTGATCGCCTTTTTCTCGGCGCGAGGAGCGACGTCGAGCAGCTCGTAGTACGTCGCGTCGTCGAGCCGGTGAAACGTCTCGAGTATGAGTCGCTTCCGCTCGGGGTCGAGCTCCGCGGGTTCGTCGAGCTCGCGCGGATCGAACGAAATGCGGCGACGCTTCGGAGGCGCTTGCGGCGCGGGCGAGATCAACGGCTCAGCGCGCGGCCGTCCGCTCGCGAGGGCATCGGAAACCGGGTCCGACGCGCGTGACTTCGTCGGGTCGAAGAGCGCCTTCTTCCTGCTGATGTCGTCGTAGTCGACCGCGCCGAGATCGGCGAGCAGATGAAGCGCGAGGACGACCTCGCCCAGGTTCAAGCCGGTTGCGACGGCGATCTCCGCATCCGTGGCCTTGCCATCGATGCGCGAAAGGATGAACGCTTCGCCGGGTCCAATCGGCAATCGACGGATGTCGAGACCGGCTACCAGTTTGGGGATGAGGCCCTTCTTGCCGCGATCCTCCGCCGTCACGGTCTCCACGGTTCCCTGGGGTCGACGGACACAGACAACTAACGAAGAAGTCTAGCTTTGTTCATTTCTCATCGGCAATCGATTCCGCGGCGCCATCCATAACCAATCGTCCGGAGATGCGAGGATCGCGTGAGACAAAGTGAATGCAACGCGACGCGTCAGCTCGCCCACATTGTCCGCGTCGTTCGCGTTGGTGCGGTCATCGACTGCGACGAGGCGAAGTTCGAAGGTCGGCTTCCGGTTCCACCCGAAGAGCCTCGTCGGGGACGTCCTGGCGAGCGTACCGATGACGATCGGCGCGCCGAGACGGAGCGCGAGAACTTGCGGGCCGACGGGAAAGGGGACGACGCCGCCCATGAAATCGACGCGAGCGCTCGGCACGCGTCCGCCGAGATCCGGCAGAAATCCAACGGGCGCGCCGCTTCGAAGCGCGCGGACGATACGAAATGCCGCGCCGGGCGCTCCGCGATGAATCACCTGAAGGCGTCGCGCGAGTCGGTGCGCATCGACGAGGGGGTCGAGCCGCGGATCGTAACTCTCGCGAACGACGATCGCGGCGGGTCGTCCGAGCTCCGCGATGCGCGCCGCGACGAACTCGAACGGCCCCGCGTGGGCGCTCACGAACACCAGGCCGGCGCCGCGAGCGAGCGCGTTCGCGAGTGTGGCGCACGCCGGCTCCGACATCGCGACGACATCGGACGCGCGCACGGTCGGGCGGCGCAACAGGAGCGAGAGCGCGACATTCTCACCGGCACGAACGAAACTGGTACGAGCGACGCGCCCCGCCTCGCGTGGCGCGAAACAATAGGCAGCGTTGCTCTCGGCGACGCGGCGATTCCGAGGGATGCGCGCGATGAGCCATCCGACGTACCGGCCAAGGAGCAGCAAGAGCGGCGCCGGGACCCGATCCACGATCATGAGCGCGGCGCGCACGAGTAAGACGATGAGGGAATTTTTTGCCGTCTGCGCGCGCGTCCACACGCCCCCTTCGCGAACGTCGTTTGCCGCGCGGGGTGACGCTTCGTCGTCGCGTGTCGCAGCAGCCGCCGCGTGGGGCGAGGAAGACGCGCCGAGTCCCGCCGTCATTGTGGAATCGTCGACGTGCCCCCGCCGATCGCGGAGCCGCCGACGCGCGTCGGTAGCAAGGTACCGAACGAGAGCGACCCCACCCACGTCCCGTTGAACCCATTCGGAGCCGCACCGTCGTCGACGCGGGCCGCCCCCGACGCGGCGAGGACGAGCGGCGTCGTCGTCCCGGCGGAGGTGATCGCTCGCCCCCACATCGCCGTCAGGGCGGCTTGGCACCGCGCCACAATGCACGACGAGTCACATTCGAAATACGCCGCGCCGGTGCCCGAGGACCCGACCAAGGTCGTTGCCGTGGTGCTGCACGTCAACGCCGACAGGGCGCCCGGCACCGAGGTCGCACCCGGCGAGGCTTTGGCTGCGGACGACACCGCGAGCGCGGTGGCGAGGGACGACGGCGCGAGCGAGAAGATGCCTCCGAACAGCACTTGATCACCGCTTTGAGGCGTCCAAGACACGCTCAGCGACGGCGACGCGGAGACGGCGGCCGGTGACACCCCGCCGACCGAGGACACGTCGATGACGGCGCTTCCCGGCACTGCCCCGATGGACGAGAGCGTGCCGGCGACGAGGCCTTTCGACAACGTCGGGAGCGCACCGCTGATCCAGTCGCTCACCGTGCCGCGAATGCCGTTCTTGCCGAGCTTCTGGTCGAGCGCCGCGTCGAGCACCGAATCCCACCGGTTGGTCTGTCGCGCCTGGACGAAGAGGGTTTGTGAGACGGCGGGCGTCGCGTCGTGCATGGCGTCGAGCAGTGCCGAAGCGTCGCTCGATGCGCCGTCGACGAACGAGTTCGACAGGTTCGTCGCGAGCGACTGCCAAGCGTTCGCGACATCTGCGGTCGCGTCGAGCCCGAGATTCACGTTGACCTTCACGTCACCCATCTGAAGTGGACGGTCGACGACGGTCACTTGCACGGTGTTCGATTGTCCCGCGACGACGCCGGCGATCTCCGTGCAGCCCCCGGCGAAATGGCCCGCGCGAATCGTGACGGTCAGCGCGGTTCCGACGGGCACGCCCTTGATGATGGGAGCGTTGTTCGCACTGGACTGGGCCGAAAGAGACCCATCGGGCGGGGGCACGCCGAGCAGGCTGTCGCACGAGGGGCCGCCGGTTCGCACGGACGCGACCCACGTCGACACGGCCCGGTTACCGGCGTACTCGGGCTCGACTTGGAGCGCGGCGAAGCCGTTGCCCGCCGACGCGGACAAATCCGCGCTGACGGCCCCGATCGACGCGCGCACGGTGAACGTCGCCGCCGAAGACGGCGCAGTGAGCTCCACGCTCGCGGTGCCGTCGTCTGCCGTTTGCGCGGCATTCCGATCGAGGTAGGCGTCACGCGCGTCGCCCACGAGAGCGAAACGGACGACGTACACGCCGGCGGGTGTGACCTGGACCCCGACCGTGTTCGACTTGCCGGGGACGGTGCTCAACTCCGGTTCGGTGAATGCGATGGAGAGCCCCGCCACGCCGGCATCCGCGCTGGCGCCCGCAGCAGGCCGTTCGCTCGTTGCCGCCGCGTGGTCCGAAGAGGAGCCGCACGCCGCGACGTGGAGTGAAAGGAGTACGAACCCGAGTAACCGAGGCCCGAAAGACATGACCGAAGAAAGCTCTACACGACAGCCTATTACGATTCCCGAGCCCCGCAAGGTTCTCCGCGGTCTATCCAGGGTCGGGGCATGTCGGCGCGAGTTCTGCCCCGAAAGGTTCGTTTCCAGAACGGACCTTTAGGCCGATCGCGAGTCGGGCTACGGTTTCGGCTCTCATGGAGTCGCTCGCGCCGACAGACAACCGGATCCTCGTCGTCGACGACGAACCGGCGCTCCGCGAAATGCTCGAGATCCTGTTTCGGCGAGAAGGCTACGAGGTGACCTCTGCCGCGGGCGCGAAGCTCGCGTTCGAGGCGATCGCGCAGTCGCCGCGGCCGTTCCCGGTGGTGCTCACCGATCTGGCGATGCCCGATGGCACGGGTCTCGAAGTGCTCGCCGCAGCGAAGGCGCGCGCGCCGGCGACGGAGGTGATCCTCATCACCGCGCACTCGTCGCTCGAGAACGCGATTCGAGCGATGCGCTCCGGCGCGTACGACTTCGTCACGAAGCCGTTCGACTCGGCCGAGATTGCCGCGCTGGTCGCCAAGGCGCTCGAGAAGCGCTCTCTCGTCGAAGAAAATGCGCGGCTCCGCGCGCACTTCAGCGGGCGCGAGGAGGCGGAGCTCGTCGGTCGAAGCCAGTCCATGCGCGCCGTGCTCGAGCTGGTCGGGAGGATCGCTTCGACGCGCACGACGGTGCTCATCACCGGCGAAAGCGGGACCGGGAAGGAGCGGATCGCGCGCACCATTCACGAGCGGTCGGACCGCGCGAACGGGCCATTTTTGGTGGTCAACTGCGGCGCGCTCCCCGAGGCACTCATGGAGAGCGAGCTGTTCGGGCACGAGAAGGGGGCGTTCACCGGCGCCACGTCGCGCCACGACGGGATGTTTCGCGCCGCGGACGGCGGCACGCTCCTACTCGACGAAATAGGCGAGCTCTCGACGGGGTTGCAGGTGAAGTTGCTCCGCGTCTTGCAAGAGAAGCGGGTGCGGGCGGTCGGCGCTTCTCAAGAGAAGGCGGTCGACGTACGCGTCCTCGCCGCGACGAATCGCAACGTGGAAAATGACGTGGCTTCGGGGCGCTTTCGCCAAGACTTGTACTATCGGCTCAACGTGATCCGAGTCGAGCTCCCTCCGCTCCGATCACGACGCGAAGACATTTCGATTTTGACCGAGCGCTTCTTGCGCCGGTTCGCCCGGGAGATGGGAAAGGAAGTCGCCGTGCTCGCGCCCGACGCCGTTCGCGCGCTCGAGTCGTACGCCTTTCCGGGAAACGTGCGCGAGCTCGAAAATGTCATCGAGCGCGCGGTGGCGCTCGCCGGATCACGCGTGGTCGGCTTGGGCGATCTCCCGCGCGAGCTCAGCGGAACGGCCGCGCTCACCACGCCGACGCTGCTCACGTTGCCGCCGGAAGGGTGTCGTCTCGACGACGTGCTCGGCGAGCTCGAGCGGCGCTTACTCGTCGACGCGCTCGAGCGCTCGGGCGGCCTCCGCCGCGGCGCAGCCGAGCTCCTCGGGATCACGCTGCGTTCGCTCCGCTATCGTCTCGCGAAGCACGGTCTCGACGTGGGCGGCGCTTCGGGGGACGCGGACGAGGGCGAAGAATCGGGCACCTGACGAGCCTCGCCCGTTCGAATCGCGGACGACTCGCGCGAGATTTCTCGCGCCGCTCGCTCGATGCTAAGCTCCTTCATGCAGTCGAGCGACGCACCATGATCAAGCGGATTTCCTGCCTCGCCGAGCGAAACCAAGGGTTCACTCGCACGCTCGCCGATCGTCCGCGGCGGCGCCAGCTCGCACCCGAGCGCGGCTTCACGCTCGTCGAGCTGATGACGGTCGTCGTCATTGTGGGTGTGTTGGCCACCCTGGGCATCGCGGCCCTGCGCGAGCACGTGTTCGGATCCAAATCGGCTGAAGCGCTCGCGATGATGCAGAGCATTCGTGTCGCCGAGGAGCGGTGGAAAGCCGAGAACATGACGTATCTGAACGTCTCGACGGCGAACGCCTGGTACCCGGCCGATCCCCGCACCGACGCGAAGCGAATTCAGCGCAATTTCTTCACCTCCGCCGGTGGGCACGTCGACGATGCGAGTTGGAAGGCGTTGAACCCGGTCGCTCCCGGGCCCGTCGAGTTCGGCTATCTCGTGAACTCCGGGTTCCCCAGCCAACCCATGACGACTCCCGCGATCACTCCGATTGGATGGAACGGCTGGATACAGCCGACCGAAAATTGGTACGTCATCCAGGCGGTAGCCGACGTCGACCACGATGGGATTCCGGCTTACTTCCTTGCGTCGAGCGTCAAGGGCGATATCTATCGGCAAAACGAAGGCGAGTAGCCGCCGGCCCGGGTAGCCCAGGCGCTTCGACTCCACACCGCGTCCTCACTCGTCGAGGCGAGTCACTGCAAATCGCAGGTGTGTGTATGTGTCGGTCGTCGATATCCGACCGTCGTGGTTGTCGGACGCGCGGCCGCCATCGATTCGTCTCGAAATACCCACGATTTCCAGGCGTGCGAGGCTCGCCCGACAGCAACGCCGTCCCGGCCTAGGCCGTAATTTGTCACTTCGAGTCGATACGTCGGACAATTTTCGGCATGCGCCTATCAAGTTCCGACGGCAAGGGTCCGTTAGGGACAGCGACGATGACCGAGATCATGCTGCTTTCGTGCTCCGAGCTCGCGGATCGAGATCCGTGGCACGAGATCTGCTTTTACCGATGTCGACCGATGCAACCATGTTCTTCAGCTTCGCAGCGTGGGTTCACGCTGATCGAAATGCTCACCGTGGTCGTTCTCGTGGGCGTCTTGGCGACGCTCGCCAGCATCGGAGTGCGTAAATACATTCTCTCCTCGAAGACCAGTGAAGCCGTGAGCATGATGGCCAGTATCAAAACCGCCGAGGAGGGCTTCAAGGACGAGACGTTCGTCTATCTGAACGTGTCGTCCGACTTCTCGAACGGTAACTTCTACCCGACCGCGACGCCTGGCCGCGCGACGGGCAAGGTTCAGTGGGGCGGAGGTTCCGGCGCGCTCGCCAGCAACTGGCGCACGCTCGGCGTCGCGCCCGACGGTCCGGTGCTGTTCTCGTACTCGGTGGTGTCGTGGGCGGCGGGAGCTTCGGTGCCGGGAGATCCGTCCGGGATATCGCTCGCGCAGTTCAAGCTACCGAACCCCGCGACGCAGCAGACGTACCTCGCCATCGCGAGATCGGATCTCGACGGCGACCCTTCGAAGAGCACGTTCGTCGTGAGTCACAGCCTGAGCACGGAAGTGCACATCGAAAACGACGGAGACTGAAATGTCACCGACTCGAATCATCGAAAACGGATTTAGGGGCGCGCGGGTGAATCGGGTGGCCCGCCGGCACCTTCAGCAACGGGTCCACCCAATTCATTCACAACAAGGAGTGTCAAGCATGCATACCATTAAGAAAAACAAACGAGGATTTACCCTCGTCGAGTTGATGATCGTCGTCGCCATCGTCGGCGTTCTCGCTGCGCTCGCCATCTACGGCGTTCGCCGCTACATCCTCAACGCGAAGACCGCGGAAGCGCGTAACTCGATCGGTCAGATGGCGAAGGACGCCTCTACCGCGTACAACCGTGAAGGCATGGCCGGCACGGTGCTCGGCATGGGCACCAGCACGGGCGTCTCGAACCATCTCTGCGGTTCGGCGGCGGCCTCCGTCCCGAGCACGAAGGACGACATCAAGGGTCAGAAGTACCAGTCGAAGCCGACCGAGTGGCAAGCAGGCGACCAGAACAACGGCTGGCAGTGCCTCCGGTTCTCGATGCAAGATCCGCAGTACTTCATGTACAAGTACACCTCGACCGGCAGCGCCGGCGCGGCGAACGACACGTTCGACGCGGAAGCGGACGGCGACCTCGACGGCGACGGCACCACGTCGGCGTTCGAGCTCAAGGGTCAGATCCAGAACGACAACAACAACCTCGTCGTGACGATCGCCCCGAACATCACCGAGACGCAGCCCGACGAATAACGGACACGCCTTTCGATAGCGCGACGCCCCGGGCCGAAAACGCCCGGGGCGTTTCTGTTTTCGAAGCGGAAAGAGTGCGACTACGCTGTTGGTCGTGCGACCGTTCACGGTTCTCGAGGCCGCTTCCGGCGTGGCCATCGCGGGGTCGATCCTCGCGATCGCCGTCCCGGCGTTCGTGAAGAACCTGCACGCCTCGCGGCTGGTCGAACCGGTCGATGGCCTGAATCACATCGCGACCCGTGCGACGGCGCTCGCCGCGCAGCAGCCTTCCGAGACCGCTTACCCGGCCCCGGTCGAGCTCACGCCCGAGCGTGTTCCGCGCGGAAGTCCGGTGCTCGACCCTCCCGGAACCTGGGATCAGCCGACTTGGCGCCTCCTCGATTTTTCGTTCAGCGTGCCCCACTCGTATAGCTTCGCGTTCGAGAGCCACGATGCGCCCAAACGCGCGACGTTTCGCGCGGTCGCCCACGGCGATTTGGACGGAGACGGACTGCCGAGCACGTTCGAGATTTCCGGCGAGTCGCTCGACGGCGCCGAACCCACGATCGCTCCGATGGAGTCGGAGCGCGAGGTCGAGTGAACGAGACCGTGGCGCGGCGCCAGGACCTGACGGGCGCGCTCGTCGCGCTCGTCGCGCTCGCCGTCGTCGCCGTCGTGCGGCCGCCTCTCGCTGCCACCTTTCACGAGCTCCGCGTCACGAGCGACGTGTACCCGCTTCCACCGCCCGAGCCGCTCGTCGTGGCGAGCCTCGGTTACCGGTCGGCGCTCGCAGACGGGATCTTCGCGAACGTCCTCGTGTCGTACGGCATTCACTTCGCCGAGAAGCGGCGGCTCGAATTCGCCGGCCAGTACATCGACGCCGTCAACGCCCTCGACCCGACCTTTCGCGACCCTTACCGTTACGCCGACACGCTCGTCGTTCTCGGGCCGACGCCGGCGCGAGACGCGGACTACGTGAAGGCGCGGCAGATCTTCGAACGCGGGCTCGAAAACCGGCCCTACGACACCGAGCTCTGGAACACCGCCGGTCAGTTCACCGCGTACCTCGGCGGGGCCGGCGTCGCGGAAGCCGATCGTCCGGCGTGGCGGCTCGCCGGCGCGAAGATGCTCGCGCGCGCGTGCGAGCTCGCGAGCGGCAACGACAACATTCCTTACCACTGCATCGCAGCGGCCCGGCTCTTCGAAGGCGCGGGCGAGCGCGATGCGGCGATCGATTCGCTGAAGCGTCTGCTCGCGGTGACCGACGATCCGCAAGTCGAGCAGCTCGCGCTCGGCTATCTCGGCAAGCGGCTGAGTGAGCGCGAGCAATCGGAGCAAGAGCAACGCAGAAAGGCATTCCGCGACGCCTGGAAGGCGGATCTGCCTTCGGTGTCGAAAGACATGATGCTCATCGTCGGGCCTCGCGCCGAACCGCTCCCCTGCGCGGGCGTCGATCGCGCCGGCGACGACGCATGCGTCGCGTCCTGGCGCGAGTGGGGACGGCGAGAAACGGCCGCGGAAGGTCCGCCGCCCACATGAGGTTCCCCGTGCCGGGCGCGCGCCCGCTCACGGTCAGGGGACGCCGAGCGTTCAGAAGCGGACGGCGACCGTCTTCGATTGACCGCTACCGACGCTGACGGAAGACACCTTCCGTTGCGTGCCGCTGACGAACACGACGGTGTGCGAGCCTGCCGAAACGCGGACGCCGGCGCGCGGCGTCGCGCCGATCGGTCGACCGTCGAGGATGACGTTGGACACCGGAATCGAGTTCACGTTCAGCGTCGCCGAGCCGGCGCTGGCCGGAGGCGGGCTCGCGGCGGCTTGGGTGCCCGACGAACCCGACGACGTGCCGGTCGAGCTCGCGCTGCTGCTCGAGCTTCGCGAGCTGCCGCCTTCCGACGCGCTCGCTGCGGCACTCGAACCGGTTTCGGTCATGCCGACTTCGAACGATTTTTCGACTTCGCCGTCGTCGAACGTCAAGGGCAGCTTGAACTGTTCGTAACCGCGACGCGTCGCGACGAGCGTGTGCGGCTGATCCGTCGGAATGTCGAGCGTGATGGGAAGCTTCGGCAAGGTCCGTCGATCGGTCCCGCTGATCAGGATCACGCGCGCGCCGTCCGAGCCTGCGCCGGGTTGAATGGTCGCGAGGCCCTTCAAGACGCGGAGCTTGAGCGGCCCGATCGTCTGCATCTGCTCGGGCTCGACGGTGATCTTCTTTTCGAATGCTTCGAAGCGCTCGCTGCCCGCGACGCGAACCGTGTGTTCGCCGGGCTCCATGTCCTTGATCTCTTGCGGCAAGGGGCCGATCTCTCGGCCATCGACGTAGAGCTTCAGTCCCGTGCCCTCGCCGAGCACCTTCACGCCGGTTCCGAGCGCGCGAACCAAGGTCAGGTTTTGCACGGCCTTGCCGCCCGCCGAAACGACGACGGCGATGTCGGCCATGGCCTGATAGCCCGCGGCGTGCGCGCGTACGTAGTACGTATCCGGCTTGATCCCGTCGAGCGTGCACGGCGAATTCGAGCAGCGCTTGTCGCCGTTCACGAGGATCTCGACGGCGTCGAGCGGCTTGTTGCTCGGCCCGGCGACGGTAACGACGAGCGAGCCCACGCGCGGGAAGAGGAAGAAGTAGGCGACGACGGCGAGCACGAAGACGCCTGCTCCGCCGGCGATGTACGGCGTGCGGTTCGCGGCGCGTCGACCCGGGTAATACGCGGGAACCGCGGCGGGGGCGGGGATCGCGGCTTGAGGCGCCAATGGCATCGGCGCGAGCGGCGTGGGGCGGGCCATCGGACGCGATGGCGGCGCCGTCACGCGCGGCGGCGGTGCCATCGACGGCGAAGGACGACCGGCCGCGGGCGGGGGAGGCGGCGGCGCACTCGTCGCGAGGAGAGCGCGCGCGGCATCTTCGTTTCCGCCCTTGTCGTAGACGGTGGTCTTCTCGTCTTCGTCGTCCCAATCCATGTCGACGCCGCGCGCCGACGCGGGCGAACCGGGTGCGGAGCTCGGAGCAGAAGGCGGAGCGCCATTCGGTCGCGTCGCGAGTCCGCTTCCGAGCGCGGGCGGAATCGGCGGCGGCGGTCCACTTCGCCGTGACGGAGGCGGCGGAGGCGGCACGGTCAGACCCAGCGCCGTGCGCGCGGGCGCGGGCGGTGGGCCGCCGGGTGCACCGGAGTTGCGCGGCAACGGCGGCGGGATCGTCCCACCCGTGCGACTCGGCGCAGGCGGGAACGCGCCGGGAGGCGGTTGCAACCCGAGCATCGTCTTTTGGCGAATTCCACCCGGTGCCGGCGCGGCCGCGGCTCCGGACGGGGCAGGCGCGCTCGAATTCCTGGTCAGATCCTTGAAGATATCGAGGTTGGAGCCGCCCTTGTCGCTCATGAAATTCGGTCCCGTTTCGGGTGCAAACCAGCCGACCGGTCACACCCGGTTAGCACCTCGCAGCGCGCGAGACGATGCGCGGCAGCTTAGCTCTAGCGTCGATCGATGGCGAGCGAGTTGCGAAGTCGGAACAGCCTGGACAGACAACTATGGTTCCGCTGGAGGCGTGGCCTCTCCGGTGGACGCACTGGGCGCGCCGGAAACCGCCGGCTTGGGCCAGAACCGAGTCTGACGCTGCGCCGGCATCCAATCGCGCGGCGGTAAAATGGGGGTCTCGGTAAAGATCCGGCGGAGTCTGGGTTCGACCGTGCGCGTTAGTCGCAACGCATTTGCGCTCGACTTCGCGGGATGGTCCGAAAGATCTCGCGTACCTCCGAGCCCGATGCCGAGCGGCGCGTCGAAAAAGAGGCGCGACGCACATCGCGCCGCGTCGAGGACCTGATTGAGAAGCGCGCCGTCTCTCGTCGGGTTGGGCGCCGTGGCGACCTCGGCGTAAACGAGCATGCCGTCGGCGTCGACGCCGGCGGCGGCAACGACGTGATCCGCGCGAGACGTGCCGCTCGCGACGAGCACCGCCTCCGCGTCGGGTCGCTCGTCGGCCACGACCGCGTGCCGGCGAGAGAGCCAGAGCGTGCTGTCCGAAGCCGCTTCCCGACGCGGCACGATCGTCAGGATCGTCGGCGCGGCGCTCGACGGGCTCGCGAGCTCGAGCACGGCGGGATCGACCTTCAGCACGTACACCTTCGTCTCGGGTCGAGCGCGATCGGGGCGTACCGCCGTCGTGGCGAGCGCATAGGGCCATCCTTCTTGCGGCAAACCGACGACGGTCCACGTTCCGTCGGTCCCCTCGCCGGGAAACGCGTCCAGCGGCGCGCCGGGAAGCACGGGCTTCAACGTGAGATAGAAGAAGTCGCGCGCGCTTCTCCGGATGTAGCGCGGGAAATGCATGAGCTGCAGATTGCGGATGAGCCGTCGCCCGCGAAAGCGGTATCCGGGCATGTCCGGCACGTCGCCCTCGGTTTGCCAGTGACCATCGAGCTTGCCGGACAGGGGCGGCATCTCGGCGGTCGTGCCCACGCGGTAGAGCTCGAGCCCGGTGTGTCCCTGATTCATGTCGAGGTGAATGCCGTAATCGCATCGCGCGGCGAGCATCGCTTTGCCGAGGTGCACCGGATCGATCTGCGTCGCGTAAAAGTACGCCGCGAATCCGTCGTGCGTCATGCACACGCCGCTCCGGAGGGTATGGGTGACGTCTTCCCAATCGTGCGGAACGCCGCCCCACCAATCACGGCCGTAGGGATTGTATTTCCCGTCGGCGACGATGGGCGTGAGGTTCTGGCGAAACGCGACGAATTCCGGCGGCACCGTCAAGTCGTAGGGCCACGTCCCGAGTCCTATCGAGCCGTCGGCGTCGCGCGCGAGCGTCGCGGCGTAGGGTTTCGGCGGGACGAGCACGTCGCCCGCGGCCATCATCCCGAAATCGCCGTGCGTCGATTGGAACGCGCCGTTGAACGCCGCGACGAGGCGCGTGAGGATCTCCGGCCGCCGCGGGATCATGCCGCTTCCGGTTTCACCGGTCGCGCTCTGCGGCTCTTCGGTGCCCGGCACCATGTCGAGCTCGACCTGTCGCGGGTCCCACGCCACGACGTACACCCGCGAATCGGGACGCGCCCCGTCCGCGCGGAGATACGTCGTCACGAGCGCCGACGGCGCGCCGGGCGTCACGCGCGTGAACGGATCGTCGTCGAGGAGGCGCCAGGTGCCTTCGCCGCTCTCCGCCGGAAGCACCAGGGGTGCTAGCGGCGGCGGTGGCCAACCCGTCTGAGGATCGGTGATCGCGGGCCGGCCCGCGCCGAACGCTTGCCCGAGCTCCTCGTTGAAGCCCGAAGAATCGGCGGGCCTCACCGCGTACGCGGCTCGGTCCACGGCGTCGAAGGCGGCATAGGCGACCGCCTTGGTGAGCTGCATTCGCTCATCGCCGATGAACGTCGCGTCGCGCGCGCGATCGACCGCCCAGGTCACGAGATTGCCCGGACGCGCGATCGAGCGATCCTCTTCGCGGACGAAGCGCTCGCCCTCGATCCGCGTGCCCGCGTCGAACGGCACGACGATGCGATGTCCGTCCGCGACGATCGTGAGACTCTTCTCGTCCAGGCCGAGCTCGACCCGATGCGCGGCCGGATCGAGCTTGAACGACCGGTGCCCGATCCCCGAAAATCGTCCGGTGCGCTGGTAATTCATGAGCACGCGCTCGCCGCGGGCCGCGGCCGTCCACTCCGCGTCGTCCGGGATCCGCTCGCCGTCGAGGTCGGCGAGCTCGACGCGATAGGCGCGCTCGCCGTCTCCCACGACCCACGCGGCTCGGTGCGCGTCGACGACGAGGCCGCTCTCGTCGGCCGCGTCGGTCTTCGATACGTCGAACACGTCGTCGACGCCGAGGAGCGCGCCTTCGGGGCTGAGCCGCGCGACGACGAGATAGACGTCACGGGGTTCGCCTGCGTGGCGTCCGAGGAGCAGCGCGCGTGCTCGCTGGACGCGCGACGACAGTCCGCGCGGTGCCTCGACCCACCGCACGTCGCTCGCGTCGAGGTGCCCTCGCGCGAGCTCCGTGATCAGCGCCTCGGAGCGTCGCTCCGGGGGAAGGCGCGCCCGGACGCCGCTCGGCGCGACGAGCCACGCCACGAGAGCGAGCAGCGGCAGAGGTCGCAATATCCCGACCGCTTGCCGGAGCCGTCCGAGGATCGGCGCGTCGTTCATGGGCGTGTCCGCGCGGAATGCCCGACGCCGGGGTGCAAGCACCCGCTGCTCGGCGGTGGCTCGCCGCGAGCAGTGCCGCCAACCGGGTTGTCGAATCGTGCCTCCGAGTTTGCTCTTGCAACGGGCATCGGCGCGCGACGACCGCGGATTCTCCGAGTTTTTCGAGGTCGACGCGCGTTCGAGGCGGCGGCACGCGGCGTGCTACCGTGAGCTCGATGCGGCGGCTTTCGCGGCGAGCTCTCTTGTTCCTGGCTTCCGGCTTGCTCGCCGTCGGTTGCCTGAGCCCGACGTTGCCGTTGCCTCCGCCGTCGCCTCCCGACGCAGTCGGCATCGGGCAAGGGCAGTATCGCCTGGTCGGAAGCATTCCGCTGCCGGGCACCGTGTTTGCGTTGAACCAGCGCACTCAGCTCGTCTACGGCGAGGTCGTCGTGTCGAACTACGACTTCCTGGTGACGGCCAAGCTCTGCGATCCGATGATCCTCTGGTACGAGACCGACACCGATCAGAGCAGCGGCGTCGATTTCACGATCGGCAGCGACGTGCCCGATCAGTGCGTCGTTCCGGCGGACGGCGACGCGTCCACTCGCGGGGCACCGTCGACCGACGCGGGCCCGATCGAGAGCGACGGGGGCGACGCGGGCACGAGCGGTCACTGAACGTCGAGTCAACACGCGGACCCGTAAAAACCCAACTCGGAAATCGTAGCGAGCGCTGCGACGCGAGAAAAAGCTCCTAGGGGACGGTGCGAAGCGTGACGCGGCGGCCGTCGCTCGCGCGGTGGACGAGCCGCGCGGGAGCGGCGACCGCGGGCAGAGCCGCGCCGCGATGCGTGGGGCCGACGTCGATGCTCGCCTCGTCGTCGGCTGCTTCTTCCACTTCACCGAGGAGATCGTAGTCCGTCGCTTTCGCGACCCGCACGTGCCGGAGCTCGCCCGGTCTTACCTCGGCGCCGGAGAGAAACACCGCGCCGTCGATCTCCGGGGCCTGGCCGCGGTGTCGTCCGACGAAGACCAACTCGTTCTCTTCGCTCGGTCCCTCGACGAGCACTTCGAGTCGTTTTCCGACGAGGGCGCGGTTCTTTTTGCGGCTGATGCCGCGCTGGAGCTTCATGAGACGGCGCGCGCGCTCTTTGGCGACGGCGCGTGGGACTTTGCCCTCGATGGCGAAGCTCCCCGACGTCGGTTCGTCCGAGTAATGGAACACGCCGACGCGATCGAACTCCGCCCAGGTCACGAAATCGATGAGCTCGTCGAACTCCGCGTCGGTTTCGCCGGGGTGCCCGACGATGAACGCCGTCCGGAACACGAGCTCGGGGACGTTCTTGCGGAGCCGCTCGACGACGTCGCGCTGACGCTTGCCGCCGTGACCGCGACGCATACGCCGGAGCATGCCGTCGGCCGCGTGTTGGAGCGGCATATCGACGTACGGCACGACGATCGGATGGTTCGCGAGCAAGTCCACGACCGCGTCGTCGAGCTTCTCGGGATAGAGATAGAACATCCGCACCCAGCGCGCGCCGGGCAGATCCGCGATCCGTCGCACGACCTCGGCGAGCGACGCCTTGGCGTCGAGATCGCGCCCGTAAGCAACGGTGTCTTGCGACACCAGGTTCAATTCGAGAACGCCCGCGTCGATCAACCGGCGTGCCTCGTCCACGACGTCATCCATGCCGCGCGACCGCTGCTTGCCGCGGATCTGCGGAATGACGCAGAACGAGCAGGTGCGGTTGCACCCCTCGGCGAGCTTCAGGTACGCGCTCGCGCCGCGCGTACTGACGAGACGCGGATCGCTTGCTTGGACGACCCAATCTGCCGGGTTACCGACGAGAAGGCGCTCGGCGTCCCCGGCGAGCACGCGTTCGAGCTTCAGCATGTCGCTCGAGCCCAGGAAATGATCGACTTCGGGCATGTCGCGCTCGAGGTCGTCGGCGTACCGCTGGCTGAGACAACCCGCGACGACGAGCTTCTGGCACGCGCCGTCTTCTTTGTGGCCCGCGAGCTCGAGGATCGTGTCGATCGACTCCTTCTTCGCCGCGTCGATGAAGCCGCACGTATTGACGACGATGACTTCGGCGCTGCCCGCGTCGTCGACGTGCCGGTAACCGGAACGCGCCGCGACCCCGAGCATGACCTCGGTATCCACCCGATTTTTCGGGCAACCCAGGCTCACGAAGTGGATGGTTTTGGACAACCGAGACTCTTTCTCGGCAGGCCGAAAGGGACGCCGAGGACGGAGGGTCTAGCACGCCCTGGGATGCAGCAGCGCGCGTTAGCCTTCCATCGCGGACATGAAGCGCTGGAAGAGGTAGAGCGCGTCGTGGGGACCCGCGGCCGCTTCCGGGTGATATTGCACGCTGAAAGCGTTCGCCTCGGGCACGGTGAGTCCCTCGCTCGTGCCGTCGTTCAGGTGGAGATGCGTGCTCTTGGCGCCCCCGCCGAGGGACGCGACGTCCACGACGAACCCGTGGTTTTGGGTCGTGATCTCGACGCGGCCGGTTTCCAGATCCTTCACCGGCTGATTCAGCCCGCGGTGGCCGAACTTCAGCTTGTAGGTGCGCCCGCCGAGGGCGAGCGCGAGGAGCTGATGCCCGAGGCAAATTCCGAAAATGGGCTTTTTGCCGAGCAAATCGCGGATGTTGCGGATCGCGTAGTCGACCGCCGCGGGGTCGCCCGGGCCGTTCGACAGGAAGACGCCGTCCGGCGCGAGCGCGAGGATGTCCGACGCAGACGTCGATGCCGGCACGCCGGTCACCTTGCACCCGAGATCCACGAGGCACCGGAGGATGTTCCGCTTGGCGCCGAAATCCATCGCGACGACGTGGAACGGGCGGTCGCGCTCGACGTGCGAGACGCCGTTCACCGGCGCGTTCGGATCGAAGGAGAAGCGCCAGTCCTTGCGCGATTCGTCGAACGAATAGGCGTGCGACGGCGTCACCCGCGCGACGAGGTCAAGCCCCTCCATGTCGGGGGCCGCGCGCGCCCGGTCGACGAGCGTTGCAGGCGACTCGACGCCGATGGCGCCGTTCTGCGAGCCGTGATCGCGCAGGTGCCGCGTGAGCCGTCGCGTGTCGACGCCGCCGATCCCGACGATGCCGTTTTTCTGGAGGTATTCGTCGAGCGACTGCTCGGACCGGTAATTCGACGGCGCCGGACTCGGCGCGCGTACGACGAACCCCGCGACCTGGGGGCGCGAATCGACGCTCTCCTGATCGGCGGCGTTCACGCCGGTGTTGCCGATGTGCGGCGCCGTCATCGTCACGATCTGACCGTGATACGATGGATCGGTGAGCACTTCCTGGTAGCCCGTCATCCCGGTAGTGAACACGACCTCGCCGACGGTGCCGGCCTCGCTTCCGAAGAGGAAGCCGTCGAAGGTCATGCCGTCCGCGAGTGCGAGCGTCGCTTTCTTTCGATTCTGAGTCATCCGCGCTCCGTCGTTCCGAGCCCGTCGAACGCGACGCATCCGCCGGCCAGGGTGAACAAGACCTTGCCCGTGATTTTCCGATCGAGAAAGGGCGTGTTGCGGCTCTTCGAGCGGAGCCCGACGTCTCGCGGCACCCAGCGCACGTTCGGGTCGACGAGCGTCAGACTCGCGAGCGCGCCGGCCTTCAGGGCGGGCGCTTCGAGTCCCGCGATGCGGGCCGGCCGTGTGGACATCGCCGTGACCAGTCGCTCGAGCGAGAGCGTGCCGTCGCGCACCAGGTCCATGAGCAGGCCGAAACACAGCTCGAGGCCGATCATGCCCGGGCTCGCCTCCGAAAATTCACAGTCTTTTTCGAGAGGGGAGTGGGGCGCGTGGTCCGTCGCGATGGCGTCGATGGTGCCGTCGGCGAGCGCCGCGCGGAGCGCCTCGATGTCGCCGGGCTCACGCAGGGGAGGGTTCACCTTGCACGCCGTGTCGTAGCCCAAGACGGACTCGTCGGTGAGGAGCAGGTGATGCGGCGTCACTTCGCACGTCACGGAGAGCCCGCGGCTCTTCGCTTCGCGAATGATGCGAACGGCGCCGAGCGTCGACAAGTGCGCGGCGTGGTACTTCGCGCGCGTGTACTCGGCGAGGAGCACGTCGCGCGCGACGATGATGTCTTCGGCGACGCGCGGCCATCCGCGAAGCCCGAGGTTCGCCGAGGTGCGTCCCTCGTTCATGTCCGCGCCGGACGTCATCGAGTGATCCTCGCAGTGCTGGATCACCGGCATGTCGAAGGTCTTCGCGTATTCGAGCGCGCGGCGCATCACGTTCGCGGACATGACGCACACCCCGTCGTCACTGACGGCGACCGCGCCGGCGTCGCGAAGCTCGGCCATTTCCGTCAGTTCGGCGCCCTTTTGTCCGAGGGTGATCGCGGCGATGGGGTGAAGCTTCGTGCCGCCCACTTCGCGCGCGCGCGCCAGCATCAGTTCGGTCACCGCGCGCGTGTCGTTGACCGGTTTGGTGTTCGGCATCACGCACACGTGCGCGTAGCCACCGGCGGCGGCCGCCGTGAGTCCGGTGCGAACGTCTTCCTTGTACTCGTAACCCGGCTCGCGAAGGTGCGCGTGCAGGTCGACGAACGCCGGAAGCACGGTGCGGCCGTTGCCCTCGACGACGCGCGCGCGTTCGGCGCGCGACGCCTCGCTGCCCGCGTCGGGCCCGATTCTCGTGATCACGCCGCGCTCGACGACGACGTCCGCCGTCTGATCGTATCCGAGCGCGGGGTCGAAGACGCGAACGGCTCGGAGCACCAGGAGATCGATCGGGGAGCTCACGCGGCCCGGGCTACTACTACTTCGTGCCTAGGCCGGCAACGAGTGGAGGGCGGTGTGGGGCATCCGGTCACGGGGAGCCTCCCGTTTTTTCCCTGCCGGTGAAGAAAAGGGCCTGGCTCGCGACCCCAAAGACCCGTGTTAGAGTCCTTTCTTCCCAAAGGAACGGCATGTCCGACGATTCGACCAGTCGCAAGGAGGGCGGCGCAGCGAAGGCCGTCCCGAAGCCCCCTCGGCCGCCCCACGCCGGAAGCGAACCGCCGCCGCCTCCGAGCAGCGCCGCGCGCGCGTCGCGTGCCCCGGAGACCCCCGGCCCACCGCCGGTGAAGGCGTCGCAGGCCCCTCGGCCGCCGTCTCCCCCGAAGCCCGCGTCGCGAGCGTTGCCTTCGACGCCGAAGGCTCGTTCGGTCCCACCCCCGCCGCCCCGCGCCGGTGCGTCGGGCGGTCCGATTCCACCTCCGCGAAAACCACCTCCGCCGCCTCCGCCGCCGAGGTCTCCCCAAGCCTCGCGCGCTCCGGAAGCGGGAGTGCCAGGGCCCGTCTCGGCGGCGCCGCGCGGTTTGCCCGTTCCACCGCCGGCCATCGCGCCTGCGCCGCCGGTGTCGATACCCGGGCCCGCGCCGAAGTTTCCGCCGCCGGTTCCGATCGCCCCGATGGACGCGACGGCCCACGACGTCGAACCCACGCACTTTTTCGCCGACCAGGCCGGGCCGCGTCCCGGCGCGTCCGAGCCGCCGTCACCGGAGGCTCGCGAAAAGTTCGCGAAAGAGCTGGTCGCCGCGTGCGAGAAAGAGCTCGCGAAGCAACCCGACGCGCCCCGCGCGGGCCGGCTCCACTACGAGGTGGCGCGGGCCTACGAGGGCGTCCTCGACGACCTCGAGCGCGCGCGCGAGCACTACTTTGCCGCGCGCGAGCGGCTCGCCGAACACTTGCCGACCCTCGCCGGTTCGCGACGCGTGCTGATCGCGCTCGGTCGGCACTCCGACGCGCTGCCGCTCTTCGACGCCGAGGCTCGCCTCATCGCCGACCCGCAGAAAAAGGCCATGCTCCTCTACGAGAAGGGCGTCGTTCTCGAAGATCGACTTCGGCAGGGTAAAGAGGCGAGGCGCGCTTATTCCGCGGCGCTCGATCTCGACGAGAGTAACCCCACCATTCTGAAGGCGTTCGAGCGCGCGTGCACGCTCTCGTCGGAGTGGGACGACCTCGACCGCGCCTTCGAGCGCGAGGCGAACGCCGTCTCGTCCGACGCGAGGCACCGCGCAGCCGTCTTGTCGGAGCGTGCGCGGCTCGCCGACGCAAAAAAGTCGAACGCCGAGCGGGCGATCGAGCTCTATCAAATGGCGCTCGGCGTCGATCCGCGCGCTCCGGGCGCGCTCGCCGGCCTCAAATCGCTGCTCTACGCGCACGAGCGCTTCCGCGACTTGATCGCGGTGCTCGAGCACGAGGCCCAACAGGCAACCGACCCCGAGACGCGAGCGCTCGCCCGTTACCGCGTCGGGCGCCTACAAGTCGATCGCCTCGGCGCGCTCGACGAAGCGATTGTGTCGCTCGAGAAAGCCGTCACCGACGTTCCCGGGGACGCGATGATCCTCGGCGAGCTCGCGCGCTTGTACGAGCTCGGCAAGCGGTGGGCGAAGCTGACGTCCGTTCTCGAAACGATGGCGGCGACGACCGCGTCGCCCGGCGAACGCGTCGCGCTGATGCACCGGATCGCGCAGATCGCCGAAGACCGCCTCGGCAACGTCGACCAAGCGATGGACTGGTACCGCCGCGCGCTCGACGGCGATCCGGCGTACGTGCCGGCGCTGCAAGCGCTCGGGAAGATCTACGCCGATCGCGAGCACTGGACGGCGCTCATCGCCATGCACCTCGGCGACGCCGGCGCGACGAAAGACACCACGCGCCGCGCGGAGAATCACGCGCGCGTCGCGGAGATCCTCGAGCGCCGGCTCGGCAACGTCGATCAGGCGATCGAACACCACACGCGCGCGCTCGGGATGGTTCCGGGCTATGCGACGTCGTTCAAGGCGCTCGTGCGCCTCTACTCGCAGGGTGGGCGTTTCCGCGAGCTCGGCGAATTGTATGAGCGCGCCGTCGACGTCGCGCCCGACGCGGACACGAAGATCACGTACCTGTTCAAGATCGGACGCTTGCACGAGGACGCGCTCGGCGCGCCGCTCGCGGCCGTTGCGGCGTACAAGCGCATCCTCGGGATCGACTCGGGGCACCTCGGCGCCATTCACGCGATCCAGCGTGCGGCGGAGCGCGGCGAAGACTGGCCGGAGCTCGTGGCGGCGCTCGATCGCGAAGCCAACGAGATTCATGACAAGGCTGCACGCGCGGCGTTGCTTCACCGCGCCGCCGAGGTCGTCGAAGAGCGGCTCGGCGACGCCGAAGGCGCGGTCGGGCGCTTCAGGGCCGTCCTCGCGCTCGACCCGAAGTACACGCCGGCGCTGTCGAGCCTCGGCCGGCTTTACTACCGCGCGGGACGCTTCGAGGATTTGCTCGCGACGTACGAGCTCGAGCTCGCGGCCACGCCGTCGGGCGCGCCCTCGGCGGCGTTGCTCTACAAGATGGGTGAGCTCGCCGAGGAGCGTGTGGGTCGCGACGACGACGCGATCCGCCACTACAAGGCCGCCATTGCCGCCGATCCGCGGCACCTCACGGCCCTCCGCGCGCTCGTGCGCCTCGAAAGCGGGCGCGACGCCTGGCCCGAGGTCGTGCGCTTGCTCGAAATCGAAGAGCGGGCCCTCGACGACAAGGGCGCGCGCGCGCGCACCGTCTTTCGAATCGGCGAAGTGTACGAGCATCAGCTCGGCGATCGCGTTCGCGCCCTCGAAGCGTACGATCGCGCGCTCGGACTCGCGCCGGATTTCAGACCGGCGCTCGACGGCCGTTCGCGCCTGCTCGAGCGCGCGAAGGACTATCGCTCGCTCGTCGAGGCGCTCGATCGCGAAGCCACGACGTCGAAGGACCCCGGGCTCTCCGTCGTTGCCCGGTTGCGACAAGCCGAGGTGCTGCGCGACCACGTGAACCAGCCGGAAAAGGCCGTCGAAGCCTTCGAGGCCGTGCTCGCCGTCGATCCGAATCATATCGGCGCGCTCCTCGCGCTCGAGCCGCTCTACGCGGCCCTCGGTGCGACCGACAAGTTGACCCAGACGCTCCTCGCCGAAGCGCGCATCGTCGAGAACGGCCTCGCGCGCATCGCGGTGTTGCGCGAGCTCGCGCGACTCGAAGAGCTGCGCGTCGCCGCGTCGCCGAGCGAAGTCGCCGAAAAGTACCTCACCATCGTGCGCGTCGCGCCGTCCGATACGTCGGCGCTCTCGGCGCTCGAACGCGTCGCGCTCGGTCAGAAAAACTGGCCGCTGCTCGCCCAGGTCGACGCGAAGCTCGCCGCTCTCGTCGACGAACCCTCTGTCGCGTCCGCGCACCAAACGCGGCTCGCCGAGGCGATGGAACTCGCCGGAGAACCGTCGGCTCTCGATTCGTATCGCGCGGCCATCGCCCGCGACGGCGAAAACGTCGCGGCTTCGCGCGGCTTCGCACGGCTCGCCGAGCGTGCGCTCGATCCGGCCTTGCTCGAGGAAGCATCGGGCCACGTCGCTCGCGTGCTCCGCGATCCGGAACGGGCCGCGTCGCTCCTGGTCCGGAGCGCGCAGGTCCGCAAGGACCGACTGCGCGATCCGGTCACGGCCGCGGCGGAGCTCGAGCGCGCGCTCGAGATCTGTCCGGATCACGTCGACGCCGCTCTGCGGCTCTCCGACATCCTCGTCGCGGCGAACGACTTCGGTCGTCTCGCCGACGTCCTTTCGCACGCGGCCGCGCGCGCGAAGGATCCGGAGCGCAGAGCGTCCTTGTGGGTCACGGTCGCGGGCCTCCACGGCGATCGCCGCGGCGACGTCGGTGCGGGCTTGAGCGCCCTCGGCCGCGCGCTGAAGGATCTGCCGAACCACGTTCCGGCGCTCGTGAAGGAAGCGGAATTCTTCGCGCGCGAAGGCCGAGCCGCGGAAGCGGTCACGCGGCTCGAACGGGTCGTCGCTCGTGCAACCGACCCCGCGGTCTTGCTCGAAGCCCACGTGCTCCTCGCCGAGCTCCTCGACACGGAGCTCACCGAGCCGGCGAAGGCCGCGCAGCATTTGCAGGCGGCGTTGAAGATCCAGCCCAACCACCGGAGCTCGCTTGCCATGCTCGTCGAGCTCCAGATGCGGCGCGAGCAGTTCGACGCCGCGGCCGAGACCGCGGCGCGTCTCGTCGAGGTCTGCGCGGACGGCGCCGAGCGCGCGGATGCGTTGACGCGACTCGCGCGGCTCGAGCGCCGTCAAGGATCGATGTCGGAAGCCATCGACGCCTACCGGCAAGCGGTCGCCATCACCGGAATCGAAGGGCCCGCGCTCGAAGAAATGCGCGCCCTCTTGAACGAGTCGCTCGGTGCCGGACCGGCCGGTTGGGAGGCGTACGCCGACGCGCTCACGCGCCACCTCGATCGAAACCAGGAGCAAGATCAACGGCTCGTCGCGGTGTACCTCGACCTGGCCCGGATCCTCGCGGACGTGCTTCAACACACCGACCGCGCCGTGCAGACGCTCCGCGCGGCCGTCGCGAGGTTCGGTCGCGAACCGCGGCTCCGTTCCGAGCTCGCTGCGCTCTATAAGAAGACGGGACGCACCCCCGAAGCCGCCGAGGAGCTCCGGCGCTTGGTCGATCTCGAACCGCTCCGCCTCGACGTGTGGAGCGACCTTGCCGAGACGCTGCGCGCTCTCGGTCGAACGGATCTGGCGACGGTGGCGGGCGAAGTGCTGGTCGCGCTCGGCGGCGGAACGGACCGCGATCGCCTCGATATCGAAAATCGGGTGCTGCGCGTCGCCGCGGTGCCCGCCGGTTCATTCGATCCGGAGACCTTGCGCCTCCTCGACGCGGCGCTCGCCGAAGATCACGCGACGACGCGGCTCATCGCGAGCACGGCGTCGGGGCTCGAGCGGGCGTACGCGCCGGACTTCGAGGCCTACGGCATTTCGCGCGGCGATCGCATTTCGCCGAGGGCAGGGCACCCGACGCGCATGCTCGCCGACCGCGTCGCGCGCATCTTCGGCGTCGAGAGCTTCGACCTGTACGTGCACCAGGCGCACGCGGGCGGCGTGGAGATCGAAATCAGCGATCCGGTCGCGGTGATGGTGCCCGCGCAGGTCACGACGCTCTCGGAAGGGCAACAGGCGTTTTTGTTGGCCCGTGTCTTCGCGAACATCGCGCGCGGGCTCTTCGCGGTCGACAAGCTGCCGCCCCAGGGGATCGGTGAGCTCGCGATCGCGGCGATGCGCATCGTCGATCCGACGTTCGGCGCCGGACAAGCCGAGGAGGAATACGTCGAGACCTTGTCGAAGAGTCTCTATCGCGGGCTCCCGCGACGGGCGCGCCGGCCCCTCGAAGAAGCGGCGCTCGCGTACGGCCCGTCACCGAAGCCGCGCCTCGAAGATTGGATCCTGCGCGTGAAAAAGACGGCGACCCGCGCCGCGCTGCTCGTCTCGGGTGACGCCGCGGGTGCCATCGCCGTTCTCCGGCGAACGGAGGGCGATCTCGCGCGCCTCGACCGCGTGACGGCCGAGCGCGGGATGGTGCTCATCGCCGACGCGCTCAGGTTTGCGGTCAGCGACGTTGCAGCGACGGTGCGCCGGCGCGTCGGTTTGGGATAAAACCCCCGGTCATGTCCATCTCGGCCGTCGTGTTCGACCTGGGGGGAGTCGTGTTCGACTCGCCCATCGCTCTGATCCGTGAATTCGAGCAGAAAAACGGGCTTCCCGAGCATCTCGTCGCGCGCATCGTCGGGGGGTACGGCGGCGAAGATGGTCTCTGGCAACGGCTCGAGCGCGGCGAGCTCTTGCTAGCCGATTTCTGCGCGCACTTCGACGCGGACGTGAAATCGGCGGGTCACGTCATCTCGAGCAGCGACATGATGCGCGATCTGCACGAACGGGCCGCGCTTCGTCCGGTCATGCTCGAGGCGATCCGCCGGATCCGGCTGGCGGGGCTCAAGGTCGCGGCGCTGACGAACAACTGGGTCGTCGACGAGGGCCACGACGAACGCCTCGAGCCGCTCCGTCTCGAGTTCGACGTGTTCATCGAATCGTGTCGCGTGGGCCTGCGCAAACCGGATCCGAAAATCTTCGCGCTGGTGGGGACGCGCCTCGGCGTGCCGCTCGAGAACACTGCGTTCCTCGACGACATGGGACCCAACCTGAAAGCGGCCCGCGCGCTCGGCATGACGACCTTCAAGGTCGCCGATCCGAAAGAGGCGCTCGGCGCGCTCGGCAAGGCGATCGGCCTGGAGCTCGTCTGAGTGGATCTGCGCGCGATTCGCGAGCGGCTCCGGACGAGCACGCTGTTTTCCGCGTTCACGATGTTCGTCGTGTGGCGCCTCGCGCTCTTCGCGTTCGACGAGGCCGGCCTGCACTTGATCACCAAGGTCGGCACGTGCCGGCCGCAGTGGGAGGTGTTCGGGCCGCACCACGACTTTTGGAACGGCTTCTTTCGCTGGGACGCCGCGTGGTACCGCAACGTGGCGTTGAACGGGTATTACACCTACCGTCCCGATCAGCCGAGCTCGGTGGCGTTCTATCCGATGTTTCCGCACCTGGCGCGGTACCTGGGTCCGCTGTTCGGAAGCCTCTACGCCGCGGGTCTCGTCGTTTCGAACGCGGCGACGATCGGCGCGATCTACTACGTGAAGAAGCTCGGCGCGCTCTTGTTCCCGGACGAGTCGTCGGAGGGCACGTCGGACCGTGCCGCTACGTACATTCTCGTTTTTCCGACGTCGTTTTTCTTGTCGGCGTTCTACACCGAGGGCCTTTATTTTTTCTGGTCGGCGGCCTCGATGTACTTCTTCTTGCGTGAGCGCTACGTGACGAGCGGCGTGCTCGGCGCGTTCGCGATGCTCACGCGATCGAGCGGCCTCGTGTTGTTCCTCGCGCTCGCGCTCGATCTCGGGCTGCGGCTCGGCCGAAAAAAGACTCGGTTTCACTGGCGGATGCTCGGGCTCTTCTTGATCCCCGCCGGGCTCGTCGTGTTCATGCTGATCCTGAAGAGCGAGACCGGCGATCCGTTTGCGTTCATGAAGACGATTCGCTTCTGGGGTCGCGAGCAAGTCTGGCCGTGGACGCCGGTCATCGCCGCATTGAAGAAGTTCGGCCCCGGTTTGCCCGATCGAACCGACGACGCGCAGGAAGTACTCGATGCGTTCACCGCGATCGTCTTTTTCGTCATCGGGCTCTGGATGGCGAAAGAACGAATGCCGGTCGCGCTGTGGGCGCTCGTCATCGGCGGCGTGCTCTTGCCGCTCTCGACCGGAACCGTGAGCGCGATGGGTCGTTACACCCTCGTCCTTTTTCCAGCATTCCTCTGGCTCGGAAAAGAGACGCGCGATCGGCCGAGCCTCGATCGATTCATCGTGTACGGGTCCGCTTTCTTTCTCGCGATCTACAGCTTGCGATTCATGCGCTGCGCGTGGGCTGGTTAGTGCAGCACCCGCGATGAACGATCATTCATGGTCGTTTCGGTTGCGCGGGTCCTACGTGCGCGGCAGGCTGAACAGGTGTCGAAGCGCGTCCACCTCTTCGTCATCGGCGCGTGCGTGGCGCTCGCAGCGTGCAGCGGAGGCGGGAACAGCACCGGAAAGGCCGCGAGCAAACCGGCGGGGAGCGGGGGCGCACCGAGCATCGCGATGCCGGAGGCGTCCGTGCCGTTCCAGGCCGATCCGCCGACGGTCTACGTCGCCAAGGTAAAAAACCTATTGGTCGGGCTCGCTCCGACCGACGACGAAGTCACGGCCGTCGTGAAAGACCCGACGGCGCTCGGCGGCCTCGTCGATCAATGGATCGCGCTGCCCGAGTACACGACGAAGATGCAGACCTTCTTCGAGCTCGCGTTCCAGCAGACGCAAGTCGCGATCACGGATTTCGCCGATCAGGCGTACCCGAAGCAGGCCGACCCGAACGTGGGTTTTCGCGATCTTTTGGCCCAGAACGCGAAAGAGAGCTTTTCGCGCACGGTCCTCGAGCTCATGAGTGAGGGGCAGCCCTTCACGAACACCATCACCACCCAGCGGTTCATGATGACGCGCGCGTTGATGGAGCTCTACGCCTTCTTCGACGCCTGGCAGGTGAACGACGACGGCACCGTCCACGACGCGTTCAAGCAGGCGAACCCCGGAGTTCAGATCACCGTCGAGGCCCAGCAAGGCCCGATCGCCATCGTGGACTCGCTGAATCCGTCGAGCGCGAACTTCATGCACTTCTACGATCCCGACGTCGGTGGCTCGGCGCTCACCGCGCTCGGGTGCGGGCAAGATCCGATCGTGTATCCGGCGCGTGGCGACGCGCTCCACTATCTATTGATGGGCACGCTCGTCGGATTCAAATCGACCGCGGGGACGACGTGCCTTCAGTTCGGGGGCTCCGCGAACGCGGGCCAGCTCACCTCCGACGATTTCGATGCCTGGAAGATGGTCAATATCCGAGCCCCGATGGCGGGTGAGGCGACGACCGAATTCTACGACTTACCTACGCTCCGCACTTCGGACGAATTGGTGCTCAACTTGCCGCGCGTCGGCTTTTTCACGACGCCCGCGTTCTTCGCGAACTGGCAGACGAACATCAGCAATCAGATGCGCGTCACGATCAATCAGGCGCTCATCGTCGCAACCGGCGCCGACGTCGACGGCACCGATCGGACGATTCCGACCAGCACGCCGGGCCTCGACGAAGCGCACGCGGGCGCGGGCGATTGCCTCAGCTGTCATCAGACGCTCGACCCGACCCGCTCGATCCTCGCGTCCACTTTTTCGTGGAACTATCACGCGCAAGACACCGCGTCGTACGCGAACCAAAAGGGCATCTTCGTCTTTCAAGGCGTTCAGAAGCCGGTCGCGAGCGTCCTGGACCTCGCCGCGACGCTCGCGTCGCATCCGCTGTTCGCGCAAGCATGGGTCGAGAAGCTTTGTTACTACGCGAACTCCTCGGCGTGCGATCCGGCCGATCCGGAGTTTCAGCGCGTCGTTTCGGTGTTCGTGAAATCGGGATACTCGTGGAACGCGCTGGTCCACGAGCTGATGGCGTCACCGTTGACGACCAACGCGTCGGAGACGATGACGACGAGGGAGACCGGAGGCGTCGTGGCGGTCTCGCGTCGCGACCACCTCTGTGCGGCGCTCGACGCGCGGTTCGGGTTCGCCGACGTCTGCGGTTTGAACGTGCTGACCAAGAGCGCGCAAAAAGACGCCGTTCCGGAGATCGTCGCGGGACTTCCATCCGACGGATACGGCCGCGGTTCGGTCGCACCGGTGCTGCCCAACCAACCGACGCTCTTTTATCGAGCCGGCCTCGAGAACATCTGCGAAGTGGTGTCTGCTCGCGTCGTCGATCCGTCGTCGACGGTGTCCGCGCCGGCGACGAAGACGTGGTCGAGCAGCGACCCCGACGGCGCGATCGCCGATTTCGTCGCGACCGTCATGGCGCTCGTCCCCTCGGATCCGCGTTCGGCGTCCGCGGTGACCATCTTGAAGCAGCATTTCACGTCGGCGACGATGACCGGTGCGAGCGCAACCTCGGCGCTCCGCTCCACGTTCGTCGCGGCGTGCCTCGCGCCGTCGTCGGTGTCGATCGGGATGTGAAGGAGATGCGGACGTGTTGAATCGCAGGCAGTTTCTCCTCTCGACCATTTTCGGCGCGGGCTACGTGGGCCTCCGCACCCTCGCCACCGGGCTGCCGGCGTCGTTGCTCTTGAATCCGCGAAAAGCGTTCGCCGACGGGTCGACGCCGCCGTGCGCCGGCAAAGCGCAGTTCGTCATTTTCAACACGTCCGGCGCTGGCGATCCGATCAACGCGAACGTCCCGGGGACGTACCTCGATCCGAAGATCACGCACAGCACCGATCCGACGATGATCGCGACGCCGCTCACCATCGGCGGTCAGACGTACACCGCGGCCGCTCCTTGGGCGACCTTGCCGGGCAGCGTCCTCGATCGGACGGGGTTCTTCCATCTCATGACGAACACGCCCGTGCATCCGAAGGAGCCGGACGTACTCAAGTTGATGGAGACCACGAAGTCCGACGAGATGTTCCCATCCGTCCTCGCGAAGCAGCTCGCGCCGTGTCTCGGCACCATCCAGACGCAGCCGATCACCCTCGGCGCAGCGTCGCCTTCCGAAGGGCTCACGTACGGCGGGCAAGCGCTCCCGATCATCCCGGCGCTCGCGCTGAAAGCGACCCTCACGAACGCGCCGGGCGCGCTCACCGATCTTCAGGCGCTCCGCGATCAGACCCTGAATCAGCTCTACGATCTCTACAAGAACGGCGCGACGCCGGCGCAGCAGGCGTACGTCGACTCGCTCGTCACGTCACAACGAGAGGTGCGAAGCATCCGGCAAGATCTCCTGAATCAGCTGGCCTCGATCCAGGACAACACGCCGGCGTCGCAGATCCTCGCCGCAGTGACCCTCATCCAGATGAAGGTGACGCCGGTCATCGCGATTCACATTCCGTTCGGCGGCGACAACCACCGCGACATCGCGCTCGCCGCGGAAACGGCTCAAACCGTATCCGGCGTCGCGACCATCGCCGCGTTGATGGCTCAGCTCGCGACCGCGGGTCTCACCGATCAAGTGACGTTCCTCTCTCTCAGCGTGTTCGGTCGCACGCTCGGGCCCACCAACACCGACGGTCGTCAGCACAACCCGAATCATCAGGTGTCGATCGCCATCGGCAAACCGTGGAAGGGCGGCGTGTACGGCGCGCTCGCGCCGGTCGCCGGCGATTACGGCGCGCTCCCCATCGATTCGAAGACGGGGCAGGGGACGATGAGCGGTGACATCCCCGCCGTCCAAACCCTGTCCTCGTTCGGCAAGACCGCCCTCGCCGCCCTCGGCACCGACCCCGCCGTCATCTCCGACCAAATCCTCGCCGGCCAGGTGATCCAAGGCGCGCTCGCCTGAACGAGGCAGCGGTAGGGCCAAGAGCTAGTGCGAGAGCATGGGGGGACAGGGCTCCGTCACAACCCCTCGAGCGGAACCCGAACGGGGCAGGGGCCCCGGTCGACGCCGGACGCTGATCAGTCCTGGAAGACAAGATCACGGTGCGCCTCAGCGGCCAATCGAGCGGAACAAGAGCACCCGGGTCGATTGGCGAAGACCGCGTGGTCAGATGCGTGGGTGAGGCGCGGAAGCCTGCACTGGCACGCTGAGCACCGAGAGCACGCAGATGGCCGCGTGCTCGAGCCAAGCGGCCTGGGTGCTCCGGGTCGGGGTCGAACCGACACACCCTTGCGGGCACAGGAACCTGAATCCTGCGCGTCTGCCAATTCCGCCACCGGAGCGATGATTTCCTGGGGCAATGGTGGGGCAATCACCGCCGCTCCAAGGGTCAGGGGGTCTAACTCATCGAGGCTCAGCTCGGCAAGCCCCTTGGCGGCCTGCCGGTAGGTCAACAGCTCCTCGGACTTGTGCCCGGTCCGCTGGCGGACCCAGTCCTCGTTCCGCCCGATCGCCAGCGACCGCGTCACGAAAGAGCGTCGAAAACTGTGTGTTCCGAAGGCGCCCTTGTTCGGCCCGCTCGAATACAGGTCCGCCCGTTCGAGCCCGGCCTCCTTCAGGTGCGCCCGGATGGTCTCCGCCAGGTGGTCGAGCTGGAGCGGCCGGCCGTGCTGGTCGGTGAAGACGTGCTCTTCCGGCTCGACCGTCCCGCGGATGGCAGCCCACCTCTCGAGGGTCTCCGTCACACCCGGCGCGAGGCGCCACCACCGGGGGTGATCCGTCTTGTTCTCGTCGAGCGAGATCGTCCCGTTCTCGAGGTCGAGGTCGCGCCATTGAAGGGCAGCCGCTTCGCCGCGCCGTACGCCTTCGCGATGCAAGAACCCGTAGAGGATCCGGAACGCGAGCGGCACGCGATCGCACGCGAGGAGCGTGCGGTCTTCGCCCGGGTAGAGGATCGGGAACCGCTTCTTGCCACCGAGCTTCGGTAGCCAGCCGCGGGGCAGGGGGTTGCGCGCGATGTAGCCGGCGAGCTCGGCGAGGTTCAGCACGCGGTGCATCAGGCCCGCGTAGTGGCGCCGCGTCGCGCGAGAGAGCCCTTCGGGAAGGCGGCGCATGACCTCGTCGCAATTCGCGCGCGTGATGGCGGTGATCTCGAGCGGACCGATCACCGGGTAGATCGCTTTCTCGAGCCGCTGCTTGTTCTCCGATTGGTCGATCGCTTCGACGTGGTCGGGGAACGCCTTGTGAAGGTCGCCCCCCGTCCACTCCTTCCCGACCTCTTCGAACGTGAGCGCCTTCGGCCCCTTGCCGGCGGGGAACTTCCCGCCGAGCAGCTCTTCCGCGATCGACATGGCGTCTCGAAGCGAACGGGCCGACGCGCCGGCCACGATGCGAAGCGACTCGATGCCTCGCAGCTCGCTCACGCTCGCGAGACGGAAGCGCTTCCCGAGTTCGGCGAGCATCTTCGAGCGCGCGAGCGCTTCGTCGCGGTCCGCACACGTCGGGAGGTCGAGCGAAACGCGCTGGTAGAGTCGGACGCGCGTCGTCCAGATCCCGCCGATGAAACGGACTTCGCCCGTCGTCTCTCGTCGTGCCATCTACTTCGTCCCCTTGCTCGCCTCGTCCGCGAGCGCTCGAAGCCACTCGTTGAGAGTCATCCCCGCCCGTGCCGCCGCCCGCTGCCATCGCGCTTTCTGGGCCTCGTCGACGGCGCGAAACGCGATCTGAATGCTCGTGTGCTGCCCCGATGGCCCAGAGCGCCGGGGCCCGGCTTTCGCCGAACCCCCTTTCACGCTCCCCGTCACCCGAGCTCCGTCAGTTGCCGCTCGGCGTCGATGATGCTCTCGGTGACGCTCCGTCGCATCGCGGCGGTCGTGCATGTGGAGAGTTCCTCGGTGAGGACGTTGATCCGGATGCGGAGGGCCTTAGCGCGTGCGACGTTCTTCATGTCCTCATGATACAGCGCGCGGATATCCGCGCAAGTGACAATCGACATGGTCGGATCACTTTTTTTCGTCGTCGTTCGCCGTGTTTGCGAGTGCGAGTCCGGCTGCTCGGAGTTGCCGCCGCAGCTCGGTCCACTTCTCGTCATTCGTGTAGGTGAGCGGCGTTCGTCCCAGCCATAGGATCGCGGAGTAGGCGTCGGTCTCCGCAGCGCGCGTGATGACGGCGAGTATCACCCCGGCCTCGCCTTCGACGCGAGCGCGCCGGCAAGCTGCGAAATCTCGGTCGGCGTAGTCGGAGCGAGATCGGGCGCCGCGGGCGGCTCGTCGACCTCGGGCTCCGCAACCATCTTCAGTTCCTCGAGTGCGCACGCCAGCGAATGCATGGCACGAAGCAGCGCAGCAGGCTCGATCGTCTCCGCGTCGGCATCGAACCAGTAGGTCAGCACGTGGCGCGCCTCCTCGACGAAGTGGCGGACCTCTTCGAGATGGCCGCTCACGGCGTCACTTCCTCTCGCGCGTCGAAGCTCTTGCGCGTGTTGTCGACGGTCTCGATGACCTTGTGGAGCTCACCGAGCGCACACAGCACTTCGGCGCAAGCGTCACTCGAAGCGACGCCATTGGCCGCCGAGAGCAGGCAATCACGCGCGCTCTTCGCGGAATTCTCGACCACGTCGAGCATCCCTCTGAGCATCTGCGGCGCGACGTAGCCGTAGCGCGGATCGGGCCGCGGGCGCGCCGCGTCGTTCGCGGGCTCGGCGGTCTTCGGGGCGGGCTTCTTGGTTCGTGATACGGTCGTTCTTGATGCCATGGTGTACTCCGTGGTGTCCGGGGTCCCGGCTGTTTCCTCAGCGCGGGGCCCGCTTCGTTGGTCACTTTTTCGGTTTCGGGGGCGCCTTTGGTCCGAATCGAGCGGTCCACTCTCGTCGGAGAAGCATTCGCAGTACATCCGACTGCGAGATGCCGTCCGTCGCCGCAAGCGCCTTCAGCATGTGCACCTCGTCGCGTGACATTCGAAGGCTGATCGGTTCGTTTCGTGCCTCGGGAGCCATGTAATACGTATTAAAGCAAACGGAGCGCACGTGCAAGCGTGTTTTTCGGTCCGTCTGAAAAGTCGTGACTTCCTAAATTGAGAGCGTAAGAATTCCGCTCAGATCGCTGCTGGGTGGGCGAGCGAAAGGAAAGGTCGTGATGACGAAGACCGAGCGCCTGATACTTATGAACCAATGTCGGATTCTCGCGAGGCTCTTCCCAGAGGAAGCCGCTCAACATGAAGCAGACCGCCGCGCGCTCGAGCAGGGGTACCCGCCGGAATATCCAACCAGCCACATGCGAGACGAGTTGCCCGACTCTGTCATCGACGAGATTCACGAAACTCTCACGATGTACAGCGGGATCGTGCTCTCGCTGAAGAAGCTCCCGCCCGAACACCTTCTGCAGAACCACATCTACGCGAAATTTGATGGATTCAGTGTCAGGGATGAGCCGGGGTTTACTGGTCTTGTGCGATATCTTGTCGACCGCGGGGATTTTTCGTGGCTGCGAAATCCGGCTTCCGCCGACTTCGCCAGCCCTGCTCCGATGCGCGAGAAGTACGCGCGCATGCTTGCGGTGTGGAAGACGATGCCACCGGACCAAAGACATGATTTGAAAGAGGATCAACTCCGGATGATTCTTGAGGCGTAGGGTTCGTCACCAATCCGCCATCACCGGCCGCTCCGTGATCGCCGCGTCGTCGTCGAGGCGCCTCGCCGCCTCCTCGATCTGTCGAAGTCGTTCGAAGAGCACGAAGCCCCACCCGGCGAGGTCGAGCGCCTCCTGTTGCAGCTCGCGCACGAGCTCGGCCGTCGGCCGCTCGAAGGACCGATCGCCGTACGCTTCGGCGCCGGCCTCGAGGCGAGTGCGCACGGCTTCGATGAAGGCGGGGAACGCGTCGAGCGGGTCGCTTCCGTTGTGGGCCATCAGGTCGGGACGACATGCCAAAAGTCGTTGTTGTCGAGGTGGATCTTCACGTTCTGGCTCTTCGGCGGGACCACGCCGGGCTTTTGCGCGAGTGCGTGCCGCGGTTGTTGATCGGGCTCCTCAGCGAAGACGAGGTCTTCGCAGCGCATCAGGTTCAATCGCGTGGTTTTCTGCATCTGCGCCTCGTACTGCACGCTCTCGATGTACATCGGCCCCTCGATGCCGAACTCGTCGTCGACCACCTGCAGGACGGTGTCCTGCGTCCACGGAATGCGACCGCCGCCCTTGAGCGCCGGCACGGTGTGCCCGGACACGATGTACGAGAGCTTCCAACCGTTGCGCCGTGATTCGGCGATCTTCCGTCGCGCGAGGAGATTCGCTTGTGCGATCGTTCGCACGTGATCGTCTTCGATGACGAGTCGCTTCTTTCGCGTGCCGCCGTTCGCGCGATCCGCCGGGTTGGGGTTCAGAATGGCAACCATTTCGTCGTCGACGAAGCTTCCGAGAAACCGGTGCCGTCCCTCCTTGCCGCCGCCGCCGCGACCGAGCACGACGCACTCCGTGTAGCGCTGCGTAATGTCGTGCCGAAACGACGGTCGTCCGAGCACCGAACTTCCGTCGGCCTGCCCGGTTTGCTTCCGGATGATCCGATAGATCGGATCCTTGTTGCCGTTCGGACGGGAGAGAACGAAGTTCCCGGAGTGATCGGCCCACAGGAAGAGCCCCGCTCGTCGATTCTGTTCGGCCAGAAATTCGAACCACGTTCGGCCGCACTTCGCTTTGATGGCCTTGTATACGGCGAGCGTCGCCGGCGAAGCGTCGACGGTCGCACTCCCCGCGTCGTCAGCGCCTGAGGCCGCCGGCGCGAGCTGTATGACTTCTTTGCCGGTGACCGCGGCGAGGTTCGCGGCGTTGTCGCTGAAGACGGTGGAATCGCCGAGCCCCACTGTCTTGAGCGCTGCCAGCGTGAGCGCGAGGTACGTCGACTCCGAAAACGTCTGCTCCGAATCGATCTGCCCATCGACGAGGCGTCGAAGCATGTCGCGCCCGCCGAGCCGAGCCTCCGTCGCCTGTTCGGCAGCCTCGATGGAGTCGAGCTCTCCGGTCTGCACGAGCTTATCGCCCACGTACATTTCAAACGGTGTCTCGGGTGGGAACGCCGAGGCGAGATCTCGGAAGATGCCGCCGTGTCCCACGGTGAGCGAGAACGCCGCAGGGACCCCCATCATCCCGCACAGAACGGTGTACCTGCTGACGATGGGCACCTCGTGCCCGTCGAGCTTGAGACGGACCTGATCGTCGAAGAACGAGCTGCTCATGTCGCACCTCCAGCGCGCGATAGAATCGCTCGAAGGCGCGAAGCGATGCGCGGGTCGGCCTGGTCGATGACCTTGCCGACGTCGACATCCGAATGTCGGATACGAGCTGCAGCCTTGAGAATTCCGAACTCGTCGATCCGGAGCACGTTCGGCAACGGAGCGCCGCGCGGAGTCGGATCGCCACCGTCGATGAGCACGCCGGCATCAATGAGCTCGGCGCGAAACGCCTCGGCGTCGACCGGTCGACGCTGAAGATGCGCAGGTGCGATGGGTGGACTAGACATCTCATCTCCTTACACGGCGATAACGCCGCAAATTCCGCTGCGCGCTGCCGCAGTCATGAAACGCCAGCCGCGCGTGTTGCCGCCGTTCGTCGAGTTGCGCCCGAGAAACCAGAACGCCCCGCCCGTAGCGACGACGTCCTTCACGTTGACGAAGTGGCTCGTCTGCCGATTCGCCGGACATGAGAGCGTCGCCTGGGTGCCGCCCGTGCTGCTCTTCAGGTTGAGGAGCGCTCCGGAGCTTCCCATCGCCGAGAACGTCGCGACGGTTTGCGTCGTGCCGGCGGCTAGCGAGAGATCGTGGCCGGAGATCGACAGATTGCGGAACGTGTTCGACCCCGTGATCGTCAGCACGCCGCTGCCCGAGCCGTCGCATGTGAGATCGCCGTACGTGAATCCGCCGCCGTCGAACGTTTTGCCGGCGGTCGCGTTCTGCATGTGGATCGTCGACGTGCCGCCGTTGATCGCGAGGTTCGTCGTCGGCGTCGTGACCCATGGCGTCGTCGAGCCCGTTTCGCCGGGGTTGAGGGACCAAGTGCCGCTCCCCATCGAGAGCGTGCGCGCGTTCGTCGATCCGGTCGTGTCCACGAAGCCCGCGGTCACATTGAAGCCCGCCGCGTCGAACACACCGTTCTTCAACAGAAGGATCTTGCCCTGCGCCGTCGCGACGTCGCCCGCGCACGTGACCGTTCCGCCGGCGCAGTCGATGGTGATGCCGCATTGCAATGCGATCCCCGCCGTCGAGAGCAATCGGGACGCGGAGCCGCTCAACGTGAGCGTGCCGGTCAACCCGGACACCGTCATGCCGATGTTCAAAAGCAGATCGCCCGTCAGCGTCAGGTTCGGGTTCGACGTCCATGTGCCGACGAAGGACGTGAAGTCCAGGGCGTTGATCGTGAACCCTGTCGTGTCCACCGACGTGGTCGAAGCGCCGATAGTGAGCCGCGCGATCGTGCCCGTTGCGTTCAATGTGAGCGGCCCGGCGCCCGAGAAGGTGATCTTGTTGTATGTCTCGCCATCGAGCGTGAGGACCTTCGCCGTCCCGCTCGTGTCGGTTGCGATGATCTCGGAGCCCGCTGAAATCAGCGTAAGCCCCGTCGACGTGCTGCACGTGAACGCCGTACCCGAGCCTGTTAGCGTCAGCGTCGAGTTGGTGAGGTCGAGCGTGCGCGTGTTCGAGTTCGACGTCGCCAGGCTCGAGCACGTGACCGCATGGCCCCCGAACGCGAGCGCTCCTTGCGTGAGCGTGATCGCGCCGCTTGTCGTCAGAGCTTCCTGCAGCGTCCACGAGCCGCCAACGCCATCGAATATGAGCATGCTCGAGAGCGCGACGCCGTTCGTCGTGATGGTTGCCGGGCCCGTCGCTCCAAACGTGATGTTGCCGGTGAGCGCGAGCGTCATCGACGCGGCGAGCGTGAGATTGCCAGACGGCGCGAACGTGTTGGCAGTACCGGCAAAGGTGCCAGTGAAACCCGTGAAATCGGCGTTGCCGCAAGCGCCTCCGCCCGCGGCACACGTGACCGTCACCGCGCCCGAATTGCTGTCGAAAAAGACGCTGTCCGAGCTCGTCGGGACGGCCGCTCCACCGGAGCCGCCGCTCGTCGTGGACCACTTCGATCCAGCCGTCGAATCCCACGAAGCCGAGCCGCCTACCCAATATCGACTCGCCATCTTCAATCACCGCTTTCGAGGAGACGCACCATCGAAAGGCGCGCCGTGGCTGCGAGGGTGTCCGCGCCGCTGCCGAGGCGATACACGCGGACCTTCACGCGTTGGGGCGCAACGAGAGAGCCACCGCCAAGGGTCGTGTGAGCGTAGTTGGCCCCGGCGATCTGAATCGGCGTCGATTGCGGAGTCGTGGCCGAAACGTTTTCCAGGTTCGCTCCGCCGTTCGCGCTGGTCGTCTCGATCGCCGTGCCATAGGCAGAGTCGATCGCGTCGCCGGCGGTGTACGCGCGAAGCTGAACGCCCCAAACGACCGAGTTCGTCGACGCGCTCGTCGAGGTCCAATATACGTTTGCGAGGAGGCCGCCGCCGTTCCAGCCGAACGGCATCAAGAGGCCCCACTCGCAGAACGTTTGCGCGCCTGCCGCGAAGTCGACGAAGGCGTCGTTTTGCCGGTTCGTGGGCGTCTCGGATTGCGCGACGTCGGCCGCACCGCTCGTGATGCTCGGAAGCGCGCCGGCCGCCGTTAAAACGATGTTCATTCGCTACCCTTTCGATTTATGAGAAACACGCCGTCCCCTGTCCGATACCGAGCTCCGTCTCACCGCTGCTGCAGTGAACGCGTCGGGAGATAGCCGAGCTCGGCATCGGACGGGGAAAACGCGGGCGTCGGATCGGGGGCGTCGGAGGTGAGAGGTCCGCACGCACGCTCGGCGCCCGCACTGCGGCGCCGCCAGGGCCAACAAAACCTGGGATCCGAAATCTTGCACGGCTACGCCGCCTCGTTGGGCGGGTTCGGCTCGAGTAGCGGGAACCACCCCGCTTCCAGAAGCTCACGTGCGGCTCTGATTGCCAGCGCGCGAGCGTCGCGATCGACGACGGCGCTGCCCATCGCGACGGCTTGGATCGCGTCGTCGCGTTTGGTCGCGTCGTACGGGCGACCGAGCGCCTTACACGCCCACCTAGCGGCGTGAGTCGCACATAGTTGCAACTTCGGGTCGTTGCGCGCGGCGTGCGCCCGGTCATATCGTCGCGCCATCTCGACGTTGCCGTTGTTGCGCAAGGTCGCGAGCGCGGCGGGGGAGATGAGTCCGTGTGCTCCGACGGTGATCTTTTTCAAATCGATGGGAGGCTTGAAGGACATGTCTTAAACCTTTCGGATGGGCATCGTGAGGAATGCCGCGATCGTGTGCGGTGAGTGGGTGTTTGCGAACGCGAGTGCCGCGTGACGCGGTGTGCCGCGATTTTGGGACTCCCAGCGCGCGTTGGTTGCCACCAAGAGATTCTCGAACGTTGGGAACTTGTATCCGTCGGTTGGTCGTCCGAGCATCTTGGCTAAATCGACGGCCTCGGCGCTGTCCTTGCGGTGCGTCCACAAGTGCGCGACGAGCTCGTCGACTCGACGTGAGTAGTCGTCCGCGAACGCTTCGACCGAGGTGCGCAGGCCGTCGACCATCGAACGGTATGCGGCCAGCACCGGCTCGAGTGCGGCGAGCTTCGCGGCTGCCTCGGCGTGCGCCCTCTCGCGTGCGACTTGCTCGAGCAGCTCGGCGTGTACCTCGCGGGCGGTCCGGTGCGCGCTGTAGGCGTTCGCGGCGAGCTGGGATTTTATCGCGGCGTCTGCGTGCGACTTCTGCGATGGGGCTCTCTCGAACTCGCTTTGCGCGTTGCTGGCGGCTACTTTTGTGCGCGCCGCCTCGGCTTCGAGCGTTGCGATATCCGCGAGGATGTCCTCACGGCTGGGTTGGGCTTGATCCATTTGCTGTCGCTCCTTGCGAGAAGAGATTTTGAAGCCTTGGTTCTGGCGATCCTCGATGGACGTAGTCGTCGTGCATGGCCTGCCACGTTGATGGATCGCGCTTCTGGAGATCGACGCGCGCCGCCGGCGGCATGTCTTCGAAACGCGCCGCCGTGCTTTCGAGCCCCTGAAACGTTCGATCCCGAAAGGGCGGTTCGAGCTTCGATGCCGGCATCAAGGCGAAGGCTTGCTCGGCGTAAATGCGGAGCTTTGCAAGCGGCAAGCCCGCGAGAACGTGCTCGACGAGGAATGGGGTCGCCTTTCCATGATCGTGCAAGGCCTCGATGATCTTCTCCCGTTCGAACGCGGCAACGTGGTCGTCGGGTTGGGTGATGCGTGCGACTTGGGCTTCGAGCGCGGTTACTCGGGCGAGTGCCTCGGGGAGGGCCTTCGAGTCGCGCCACCATTGCGCAACCATTTCGGTGGTCACGGTCTCGCCGGTTGCGGCCGATAGCGCGCGCAGGGTTGGTGTGGGTATGGTGAAACTCATGCGTGACTCCGATCGGTAGTGAATGAAATGGTGCGTTCGAGGAGGTCGACGTGAACGGACACGTCCGTGCACCTCAAGCGTCCGATATGGATGGCGGCGGCGAGCCGGAAGCATGCGGACGCCATCGCGATTGCGTATTCGCGCGAGTCGCGCGGAAGACTCACGGCAATGAGGGACGGTGTGTCCAACAAACTGGTCGCGATATCGTCGGTGGGTTCGATCATTGCCAACTCCTCCCTGCGTCGTGACGTGAGCCGGGCGCGAAGCCTGAACGCGGGGATGTGAAACCGACTCGCTCTTGTTCGAACTGGTCGAGGTAATGCAACGGCTTATGTGAAGGCAGCGCACCCGCAACGATCGCGTGAGCGAGCGTGATCAAACACGATGCGAAATCCAACCCGTTGCTTTCATATTTGATCCGACCGCTCGGAACGAGTCGGGCTCGCATGCTCGTGAGCTCGCGTCGGAGTTGGGTATGGTCGGGAAGGTATATGGCGCGCTCGCGCATCATCCGGCGCAAGCGCTGAACGGCCTCGTCCTTCGAGGTGTCCGTCCACGCGAATGGTCGAAGCGGGACGCGGCGCACCGCGAACATCGCGCCGAGAGCAGCCTCCTCGCGCTGGTCGCTGTAGACGACAGGCGCGCCGATTCGTTGCGCGAGCGCCGAGATTTTATCGACGATGTGGCTGAGCGCCATCGGCCGATTCGGTCCGCCCTCGGTTCCCGGAGCGGCTTCGAGGGGCAGACCGCGGAGCGCCTGCGCATCGACGGCGTCGACCTGCGTTACGACGATTTCGCCGCGGGGTCCGATATAGCCGGCGATCCACGCGAAGGCATCACCGCGGAGCGACGATGGGTCCGCCGCAACGAAGGCCCGTGCTCGGGTGCCCGCGTAAGGCCGATAGCAACCCGCGATATCGTCCGGGTCGAACGCTGGCGAGACGGTCGAACCGGGCTCGGCGGCGTACTCCCTCGCCCATGTGCGCGGGTCGGGCTCGAGTTCGTGTGTGCGCTCCTCGGAGATCGTCGGGTTCGCGACCCACGTCGGCGCGAAGCTCACACATTGGTGCGCGCCGTCGCCGGCGTCGAACAGCTGCGCGTGGTAATCGTCGCTCCCCCAAGGCGATGAAACGGCGACCTCGAAAGCGGCCACCTGCGTCGCCATCGTGGGTCGGAGGCTCGCCATGACGTCGGCGGCTGGATTCGCCATGGCGTCGCGGGCTTCCCACTTCGCCATTTCGTCCGCGAAGACCGCGATCGCCGTGAACCCGACGACGGCGGTCGTCGTACAGGCGAACGTCCGGAAGACGACTCGACGAGAGCCGGTCAACTCGATCTCCTCCCCGCGCTGCTCGAACGTGACGCCGAGCGCGCGAAGGATCTCGGCGATCGTCCGAAGCCTGCTCGCGCTCTCGTCGCGGCTCACGCTGACGAAGGCGACGATCGGCGTGTCGCCGGGCGGGACGGACCATGTGCCGAACAGCGCGTGAACTACGGCAACCCGGCAGAGCGTGGAACTCTTGCCGGCGCGGCGGCCCGCTCGAATGACCCATCGCCGGCGCCCGGCGCGGACGAACCTTTCGAGCTCGGCGCGCCACCACGGCGAGGTCGCGGGGAAGCCAGCGCGGACGAGCTGCTTATCGGTTCGCTCGAATGCGGCGAGGAATTGTGGCGTGCGGTTGAAGATGCTCACGGTGTCGGCTCCTCCTCGTCGAGCGGGGCGGTCATCCACGCGGGCGGCACCGGCGGCCGCGCCGCGGCTTCGCGGGCGGCGAGCTCGTGGGCCGCGAGGAGGTTTTGGCGCGAGGCGTCGGCCAACGTCGAGCCGAGCGTCATGTCGCCGAGCACCTCGAAGGCGAACCTGCTCGCGGCGAGCTGTAGCGACGCGCTGGCCACGATGCTGGCCGGAGCCGGGCCGCACGTGCCGCCGCCGACGTCGCGGGCGAGGCGGGTCACCTGCGCCCTACGGAACGCCCTGGCGGCTTTTGCGTACGGCTCGAAGCGCGGGTCGGCGAACGTGTCACCGAGCGAAAGGCGGCGGGCTAGCCGCGTCTGCTCGCGGCTCGCGGCCCCCCCCGCGCTCTGCGCCGTGCGCGCGCCCGGCGCGAACCTGCCACCATCGTCTCGTTCGCCCGTGTGCTCGGCCAGCGCTGGCGCGTGCACGCCGATCGGCAGCTCGTCGACCGGAAGCACCTCGATGCGAGGCGTCCCGGCGCCGTTGCCGTGGCCGGTGCGGAGGGTCATCGGGGCGCCGCCCCGGGGTAAACGCTGGGTTGGAAGCTCATCGAAAAACCTCGAATCAACGGGGAAATGGCTGGAATGCAAAGGACTAAGAGTCCTTCGCGCGCCGGTGTGAGCGATAAGGAGACGGGCGCGCGCGGGTGCACGGGTGCGTACGCGGGCGTGTGCGCGACGCGCGGGGGCGCGCGTTCCGGGTCGAACGCGCTGAAAGCGTTCGGCCACGGAGGAGCGTTCGCGTCAACGGGTGAAGCCTCACGTGAGGCTCGACCGGCTGACGCCGGAAAAGTCGCTTCCGCTCTTGCTCGCGAGGCGGGCGTCTCCCGTTCGACGATGGAGCGCGCTGGGGCTCAGCGGTCCAGGTGGACCAGGTGGACCAGGTCGTTTTGAGTTAGGCGCTGAGTTTCCCCCCAGCCAGCTTCTCTATATGTACGCCTGACCTGGACCACATGGACCACATGGACCACGGCTTGTTTCCTGCCGTTTCGGTGGTCCAGGTGGGTCGTCGCTAGCCTGGACCACATGGACCAGAGGGAAAATACCGGCGCGCGCGCGATTCTCCTCGTGGCCGGCGAGGCTCGTAGCCGAGATCTCTCAGCACGTGTCCGACGCGCTTCGTGGCCTGCATGCTGATCCTGTCGGGCGCGAAGTCGAGCGCGCCGAGCAGCACCTCGGCGGTGGTGTAGCCGTCGCTCGGGTCGAGAGGCTCGCGCGCCTTTTCGCCCGAAGGCACGCTCGGCGCTTTCAACCATCGCTCGACAATGTCGATCCAGTCGTCACGCTCCGAGCGATCCTCCTGAACGGCGGCCGCTGAGGCGCAAAGGTCGGCCGTCTCGAGGTGCCACGTCGCGCCGTCGTCGTATCGGCGTTTTGCTTCCGCCCACAACTGATCGCGATCTCTTCGAAGACCGTCGACGTCGATGGTTCGGCAGCGCACGGGCCAGAAGCGGCGTCCGCCCGTTGGGTCCGTGAGATAGTGGTCCTCGTTCGTGCTCCCCGCGAAAACGACCTGTCGCGGCACGTCCTTATTTCGCCTGCCGTACGACGGCCTGTAGTTATCGGAGCTCGACGACAAGAACGTTTTCACGCGCTCTACATCCCGCCCTTTGATGCTCGAGAGCTCCGCGAACTCGTAGAGCCACTTTCGACGAAGAGCCTGATAGCTGTCCTTATCGCCAATCACGATGCCGGTGTCCGAGAACCAAGGGTCGCTCGCGAGGATGCGCAGGGCCGTCGACTTCCCAATTCCCTGCATCGGGCTCTCGAGCACAAGCATGTGATCCGCTTTGCATCCCGGGCGCATGACTCGGGCGACCGCGGCGATCATCCACTTCGCTCCGATAGCACGCGTGTACGGCGAATCTTCGGCGCCGAAGTAGCCGACCAGCATTCCATCCAGTCTCGGGACATCATCCCAAGCAAGCTCCTGCAGGTAGTCGCGCACGGGGTGGAAGACGTTCCGCTCGGCCACGGCTGCCACCGCTTGGTCGACATGCGTCGTCGGAGGCTCGAAACCGACGGTCGATGCAAACCACGCTGCCGTACGAGTCGAATCCGCGTCGGTCCATTCGCCGGGGAGGCTCGGTCCGTCCTGCTCGCGCACCGGTGGCGGGATGAGTTTCACGACGCACTCGCCGAAGGCATCGTAGGCGACCACTCCTTGCCACTTCGGATGGAGGGAGAGCGTGTGCAGGACGTTCGCGAGGCACTTCCGCGGATATCCCTCTTCCGTGACCAGCAACCCTTTCGTCCATTCGCCGACCGGCGCGGCGCGCTTCTTTTTCTTCGCTTCGTCGATGCTGGTGACGGTCAAGCCGTCCTCCGATCAAGTAGCGCGCCCATCGGCATCGAGCCGATCTCGCGCGCCCGTCGCACTTGGCGGCGTAGGTCATTTGCGCTCCATGGCGGTCGGCATGCGGGGTTCCATTCCGTCGCCAGCACCGAAAGCGCCTCATCCTCGGTGAGATCGAACCCGCGGGCGATCTTCATCGCCGCGACGAACGTCGTGCGTGATCCATCCCGTCCTTCGATCGCCGGATTCAGGGCCCGCGCATACCGTCGCGCTCGCTCGACGCGATCGATGCCGTCGTACCTGCTCATGTCGATGTTCATCGGTTCGGGCGCGGGCGGCGTCTTGAGTCGTGCGATCGTTCGGATGAGCCAGCGTGGCGCCGTCGCGAGCTCGCATGCGCTGGGTCGCACGCGCCACCGATACGGGCCCGCTTTGTTCACCGACGGCGGGAGGAGCACGTACCCTCGACCGCCGCCCTTGATGTCCACTCCCGCACACAGCTTTCCTAGCGGAACGGCGTCGAGCGCTTCGTCGTGGCGAAAGTAAAGGTGCGACCCGCCGGAACCGGTGACCGCTTCCCACGTCGGCGGGAATTCGCCGTAGAGCGCACGCCACTGATCGAGCACACGGTCCCCGCCGTTTCTCGGATCTACGTCGACGACGAAATTCCAATCGCAACGCGCGCCGATGTTCGCCGCCGGATGCTCGGTCCACCAAGCGCGGATCTGGCGTTCGTCGGTCGTCGCATCCTTGAAGCCGTGCGGCGAGAGAGGCGCCTTGCTGCGCGACACCGGATGCACGGCCACCCCGAGGCGCGTCGCATATGCCACCGCCGCTGAGACCATCATGCTCGGCGTCTCGCGATCCAGCACGCCACGTGGTGGGATCCACGTCCTCGCACGTACGCGCAGAGCGTGCCGAGCTCGATGGGCTTGCTGCAGATCTTGCAGGTGACCATCTTCGTCGTCATGCCGACGAGCACCTCGGCGTGCATCAACCAGCCCTCCGCACGCGTTCTCTCATCGATTCGAGCTCATCCACTTCGGGCTCGACCGCCGGCTCGTTCGCCTTTTCGATCGCCGCGACGAGCTCAGCAGCGAGGTAGAGCGCGATCCGCCCGACGCGCCGCGGGCGCACACCGAGCGCGCCGGCGAGGTCTTGCACGGCACGCCAGGAACGGCCGATGACCGCAACGGCATTGTCTCGCCCGACGTATTGCGCAGCGGGCGGATCTCCGCGCCGCGCGTCTTTCGACGTGCTCATTCGCTTTTCTCCTGGGGAGCGCCCGGCGCGTCGATCTCGCTGGCAGCGGCGACGCGCGGGCTCGGACTATTTCGTCAGAAGGTCACGCCGCTCGGTCGGCGGCTTCGGCACGAGCGGCCGCGATCGCGGCGTGGGTTCCGTAATGGGTAGGCAGGCCCGCGAGCGACGCCGCGACGGTGAGCCGCGAGAGCCGAACTCGGCGCGCAGCTTCCTCGAGTCCCACCTCTTCGACCAAAGCCGCCAGCCAGGCGCGATCCGCCGCCGGCACGGGCGTTCCGTTGCTTTTTCGTTGTCGCATTTCGTCCTCCAAAAAACCGACGCCGCGACCCGCTAGGGGCCACGGCGTTCGCTCGCTGATTTCGCGGGCTCCTATACTTATAGGGGCCGAGGAGTAGACAAGGTGGGCGCCCTCTGCGGGAATACCAGTTCGATGATCAGCTCCAGCGCGCGAACCCCGGTGATCTGGATTTCCGCTTCCGGTCCATCTTCAGGGCCATGATCCGCATCGGGGTCCCAGGCTGCTACCCCTTGGGCCACGCAGAAGAGTCGCAGAAAATGCCTCAGGTAGTCGACCGCATCCGTGGCCCAAATCCTCACGTAGCCTCGACGGGGCGGATCTCCGCCCGCGACCTCGCGATAGTCAGCGATCAGCCGATGAAGCTGCGCGCGTTTGATGCTGTCACTCGTCAGCCTCTCGAGGTCCGAAACGCGAACGTCGAGGTACGAGTCCAGCGAGCACTCACCGAAGCGTTCGACCTTCATGCGCCAATGTTACAAACGACTTTGCTGACCCGCTAGCGGTCGGTTGCGTTCACCTCTACCGGTTTCGCTAGCCACGCTCGGGGCGCTCCCGTCGCTTGCGCTCTGCCGTCAAGTCGGCGACCGGAGTCACCGCGCCTCCGCTGCCGAGCAGTTTGCCGATCGCCTCGTGCGCGACCTTGGCCGCTTCAAGATCGCCGACGTCGAGCGCCGCGCCGAGTTCCGCGTTGAGCATCGCGATCATGCGCTCGCGTGGCGTCGATCCATTGCCCCGGGATTGCCCCAAACCCGCGTCTCGGCGTGAATCGGCGTGATCTTCGCGCCTGTGATTCTCGCTACTTGCTGGTTTTGGCCGCGTGGATTCCGAACCTGAATCCTGCGCGTCTGCCAATTCCGCCACCGGAGCGAACAGTCTCCGGATCCGATCCAGAAGACCGCACCCGGGGCGCGAGGATGTAGCTCACCTTGCGGTGACGCGGCAAGCCCCGCTTTTCGGACGCGAGCGCAAGCCCCCGGCCTTCGGATCAGACGAAGTTCTTCAGGTCCTTCGTGCGGGCGCCGTGGCGGAGCTTCTCGATGGCCTTGGCCTCGATCTGGCGAATGCGCTCGCGCGTGACGTTGAAGGTGCGCCCCACCTCTTCGAGGGTGTGGTCGCTTTTTTCGCCGACGCCGAAGCGCATGCGAAGCACTTTTTCCTCGCGCTGCGTCAGGGTTTTCAGCACCTGACGGGTCTTGTCGGCGAGGCTCGCGGCCATGGCCGCCTCGGCCGGGCTCTGCGCGCTCCGGTCTTCGATGAAGTCGCCCAGGCGCCCGTCTTGCTCGTCGCCGATCGGCGTCTCGAGGCTGAGCGGCTCTTTCGTGAGTTCGAGCACCTGGCGGACCTGCTCGATGGAGAGCTCCATCTTGGCGGCGAGCTCGTCGGCGGTCGGCTCGCGGCCGAGCTCCTGGACGAGGTGGCGCGCGGTGCGCCCGAGACGGTTCGTCGTCTCCACCATGTGCACGGGGATGCGGATCGTTCGGCTCTGGTCGGCGATGGCTCGCGCGATCGCTTGGCGAATCCACCACGTGCCGTAGGTGCTGAACTTGTATCCGCGCCGGTACTCGAACTTGTCGACCGCCTTCATCAAACCGATGTTCCCCTCCTGAATCAGGTCGAGGAACTGAAGACCGCGGTTTCGATACTTCTTCGCGATCGACACGACGAGCCGGAGGTTCGCTTCGATGAGTTCGGCCTTCGCGCGCGCCGCGCGATCTCCGCCCTCGCGGATGCGCGTGTACGTGGCGCGCGTCTCCCGCACGTCGACCTTGACGTCCGTCTCGATCGACTTGTTCCCGATCGATGCGTAGAGCTCCTTCTGTCGCGCGACCATTCGCGCGATGACCTTCTGTCCGAGCTTCATCCCCTTCAAGGCTTTGACGCGAGCGTCGCGCAATGCGTCGAGCTCGCTCTCGAGCTGGCGTTTCTTCGGGCCCTTCGCCAGGGCTTTCTCCTTGGCGAGCACGGCCGCGTCACGCTCGAGATTCTCGATTTGATCGATCGACTTGAGGACGCGTTCGCGCTGCCCTTCGACGTCGCGCTCTTCGCCTTCGTCCGGCTCGTCGAGCACGTCGTCGAGGGTGATCTTGCCGTCGCGAAGGAGGTCACCGAGTCGGTGGATCTCCTGAACCGCGACGGGGCTTCCGAGAACGGCGTCGAGCACTTCGTTCGCGCCTTGCTCGATGCGCATCGCGATTTCGATTTCGCGCTCGCGGTTCAAGAGCGCGACGCTGCTCGTTTGCTTCAAATACAAACGGACGGAGTCGATGCTGCCGGTGGAGACTTCGCCCGAGCTCGACGAGCCGTTCGCTTTCTCTCCGACCGCTGGTCGACGCTTTCGGCGAGCTGGAAGTCCGCTCTTGGCGACGGGGGACGGACTCGCTACGCTCACGTTTCGCAAATTTTTGATCGTCACGCGTGGTTTCACTTCTCGGGGAAAGCGAAGGAGGGAGCGCCCGCGCGAGCCGGAACCTGCCGGTGCGGGGCGATCGGTAATCCGCCCCTTCCTACCATATTCGAAGTGCGGGGCCGCGTTTGGTGCCTCAGCACCGGTTCGGGGTCAAGGGAGGGCCGCGGAAAGCGATCGGCCAGTCGCGACGGATCTTCAGTGGCCGGTTGAGGAAAATGCGCTAGACTGCGCCCGTCACGAACGTTTCCGGCGAACGACTCGACGCCTCCCCTGGGATCGCGGCAGGTCGCAACCTTCTGGCGACGCTACGTGGACGTGGGAGGTGTGTCTCCCACGTCCCTGCCTCCGATCCTGACGGCTCAATTGGTAGGTAGGTTCGGCGCCCTCCTCGAAAGGCGCATTCGACTGAGCCGTCAGCAGAAAGATACGTATTCCATGGGAAATCGACTCTATGTAGGGAACCTCTCGTTCGACGCCACGACCGACTCGCTCCGTGAAGCATTCGCGGGCGTCGGCGAGGTCACTGACGTTCACATCGCGACGGATCGCGACAGCGGTCGCTCGCGGGGCTTCGGCTTCGTGACGATGGGCAGCTCCGAGCAGGCCGCTGACGCTATCGCACGCATGAACGGCGCCATGTTGGATGGCCGCCCGATTCGTGTGAACGAGGCTGAGGAGCGTAAAGGTGGCGGCGGCGGAGGCGGCGGTTTCCGCGGTGGCGGGGGCGGCGGCGGTGGTGGCGGGGGTGGCGGTGGCCGCGGCGGCGGCGGTGGAGGACCGGATCGCGATCGCAAAAAGCGCTGGTAGTAAGTAGATGGACGCGGAAGGGAGCTGCCGGAAGGCCGCTCCCTCATCCGCTCGGGCTGGCACTTGGAGGCGAGAATGACCATCAACAAGCGTCAGAAGGAAAAGCAGAGGCAAGAGCGCCAGAAAGAAAAAGAAGTCAAGCGGCAGCAGCGCCGTGATGACAAAGGGAATCGACCGCAGACGGATCCCGATGGCGTGGACCCGGATATCGCGGACATCGTTCCCGGACCCCAACCCTTGCCCCTCGATTTCGTATGAACCGCCGATTCAACGAGGGGGCCCAGCGATTCGCCGAAAGGCGTCGCCGCGAGGACGAAGCGCCAAGGCTGACGACCGTGATTCCGGGGCTCGAGAGCCTGAAGCTCGAGATTCGAGAGAGCCGGTCGGGCGCGCAGATTATCGACGTGTCGCACGTACGGCGAATCGTGGTGGAGCGTGCTCCCGCGTTGTTCGAGTTCACGTGCCAGGACTCGTCCTGCAAAGACGGCGGACACGACTTGACCAGTGAAGTGATGCGCGCGCTAACTCAGCGGCTCGACCGGTTCGAGGGCGAGGACTCTTGCCACGGTCAGGTGGGCACTGCCGAGTGCCAGCGCGTGATGAACTTCGTTGGATTGGCAACGTATCGTCCTCGCTGATCGCCGCCTCGGACGGCGTGGTGTTGCGTCAACGATGCCCACATTTTCAATACCCGTCGGTGAGGACGTCCTCGCGTTCTTCGCTGGGTTGGATGCCCCGGCGGACGAATGGGTGAGCGCGGTCGGCGTCGTCGACGCCGTCAAGCTCGCCGTCGCGCGCGCGGACGGGAGTGACGAGGACGTCGAGCTCCCGGGAAGAACGACGTTGCTGAACATGTGCGGCCCCCGGTCGGGTCCGCTCATGGTCGTTATCGCGGGCCGAGGGAATGACGCCGTTGGGGTCAGCGGCGGGCGCTTGCTGGGCGCGCGCTCGGCGGGCGTCTTCGCGAACATCAATAACGGTGCGGGCGCAATCGAGGTGCCCATCGTGGCCCCTACGGTTTCTGCGCCTGCGCACCCCGACGACGACGAGACCGAAGAGGTACCTCGCTTCGGCGACAGGCTCGAGCACTTCGCTTTCGGGCTCTGTGACGTGATGGTCGTGAAGGGCGAGCGAATAAAAATTCGCGACGTGGCTCCGCCGCATCGATTGCGAGAGATCCACGTCGGAGCGATGAAGCTGCTCGCGCCGACCGAGCGCGATGGCCGTCGCACCTTCAAGCTCGTGAAGCGGAACTGAAACGGTTTCGAATGCGTCCGGACGCACGCGTGCGTCGCTGCGTCGCTTCACCGGTTCAACCAGTGAGCGTTCGCACACCAACATTTGAAGGCATTTTTCAGCGGCCAAACGGTTGACGCGGTGGCATGGTTTACTTAGTAGCCGACAACGCCATGTCCCAAGCACAGAACCGATACAAAGCCGATCTTCGCGAACTCCGTTTCTCCCTCTTCGAACAGTTCAAGCTCGGTGAGCTGCTGGGCCAGGCGCCGTACGCCGATTGGGGCGAAGAAGAAGTGAACATGGTGCTCGACCAGGCCTTCCGCTTCGCGACGGAAGTGACCGGGCCGCTCAACTCGGTCGGCGACAAGGGCTGCAAGCTCGAGAACGGACAGGTGATCACGCCTCCAGGGTTCAAGGAAGCGTGGAAGGCCCTCTACGAGGCGGGTTTCAAGAGCCTCTCCGTCGAAGTGGAGCACGGCGGCCAAGGCGCGCCGCGCGTGGTTGCCGCGGCGGTCAGCGAAATGCTGAGCGGTTCCAATCCGGCGTTCGAGATGTATCCGGCGCTCACGCTCGGCGCCGCCGAGGTCATCGCGGCCTTCGGCACGGACGAGCAGAAAAAGCTGTTCTGCGAGCGCATGTTCGGCGGTGAGTGGGCGGGCACGATGTGCCTCACCGAACCCCAGGCCGGCAGCGACGTCGGACTTTCGACGACCATCGCGAAGAAGAACGCCGACGGCACGTACTCGATCAAGGGCACCAAGATCTTCATCAGCGGCGGTGACCACGACATGTCCGACAACGTCGTGCACATGGTCCTCGCTCGAATCGAAGGCGCGCAGAAGGGGACCAAGGGGCTCTCGCTCTTCATCGTGCCCAAGCACCGCATCGACGCGAGCGGCAAGATCACCGGCACCAACGACGTGAAGGTGCCGTCCATCGAGCACAAGATGGGCATCAACGGCTCGGCGACCTGCGTGCTCGCGTTCGGCGAGGACGACGGGTGCGTCGGGTGGCTCGTGGGCGGCCAGGAGCACCAGGGCATCCGTCAGATGTTCTTGCTCATGAACTTCGCGCGTATCGGCGTCGGCGTGCAGGGCCTGTCGGTCGCGAGCACGGCCTTCCTGAACGCGCTCGAGTACGCCCGCGATCGCAAGCAGGGGACGAGCATCGAGAACTTCAAGGATCCGGAGGCCGAGCGCGTCGCAATCATCAAGCACGCCGACGTGCGCCGGATGCTCCTCGATATGAAGGCGCGGGTGGAGGGCATTCGAGCTCTCATCTTCAAGACCGCGCAGCACTACGACCGCGCCGATGCGAAGCGCGGCAAGGATGACGACGGCGCGCTCTACGACCTCGGGCAGGTCGAGCTCCTGACCCCGCTCGTGAAGGCGTACTCGTCCGATCAGGCGTTCCGCGTCTGTGAGACGGCGATTCAGACGTACGGCGGCGTCGGCTACACGCGCGACTTCCCGGTCGAGCAGTACTGCCGCGACGCGAAGATCTTCTCCATCTACGAAGGCACGAACCACATCCAGTCGCTCGATCTCGTGGCCCGAAAGCTCGGCCAACGGGGCGGGGCGAACATGCAGGCGTTCCTCGGCGACGTCGCGGGCTTCATCGAAGCCAACAAGAACCACGAGGTTCTCGGGTCTTCGGTCAAGGAGCTCGCGCGGGCGCACGAGGCGGTCGGTAGCGTCACCATGCAGTTTCTGGCCTGGTTCCAGGGCGGCGAAATGGACAAGGTACCGCTCGTTTCGACGCGATTCCTGCAAGCGATGAGCGAGCTCGTCGTGGGCTGGCTCTTGCTCGATGCGGCCGTCATCGGTCTCGCGGCGCAAAAGAAACTCGAGAAGTCGCATCCGGACTGGATGTTCTACGAGGGCAAGCGTCACACGGCCGTCTACTGGGCGCTCAACGTCCTCGCGGGCATCCCCGCCGCGGCGGACATCATCCGCACGGCCGATCGCAGCCCGCTCGCGATCCCCGACGAGGCCTTCGCCACCGTCTGAGGACGTGAACACCGCGCTCCCTCGCATCAGCGAGGGACGAGGGCACTTCGCGGAGAAGTCGGTTTTCGCCGTCGCGCGGTGCGCGGACGGCGAGCGGGCCCGAGGCGGAGAAGCAGACAGCTCCGTTGCATTCGGGTAACTTCGTTCGCAAGGTGGCGACCAAGCGTCCGAAGCGACCGACCCCGGTTCCCCGCTCATTGTCGGGGATACAGGTGGACGTGACGACGCGGCTCGGCGCGGTCGCCCCCGCGACGACCACCGGCATGTCGTCGCTCGACGTGCTCTTCGGCGGCGGCCTTCGAAGCGGCACGCATCTGCTGGTGTCGGGCGCGCCGGGAGCCGGAAAAACCGCGTTCGCTCTCATGCTCGCCTACATGGCGGCGCGTTCGCGCGCGGCCGTCTTGTTCACCAGCGTCGGGCTCGACGAGACCGAGATCGTGGCGCGACTCACTGCGCGCGCCCTGCATCGCGAGTACCGAAACGTCGACGCGACGTACGGGACGATCTGGTCCGGCCTGAGCATGCAGGAGCCGGCGCTCCGCGGTCCGATCAGCTCGTCGGTAGAGATGGTGGTCAAAAAGGTGGGCGAGCAGCTGCATCTCCACGCCGCCGAGCCCATGGACGACGTGTCGACGCTCGCTGAGCTCGCGGCGTACTTGTGGACTCGCAACGACCGCGTCGTGATCGTGGTCGACGGCGCCGAGGCGTATTCGGCGGGTGGAACCGCCGCGAACCTCATTCAAGCGGCGGGATACGAGGCGCGCCTCTCGCTCGTCGCGCACGAGCTGTCGCGGCTCGCGCGGCAGGGGTGTGCGGTGATCACGACGTGTCAGACGGCCACGGCACCGCTCATTGCCCCCGCGGCGACCATCGCCGCCGAGCTCCGCGACGTGCGCGATCCAGCGACGCGCGGCGCGATGAAGAAGAAGCTCGCAGTGGACGCGAGACCCATGGATCTCGCGATCGTGAAGAATCGATTGGGCCCGACGGCCACGCTGCCGCTCGTCTACGTCGCGGCAGCGAGTGTGTTCGAGGAGCGAAAATCATGAACGACGCACGCAACACGAGTAGCCGACCTCCCGCCGATCCCACCGCAACGTGGGACCGTCCGCTCCGCGTCCAGTTCGTGCACGGACAGGAGAGCGGCCCGGGCGCGGCCAAGGCCGTCTACCTCGCGCATCACTTCGAGGTCGTGACCCCGGGAATGGACACGTCGAACTTCGAGGGCTCGATCGTCTCGCAGGTCCGCGAGATCGAGGCCCGGGACCCGGACGTGCTCGTCGGTTCGTCGTTCGGCGGCGCGGTCGTGCTCGCGCTCTTGCAGCGCGGGCTCTTCGCCGGGCCGTCGGTGCTCCTCGCGCCGGCGCACCGACACTTCGGCGTCGAAGAACGCGTTCCGGACCGGATGCGCGTACTCATCGCGCACGGCACCCGCGACACGGTGGTGCCGGTCGAAGACAGTCGCGCCCTGGCGAAGACGGGGACGAAGGGCCGCGTGGAGCTCGTCGAGGTCGACGACGAACACCGGCTCGCCTCGCTTCTCGAGGGCGAACGGCTCGCGATGCTCGTCCGGCGTTCCTTCATGCTAGGGGCTTGACCGGGTTCGGTCGTGTCTACGGAGCGAGTCATCCTGCATGCGGACATGGACGCTTTCTACGCATCCATCGAGCAGCGAGATCACCCGGAGCTCCGTGGCAAGCCCGTGATCGTCGGCGCGTCGTCGGCGCGCGGCGTCGTCGCGGCCGCCTCGTACGAAGCGCGGCAATTCGGCGTCCGCTCGGCCATGCCCGGTTTTCGCGCGCGCGAGCTCTGTCCGAACGGCGTGTTCGTCCGCTCGGACATGGCGCTCTACGCGCGCGTCTCCGACCAACTTCACGAGATTTTCGGCCAATTCTCGTCGGAGATCGAGCCCATCGCGCTCGACGAAGCGTTCCTCGACGTCACCGGTTCCGTCCACTTGTTCGGCTCGGCGCTCGAGCTCGGGCGAGCGCTCCGGGCACGCGTGCGCGAGCTCACCGAGCTACCGATCTCGGTCGGCATCGCGTCGAGCAAGCTGGTTGCGAAGATCGCGTGCAGCCTCTCGAAGCCCGATGGACTCCTGGTCGTCCCGGAGGACGCAGTGACGTGGCTGCTCTTTCCGCTTCCGGTGCGCCGCATCTGGGGAGTCGGACCGGTTCTTGCGGAGACGCTGATCGGTCTCGGTATCTCGACCATCGGCGATCTCGCGGCGTTCGACGCCGACTCGCTCTCGCAAGCGATCGGCGACCGCGCCTACGCGCTCCAGCGACTCGCGCACGGCATCGACGAACGGCGCGTCGAAGGGCACCTCGCGCCGAAGTCGTGCGGCGAGGAAAATACCTTCGAGCGCGACGTCTCGGATCGGACCCTCGTGACCTCGGCGCTTACCGCGCACGCTGAAGCCGTTGCGCGACGGCTGCGCGCGATGGGTTACCTGGGCCGCACCGTCACCCTGAAAATCAAGCTGGGACGCGCTCGCGGCGACCGCGTCTCTCGCGTGAACGGCGAGCGCGGCGAACCGATTTACCCGCTGCTCTCTCGATCGAAGACCCTCGGGCGCCCGACGGCCGACGGAACGGTCATTCGCGACGTCGCGGTCGCGCTGTGGGACGCGGCAAAGATCGACGAGCCGGTCCGGCTCCTCGGCGTGTCACTCTCGAACCTCGAAGCGACCGCGGCGGCACAGCTCGACCTCTTCGCCCCGGAAGATCGCTCCGCGCGCCTCGGCTCGACCTTGGATCGCATCACGTCGCGATTCGGGAAGGGCGCGATCCGGCGTGCGGTGGACGAGCCGGAAAAAGCGACTGCGAGCGACAAGAGAAAGCGCGGCGAGTGACGAACGCGGCGTTCGTCGCGCATCGCGAATGCCGACTCACATGCGCGCGCGGCGACCGCGGGCGGCCTGCGGATGACTCTGGCTCTGAGGCCTGACGGTCGTCCCGTCCGAGCGCGTGTGCGCGACGGCGGGGTACGTGCCGCTCGACGAGCCGCGGTCTTCGCTCAGCTCGCGGATGATCTTCGCGAGCACCCGCTGCTGGCCCGAGCATCCGGTTTTCTCGCAAATATGGCGCCAGCGCTTTCGCAGCGCCTCTTTCGAGACTCCGAGTTTTTCGGCCGCTTCCTCGTTGCCGAACCCGTGAACGGCCGCCACCAAGGCTTCTCGCTCTCGCGTGCTCAGACCGTGTTGCTCGACGAAGGTGCCGATCGGGTCGCGCCGCCGCTCGAGGGCCTCGACGAGGGTCGTCGCGGCGACCGGCTTTGGCAGATAGAGGCACCGGCCGAAGAGATCGAAGGCGCGTCGGCTATCGAGATTCCCCGAGAGAACGACGATGTTCGGCCGTGACGCCAAGGATTCGCACGCTCGAACCACGTCTTCTCCGTCACCATCCTGGAGCAGCAGGTCGACCACTGCGTGATCGAACGGCATGTTCTTCCGCGCCGCCGCCATGAGCTCGTCGAGTGCGCCGACCACGGAGCTCGCCTCCACCACTTCGAAACCTGCTCGTCGTAAAAATCGGCTCAGCGCGTCCAACATGACCGGTTCGTCGTCGACGATCAGTACGCGCTCCGCCTCTTTTGCCTGCTCCATCGCAAACATTCCCTCGAGTCGAACCTACCACGGCCGAGGATCGGACGCTGCGAGTCCCGACAATGGCCCTTATTTCGGGATGGACGTGGTCTTCGAGGTCGATTCGACGCGATCGGCCCGTTACGCCCGCTACGGGGTCTTTCCGTCGGTCGCGGCGGGGACCTCTTTACCATTGGCGACAATGTGCGGGTAAACGTTACTCCTGGCGATTCCCGTCCCAACGATTCGGAGCGCAGATTCTCTTTCGGTGTCGACCAACGCCCGAAGGGTTTCGTACGGCTGGGCGCCGACCGATTTTTTCCCGTTCACGAACACCGTCGGCGTCGCTTCGATGTCGACGCGATCGCTGAGCGCCAAGCCGTTCTGAATGACGACGCCGTAGCGCGCGGCCTTCATCTCCGCGCGCGTCGAAGACCAGGATAGCCCGAGCGCGCTCGCGATCTTGTGCAGCGACGACTCACCGAGGTCGGGCTGAGCCGCGTAGAGCAGATCGTGCGCTCGCCAAAAACCGTCGTCGCCGGCGTGGGCTCGTGCGGCGCGGGCGAGCTCGGCGGCGTCCATCGCGTGCTCGTGCATGGGCAAGGGGCAGTCCTTCCAGACGACGCGTACGTCGGTTGCATAGTCCGTCCGTAAGCGAGCGAGCGTCTCGGCTTCGTGCTTGCAGAACGGACACTCGAAATCCGAGAACACGACGACGGTGACGATCGCATCGGCAGGCCCTCGGACGGGATCGTCGGCCGTGACGGGCACGTCCCAAACCGCATGATCGTCCTCGGCCGGCGCGGGCGCGGTCGCCGCGGCTCCGGTTTTCGGCGGGGCCGCGCAGCTCGCTCCTGGAGGGGCATCCTTGGGGCATGGCGTGAGCCCCGGGGCGAACGGCGCGGGCGCGCTCGGAGCCGGCGGAGAAATCGAGGCGATCGCCGGAGGGCCAGACGGCTGGGCCGCCGGTGCGGCGCCGCCCCCGGCGCACGAAAGTGAGAGCAGGACGTCGGCGGCCAGGATTGCGGAGCGACACGAACGGTGCAGCATTCGGTGCTTCGCCTACCATGGCCTCTCACGTGCGCGCGTAGCAATCCGTTCTCACCCCACCGAGAACTTCCGATGACACGACGGCGACGAAACCCCATCGTACTGCCCGGTACGGCGTGACGGCTGCGGGCGAACACGTCGGTACGGCGCGACGGCCACTGGCGCGGCCGTTGCAGTACGGGCACGCTGTACACGATCCGATCCACGGATCTTCGGCTTACTTTCGCCGGGCGTAGCTCGGTCCAACCATCGCGGTGGAGGTCCCCTCGTGCGAGCGCGATCGACTTTCGAATTGTTGTTCCTCGGCTGTTCGATGCTGACGGCCTGCGGCGGTGAAACGTCGTCGGGTGGTGTGTTTCACCAGGCGGACGCGGGCGACGCGTCGCCCGGCGGCGCGCCGGGTTCCGGCGGCGCCGGAACCGGTGGGCTCGGCGCCGGAGGCGCAACGTCTTCCGGGGGCGCGGTCGGCTCTGGAGGCGCGCTCGGCAGCGGAGGCGCGATCACCGCGTCGGGCGGGAGCGGCGGCTCCGGGGGGTCGACGCTGGACGCATCCCCGTGCGCCCCTCCGACGAGCGCGAACGATACCGCGCTCTGCGTGACGTTCGCGCCCGAGGCGATCACTGCGAGAACCGAGGCCGCGCTCGACAAGCGCGGCGTGCTCATCGTGCAAGTGTTCGATACGGCGACGCCGCCGGAGAAGAACTCCGACCAGGTCGCGCTCGCCAACCAGGTGCTCCCCGCGAACGCGGCGACGGGAGGCGAAATCTCCGTCGACGCGCTCCCCGAGGTGCGGCTCGAAGGCGCGTTTCCCGCGACGTCGTACGTGCGCGTGTTCTTCGTCGACAACCCCCGTGTGTTCGCGGCCGGCGGCGGCATCGACTACGGCGTGTGGCTCGGCGGCGTGAATCTCGCCGACGGCGTCAAAAAGGGCGAGCCGCTCTCGCCGGTTTCGCTCACGCAGGGCGCCGGCAACGCGCTCAACGTCTCGCTCACGGCGCTTCGCCGCCTCGACGTCGTCGCGAGCGCCAGTGCCAAGCCGGTCGGCGACGGGCAAGGGACGCTCACGGTCACGATGGTGAACAACCCTGATCCGTCGAAGAACCCCGCGGCGTTCGGCATCGCCACCAAGCGGTGCGCGGACGTCTCTTCGGGAGCCGTGGATTTCTCCGGGTTCTTTTTCGGCAAGGGGCCGTACTGGGCCGCCGGCGTGCTGAACGACCTCGGAAAGCCCGGCGATCTCCCGGCCGGGGCGCTCGCGACGTTGGATCTCACGCCGGCCGGTCCGCGCATCCCCAAGGAGATCGAGGTCGGCGCGCGTGACTACGCGACGACGATCGCCGTCGATCTGAACTACGTGAATCCGCTTTCCGCCGACGCAGGGCCACCCGGGCCCAACTCGTGCGCCGATCTGGGTCTGGTCGGCGACGGCGGCCCCTGAACGTCGTTCACGCGGGCCAGACGAATTCGACGGGCACGTCGATCGCGTCGAGCAGACTCAGGCGTACCGGGCAGTGGTTCGCGGCGTTCTCGAGCGCGCCGCGCGCAGCGGCGCTCAGAGCGTGGGTCTTTTCCGGCATCTGGATTTTCACGGGGAGCCGCGCAATGCGTCGCGGACCCGACGAGGTCATCTCTTTTCCGACGTGCACTTTCGCGCCCTCGATAGGAAAACTCTCCTTGCGGGCCAGGATGCCCATGACGGTCGCCATGCAGGTGCCGAGCGCCGTGGCGACGAGATCGGTCGGGGAAAACGACGCGCCGCGTCCGTGGTTGTCGACCGGTGCGTCCGTGCTCAATTGGCTCGACGACGGTCCGTGCACGGCCGTGCAATGGAGCTCGCCTTCGTACATGACGTCGATGTTCACCATTCCGCGATTGTAACTCACGCTCGGGGGCTCGACGAACCGAACGACGGCGCGTAGCTTCCGCGCCATGGATATCCTCATCGTCCGCCACGGCGAGAGCCTCGGGAACGCCGAAGGACGGATTCAGGGCCACGCGGACTCACCGCTCACCGAGAAAGGACGTCGCCAGGCCGCGCAGCTCGGCCGATGGCTGGCTCTTCAAGGCCTCAAATGGCACGCCGCGTACGCCTCGCCGCTCGCTCGGGCGAAAGACACGGCGGCGATCATCGCGGCAACGACCGGCTTCGCCGACGCGACGATCGACGACGATCTGAAGGAAGTCGGCGTCGGTCATCTCGAAGGGCTCACACGCACGCAGATCGGCGGCAAGCACCCCGACTTCCTGCGCCGGGACATCACGTCGCTGGGCGACTTCGGCGAGTTCGGCGGCGAGACGTACGATGGGGTCCAGGAACGCGTGGCGCGCGTCCGCGCTCGACTCGAACAGGCGCACCGCGCGACCGAAGATCGCATTCTTTTGGTGGCCCACGGCGGGTTCAATTTCCAGTTCGTCAAGGCGGCTGCCTGCATCCCGGTTCCGCGGGTGTGCCTTCTGCACTGGGGAAACTGCACCGCGACGTTGCTTCGCTTCCGGGAGCGGCGCGGTTCCTACTTTGCCGACGTCGCTTGGCACGTTCCCACCGAGCTCATGGGCGGCGAATCGGGCGAGGGGAGCAATCGGGTGTTTCGCTAGATGCCCGCGGTTCGGTAGATTCGCGGCGTGGCGATCACGCTGTCCTTCGCGTCGGGCACCCTCGAGGTGCGCGGCCTCGAGCTCGGGCAGCGCGAGCTGTTTCCCGTGCTCGAGTGGGACGCGCGGACGGAATCGCACCGCGCCGCGGCCGTCGCCTACGCCGACGTCGTCCGTTCGCTCGTTCGCGCCGGCTTGCCCTACGAAGATCGCGCGCGCAACTATGCGGAGCTCGACGTCGGCCTCGTCGTCGCGCGAAAACCCCGACCGTATCAGAAGGAAGCACTCGACGCGTGGCTTCGGGCGCGCGGACGCGGTGTGGTCGTGCTGCCGACCGGGGCAGGGAAGAGCCACGTCGCGATCCTCGCGGCCGCCGAGAAGAAACGAAGCACCCTCGTCGTCGCGCCGACGCTCGACCTCGTTCGACAGTGGTACGATCTCTTGCGCACCTCGTTCGGCACGGACGTCGGCGTCATCGGCGGAGGCGAATATCGGCCGCTTCCGCTCACGGTCACGACCTACGACTCGGCCTATCTCCACATGGAGAGCCTCGGCGCGAAGTTCGGCCTCGTCGTGTTCGACGAATGTCATCATCTGCCCGGCGAAGCCTACGCACTCGCCGCGCGCTTCTGCCTCGCGCCATTCCGGCTCGGATTGAGCGCCACGCCGGAGCGCACCGACGGTCGCGACGCGCTCCTCGTCGACCTCGTCGGGCCCACCGTCTATCGAAAAGACATTCTCGAGCTCTCCGGCGAATACCTCGCCGCGTACGACACCGAACGGATCGCGCTGTCGCTCACCGTCGAGGAACGCGCCGAATACGCGAGCGAGCGCGCCATCTATCTCGATTTCTTGCGGGCTCAAGGGATTCGCATGGGAAGTCCGTCGGGCTTCGGCGAGTTCATCTTGCGGAGCGCGACGAGCTCCGACGGGCCGCGTGCGATGCAGGCGTATCGGCGCCAGCGCGAGCTCTCGTTCGCGGCGCGCTCCAAGCTCGATATGCTCGAGCAGCTCCTTCACGAGCACCGGAAAGATCGGGTCCTCGTTTTCACCGAGGACAACGCCACGGCGTACGCGGTCTCCAAACGCTTTCTCGTGCCCGCGATCACCCATCAAACCAAGGTCACCGAGCGGAGCGAAATGCTCGCGCGGTTCGCCGATGGGCGCTACGGCGTCATCGTGACCTCGAAGGTGCTGAACGAGGGCGTCGACGTTCCGGACGCGAACGTCGCGGTCGTCCTGAGCGGCAGTGGCTCCGTCCGCGAACACGTGCAGCGCCTCGGGCGCGTGCTCCGTCCCAAGGAAGGCAAGCGCGCGATCCTCTACGAGCTCGTCTCCGCCGACACGCTCGAGGCGTTCACCAGCGAGCGCCGTCGCGAGCACGATGCTTACCGCTGAACACGTTCGTGGCCGTCGTAAGAACGGCGAGCTCGTCGTTCGCCCCCTGAACGACGGCGAACGCACGCGCGCGCTCACGGTCGCCGAGGCGTACCTGGGGATCGCAAAATCGTCGGTCGGCCGGCGTCGCGAGGAGCTCGTGCAGGCGTGGGCCGCGGTGCCGGTCGCTGCTCGAGACAAGCGTATTTCGGACGGCCTCCGGAAGCTCGTCGAGGACGGCTGCGAATTCGACGTCGTCGCGCCCTCCGATCCCGTCGAGCTCCGCAGCGCGATCTTCCTTCGCGCCAGCGCCGCGCGGCAACGTCTCGAAGGGCCGGCGCGCTTCGAACGCGACGCCATCCTAGAACCCGTCGCGCTCGAACAAAAGCTGTCCACGGCCGACCTCGAGCGCACGCTCTACGCCGATCTGAAAGGCGAACAGATCCTCTGCGGTGTGAAGACCGCTGCCGCGGCGTTCATCGTCCGCGACTACGAGCGCGGTCAGGCGCAAGCGGTCCTTTTGCGAGCCGAGAAAGTCGTCGCCGACGTCCTTTGTGCGACGCCCGCTGCGTACCGCGGTCTCTTTCACGAGCTGAAGTTCCGCCGGCTCCTCTATCGCATCGAATCGCGTGAGACCGGATACCGGATCGAAATCGACGGACCGTACAGTCTGTTCGAATCGGTCACCAAGTACGGCCTCGGTCTCGCCCTCGTGCTCCCGGCGCTCGAGGCGTGCGATAGCCTCACGCTCGTCGCGCAAATCCGATGGGGAAAAAACCGCGAGCCGCTGCTCTTCCGTCACGAATACCGGAACGACGCCGATGCGCGCCGCCCGACGCTGCGGCTTCGCGAAGACGTCGAGTCACTCCGCGAAGCCTTCGCTGCTCTCGAAACGCCCTGGCGCGTCCGTGTCTCGACGCAGATCTTCGATTTGCCCGGTGTCGGCGTCTGCGTCCCCGATCTCGTCTTCCAGCATGACGCGGGGGGCGAGCCCGTCCACCTGGAGGCGCTCGGCTTTTGGAGCCGCGACGCCGTCTTCCGTCGCGTCGACCTCGTTCAACGCGGGCTCGCACGCCCCATGCTGTTCGCCGTCTCGAGCCGACTCCGCGTCAGCGAGGCCGTGCTCGACCCCGACGAGCCCGCGTCCCTCTACGTCTACAAGGGCACCATGAACGCCCGCGCCGTCGAGCGAAAGCTCGACGAAGTCCGCTCGCGCCACCGTGAAAAGCCCTGAGCGCGCCGCCCCCACCGCGAAAGCTCCTCAAACCGCCCCGGTTTCTCCCAGGACCCCGTTTTTTCTACTGAACTCCACCCCGTTTCGAAGTAACAACGCACCCGTTCGTCCGGGTAGCTCAGTCGGTAGAGCAGAGGATTGAAAATCCTCGTGTCGGCGGTTCAATTCCGTCCCCGGACACCAACGGAATCATTGACGTTTTCGGATGATTCGGGTCAAGCGGTCGGTTTTCAACGCTCACAATCTGACTCGGTTTCGAAGATCCCTCTGAGAGCTTCGCGAGCGCTCGCGCGATTCCGTCCAGCGGGTTCGTCTCCGGCAACGCGAAGTCCAGTCGTGCCAGTTCCCCGAGGCCGAGCTCAGAGGCCGTGCGCGCCGCGCGGCGGTATCGGTTGATCATGACCGACGATTTGTGACCCGTGCGATCGGAGACCCACGTCTCCGTCTTGCCGTTGGCGAGGCTCAACGTGACGAACGTCGCGCGCAAGTCGTGAACGCGGATCGGCCGGCGGATCTTCGACCGCTCGAAAAGCTCCGTCCGCGTCACCCCAGCAAGCGCGAGGTGGTCACGGAACGTTTGTGCGGCCCGGTTTTGAACGACGTCCGGGAAGATGAGCCAATCGGGTTCAGACTTCGCGGGCCGTATCGCGGCGAGCGCTTCCGCCGTGCCCGGCGACACGGCCCACGTCCTCGGATCGTCGGTCTTATTTTTATCGAGTACGATCGCGCCACGCTCGACGTCGCGCCAGCGAAGCCCGCACACCTCTGAAAGGCGCATCCCCTCTCGCGCGCAAATGCCGTAGAGGACCCGATGCGTGAGCGGCACGGCTTCGCATGCGAGCAGTCCGCGATCCTCATCAGGAAAAAGCCACGCGGCGATTTTCAAGCCGTGCACGGCGGGGAGAAATCCGGCGGGTAGGGGGCTCCGGTCGATCAATTTGAGGGGATAAGTGGCGAGCTTGAGAACCTTCGAGATCAATTGCGCGTACTGCCGTCGCGTCGCGGGCGACAGATCGGGCGGAAGCGACGCCATGGCGCGTTCCGCGTCTTCGAGGCGGAACGACGCTATCGCGACGTCCCCGATCGATTTGGACAGTACGTCAAGGCGCCCCTCGTCGAGATCGGCGGACCGTTTCACGCGGACGTGATCGGGGAACATCCGCGCGAGATCCCCTCCTGTCCACTGTTTCGCCAAATCGCGAAACGTGACCACTTCTATGGTCGTTTTCTTTGCCTTGATTTTGCCCGCCGTGAGCGCTTCGACGTGCCGATCGAAGGAGGGATCCTCCGCGGCGCGGCGTAGCAGGGCCTCCCCTTCGCTGGCCTTCCCGGCCAGAACGAGAGCCCGGGCCAGGGCACGGATCTTCCCCGCGCGCGCCTCGGATACAGCGAGACGGATTTGACGGTGTTTCCCGAGGCGAACACGGATCGTGATCATTTTCTGTTCCTCAGTGCAATTTTTTCTCGTGTCGGCGCATGCAAGGACGCCCCATTTGTCTAGGACTTTCTATCCAACCATGTGCACAATCGAACCGCGAATACGGCATGCGTCGGTCACGTTGGTTGGCGGAAATCCCACACTTCACGCACAGGTGAGGAGCCGCGTCGTCGAGGAAATTTTCAAATACGGCCACCTCGCCACAAGGGCAGGTGAGCTTTGGCATGCACCTATACTGCTCGGCGAGGTGTGCACACCCCTCGCAAATCAGATACGCGCCACCGAGAAAGTTCTCATGGGTTGCGGGCTGGCCACAACACGTAGGCTTTGGGGTCTCGGTGCTCACGACGTCACCTCGAATCCTTCCGGGACGTCGACCGCGGCCGCCTTCTTGCGCGGGATCTTCTTCGCCAGGGCCTCCGCAACGAGCTCTTTCGGCGCCAAATATCGGCGGCCCACCTGAACGCAGGCGTCCGGGCGCGCGCGGCAGAGAGCAATGTGCGTTCGACGGCCCAGAGGACTCTGGGACTGATCGACCAAATCGGCAAACGTGCCGGCGCGAAGAAGGTTCACAACCTCCGTCGCCACGGCCTTCGCGAAAAGTTTCACGTCTACAGAAAACACGGGAACCTCCAAACTTGAGGCGAGCGCGTCGTTCACATGAGCGTGCATGAGCGGCCTCAAGCACCAACGTCGTCACGAAGGCCGGCCAAAGAAATTCCCCACGAATTCTTCTCTTGCGAATGTGTGATTCCCGAAGATAGGGGACCCCCCGAATACGCCAGATTCGAGGGGTCCGACCATCTCATTCTCTCCGTGGGTCCCGGATACTCGGCGGGGGACGCGATCCGAGATCCAGGCGTCCAAGCGACGCAACGCCGTTCGGCCGAGGATCGTCGCCAAGGACCACAGCGCCCTTCTCGGGGGCGTCGCCGAGTACGTCCAAAGGTTCGCACGAGGCGCGGACGAGATAGCCCCTTAGATATTCAAGGGGCGCGGCGGAGCGACCGATCGCGTGGTCGACCAGCGCGAGAAACGTCGTGGCCTCCGTGGGCGTGAGCGCCCTCACGACGCACCCCCGATCGCGACGAGCGCCGTCTCCGCCTGGCGCGCCTTGCAGAGGTGTCGGCGGGCCTGCCGCCATGCGTAGGCGTCGCCGCGCTCACCCTTCACCGGGCGGTGCGACGTGATCCGGGCGACCCATCGGCGGGCGTGCCGACGTTCGGCGTGGATCACTTGTTCAAGCGCCGCGATCGCCAGGGCCCTCATGGTGCCCGCCCACGTTGCGCGTCTACCGCGACGACTGCGCGGCGAAGCGCGTCCGCGAGAAGCGTCAACGTCGTCTGATCGTTGTGACACTCGATCTCGACGCGGAGAACGCCCGGGTCGACCACGTCGATCTCGACGCTGGCGCCCGACGGAAGAGGGATTTCGAAATCGACCCACTGACGCGGCGGGATCACGGCGTCACCTCGAGATCCTTCGCGACGCGCGAAGCGAGATCACGATCGAAAGGATCGCCTCGATTCGGACCGCTGAACTGGCTCACGACCCACCTCCCATCGCCAGGGTTTGCGCGCATTGGCCCGCGGCGTCGCGAAGAGACTCGCCAGACCAACGAAGCGTTTCGTCGAGGGTGACGATCCAAGTGCCGTCGTGCTCGCGCGTGACGATCAGAGACCGCCCGGGTCTGGCGGCTAACCACCCCTCGAGATGGTCGAAGATCCGGCGGGACTGCTCGCCCTTCATGGTGTCGACGTCCGGCGTGCTCACGAAGCGCCTCCGTAGGCCCGGACCGCGCTCCGGACGTGCGCGGTCGCCGCCGCAAGGGCCGCCAGGGCGTCGCCGATCGCCTGATCGACGTCGCGGTGCCCCCGGGCGAAAGCGACCGCCTCGAGGCGCGCGGCAAGGCGCGCGAGGCCGTCGAGCGCTTCGGTGAGCTCGGACCGTTCGGCGCTCTCTGCTACCTGAATTGCTTGAACGACCTGGGCGCGGAGATCCGCGGGCGACGTGGGCTGCGGATTCCGTTCAACTTGAGCGCTCGTTCCGGCGGGACTTGAGCAGACGTTCC
>CAZDNG010000022.1:0-125680 GCA_964506835.1 uncultured Polyangiaceae bacterium
TACGGCACCACCTGCCACCGCTGCCCCTGCGCCTGCCGCGGCCCCCGCGGCCGCCGCACCGGCGGCCGCGCCGCCGCCGCCGGCTCATGCTCCGCCGGCACTGATGCAAGCGCCTCAGTTGAGCGCCCCGCCGCCCGCGCAGTAGAAATAACGCGTCGCACCAAGCGCGCGTGTCGCTCTCATTTGTTCAACAAATAGATTGATTGTTGAACAAATGCCGCGGACAGTTCACGTCGCTTTGAGCACGACATCCAAGTCGACGTTGGCCGATCAGGTCGCCCGTCATCTTCGGGGTGAGATCTTGTCGGGCGCGCGCGCTCCCGGCGAGAAGCTGAAGCCCGAGTTCGAGCTGGCCGAAAGCTTCGGCGTGAATCGGTTCACGGTGCGCGAGGCGATGAACAAGCTCGAGCAGATGCGGCTCATCGAACGGTTCCCCGGCCGGGGCACCGTGGTCCTCGACTACAGCGAGCACGCCAACGTCGACGTCATCGAAGACCTTGTCCTGAGCGGCGACGGGCGAATGAACCCGTTCGTCATGAGCAACCTGCTCGAGGCCGCGCGGATGTTCTGCTCCGAGATCGCGGCGCTCGCGGCCGAGCGCCGGAACGAGTCGGACCTCGCCAAGCTCGAGGGGCTCGTCGGCGAGATGCGGTACGAGCAGCGAGTCTCGCGAATCTCGTCCCTCGATTTCGAGTTTCAGTGGGCCCTGGCCGGCGCGGCCGGAAACATCGTGCCGCGGCTCGTGCTCAATTCGCTCCGCGGTCTCTTAACGAAGTATGCCCCCTTGCTCGAGACGCTGTATCTGGCGCCCGACTCGATCGTGGACGGGTATCACCACGTGGTCGACTCGATCCGCCTCCGCGACGCGGAGCGCGCTCGAAGTTTGGTCCGATGGATCTGGATCTGGCGGCATCAGCGCTTCGTCGACTTCCTGGATCAGTTCGACAAGAGCTCCCTCCCCGCAACGTGAACATCTCTCGCCGACGGCCCCCGGGGCTTAGGCAAAAAAAGGGTCCTCGGGCCCGTGTAGTCAGCAACATCGAAAGAATCGGAGAGCAGCACATGGCAACAGCCAAAGAGTTGATGGACAAGGCGAAGGAACAGATCGCGTTGAAGAAGGATCAGGCGAGCTCGATCGGCGCCGTCTACAAGTTCGTGCTCGACGGCGACGGCGGCGGGACCTTCATCATGAACCTCAAGGACAACCCCGGCGTCACCGAGGGCGACGGCACGGCTCAGTGTACGATCAAGATGGCGGCCAAGGACTATGTGGACATGGTCGAGGGCCGCGCCAACGGTCAGCAGCTGTTCTTCACGGGCAAGCTGAAGATCGAAGGCGACATGGGTCTCGCGATGAAGCTCCAGAAGCTCACCGAGATGATCAAGTAGTCGGCGTTTCGCGCGAGAGCGGGCACACTCGACCAGGGTCCGTGCCCGCCAGCGCGATGAGCGTCGCGGCCGATGGCGGTGGCCCGAGCCGGCGATCCGGTAGTATCCTCTCCGGTCACGGACGGGAAACAGACGGCTCGCCCTCGATGACCGACCTCAAAAAGACGCTTCAGGACGGCACGCCGGCCCAGGTCGACGCGGCTCGTCCCGACGCGAGCCGGCATCCTTCGCCACCGCGCTCCGGTCCCGAAGCGAGCCGGCAGAACGCCGGCGAGGCGCATTCCGCCGCTCTGCCACCGGCGCCGACGTCGGACGAGCTCAAGCGGAGCGGGCCGCCCGAGGGACGGCGAACGCCCGACGCGCGGACCCCGGCTCGAGGGCTCACGACGGAGCTTCCTGAAAACGCGACCGGGTGGATGCTGAGAGCCCGGCGAATGTCGCTTGCCCTCGAGCATGCGATCCGAGACGGAGCGGCCAGTCCGACCCTCGAAGCCTCGATCGAGCGCGCCTTCGCGGCGTGGGAGCTCGACGGTTCCGGCGACAAACGGATCGCGCACGTCGCCGGATTGATCCAGAACGCACACGCCGCGCTCCGAGACACCGCACCCGCGGACCTCGAACGCGCTTATCAAGAATGCGCACAAGTTCTCTGGGCTGGGTTACCTCGTCGGGCGAAGTCGAAACAGGATCTCGCGCGCGTCGCGCAGATCGTGCGCGTGCTGCGCGCCGAGGTCGACCCGTGGGCGGCGGTGGTGGAAGCCACCGCCACGATCTTTGGTTGGACGGACGCGGCCCGCGCGCACGCGGCGCAAGCCGTCCGCGTCGCGATCCTCGCCGAACGCTCGGACGGTTAGGGTCACCGTGAGCGTCGACGACCTACGGAAGCGCATCGATGCGCTCGACGACGAGCTGCTTCGTCTGATGAACCAGCGGGCGAAGCTGGCGCAGCAGATCGGCAAGGGGCGGAGAAGCGCCGCGCTGCAGACGCACGACCCGGAGCGCGAGACGGAAATTTACGCGCGACTCGAGCAGCGTCTCACGAAGATGCGCGGCGCAATTTTTCCGGTCACCGGCGTCCGTCCGGTGTTCCGCGAGATCGTCAGCGCGTGTCTCTCGATCGACGAGAAACTGAGCGTCGCGTATTTCGGCCCCGCCGGAAGCTTCACGCACATGGCGGCTCAGAGCGCCTTCGGCATGGCCGCACGCTACGTCGACGGCGCGACGATCCCGGCGGTCTTCGACGCGGTCGCCGGCGGCACGACCACGTACGGCGTCGTACCCATCGAAAACTCGACGGAAGGCGGCGTGTCGTACACCCACGACTGCTTTCTCGAGGCGGACGTGATGATCCGCGGCGAGGTCTTGCTCGACGTGAACCAGTGCCTGCTCGCGCGCCACGACGACGTCTCTCGGATCGAGCGCGTCTATTCGCACCCTCAGGCGCTTGCGCAGTGCAAGGAGTGGCTCGCCAAGCACCTGCCGCGCGCGCAATACGTGGTCTCGCTCTCGACGAGCGCTGCGGCGCGGGAAGCCGCGGTCGACGACACCGCGGCCGCGATCTCGAGCCGGCTCGCGGCGGAGCTGAACGGCCTCGTCGTGATCCGGAGCGGCATCCAGGACCGCAAAGAGAACGCGACGCGGTTCGTCGTCCTCGCCAAATCCGACGCGCCGCCGACCGGAAACGATCGGACGTCGATCGTCTTTTCCACGCGCGACAAGCGCGGCGCGCTCCGGAGCGTGCTCGAGATCTTCGACGCGGAGAAAATCAATCTGTCGCGCATCGAGTCGCGCCCGCGGCGCGGCGAACGCTGGCAATACGTGTTCTTCACCGATCTCGAAGGCCACCGCCTCGACGCGAACGTCACCCGTGCACTCGCCCGCCTCGAGGCGCAGTGCGACATGGTCCGCGTGCTCGGCAGCTACCCGCGCTCTACTTGATTTCGAGCAGCTCGATCTCGAACTTGAGCGTCGCGTCCGGCGGGATTTTCGGCGGCGAGCCGTTCTTGCCGTAGCCGAGCTCCGACGGGATCGTCAGATTCCTGATGCCGCCTTTTTTCATGCCGACCACGCCCTGGTCCCACCCCTTGATGACCTGACCGCCGCCGAGCGTGAAGTCGAAGGGCTCACCGCGATCCCGCGAGCTGTCGAACTTCGTGCCGTCGGTGAGCGTCCCCACGTAGTGCACGAACACGTGATCGCCGCTCTTCGCCGCGGGTCCCGTGCCGACCTTCACGTCGTCTTTGACGAGCCCCGGCGCGGCGGTCGCGCTCGGCGCCACGGTCGGGGCCGTGTCCGACGGCGCGGGCAATGTCGGGCGTGACTCCGGTTCGGGCACGCGGTTCTGGCAGGCGAGCGGAGAAACGAGCGCTCCGGCGAGCGCGGCGCGAACGATGAATTTCATGACGCCCGTTTAGCAAAGACTCGGTCGAAAAAGGACCCACATTGAATCGGGCGCACCGGGGGCGCGCTGATACACTCGCGACGTGGGTAGCCGTCGAACGTTGATTGCCGCCACGCTCACCGCGGTGGGGCTCGCCGTACTCGGTGCGGCGTTCCTCGGCGCGCGCCCGACCACGCCCGCCGCGTTGCCCGGGGCGCCCGCTCCTTCCGCTCACGGGAAGCCTACCGCGGAAGGCCGGTTGCCGATGATCGACACTCACGTGCACCTTCAGCCCGATGGCGGACCGCGCCTCCTCGCGCTCATGAAGAAGTACGGGTTCGACCACGTCGTGAACCTGTCCGGCGGCAATCCCCTCGGCGTGCTCCCGGCGCAGCTCGCAATGGCGAGCACCCTCGGCGGTCGCGTAACGGAGTTCACGACCCTCGGGTACGAGCAATCGCAGCGTCCCGGTTACGGCCAGCGCATGGCCCAGCTCGTTCGCATGGGCCACGACATGGGCGCCAAAGGTCTGAAAATCGCGAAGGCCCTTGGCCTCGGCATGCGCGACCCAGACGGCCGGCTCATTCCGGTCGACGACCCCGAGCTCGACGTCGTGTTCGAGACCGCGGGCGAGCTGAACATGCCCATCGCGATCCACGCCGGCGACCCGCGCGCGTTCTGGCAACCGGTCGACGAGCACAACGAACGTTACGCCGAGCTCTCGGCGCATCCGGGTTGGGCGATCTACGGCAGAAAAGACGTGCCGTCTTTCGACGAGATCGGCGCCGCGCTCGAACGCCGCATCGCTCGCCACCCGAAGACGAAATTCATCTCCGTTCACTTCGGCAACTGCGCGGAAGACATCGATCGCGTCGCGACCATGATGCGCAAGTACCCGAACATGTACATCGACACTGCCGCGCGCATCCCCGAGATGGGGCGTCACCCCGTCGAGAAACTTCGAGCGTTTTTCTTCGAATTTCAGGATCGCATCCTCTACGGGTCCGACCTCGGCATCAGCGCCGAGCCCGACCCCTTGTTCCTCGGTTCGTCCGGTCCGAACCCACCGACCCCCGACGAAGAAACGCTGTTCTTCAACGCCACCCACCGCTTCTTCGAAACCGCCGACACGAACTTCCCCGGCCCCACGCCCATTCAAGGCAGCTGGAACATCAACGGTATTCACCTCCCCCGCGACGTCCTCGCCAAGGTCTACGCCAAAAACGCGATGTCGCTGATCGGCATCGAATTGCCGACCTTGGTTCAGTAGGAAGAGGGGGGGTAGAAGGCAGGGGTAGGGCTAAGGGTAGAGTTAGGGTGAGGGGCTGCATCGCGGTGGCTCGCGTGCACCAGTGGCCTCACTCGTAACCCTAACCCTCCTAGTTCATCGTAGCGGTAAACAACACCGCCGGACAAAACACCGTGTGCGTCCAGTGCACGCTCTGAACGCTATTATCATCGTCGCCGCCGACGAATCCCATCGTGACGCGGGCGAGGACACCGAGGCCCCAGTCTCTTCCGACCCACCATTCATCGCCGAAGCCGACCATGAATCCGAAACCGGTGGCAGTCTGTCCGTAGGGGAACGAGGCGTTGCTGGTCGCTTCGTGGCCGTCCCCGGTTTTCAGGATCCCGAGACCGAGCGCGCCCTGAAGATGAAGGCCGCGTTCCGGGTTGAAATAGTAGTCGACGAATGGCGCGATCAGGTGAAACTGGCTCGCGTCGAACTCCACGTCTTCGGGCAAGGTGACGGACACGTCGCCTTGCCGGATGTGCGACGCCCGGGGTGACGGCGCCCACGAGCTGTAAATCCCGCCGCCGATCACGAGGCCGTGCAGGGGTGACCCGCCGGCGGCGATTTCGCTCGCGAGGGCGAACGCGGTCGGCGTGCCTTCGGTCTTGCCGAGGATCGGGATCGACGCGGACGACGCAGCGTCGCTGAAAAATCCGAAGCCTGCGCCGAGGCGGAGATAGAACCCGTCGTGCTCGCGAGGTTCACCGGCGTGCGCGACGCCGGTTCCGAGCGCGAGGGACAAGAACACGCCGCACGCGGCGAGACCGAGACGACCGGGATAGGGCGAGTTCACCAGCATGACCCCGGACGTTACAGCGAAACTCGACCGAGCTGATCCTCGAAAAACCAGGGCCGCGACTCGAGTCACGGAGCGTCCAGCCAGTGACGTCGAGCGAGGGCTGCGACGAGTTCGGGATCGTCGACGGCAATCGGACGCAGAAATTCGCCGAGTAGCGTGCGAGTCCAGACGCCGTCGCGACGGTCGTGCGTGAAGCGGTAACGATAGTAGAGCGCGCGCACGTAGCGCGGCGGTCGTCCGGCGAAGGGATCCTTCGCGAGAAGGCCGGTGACGGCGGGATTTTCGCGAAGCAACTCGTACACGAGCTTGAGAAACCACGGCTCTCGTTCGATGCCGCCGATCGCGAGAAACCACATCTGCCAATCGAGGCGATAGTGATAGGGCGTGACGAGGCACGGGCGTCGCTTCGGATCGCCGGGCTTGCAGGGAAATTCGTATTCCTGATAGTGCGCGTCGCCGGAGAGCGGGTCGTCCCAGGTGCCTTCGATGACGACTTCGTGCCGTTCGTGCTCCACGCTGCCGAACGCGCCATACGTGTTGACCAGATGAAGCGGGTCGAAGGAGTCGTTCATGCGCTGCTCCGACGACAGGAGATTCACCGTGGGCGCGATGCTGAGCGCGGCCACGACGATGACCACACCGAAGATCGTTCGGCGGCGCCGGAGCGACGGCGGCGCCGTCCCTGCCCTCGCCCGCACGCGGTCGACGACGCGTCTCGGCAGCCCCCGCACGAAGACGCCGTCGTCGAAGCACGCGAGCGCGACGACGATCGTGAGCCAGTTCAAGAACGCCAGATTGCCGCTCGCGATGAGGATCGATTGAAAAACGACGGTGAGCGCGCCGGCGGCGCGACGCACGCGCCGGGGGCCGAACGCGCCCCACGGCACGACGAGCTCGACGAAGTGATTGAAGAGCGCGCCGCCCTTGTGAAACCACATCGGCATCGCATGAAAGTAAAAGGAGAGCGGGCCGGGGTTCGGTTGCGTCTCGTAGTGGTCCGCGAGACACGTGAGCTCGACCCAGCAAGGGTCGCCGCGAAGCTTGATGAGCCCGGCGCCGAACATCACCCGGAAGAGGAGCCATCGATAGAGCCAGATCACGGGCTCTGGCGCCGCCTCCCGCGACGAGCCGAGTGGCCACGAGGGCGCCAAGAAAATCGCGAGAAAGCCCGCTTCGAGGAGGAGCATCTCCCAGCCGAAGCCGTAGAAAGTCTGGCCGACCCCCACGAACGACAAGTCGAGTAGCCAGAGCAGGGCCATCGTGGCCGCGTTGCCGAACCCGGCGATCACCGCGAGCGAAACCGCGAAACCGAGCGAGCACGCGACGCGCATTGCAGCGTCGGACGAACCGAACCAGAAGAGCGTCGGGAGGCGAACAAAAGCGGATGCGCCCAGTGCGTTCTTCACCGCCGACAGGAACGGCGCGACCGGCAAGAGCCCGTGGCTCGAGATGAGCCCGTTCATCTGGCGGAACAGGATCAGAAACGCGACGGCGTAGACGAGTCCGAGGCCGCGAAGGATCGCGTCCCGCGTGAGCGCGTACTCGCATCGCTCGTTCCAGAGCGTTCGAACGCGAAACGGATTCGCTTCGACGGCGTCGCCGCCGGCCAGCCCCTCGCTGTCGCTCACTCGAGCGATCGCCCCTCGACCGACAGGTCGGTCACGAGACCGAAATGATCGGAGGGCCACGTCGGTCCCGTCGCGCCGCCGGTCGGCGTCGCGAATACCACCCGCGTTTCGAGTGGCTCGCCGCGAAGAGCGCGGTCCGGACCCCGAACGAAGACGTAGTCGATGCGCCGCGGCGGCTCGTGCGCGACGGCGGCGAATCGATTGCGGCGATCGAACGTGTAGCCCGCGGAGCCGTCGCCGCCGTACGTCCAGGCGTCGGCGAAATAGACGCTGCTGCCGTCGATCGTCGCGAGCCCCTTCAGAAACCGGATCTCGTCGGAGTCCGGCTCCGCATTGAAGTCGCCCATCAAGACCGGCGGCAACGACGGTTCGTCGATTGGCGCGAGCTCGAAGATCTTCTGAGCGATGAATCGAACTTGACGCACACGGACGTTGCCGTGGTGCAATTTCCAATTCAGATGAGTGACGAATATCGGGAGCTTTCCGGCCGGATGCTCGACGAGCGCGTACAGGAGCGCGCGCGTTTCGCCGGACTCTCGTCCCGGTAACGTGAATGCACGATGCTTCACGATGGGGTATCGCGATAGGACGGCGTTGCCGAACGACAGCCCGTGTCCGAAATCCGTGGCCGACGCGTACGCGGCGTGCGGGTACATCCCGGCGGCGATGAGGCTCGCCTGATCCGCCGTGCCGTCATCGGCGACGGAGTTCGGGACCGACCATGCGCCGTGCGGTGACTCGTCGGGCGGAACCGGCCTGAGCACTTCCTGTAAGCCGACCACGTCGGGACCGAGTGCTCGGATTTCTTCGCGGAGGAGCGAAAGTCGCTCAGCCCAGGGCCCCGACCGATTCCAGATGTTGATCGTGACGATGCGCAAACGAAAATGGGGCTCCATGGCGACCTCTCCTCCCTAGCAAACATGGAGGAAGAGGAGGGGCCCGGCGCGCGCCCGCCGAGAAATGGGTCGGGTTCGGTCTCCCAGAAACGCTGCTCTGGACTATGCTCCGGGCCGATTTGCCCCGGCCGGGATGCGTCCTTCCGGCGTCCTCGAACTCCACGATGTCCGACCAGCTCTCCTCCGATCTCGCTTCCCTTCGCATCGATCGGCAGGCAAAAAAGCGGCCCGCCGGCGGCGGTGGCCTGAAAGCCGTCGCGATTGGCGTCGTAGTGGTCGCGAGCCTCGGCGCGGCGGTCGTCGCGCTGAAGCCGCGAATCGAGGCCGCGTTTTTCAAGACCGAGGTCGACATCACCGAGATCCAGCTGGTGTCTCCGGCGCAGGCGTCCATCGAGCTCACGTCGACGGGATACGTCGTGCCTCAAGTGGTGTCGCTCGTCGGCGCGCAGCTCCCGGGTCGCGCGCTCGCCGTTCACGTCAAGGAGGGCGACAACGTCACGCAGGGCGAGCTGCTCATGGAGCTCGACCCCGCTCAGGTGCTCGCCCAACAGCGCGCTTCCGAAGCGCGCCTCACGGCGGCCCGGGCGCGAGCCCAGGCGGCTCGTGCCGAGGTCGCCGAAACCCGCGTTCAGCTCGATCGCGAGACGAACCTGTCCGCGCAAGGCTTGTCCCCCAAAGCGAATGCCGAGAACCTGGCCGCGCACCTCGCGTCCCTGCAAGCCAATGTCGCGGCCTCGGACGCCGACTCCGCATCCGCCGCATCCGACGTGAAGACCGCCGCCGTCAACCTGAGCTACCTGAAGATTTACTCGCCGATCAACGGCAAGGTCGTCAGCAAGCCGCCTCAAGCCGGCGAGCTCGTCGGCGCGCTCACCTTGACGCCGCTCACCATCGAAGTCGCGGATATGTCCAGCTTGATGGTCGAAACCGACGTTCCGGAACCGCGCCTCGAACAGGTGCACTCGAAGGCGCCGTGCGAGATCGTCCTCGACGCTTACCCGAGCAAGCGTTTTCGCGGCGAGGTGTACGAAGTCAGCCCCAAGGTGAACCGGCAAAAAGCGACGGTTCAGGTGAAGGTGCGGTTCATCGACCCGACCGACGAGGTGCTCCCGGAGATGGCGGCGCGAGTGAGCTTTCTCACGCAAGCCCTCGACGAAACGGCCGTGAAGGCCGCGCCGAAGCTCGTCGTTCCGGGCGCAGCGGTCGTGAACCGCGGGGGCGGAAAAGCGGTGTTCGTCGTGGACCGCGATGTGGTGAAGCTCACGCCGATCCGTCTCGGCGCGCCGTTCGGGAGCGGTTTCGAGGTACTCGACGGCGCCGCCGCGGGCACGCGCGTCGTGAAGAGTCCGCCGGCTGCGCTTGCCGACGGCGAGAGTGTGAAGCAAAAGGGCGAGGAATGACCGAGAACGGAACCGCGATCATCGAGTTGAAGTCGATCACCAAGAGCTACTTTCGCGGCAGCGAGCAGCTCGACGTGCTGACCAATCTGGATCTCTCCGCGCCGGAGGGCGCGTTCGAGGCTCTGATGGGCCCCTCGGGGTCGGGAAAATCCACGCTCCTCAATCTGATCGCCGGACTCGATCGACCGACCAGCGGCCAGATCCGCGTCGCGGGCTCGGATCTCGTGTCGATGGGCGAGGCCGATCGCGCCAAATGGCGCTCGAACACCGTTGGGTTCATTTTTCAGACCTACAACTTGATGCCGGTGCTGACCGCGCTCGAAAACGTCGAGCTGCCACTTCTCCTCACGAAGCTGTCGAGCGCCGAACGGAAAGAACATGCGCGCGTAGCACTCCGGGTCGTCGGGCTCGAGGATCGGGGCAATCACTACCCTCGCCAGCTCTCCGGCGGTCAAGAGCAACGCGTCGCGATCGCGCGGGCCATCGTGACCGATCCGAAAATCATCGTCGCCGACGAACCGACGGGCGATCTCGATCGCAAGTCCGCCGACGAAATTCTCGAGCTTCTGGTCCGCTTGAACACCGAATTCAAAAAGACCATCTTCATGGTCACGCACGATCCCGCGGCCGCCGAGCGCGCGACGATCATCCGGCGGCTCGACAAGGGCACCCTTCAATGACCATCGTCGGCATCGGGCTCCGGAATGCCTGGCGCAACAAGATCCGCGCGGTCCTGACCTTGATCGGCGTCGCGGTCGCGGTCATCGCGTTCCTGTTTTTGCGCACGATCCTGTCGGCGTGGACCACCGGCGCGGACAACGCCGCAAAAGATCGCCTCGCGACGCGGCACAAGGTCACGTTCGTGATGTCGCTCCCGCTCCGCTACGTCGACCACATCCGCACGATTCCCGGGGTGAAGGCGGCGTCGTACGCGAATTGGTTCGGCGCGAAGAACCCGAACGCCGAAGACCAATTCTTCGCGACCATCGCGGTCGACTCGAAGACGTTCCTCGACGTGTCCGACGAAACCGTGGTGCCGCCGGATCAGAAGGAGCACTGGCTCGGCGATCGGCGCGGCGCGATCATCGGCGACCACCTCGCGAAGCAGTTCGGCTGGAAGGTCGGCGACAAGGTCACCCTCGAAGGTTCTATTTACCCGGGCGACTGGGAGTTCGTGATCGACGGCATCTACACCGCGGCGCGCCGCAGCGTCGATCGCTCGACGTTCTTCTTTCACTGGGACTACATGAACGAGTCCCTCTCGGCGGCGCAAAAGGACCGCGTCGGCTGGGTGATGACCCGCATCGACGATCCGAGTCACGCCGCGGACATCGCGAAGCGCATCGACGACTCGTTCGCCGATCAAGAGACCCAGACGCTCACCATGAGCGAGCGCGCGATGAACACGTCGTTCCTCGGCATGTTCTCCGCGATCTTGAAGGCGATGAACTACGTCTCGATCGTCATCCTGGTGATCATGGGGCTCATTCTCGGCAACACCATCGCGATGGGGGTCCGCGAACGCACGCACGAATACGGCGTCCTTCGCGCGATCGGGTTCAAGCCGAAACACCTGGTCGCGTTCATTCTCGGCGAAGCGGTGCTCATCGGAGCCATCGGCGGCCTGGTCGGCGTGCTCGTCGCGGTGCCGTTCATCAATCAAGGCGTGGGTCGCTACCTGGAGGAGAACATGTCCGGCTTCTTCCCGTACTTTCGGGTCGCGCCGCACGACGCGATCCTCGCCGGCTTGCTCGCGCTCGGGCTCGCCGCCCTCGTAGCCGCGATTCCCGCCTATCAAGCGTCCAAGTTGAACACCATCGACGCCCTCCGGCGAGTGGGCTGAGGCGCACCATGATTCCCGTCGCCTACAACGTCCGCAGTCTCTTCGTTCGCAAAGCGACGACCATCGCCACGGTCCTCGGCGTTGCGCTCGTCGTCTTCGTGCTCGCCGCGTCGCAAATGCTCGCCCAAGGCATCCGCCGCACCATGGGCAATTCGGGAGACGCGGAGAGCGCCATCGTACTTCGCAAAGGCTCGGACGCCGAGCTGTCGAGTAACCTCGAGAACAACCTGGTGAGCCTGATCAAGGCCGCGCCCGGCGTGAAAGTCGGCGAAGGCGGTGCGCCCATCGCCTCCGGCGAGATCGTCGTGGTGATAGCACCCCAGCTCGTCGACCAGCCGGGACAGGTCGCCAACGTGCTCGTTCGCGGCGTCGCCGCGGAGGTGTACGCGCTCCGTCCGCAGGTGCACATCGTCGAGGGGCACGCGGCGAAGCCCGGCACGAACGAAGTCGTCATCGGCAAGCGGATCCGGGGAAAATTCACCGGTATCGATCTCGGCTCGACCTTCGAATTGAACAAGAACCGTCCCGCGACGGTGGTCGGTGTCTTCGAATCGGGGGGCTCGTCGTTCGAATCCGAGGTGTGGGGCGACGTCGACACGGTCCGCGCCGCTTTCGGTCGCAACGGCATCGTCTCGTCGGTCACCGTGCGCCTTCTGTCCGCGGCGAACTACGACGTCTTCGCCGCCGAGGTCGAGCACGACAAGCAGCTCGGCCTCAAAGTGCAGCGCGAGAGCGACTATTACGAGAAGCAATCGGAAGGGACGTCGAAGTTCATCTCGTTCCTCGGGAGCGCGATCGTGTTCTTCTTCTCCGTCGGCGCGATGATCGGCGCGGCCATCACGATGTACGCCGCGGTCGCCAATCGGCGGCGCGAAATCGGCACGCTCCGCGCGCTCGGCTTTTCAGGCGGGCAAGTGCTCGTCTCTTTCTTGCTCGAAGCCGTCTTGCTCGCGCTCCTCGGCGGCGCCGTCGGCGTGGTCGCGTCGCTCTCGATGATGTGGGTCGAGTTCACGATGATGAACTTCGCGACGTGGTCGGAGGTCGTCTTCAACTTCGTCCCCACGGTGAAGATCATCGTGACCGCGCTCCTGGCCGGCGGCTTGATGGGCGTCCTCGGCGGCTTTTTGCCCGCCGTGCGCGCGGCGAGAACATCGCCGCTCGTCGCGATGCGGGATTGATGCAGCTCCAGCGCGCTCTTCGAATCGTGAGAACGGTGGCGGAGAGACGCTACCCCGTCCTTCTTGCCCTGACGGTGGTGGCGCTCGGCACGCTCGCCGTGTGGTGGCATGCCAGCGCCTACTCGCCATTCTTCGCCGACGACGGTTTCATCTCCCTTCGCTACACGGAGCGGTTCCTTCACGGTCAAGGGCTCACGTGGAACGGCGACGACCACGTCGAAGGTTACTCGAACCTGCTCTGGGTCCTCTTGTGCGCGATCCCCGGCGTGTTCAGGATCGATCTCGTGTCCGGGGCGCGCGCCGTCGGCCTCATCTGCACGTCGGCCACCTTCGGGGCCCTGGTAGCGGCGGCCCGCCCGCGGCGCCCCATCGAATGGCTGGCTCCGGCACTCGCGATCGCGATGCTGGCCGCCACCGACGCCGTCGCCGTCTGGAGCATGGGTGGCCTCGAGCCGCCGCTCGTCGGCGCCCTCCTCGCCTGGGGAATCGTCTCCAGCATCGACGCCGTCGAGTTCGCAAGACGCCGCTCCAGGATCGCCGCAGCGCTCTCGTTCGGATTGCTCTGCTGGACGCGCCCGGATGGCTTTCTCTGGGGCATCGGGGCCGCCGTGCTCCTTCCGATCGGCTACTGGAAACGGGCGTTCAGGCCGAGCCTCGTCATCGTCCTGTCCGTCGCCGGATTCGTCGCCGCACAACTCCTCTTCAGGGTCCTCTACTACCACGAGTACGTCCCCAACACCGCCTATGCGAAGGTGGCGTTCGGCACGCGGCGGTTCCACGACGGGGTGCAGTACTGCCTCGACAGCCTGTTGCCTCTCGCCGCAACGTGGGTTGCCCTCGCTCTTTGCACCGTGCAGGGAGCCGTTGACCGACGTTCGCGCCCGCTGTCGCTGCTTCTCTTCGGGCTCGCCGCGCTCTGGGTCTGCTACGTCGTGAGTGTCGGAGGCGACATTTTCCCGGCGTACCGGCACCTGGCGTGCGTCGCCGTGCTGGCCGGCATCTCGCTCTCGGCGATACTCGCCCACGACGTTCGTTCGCAAAGCGTAGGCGGCGCCGTTCGTTGGGGTGTGACGCTTACGGTGCTCGCCGCCATGGGGACGCATTTCGATCCGACGAATTGGGCGAAGCAAGAGGTATGGGAGTGGGATGGTCTCCCCGTCGGTCGAATGCTCGGGCGTGGCTTCGCAAAGGAACAGCCGCTCGTGGCCGTCGATGCCGCAGGGTCGATCCCCTTTTACTCCGAGCTCCCCGCGCTCGACCTGCTCGGCCTCAGCGATCGTTACCTCGCCCATCATCGGCCCAAGAACATGGGGGAAAACCTTCTGGGACATGAGCTCGGCGACGCGAAGTACTATCTGCGCCGCGCACCGGATATCGTCTGTTTCGCCGTCCCGCCTTGCTCTCGCGACGCAAAATTCTCCCCCGAGATCGACATGGTACGAGGACGCGAATTCAGGGACGAGTACGTGCTCGCCCGCTTCGAGGCACGGCGCGGACGGCATCCGCTCGTCAGCGAACTGTGGATGCGCAAGAGCGGGCGCATCGGCGTGCAAGAGCGTGCCGATCGGGTTTTGATCCCGGCGTACTTTTTCGCGAGCAACGCCCCCGCTTTCGCGCGACTCGCTCTCGACGACACCTTCGAGGCAGTCATCGCGAAGTCGACGACCGCCGCGGTCGATCGCGTGGGCGTCGCGGCTGGAAATTGGAGGCTCGAGACGCTGTCGCCGGTGGGTTCGGCGACCGTACGCGTCTCGTCCCGTGGCCGCACCGTCGCGGAAGGATCCAGTGCCGCACCGTTTAGCATATCGCTCGACTCCCGCACCCTGCTCGACATTGCCGTCACGGCGACGGGCACGACCTTCTCCATGTCGGGTTTGGAGCTGCGCCGTGCTGAGTGAGCGACCCGACGATGCGCTGAATGACCGCGTTCCGACCGGCGAAGCGGTCCACCCTCCACGTCCCTCCAACGAGCGCATGCGCATGCCCCATCGCTCCACTATGCTTGCCGCGCAGCGGTGACCGTCGGTCCTTTTCCATCCCCTTTTCGCGCACCGACCCCGAGCGTGTACGACGAGATTTTCCAGCGGTTCGCCGACGCAACCCGCGTCGCTTACACGGGCCGCCTCGTCGCGCTCGTTCTCGTCGCGGCGATTGCATTCGCGCTGTGGCCCCGCAATCTGGTGGCGCGGCGGCTCGGTCCGCTCGGTTCGCGGATCGTGTTTGCCGTGTGCGCTACCGCCGCGACCGCCGGCGCGTGCTCCTACGCCTGGTCCTTTCGTTGGTTGTCCGACGATGCGTACATCTCGTTCAGGTACGCCCGGAACCTCGCGGCGGGCCACGGCCTCGTGTTCAATCCCGGCGAGCGCGTCGAGGGGTACACGAATTTCTTGTGGACGGTGCTGATCGCAGCCGCCATTCGGCTCGGTTTCGATGCCGGACAAACCGCGCTGGTGCTCGGCATGGCGAGCTTCGCCGGAGCGCTCGTCGTGAGTCAGGTGCTGGCGCGCCGAATGACGCGGACGCTTCACCCCGTCGCCGTGCCCGTCACGATGTTGCTCCTCGGGTTGAACTACACGTTCGCCTCTTACGCGACGTCGGGGCTCGAGACCATGTTCGCCACGCTCGCCATGATCGCCGCGGTCGAGCGCGCGGACGCGGACGCACCTCTTGCCGCAGGGTTGCTCGCCGTTACGGCCGTCCTCGCCCATCCCGACCACGCCATCCTGTGCGTTGCACTCGGCGCCGTGCTCCTGGTCGATCGCGGGCGACGGCGAACAGTGCCGCGCTACGCTGCGCCGTTTCTCTTGATCTACCTGCCCTACTTCGTGTGGCGTTATCACTACTACGCCGATTTTTTCCCCAACACGTACTACGCCAAATCCGGTGGGGACTGGTACTTCAGCCAGGGAGGCGTCTATCTCGTGATCTGCACGCTGGCGGCTGGGTATTGGGGTGTGCTGCCGCTCATGCTCTTCGGCGCGTGGAGTGCGCGAAGAACCGTTCTCGCGCGATACACGCTCGTCGGGGTCCCCTTGTACCTGGTGTACGTCGCAAAGGTCGGTGGCGACTTCATGCTCGGGCGCCTGTTGTGCGCCGTGTTGCCGCCGGTTGCGATCCTGGCCGAAGTCGGGCTTCGGACGGCCCTGGCTCGTCGCTGGCCGTGGCGCGTCGGCTTCGCCGTTGCACTCGCTCTCGCGTCCGCCGCGGTGGTACCGCTCGACTTGGTGCACCCCGGCGAAAAATTCGCACAAGTGGCGGACGAGCGCACGTTCTACGAAGTCAGGTCATTCTCGCCCATCGAGATCTCTTCTCCCAGTAGTTCGATCGCGTCGGCCTTGAACAATCATTTCGTTCGGCGACGCGTCACCCCGATCGTAGCGCTCGGCTGTGTCGGCATCATCGGCTACGACACGGGTCTGCCCATCATCGATACCTACGGGCTCACCGATCGGTTCGTCGCTCATACCCCGATCGCGGAGCGCGGCCGTCCCGGCCACGAGAAGTCGACCTCGCCCGGTTATCTGCTGTCGCGGAACGCCGACATCTGGGATCGCTCCTTCTATCCGGAACCCTACGGACACCAAACGCGGTTGATGCTCGACGGAAACGAGTTCTTTCTGTCGGCGTACTTTCCGGATCTCGTCGCGGATCTGCGCGCCACTGGCGTATCGCCGGCGGTGAACGTGCCTCAGGAGATCGAAGCGTATGTTCGCGACGACCATCCGAAACCCCTCGACGAGGTCGCGTGCGACCTCTGGTTTTTTTCCGACTACTACTTCCGCGTGAATCACGACCCCGCGCTCCAGAGCAAGCTGATGGAGCACATGACGGCCGTGGGCGCGATCCCGCCGCGAAGCGAGCCGTTCTTCGACTACCCGCGGGATCGACCGCCGCCCGGCTACGTAGCGGTTCGGAAGTTCGAGTTCGAGCGCCAGGACCCGGCATTTTTCACCGACGGGACGGCGTTCGCCACCTGGCCGACGAGCACTCCGATAGTCGGGCAAGGCGTGCCCGGCGGTGTGACGAACAAGTACATCGACACCTCGATTCCTGGGCTAGGAGATGTCGCGACGGGCTTCCTCAGATCGCCGTCGTTCGTCATCGACGGTGACTTCGTCACCGTGCAACTCGGCGGGGGACGGGACCTCCAGCGGCTCCTGTTCAACTTGACCATCGACGGCGCGGTCGTCGGCTCCGTGACCGGGTGCGATACCGAGCTCACGAGTCGACGCATCTTCGACGTCTCCGGGTTTCGAGGGAAGACCGCCCAGTTCACGATCACGGACGCTTCGCCGCTCGGGTGGGGGCACCTCATCGTCGACGACGTCGTCGTCTGGGACCGTCGCTGATCCGTGCGACTGCATCACGCCGTCTCCGCGACGCGCTCGCCGAGCACGTTGCCCCAAACAAAAAACGAAACGCGCGCGAAGAGTGACCTCCGCGCGCGTCGAGGCGTTCTCTACCTAGTTTAGTACCGATACAAATCCGCCTTGTACGGGCCATCCACCGGGACGCCGAGGTACTCGGCTTGCTTGGTGGAGAGCTGGTCGAGCTTCACGCCGAGCTTGCCGAGGTGGAGCCGCGCGACCTTTTCGTCGAGCTTCTTCGAGATGAGGTGCACGCCCATCGGGTACTTCTCGGTGAAGAGGGCGATCTGCGCGAGCACCTGATTCGTGAAACTGGTGCTCATGACGAAGCTCGGGTGTCCCGTCGCGCAACCGAGGTTCACGAGGCGGCCGCGGGCGAGCACGATGATCTTCTTGCCGTTCGGGAAGATGAAGTGATCGACCTGGGGCTTGATGTTCTCTTCGCGGATCCCCTTCGTATTTTCGAGGTACCGCATGTCGATTTCCATGTCGAAGTGGCCGATGTTGCAGAGGATGGCCTCGTTCTTCATCACTTCGAGGTGCTCGCCGCGCACGACTTCGAGGCAGCCGGTCGCGGTGATGACGATGTCGGCTTGCGGCGCGGCCTCGTCCATCGTCGTGACCTGGAAGCCTTCCATCGCGGCCTGGAGCGCGCAGATGGGATCGATCTCCGTGACGAGCACGCGAGCGCCCTGACCGCGGAGCGCCTGCGCGCATCCCTTCCCGACCTCGCCGTAGCCGGCGACGACCGCGACCTTGCCGGCGAACATGACGTCCGTCGCGCGCTTGATGCCGTCGATGCCCGATTCACGGCAGCCGTACAGGTTGTCGAACTTGCTCTTCGTCACCGAGTCGTTGACGTTCATGGCCGGACAGAGAAGCGTGCCCTTCTTGTACATGTCGTAGAGGCGATGCACGCCGGTGGTCGTCTCTTCGCTGATCCCGCGGATCGGATCGGGACCCGTGAACATGGCGGGGTACTTGTCGTGGACGACCTGCGTGAGGTCACCGCCGTCGTCGAGGATCATGTTCGGGCCCTTGTTGCCCTTGAACGCGACGAGTTGCCGCTCGATGCAGTGGTAGTACTCGCCCTCGGTCTCGCCCTTCCAGGCGAACACCGGAATGCCGGCCTTGGCGATCGCCGCGGCGGCGTGATCTTGCGTCGAGTAGATGTTGCACGACGTCCACGTCACTTCCGCGCCGAGGTGCTTCAGGGTCTCGATGAGCACCGCGGTCTGGATGGTCATGTGGAGACAGCCCGCGACGCGCGCGCCCTTGAGCGGCTGCTTCGCGCCAAATTCCTCGCGGAGCGCCATCAAGCCGGGCATCTCCGTCTCGGCGATCTCGATTTCCTTCCGACCCCATTCGGCGAGGCTCATGTCGGCGACGTGGTAGTGGCCGCCATCGACGGTGGGAACCTGGGTTTTCGTGGTGGCGGACTTTGCGGCTGCGCTCTCGGTCATCGTGCTCTCCCTTTCGCGGCGCGCGTTGCGCCCGCGTTCTTTTTCAACAAACGGTCTCGCATGGTAGCGGTTTCTCGCATCCCAAACCTCATGAGCGAACGTCGGATTCCTTCCGAGGTCCGTTTTTCTTGCTCGCACCGACCTCGACGCCGGCCGACTTCGTTCCCACGAGCGCAAGCCACGGTACACGCTCGGCGCGGCCGCGTCGTCCGTTCGACCAGCAGCCGCTCGGGATCGGAAGCACGCGAGCCGACGTGAGATTCGCTTGCGCGGCGAACGCGGCGAGCTCTTTCGGTTCGAACCCCATCCACACGTCGGCTTGAGCCTCGCGCATCGATTCGTCGGTGTGCGCGGCGTAGTCGACGATCAGGAGCCGGCCACCCGGTAAGAGCAAGTCGACGAGCGACGCGACCATCTTCGCCGGAATGGGTGCGTGATGCAGCATGCGGCCGGCGACGACGACGTCCGCGCCGGCACCGACGGCGCGACGCACCTCTGCGCCGTCCACTTCACCGCACAGGAACTCGACATGGTCGAACGTGCGCGCGGCGGCTCGGCGGCGCGCCCCTTCGAGCCGAGCTTCGCTCCGATCGACGGCGAGCACGCGGTCGAACATGGGCGCGAGCATTTCGAGCGCCGTGCCGTCGCCGGTGCCCGCGTCCACCGCAAGGCCGCGCCGCGGGAGCAGCGCGCCGAACGCGTACAGGTACGCCGAGAGATCGCCCGCGTCGGGCTCGGCTTCGGTCGGCGACGCGCTGAAGAATTCGCGCGTCCGCTCATCGCGCGCGCGCACCACGGCGTTCACCCGCGCGAGACTGCCGTCCTCGGTACAGAGCCGTCGCCCTTCGGCGAGCGCATCGGCGACGACCGGATCTTGCGCGGCGCGCGCCGTGAGACGAAGAAATGTCCGCGTTCCGTCGCGTCGATCGGCGAGCAGCGCCGCTTGTCGCAACGCGGTCGCGTGGCGCGACACGTTCGGCTGCGTCTGTTCGAGGAGCTCGGCGATTTCTCCGACGGAAAGCTCCGTTTCTTCGGCGAGCGCGAGCAAGCGCAGTCGCACCGGGTCAGCGAGCACTCGATAGAGGTGCCAGCGAGCATCGAGAGCCGCGTTCGGCGCGATCGTCACCCAATCTATATATGCGTCTATGCGCATGAACGCAATAAGCAATAATTTGCGACTATTTTCGTATATTTAAATGGTCAACCCGGGCGGTCGCTTCTGGCGGAGTCGCCTGCTCGGAAAAAACGACCGCGGCCTTGCGCTCGATCACTGGGGAACCGGGGCTTCGCGATAGACTCCGCGCCATGGACCGGTTTCGCCGCTTCGACGAAGCCTATTATCACCGCTTCTACGAAAACCCTGCGACTCGCGTGCACGGGGCGGAGGAGCACGCGCATCTCGCGGACTTCGTCTTCGCGTATGCCAAGTGGAATAAGCTCGAGGTGAAGAGCGTCCTCGATATCGGCGCCGGCGTCGGCCTCTGGAAGGACTACATCGCCAAGAACGAGAAGGGCGCGAAGTACACCGGTACCGAGGTGAGCGCCGCCATGTGCAAGAAGCACGGCTACGAGCACCGCGATATCGCGCGCTGGCGCGACCGGAAGAAGTACGACCTCATCGTGTGTCAGGGCGTCCTTCAGTACCTGCCCGATCCCGACGTCGCGCCCGCCGTCGCGAACATCGCCGCGATGGCCAAGGGGCTCGTCTACCTCGAGATCACGACGCGCGGCGACCTGCGCGAGAACGTCGATCGCCAACGAACCGACGCAGACATCTTCGTCCGGAACGGCTCTTACTATCGCGGGCTCCTGCAGAAGCATTTGCTCATCATCGGCGCGGGACTCTACTGGCCGAAGGATCGCGAATCGCCGTTCTACGAGCTCGAAGTCGGGGGAGCGAAATGAGCACGAGCGTCGCCCATGGCTGAGGCCGGAGTCGTCCGCCGCGTCGTGATCCCCGTCGTGCTGCTCGGGCTCACCGTGCTCGGCTTCATCAATACGTATTCCGACAACAGCGACGTCCAAAAGCTCGCCGCCCAGACGGCGTGCGGCGGGCAGATGTGCCCGGTGCAAATGGTCGAGTTTTCCCGCTCACCGTTTTCGCACGAATACGTCTTCACGAAGGAAAAGGGCACGACGCGCGTCTCGGTGAAATGCGCGCGCGCCTTGATCTTCCTCGGCGACTATCACTGCGACAAAGAGTGAGGCCAGAGGTTTGGCGCGCGGCCGTCCGAGCCGTCGCAGACACGGCCAAGTCCCCTGAATCTTGGATCCGAGGACTAATTCGCCGGCGAGGCACGATCGACGACGGAGCCGAGCGCGCGGCGGACTTCCGAGACGTCGCCGGCTTCCGGGGATAGCTCGAGATAGCGCCGCAAATCGGACTCGGCCACGCGCGGCGAGCCGAGGCGCATCGCGATGAGCCCGCGATCGCGCCGATCGTTCGGCGAATCCGGCTCGAGCTCGAGGATGCGCGACAGGACGACGAGGAGCCGCGCGAGCTCGCCGCGCGACGCGTAAATGCCTTTCAGGTTCATCAGCATGCGCACGAGCACGGCGCGCGGCGGCGCGGGTTGCAAGAGCGAGCGATCGACCTTGCGCGCTCGGCGATGCGCCCGTTCGAGGAGCGAGTCGAGCGCGCCGGGCCCCACGATGCGCCCACACCCGAACGGATCGACGACGATCGGGCCGCCCGATTCGCTCTCGATGCGCACCAGAAAGTGCCCCGGAAATCCGATGCCGTTCGCCACGACGCCCGCGCGCTTCGCCACCTCGGCGTACACGACGGACAGTGAAATCGGGATCCCGCGACGCCGATCGAGCACATCGTTCACGAACGTATTCTTCGGGTCGTAATAATCTTCCGAGTTTCCACGAAAGCCGCACTCGCCGAAGAGATATTCCGACACGACGGTCGCCTGCTCCGCGGCGTCGAGGCCGTCGAGCCGACCGATGGGTTTCGCGAGCTCGTCGAAGCGCGAGCGCTCACGCTCGACGTCGAGCCCCGGGTATTCGTCTTTCGCGATCAAAAGCGCCCCCGTGATCACGTCGATCCGTTCGTCGGACAAGGCGGCCAGCGCTGAAAAATCCATCGATTTGGCGCGTGGCCCGGGAACCGGCGTGCTGGTGGCGGCTGTCACGGAGCCCGTAGCCTACCACCGGTTCCCACGTCGCGCCGCTTGCAGTTCCGAGGGCCGGAGGAGATGCTCGCCGCCCCTTCATGAGTACCGTGTTCGAACCCGAAGTTCTTCAGGCCGTCGCGCGTTCAGTTCTCGATCTGCCGACCGCCGACAAAGTCGAAGCCATCCGCAAGAAGCTCGCCGAACGCTATCCGGGACACATCCGTTCGCGCGTCGACTGGGTCTTCAACAACGCCGGCGGCGCGATGGGCCAGATGTGCGTGCTCCATGCGTCGATCACGGAATACGTCATCGTGTTCGGATCGCCGATCGGTACCGAAGGCTACTCGGGTCGCTTCTCCGCGGAAGATTGGTTCATCATTCTCGAAGGCGAACAGTGGGCGTACGCCGAAGGCGACCTCGAGCGCAACGTCTATCGCGCCGGCGACATGCATCGTCTCCCGCGCGGCCAAGCGCGCGGCTACCGCATGCCCGACAAGTGTTTCGCGCTCGAATACGCGCGCGGTTTCATTCCGCAGATGCTCCCCTTCGGCTTCGCCGACACCTTCACGAGCACCCTCGACTTCGTCCCCCTCGTCCGCACCATGGCCATCTACACCAAAGCCGTCGTCGGCGAGCTCGTCCGCGGAAAAATCTGACTCATCGACGAGGCGCGAGGGGCTGCGCGTGTCCATCCAGAGGATTGGACCGCAGAGTGCGACTCCGGGCTGGCCCGGGTTCGTCCCGATAGTAACTCGTGCGCGTTAGCCGCCGCGAATCGGTCGCGGGTTGCGAGAGGGATCGCTCTCCGCGGCTCGGATTTTCGCCCTCGATTTCGAGGGGGTCTGGCAGGCCATCGTAGATACTTCGATGCATCGAAGTATCGCAAACCCGAGCTCTGGATGGGCCGGCGACGAGCGTCTCGCGCCCTTTGCGACGGTGCTTCCCCGGCCGCGCGCAGCGGGCTTGGGCGCGAGCACGGCCTTGGGGAAGACCGCGGGCGCCGCTTCGCGAGAAGCGCGGGCGCCCGCGAGTTGGGGCAACGTCCGACGACGCTGCTGAGTCAGCGGTCGGATCGGCGGTCTTATCGACGCCGCTGACGCGCGCTCACTTCGACGGATCGGGCGTGAGGCGGAGATACGGGCGCTCGGTGCGGTAACCCTTCGGGAAGCGGCGTTTGATCTCTTCGGGGTCTTGCAGCGCCGGCACGATGACGACGTCGTCGCCGTGTTTCCAATCGGCAGGCGTCGCAACCTTGTGCTCGTCGGTGAGCTTCAAGGAGTCGATGACGCGGAGGATTTCCTGAAAATTACGGCCGGTGCTCGCGGGATACGTGATGAGTGCGCGGATCTTCTTGTTCGGATCGATGAAGAATACCGAGCGAACGGTGAGCGTGTCGTTCGCCTCGGGGTGAATCATGTCGTAGAGCTTCGCGATCTTGCGGTCGGAGTCGGCGAGGATCGGATACTCCAGCTTCGCGCGCTGCGTCTCTTCGATATCGCCGATCCACTTCTTGTGACTTTCGACGTCGTCGACGCTCACGGCGAGCACCTTGACGTTGCGCTTCGCGAACTCGTCCTTCAAGTTGGCGACGCGACCGAGCTCGGTCGTGCAGACCGGCGTGAAGTCTTTCGGGTGAGAAAAGAGGACGCCCCAGCTCGAGCCGAGCCAGTCGTGAAAACGAATGCGGCCGTGGGTCGAATCCTGCTCGAAATCGGGGGCAATACTGCCGATGTGTAGTGACATGGTGAACTCTCCTTGCGGCAACGTGAAGCCGGCCGCGGGCTGCGGCAAGCGCAAAGCGCCCGCCACCCTTCGGCCGACTTCCACTATAGCGTCACGTTGTCTCGTATGCTAGAATCCCCTGGCGTGGCGTTGGGTTTTGCGACGCGGCGCGAGTACCATGCGCCCATGGAAACCGAAGCGTCGCGTCCCTCGCTCGATCGCTCCCGCTTGTCGAACGCCGCGATTCGACACATGACGTCGTTCCACTCCGACGTCGTGAGCGACGTCGAACGCGCGGTGGCGGAACACCCCGTCGTCGTGCTGGGAATGGCCGGCAATCCGCACGTGAAGAACGTCCGACGCGCGCTCGAAGCGGCGGGCGTCACGTTTCACTATCTGGGATACGGCGGCTACCTGTCGAAGTGGCGAGAGCGCCTGGCGATCAAGCTCTGGAGCGGCTGGCCCACGTTCCCGCAAGTGTTCGTGAACGGCGTCCTCATCGGCGGGGAAGATTTGACCGTCGCAGCTCTCGCCGACGGGACGATCCAGCACAAGTAGAGCCGGCGATAGGCTCGAGGTACTAGTGCATCGATTCATTCGAATCGATGCACTTTAAGACAGTCAGTGCTCGAGTCAGACCTCACCAATGGCGCGGGAATTTTGAGGCCCTCGCCAGTCGGGGGACTCGAAATTCCCATCGCTTCGATGGACTCGAGGGACTACTTGCAGTCGTCGAACGAGAGCAGGCGTAGTCGCGCGCCGCCGCCGGATTGCGGCGATTGTCGAAACAGGATCTTCGTCGCGTCCGGGCTCCACTGATTGTCCGCGCACACCTGGTCGTCGGTCGTCAGCCTCGTCACGTTCGACCCGTCGGCATCCATCAGGGTGAGCTCGGTCGAAAACCCCGCCGGCGGATTCACGAAATTGAGCAAGATGGCTGGTCCGATCCAGTAAAAATCGTAGGTCGCGTCGAGCGAGCCGTCGGTGAGCCGAAGCGCGCTCGCCGGACGCCAGCGTCCGCTGATCCACGATATTTTGCGCCCGTCGGGCGACAAGTGCGCGTGCTCGTCCCACGATGGGTCGTCGGTGAGCCGAGTCAGCGCTCCGGTCGCGATGTCGACCGTGTACAGATCCGCCATTTGCCAGCCGGCGCGCGTGTTCGTGGTCAGCACCTTCGTTCCGTCGAGCGAAAAGTCGTGGGTCTCCCACCAGGTCGTGTCGTGGGTGAGCCGCTTTTCGTTCGCGAGGTGAAACCCGCTCGCGTCATCGACGAAGTCGGCGACCATGACGTCCCAGGTGTGGCCCTGAGTCGTCGCCCACACGATGCGATTTCCGTCGCTGGAAAAATTGGCGTGATAGTTCGTTGCCCACGCGCCGCTGGTGGTGAGCCGCGTTTGCTGCGAACCGTCGGACCGCATCGCGTAGAGCTCCTGTCCGAAACCGCCACCGGCACCCCCCGTCGAGTGCGCATGATCGCGCGTCGAGATGAACAGCAACGTGTCCGGATGTTTCGGACGCCAGCGCACGCCGTCGTTCCACGACGCCGGTTGATTGCAGGTGATGCAGGTCGGATTCGATCCGTCGAGATTCGCGATCTGTACCTCGTACGTGCCGTTCACCTGCTCGGGGAACGCGATTTTCGTGCCGTCCGGCGAAAACGACATGCCGTCGGTCGTGCCCACGTTCGTGTCGAACAGGGTGTCGATGTGAAACTTCTGATAGCCGCATTTTGCAGCGGGAAGCTGGGCCGTCGGGGTGAACGCGCCGACGGGTAACGACTCGTGATCGATCGGCGTGACGCCCGAATAGTCGAACGTCCGCTGATCGGTGCCGGGATTGAACAGGTCGATGAGGAGGTGATCCCCCTGGTCCATGCGGCCATCGCCGTTGGCGTCGTTCCATCCGCCTTTCAGCTCGTCGGGCGTCGTAGGGTGTGCGTGCACCCAGGCGTCCATCGCCGCGATGCGATCGTGGACCGACTGCATGCGCGCCGGTAGAAGCGGTGCCGTTTCGCCGGGTGGCGCTGGCTGTACCGGAACCGGACCTAGAGTGACCTGAAAGAGGTAGCGCAGACTATCGACGCTCGCACCGATGAAGGCGGCGGCCGCTGGCGTCCAGGTCCCACGGATGTCGGAAAGGACGACCGGATCCGCGGCGTTGCCGAACAGGAACGGGACGTGCGGCGCGTCGTATTCGCACTTGGCGTCGAGGATCGGGTCGACCGAGCCGCTGATCACGTCCATCTCGTTCGAAATTTCGACCAGCTTCGGCAAGATGGCGTCGTCCACCTTGAACGTCGACGGGTCCTGATTCCCGTACACCGGGAGCAGATATTGGTTGAAATCGTCCACCCAGAGCATCGTGCGGGCGATGAGACGGCACCATTGCTCGTCGCAGCTGCCGGCAGGCGTCGCTCCATCGACCAGCGACGTTGCCGCATCAGGTCGTGAGCCCGCGTCGGGCACCGCGCCGCCGCACAATCGAAGCGCGTCGACGAAACGTCCGGCGGCGAGCGCCTGGCGCGGCGCATCTTCCCCCGAAGACGCGACCGGTCGTGCTGGCGAATTCGAGCACGAGAAGACGAAGCAGCAGAAAAACACCGAAGAGAAACGTTTCATGGCCATACAACCCCACGCGGTGAACGCCCCGATGGAACGAGTCACACGACGTCGAGGGATCGCGCGCTCTGAACGCGCTCGAGCCGTCGAGCGACGAGAAGTGAGCGAAGCGCCGAATCGGGGAGAGGAAGCGCGCCGCTCTACGGAACGAAATTGCGGCTCTTGCGGCCGCAGTCACACGTCGCAGACTACGCGAAAAATGCGATCGATGTTCACACAAACAAGCGATCTCGTCGTGCAATGACCTGCACAATGAGCGCTGCGTCGTGCATTGATATACACAATGTGTGATTCGTGTGCAGTCACTCCGTAAACTTCAGGGCCACACAGACCGGGCGCGACGGAGGCCGACGCCGCGCGGTTTCGAGTCCGGGACCGAACCGCCCGCACGTCCCGGTCGCGCGAATCTGCAGCGAAAATGGCGGACGATCGACTGGAGCGGGAACCGCCGGAGCCGCTGGGAGCACTGTGCTAGCGTCCGCGCGCCATGAGCGGTTTTTTCCAACGACACGTGCCGGTGCTCGCCGTCTGCGCGCTGGCGAGCTGCGTCCCGAAGGGCAAATACGACGCTGCCGTCGCCGACGCCAAGAGCGCCCACGCCGCGGCGGACCAAGCGTCCGCCGACGCCGCGGACGCTCACAAGAAGATCGACGAGTTGAACGAGGCCCTGAAGGCCGCTCAAGATCTCGCTGAAAAGCGCGACCAAGATCTCGCGCAGGGCCAGGTGTCGCTTCACGACTTGCAAACTCAGCTCGACGACGCGACGGCCATCAATCAGGAGCTGAAGGTCGAGCTCGAACGGCTCGGCAAGAACGCGGACGCCTTGCTGTCCGAGAAAGGTTCCCTCTCCGCCGCGCTCACCGAAGCGAAGGCGCGACTCGAAGAGCTGCGAAAGGGTCAAGCGGCAGCGGACGCGCGGGCGGCGCTCTTCAAACAGCTCGTCCTGAAGTTTCAAAAAATGGTCGACGCGGGACAACTCAAGGTCACGCTTCGCGACGGGCGCATGGTCCTTCAGCTCGCGAACGACGTCCTGTTCGATTCGGGCCAGACCCTGATCAAGCCGGACGGGCAAAAGGCGATCGCTCAAGTGGCGGCGGTGTTGAAGACGATCCCCGATCGTCGTTTTCAGGTCGCCGGAGACACCGACAACGTGCCGATCACGTCGTCACGGTTCCGCTCGAACTGGGACTTGTCGACCGCGCGCGCCGTCGAGGTCGTCCACTACCTCGTGAAGCTCGGCGTTCCACCGGGCCTTCTCTCCGCGGCCGGTTACGGCGAGTTCGACCCGGTCGCCCCGAACGACACGCCGGCGAGTCGCTTGAAGAATCGACGCATCGAGATCGTGCTTCAGCCGAACATCGACGAGCTCGTCGCGCTCCCCGCGGTGAAGTAGCGCGCCACGCGAGGCAGAGTGCGCCACCGTGTCGCGCCGCCCATGGGCCCGGCTTTTGCAAAGCTCGGCCTACATGGCGATCACACTCACTGGGCTATTGGTTCTGCTCGTCATTGCCGGCATTTGTGGCGCGCTCGGGCGAGCCATGGGCGGCGGCAGCGGCGGCGGATTCTTGGTCTCGATCGTGCTCGGGTTCGTCGGAGCGCTCCTCGGTACGTTCCTGGCGCAGCGACTGAGGCTCCCGGAATTGCTGATGATCAACGTCGATCATCATCCGTTCCCGGTGCTCTGGTCGATCATCGGCGCGGCGCTGTTCGTTGCGCTCTTGCACCTCATCGGCGGCGGCCGGTACCGGCGTTACCGCTACCGTTGAGAGGGGGGGCCTTGGCTCGCTGACGCGACCGCTCCCCCCGCCGCCTTCGGCGGGCTCGCTTCGCTCGCGAACGTTCCGCAGCGCCGTGACGACAATGCGCGGCGGCGCGGCACTTTGACTCGGTGATGGCGAACGGTGGGCGCGTCGATGATTTACTTCGGCCCAGCGCTCGGCGGGTCGTCACTGAGGCCGAAGAAGTCGCGGATCTTGTAGAGCAAGTCCGTCCGCATCGCGCCGTGACGCGCGCTCGCTGCGTCGTGATCGAGCCCTTCCCGCACCTTGGCGAGCTGAACGCTCCGCGTAGAGAGCACGTCAGCCATGTGTTCGGCGAGCTCCGGCCTCCGCTTGAGAAGAGCCTGAAATGCTTCGCGATCGAGCCGGTAGCATTCGACCGCGGTTTCGGCCACCACGGTGGCCGCGCGCGGCTCACCGGTGAGCAGGCTCATTTCGCCGAAAATGTCGACTGCATCGAGCTTGTTCACCTGCGCTTCCGAGGAGTCTTGCGTCTTCACGCGGACCGTCGCCCGGCCGTTCGCGAGCACGTAGAGCCAATGCGCCTCAGCGCCTTGCCGCGTGATGATCTCACCGGGCGCGAACGCGGCAAAGGTCACGTGGTCGATCAGTCCAGCTCGCTCGTCGTCGGCCAGACGCGCGAACAAGTCGACGCGAGCGAGCACAGCGCTGCATTTCTGGGGGTCGACGTTCTTTTGGTGACTCGCGCGTTCGTCGGTGTCCGGCGTGAAAAACACCTGCTGCGCGGGAAGCGAAAGCGGGATGCCGGCGCGTCGAAGCGCGTAGTACACGCGGGTGCGCACGACACTGTCGGTCGGGTCGTCGACGGCGATATCCGTGAGCCAATACCGGACCGCGTATCTTCCCGAACTCTGATCGAGGTCCATCAGCACGCAGGTCGGAGGGGGATTGTCCGCGACGCGTTCGATGCGAGCGCCGCTCAGCGCGGCGAGGACGACCTCGATCACCTGGTTCGGCGCAAATCGATAGTCCACGTTGAAATAAACCCAGCGTCGTAGTTGGAGCGGCTGCCCGGTGCGCCGTCCGAGAACCAACACCTGCCCTTTCACCAGCAAGCTGTTCGGCAAAATGACGGTTTCCCAGTTGCGCGTCTCGACGGCGGTGTAGCGCCAGCGCACCACGGTGACCTTCCCCGTGACGTCGCCCACCTTGATCCAATCGCCGACGCCGACCGACTCGTCGAGCTGAAGGGCGAGCCCACCGACGACGTTGCCGAGCGTGTCTTGAAAAGCGAGACCGATGACGGCGGTGAGCACGGCGGACGTCGCGATCAATCCCGAAAGATTCAGCCCCGCGTGCGTCGCGAGCGTGAACACGGCGATAGTCGACACCGCCGCGATGAGGACGTCCTGGAGAATCCGCGGAACGTTGATCCGCGTCCTCGGGATGAGCACCGTGAAGAGCAGCACGCCGATGAGCCCGATCAGCGCGAACGTGACCGCCATCAACGCGGCGAGGCGCGTTTCGCGATAGTACGTCGATCCCGTCGCGCGCAAGATCCCCGCGATCGGGACGAGCAGGAGGTGAAGCATGAGGAGCAGCATCCCGCTTCGCGCACGCTCTCGACCTTCGAGCGCGAGCGCCCGTGTGGTCGCAACGAGCACGAGCCCGATGACCAGGAGCTCCAAGGTCCGATCGTCGGCGAATTCAGCGGTAATTCCTGCCCAAATTTCCATCAGGCGACGACGATATCAGAGATGCGCTCGGTCTGATCGCACCGCATGAACGACTGACGCGCGTGCGCTTTCGACGTGGCGGCTCCACGCGAGCAGCTATTCTTGGACGATGGGTCACGTCGCCTTTCGTCGTCTGTTCGTCGTCGGATCGCTCGCCGCACTGGCCATCGCCTGCGGTAGCGACGGTCACGGTACTGGCGCTCGCGACGGCGGTTCGGGAAACGCGGGCTCGTCATCGGGCGGCGCGAACGGCGGCGGCACATCGAGCGCGACGGGCGGCACCGTCGCCTCGTCGGGCGGCGCCTCGACGTCCGAGAACGGTGGCGTGAGTGGCAACACGGGAGGCGGGGGCGCTCCGGGCGGCGGCACGAATGGTGGTGGCGGCACCCCGGGAGCGAGTGGCGCCGCGTCGGGGGGAACGACGAGCACCGCGAACGGCGACGCGAGCGTCGCGTCGTGTCCCGCGAGCGGTCAGGGGAACGTCTCGCACGGGCAAGACGTGTTCACGCCGAACACGGGCAAGACGGAGGTCTCCGCGCTCACGTACACCAACGTCGGCGCCAGTGGCGCGTACGATCAGGTCGTCACGGGGTGGTCGAAAGCGACCGGTTGCGTCGGCGACACCAACGGCATGCTCTGCGACTCCGAATATCGGATGCCGAAGCAAGTGAGCGGCGCGCTCGCGCCGTTCAACGAAGAGATGACTCCGGTGTTCGCCGGGCCCGTCGAGCTCTATCGCATCGCGGTGTACGCCCCGGGCGTCAGCGGGTGGAACCGGACGGCGTACTGGGACCGTTGCACGACGGAGGGTCTCGTCTTCGCAGGGAACAAGCATTGGTACGAGTGCGGCGGGTTCGTCGAGAGCTACGTCACCGCCGACGGCACGAAAGAGAGCGACACGCCGGTGCAATTCTCCGGCTCGATCGCCGCGGGCACCGAGGTGAACGTGATGTCGAGCGCGCTCTGCAACGGATCGACGGCATCGAGCGATTGCGGGTGGAGCTCCGGCATTCCGCTTCACGGCTTCGCCGGCGACGCATCGGGCAGCAAGATCTTCGCGACCGAATTTCGTATGCCGCTCGGAGCGAAAACGCCCGCGTACTGGATCTTGCCGTCCCAGGTCATCCGGAGCTCGCAGTACGGATGCAACTGCCGCGGCGAGGGCTCGGACCCGACCTACAAGGGGGGTTGCGGCGAGCTCGACGTCGCGGAGATCCTCGGTGGGGTCACGACGTCGGTAGAGGCGACGACCACGCTCTATTCGTTCCAGGACATTACCGGCGGCGGCTCCGTCGCGTTCAATCGTCCGGTGAACGACTCCGCCGTGTTCCTCGTGATCTTCGACGCGAAAAGCAGCCAGATCGCCATTCGACGGCTCGATGCGACCGCCTTTTCGTTCGCGGGCACCGTGTCCGACGCCGACGTCACCGGGTACCTCGCGAACGCGGGGACGACCCGGGCACTCAAGTAAGTCGGTTCACTTCGCGAGCATCATCACCGCTCCGTCGGTGCCGTTCCCCGAACCCTTGTTGGTCCAGTACACGTTGTTCGCGTCGACGGTGATGCTGTTGGGGTCGACCTGTGCGGTCGCGATGACCACCGTCGGGCCACCGCCAACCGGCGCTTTCACGATCGCGCCGTCGTTGAAGTTGCGATTCGACGTGCCCTGAGTGGTCCAGTAGATGAAATTGTCGTCGACCGCGACGGCGAGGGGGCTGTTCTGCGTGCGCGCGACGGTCGCGATGGTGCCGCCCGCCGGGATCGGAACCGACAGCACGACCTGATCCGCGGTCGTGAAGTAGGCGTCGGTCGGCGAGATGGTCAGGCGCAGCACGCCCGCCGCCGCCGTGGCCAGCGTCTTCACTGCGCCACCCGCCAGGGGGAAGAGACTCACGGTTCCGTCGGCGCCGGCGATGTAGAGATTTTTCGAATCCACGACGAGCTGGTCGGGAGTACCGGACGACACCACCGTGGGCGTGCCACCGGTGAGCTTCACTTGCAGGACGTTGTCGAGCGTCGTCCAGTAAGCGGTCGTGGCGGTGACGGCGATCGAAACCGGAAACGACTGCTTCGCCGCGAGCGTGACGACGGTCCCGCCCGCCTTCGGCACATGCCGGATGGCGCCGTCGTCGTAGTTGCCGGCACTCGTGCCTTCGTCGACGAAATAGACGTCGTTCGCGGTGAGCGCGATACCCAAGGGGCCCGCCTCGCTGGAAGCAATGGCGATGATCGGGCCGCCGCCAATCGCGATCTCCTGAACGCTCCCATGGGCGCCGCCGAAGTCACCGTTGTTGGACCAATAGACGTTCATGTCGTCCACCGTGATCCCCCCGGGATCGAACTGTCCGGTGGCGAGTGGCACTGGCAAACATTGCCCGCTCGCGCAGTTGCCGCCGTTACAGTTGTGTCCGCAAGCGCCGCAGTTCGCCGGGTCGGAATCGACGTGCTTGCACGCCGTGCCGCAGAGGATGCCGGAACACGCACAGGCTCCGTTGGCGCAATCCGGAGTCGGTTGTTTGCACTGCTGCACGACCTCGGACGTGACGAGATCGACGCCGCACGCCTCGACGTTGGTGTCGATGCAGACGTGATCGCCGGGAGCGTGATCCGCGCACTCCGCGACGATGGGCTGACACGTGCCCTGGTTGACTCCGGTCGCCGAGTCGCAACGATTGGTTCCCGTGCACGTCCCATTGTCGACCCACTTCCCGCCGGGGCCGCAGAGGATCTCCCGCACGGACGCGGGCCCGTCGCAGCCGAGCGCGCCGCGCGGGGTGCACGGCTGGCCGACTCGCGTCGGCGGTCCCGACGCGTCGGGGACGCCAGTGCCCGAGTCCACAGCGCTCGAACCGCCCATGCCCGTCGCGCCACTCGAACCGCCCGCGCCGCCGGTGGTATTCGGAGACGAATCGATGCCGGCGTCGTGGCTTGCGCCGCCGCTCGAGCTGCCTCCACTTGCCGGTTCGAAGTGGCCAGGGTCGTTGCCGAGAATCGCGTTGCACGCGCTCGAACCGACGAACACCGTGAAGAGGATGCGCACGCCGCTCCGCATCAGAATCGCCCCGCGACGTGAAGGGTGCCCAACCCCAAACCGACCTGGGCCTGCGACTCGCCGTTCGAGTGCGCAGTGAACCAGAGCACGGCGCCGCCGGCGAGGGCGACCCCGCCGACGATGAAGGCGACCGTGGCCACGTTCCCCGCGGTGATCGCCTGCGACTTCAGATCGACCCCTTGCTGATCGTGGCAGACACTCCCGACGCAATGGTGTTCGGCGTCGTCGTGCTTCGCTTTCGAGATGAATCCGAACACGGTTCCCAGGCCCACGCCGACCACCCCCACGCCGCCGGCGACGAGGGCCAGCGTGCGTTGCGTGCCGAGACCCGATGCCGGCGCGGTGGAGACCGCGGCGACGTCCACTGGCGCGACCGTCGTCGCCGACGCGACAACGGGTGAAGACGCCGGCTCGGGGCCGAGTAACGGCACGGCGATCTCCGCCGTCGTGGCATCACCGGGGCGTACCGTGACGTTGGCGCGCCACGATCGTCGTCCCGGGGCGCTCGCAGCGACCAGGTGATCGCCGGGGTCGGCGGGGATCGGCGTACCCCACTGCGCCTCGCCGACGATGGCGCCGTCGCGAGTCATCTGGAAGCCGGGGATCTGTCCCGCGGCGACGTCGATCGTGATGTACGACAGCCGCGACGTGAGCGCGGCCGCGAGCTGTCGCGCCGCTTGTTCGCGCGCCGTCTCTCCATTCGATCGCGAGACGGCCGCGGCCTCCAAAAATTCGCTCCACGCCGTCGCGATACGGCCTTGGTGCTGATGACAATCGGCGAGATTGAGGAGCGTGCCCGCTCCGGCGTCGAGGCGCTCGCTCTCGACGAGCTTCGGGCAGGCCTCGTCGTACTTGCCGCTCGCCATCAAACGGCGCGCTTCGTCGAAGAGCGCCTGCGCGGCGACGGAATTGCTCGGGACCTCCGCTCGCGCAACGCGAACGACGCCGAAAGACGTCACGAACGCCGCAGCCGAGCCGAACCGAACCAACAAGCGAAGGGATCTCGCGCGAGCACCCACCATTATCGGTTTCGGTATGTTCGCGAGGTGACGGCGCGTCAAGAACGGCGTCTCGCGCGCCCCGGCGCCGCCCGAGTTTTACTCCCGCGAGATCCCGTGCTGGCGTTGGTCGGTGCAGGTCTCGTTCGTACACCGCGAAGCCTCCTTCGTGATCGTCGACAAGCCTTCGGGCGTCATCGTTCACCGCGGGCTCGCCAACGACGCTGAAGACCTGCTCCGCGCCGTGCGGGACGCGACGGGTGCGTGGGTGTACCCGGTTCACCGCCTCGATCGCGGGACGAGTGGCGCGGTGGTGATGGCGCTTCACCCCGACGCGGCGCGATCGCTCGGCAGGGCGTTCGAGGAGGGTCGCGTCGCGAAGCGCTACTTCGCGCTCACCCGCGGCCACCCCGAAGACGGCGAGATCGACCACCCGATCCCCAACAAAGAGGGCGGTCCGCGGGTCCGAGCCGTGACGCGGATTCGATGCCTCGGCACCTCCGGCCGCTACGCGCTCGTCGAAGCAATTCCGCTCACCGGTCGGATGCATCAGATCCGGAGACACCTGAAGCACGTCTCCTGTCCGATCATCGGCGACGTGAAGTATGGCAAAGGAGAGCACAACCGGTACTTCCGCACCGAGTACGGCCTCCACCGATTGGCCTTGCACGCGGCAGAGCTCGGCTTCGACCATCCAGACACCGGCGAGCGTCGAACCTTTTCGGTTCCGGTGAGCGGTTCGCTCCTCGCGTGCGTCGAAGCCCTCGGCCTGGGATCGCCGTGGCACGCGGACTAGGATGCGCGTTCCCATGTCGAGGAGACGCTCGTCGATGTGGCCGTCGACGCGGTCGAACGGTCGTGCGCGACGCTTCGCGTGGCCCTCGTTCGCGTTCGCGCTGGCGCCCTGCCTGCTCGGGACGTCGGTGAGGGCGGCGCCCGAGGAAAAGCGATTCGAGCTCGTTTACTCGGCGCCGGGCGATTGTCCGGACCGCGCCGCTCTGGTCGCCTCCCTGAATCGTTACACACCCGATACCGTGTTCGCTGAGAACACCGGGCAGAGCGAACGGATCCTCGTGATCGTGAGCAAGACCGCGGGGACGTTTCAGGCCGCGATCGTGGACGAGCGCGCTGGAGAATCGCCGACGACGCGCCTCGTGCCCGCGGCGACGTGCGCCGAAACCGTCGACGCGACGGCGCTCGTCATCGCGATTCTCGTCGACCCCGAAGCGGGCCGCCGCGCCGCCGCGGGAGCGGCCGTTCCTACCACGCCGGGCGCCGACGGAGGCGCCGACGCAGCACCGGCGTCGTCCCCCGAACCTCCCGCGGTCGCGACGCCTGCGACGCCGCCGGCTCCGCCGGTATCGACTACGAGGCCTCCGTCGATCGACCAGGACCGGAGCGACCGCCGCGACTCGCGCGCGAGCTCGCCAACGTCGTGGGCCTTCGGGGGGAGCGCGCTCGTCGGCGTGACGTCGATGATGACCGACGCCGCGGCGCTCGACGTGCTGGTCGGCCCCCACGCCGAGTCGACCGCGCGCGCCCTCGTGTCGCCGTTCTTGGGCGCGTACCTTCACTACGCGCCGAGCTCGTCGTTTCACGACGGCGGGTCGAGCGCGTCGTTTCACTTGCTCTCCGGTCGGGCCGTCGGGTGCCCGATCCGCGTCCGGTTCGACGGCGATCACGCCTGGCTCGGACCCTGCGCGTCGTTCGAAGTCGGCAGGCTCGAGGGGTCCGGAAATGTGGGTGGTGTCGGGAAATCGTCGGGAATCTTGTGGGTCGCGCCCGGCCTGTCCGTGCGCGGCGCATTCGGGTTGGGTCCCCTCTTCGCGGCCGTCGACCTCGGCACGTCATTCCCCTTCGAACGAGACTGGTTCTACTTCGATCCAAGGAAAAACTCGCTGTATCGCGTGCCGCCCGCGGCGTTCGCGGCCAACCTGGGAGTCGGAGTGTCGATTCCGTGATCCGGCGACGCGACCCCGACATTGAGATCCCGATCCCCATGCTCCGCGACCTCGTCACGGCTCCGCTGTCGCTCGGCGCGACCGTGCCCGACGAGGCGGATCCCGTGGCCGTTCGAACGACGGAGCCGGGCGACGTCGCACGCCGGCTCGCCGAAAACCACTATCGCGAAGTGTGGAGCGTGCTCCGCCGGCTCGGCGTTTACGACGGGCTCGACGACGCGACGCAACACGTCTTTTTGATCGCCGCGCAGCGCCGCGACGCGATCCGCGTCGAGAGCGAGCGCGCGTTCGTCGTTTCCGTCGCGATCCGTACCGCCGCCAACTGGCGGCGCTCGCGCGCCGCGCATCGCGCACGTCACGTCGAGAGCGACGTACTCGACGTCCCGAGCGTCGCGCCGCTCGCCGACGAGCTGCTCGAGCAACGCCGGCTTCGCTCGTTGCTCGACGAGGCGCTCGATTCGCTCGCGCCGGATCTGCGGGCTGCCTTCGTGCTGTTCGAGCTCGAGGACATGACGCACGAAGAAATCGCCGAGGCGCTCGGCATCCCGCGCGGCACGGTCGCCTCACGGCTACGGCGCGCTCGCGAACAGTTTCAAGCGGCAGCTCGACGCCTGAAAGCGCGCGCCGGTCGCGGAGAAGCCCCATGACGTTTCAACGACTCCTGGACGACCCCGAAGACGACTTCGAAACGGCACTCCTCGGTTCGGCGCGGTTCGACGTACCGAGCGACGCCGAAATCCGGCGCGGGGTGCTGTCGATCGCGGCGGCCGGCGGCGCGGTATCCCTCGCGAGCGCCGCGGCGGCGATCAACGGCGGCTCGCAAGCTCTCGGCGCGGCGTCGAGCCACGCCGCTACCGGCACCGTGTTCCTGAAATGGCTCGCCGTCGGGTTCTCCGCGGGACTCGTCACCAGCGGAGGGGGAGCGATCGTCGCGCATCGACTTTTGGCGTCAAGCCCGCCGTTCGTCAGCCATCCGAGCTCGAGCGACGCGTCGAGCCCCGCGCCCGCTCGGGTCACGCGGACTCGCGTCGTCGCGGAAACCAGCGCGCCGGAGCTCGTGCCGACCGCGCGCTTCGACGAGCCCTCGGCGTCTTCGGTCGCACCGAGCCGGCAAATGCCGGGTCACTCCGCCGCCGACGCCACGCGGGTGGAACACGCCGCGCGCAGCGTCACGCCACGTTCGGAAACGGCCGGCAATCCGTCCACCCTGGTGGTCGCTCCCCTCGCCTCGGACCGTGCCGCACCGGCCATCACCGCCGAGCTCTCGGCGCTGTCCGACGCCCGCCTCGCGCTCTCCGCCGGCGACCCCGAGCGGGTCCTTCGCGGCCTCGACGCTTACGATCGCCTCGCCGGTACGCACGTCCTCGACAACGAAGCCGCCATGCTCCGGATCGAAGCGCTCGTCCAAGCGGGGCGCACGACGGAAGCGTCGCGCTTGGCGGCGAGCTACCTGTCGCGACACCCCGGTTCACCGAATCGATCGCGGCTCGAGCAGATCGCTGGCGTGAAGTGATCCGAGTCGCCCCCTCCGACATTGAAAGAGCCAGGAGGACACGATGACTACACAGGCTTCGAAACGGACGACTCTGGGGGCACTTTCGATTTGGTTTGTTGGTGCGACTTTGTCGACGGCGTGCTCGACGGCCCCGCACAGCCTCGGCGACGAGGGCAAGCCGGTCGACGGCAACGGCGGCGCATCTGGCAGCGCGAGCGGCGGCGCCAACGACGGCGGTCCGGTCGGCATGCCGACGACCGGCGGCGCGCCCGCCGCGACCGGCGGCGCGTACGATGGCGGACCCATCACCGCTGCGAGCGGCGGCGCGTCGAGTGGAACCGGCGGATCGACCGGGACGCTCGCCGGGAATGACGGCGGCGTGTGCCCGGTGGTCGACGGAAACGGTGTGGTGCACGGCAGCTTCACCCCGCCAGCGGGCTACCCGTGCATCCCGGGTGGCGACGTGGACGGTTCGACGTTCGCGTGCACCAACGCGGCGTTCTTCGGACAATACACGTGTGTGCCGAGCAGCACCGTGAACCGGCCCGAGGTAACGTATCCATCGATCACGCGGTACGTCGGGTGCGGATTCGACGTGGGCATCGCGCCCTACGACATTCACGTGAACGGATTGCAACCGAGTGAGATCTACGTCTTCGACGGCGTCACCGGAGACCTTGTCGGCGGAGCTGAAGTGCCGCCACCGGGGATCTACGATCATCCAGGATGCCCCCACATCACGTCGCTCGAATGGGGCGCTCAATCGAACTGCGCGGACGTCGTTTCGTACGTCTGCGACCTCAACGTCGGTTGCGCCGATCACATCAAGAACGGCACCGAGACCGACGTCGATTGCGGCGGCTCGTGCCCCGACAAGTGCACCGCGACCTACGGATGCGCGAGCGGTTCGGATTGCACGAGCGGGGTGTGCAACGCTGGAGCATGCCAGTAACCAACGCGCCGGCGCGCCGAGTGCGGCGCGCGGCCCACCGAGCTGAGTAGAGGGGGCAGGAGCCCATAGATCGGGCCATCGACGTGTTGAGGGATTGGCCGTGGTGCCGATCCCTCAACGCGACGTCGACGACCCGAGCGATGTTTCCGGCCGATTTTGCTTCGTAATTTCGGCCAGATTGTTCATCTCCGCGCCACGCTGCGGAAAATTGCTACAGCTAACACCTCTCTCCTTTCGCCGGGACGTGCGTTAGAACCCGTTTCGGCGCGCGGCCCTCGCGACGAAGGGAGACTCAGTGAAGCTCGCTCCGATCATTCTTGCCATCATTTCACGATGGGCACCGCCCTCGCCCGCCCCGGGCCTTCCCCCGGAGACTCACGACGCTTACGAGGCGCGCCTCGAGACGATCGCCGAAGCGACCAGCACCATTGCCGAAGAGTCGAGCTGGCACTGGGGCGGTAACCTCGCCGCGGCCGGCGTCCTCACCGTCTGGTACGCGGAGACGCGTTTCGATCCATACATTCACGCCGGCATTCCGAACCCCGATCGCGCGTTCCATGAAGATCACGGACGCGCGCGCTGCCTCGGCAGTGTCCACCGCAACGCGCACCTGAGCGAAGAGGAATGGCTCGATCTCGCCGGGACCTCACTCGACGCCACCTTGCGTTGCGCGCGCATCACCACGCAAGCGCTCGGAGTATCCTTGTTTCAATGCGCGCGCGACATGAAGCCCAGCGAGGAGGCGCTCGCGCTCGCGCTCGAACACTACGCGCGTGGTCATTGCGCGGAGCCGACCGAAGAGTCGCGACGGAGGGCGCGCCAGTGGCGGCGCATCTGGGCGAAACTCTGAGGAGCACCCCGGCTCATTTCCGCGAGCATTTTTCCCCGAGCGGTGACGAGGCTGAAGCTCACGGATCTTTCTGGACGAGGATCAACATCGAGTCGCCGAATTCATGCTCGAGGTAGCCAGTGCGTTCGGCGTGCTCGAGCGCGCGGGCGAGGAGCGGCGACGGCGCGAACGCGCCGAGGAGCGCGAAGTGGCTCGTCCCCGGCGGGTGCATGCCGGAGAGGATCGCGTCGACGACGCGCAGGCGGAATCCGGGGCCGACGAGGAGCGTCGCTTCGTCGTCCGCGGCGGCGAGCTCGCCGTCGTGTTCGAGCGCGCTCGACTCGAGCGCGCGCACCACGGTGGTACCGACCGCCACGACGCGCCCGCCGCGGGCTTTCGCGGCGCGGATCGTTGCGACGGCTAGGTCGTCGATCACGTAGCGCTCGCGCATCGGGAGCCGGAGATCGAGCGACGTCGAGCCCGTCGAGGAAATGCCGGCGGCGTGCGTGATCGCCGCCGTCGTGACGCCGCGCCGTCTCAGCTCGGTGAGGACGCTCCACGACAATGGCCGCCCCGCCGACGGCATTTCGAGCGCCCACGGGCGCGCGGCGTATCGCGTTTGCACGTCGAAGAGCCGGAGCGGTTCCCGGACGTAGGCGTACTGGATCGGCTTTCCATGACGGTAAAGCGACGACCACAACGCGGCGCCGTCGCTCGCGAAAAGGAGATCGACGAGCCGTGGTTCGTCGGCGTCGACCGCGGTGATCGTCGCCGCGAGCTCGGCCCCGAATCGCAACCTGGCGCCCACGTCGAAGAGCGGCGGCGCCGATCGATGCTCGGTCGGCGTCCGAAAATCGCCCGTACCGAATAGCACGGCGCGCCACGCGCGATCGCTGCCGAGGCGCATCACGAGCCGCACTTCGACGTCCGCGCCTTCGACGGAGAGCGACGCGGGCAACGTCGCCGCGTCGTTCACGACGAGCACGTCGCCGGGGGACAAGAGGCCAGGCAAGTCGCGGACGCAGGCGTCTGCGATCCGCGCGCGTCGCGGGTCGACGTGGAGCAAGCGCTCGTCGTCGGGCGCGCTCCGCGGCCATGCGGCGGCGATCACGACGCCCCTTCCCAGCTCGCGGCTTCGAGTCGCGCGCCATTCTGGATCCGTTCCCCTGCTTCAATCATCCGGACGATGCGCTCGGCGACGCGCGCGGGGTCTTCGAGGGTGCTCGGGTCGGCGTCCGGGACCGCGTCGGCGTGCATGCGCGTGTTCATCTCGCCGGGGTCGACGCTGAACGAGCGAACCCCGTGTTCGCCGAGCTCGACGGCCCAGAGTCGCGCGAGGTGGTCCTGCGCCGCTTTGGAGACCGAATAAGCACCCCACGTCGGATACACCGCGACCGCAGCGTCGGAGCTCACGTGCACCACGGTGCCCGCCCCGCGAAGCGCCATCGACCCGGCGACGATCTTCGTCAAGCGAAACGGCCCGACCAGGTTCACGTCGAGGACGCGCGCCAGGTCTTCGCATTCGGTGTCGAGGAGCAGTCGTAGCGGGGTCGGACCGAGGGCGCTCGCGTTGTGGACGAGCACGTCGATCGGCCCGACGAGGGCCGCGGCGGCGAAAGCGAGCGGATGAATCGCCGACTTTTCCCCGATGTCGGCGGCGAGCGCGAACGCGTGCCCGCCGTTCCGGTGGATCTCGCTCTCGACGTTCTTCAAGGGCTCGGTTTCACGGCCGACGATCACGACGTTCGCACCCCGGGCGGCGAGGCTTCGCGCCAGCGCCGCGCCGAGTCCGCGGCTGGCTCCGGTCACGAGAGCTGCTTTTTCGAAGAGGTCCATGTCCGAGCTCCTTTCGTCTCACGAACATGGCGTCGTCTTGCGCGTTCTTTGGAGTGCGTGCCAATCCTTTGGAATGTGGTTAGCCTGATGGAAATGAACGACGACGTAGCCGAACGCTTGGGCCGGAATTTGAAGGAGCTTCGTCAGGCTCGGGGGCTCACCCAGGCGCAGATCGCGAAGCTCGCCGGTTTGCCCCGTGCGACGTGGGCAAACCTCGAATCGAGCAACGGCAATCCGACACTCGCCATCTTGCATCGAGTGGCCGTCGCGCTCCAGATCCCGCTCGAGGAGTTGATCGCCGCACCTCACGCCGACGCGCAGCTCTACGAAAAAGGAAGCCTTCCGTCGCGCGCTCGCGGCGACGTCACGATCCAGTCCCTGTTGCCGGACAAGATCCCCGGCATGCAGATCGAGAGGATGGAGCTACCGGGAAGATCGCGCCTCGTCGGCGTTCCGCACACCCGCGGGACCCGAGAATACCTCACCTGCGAAACCGGCGAGCTCGAGCTCGTCGCGTCCGGTCAGACCTTCCACCTCTCGGAGGGTGACGTCGTGGTGTTCTCCGGCGATCAACGGCACTCGTACTTCAATCCGACTCCGCGCCGAGCCGTCGGTTATTCCGTGGTCGTGCTGAAACCCATCGAGTGACGCCGCGCGCCGGTCACGAGATTGCGTCGAGCAATTTCTTTCGGTACGCGTGCTCCCGCTGCACGTCACCGGCGCGCTTCGAACCCTCGACGAAGGACGGGACGACGTCGAAGCGACCGTGAAGCAGCGCGCGACCGAGCCAGCTCAGAGCCTTCATCGGCGGGACCACTTCGTACGGCGACGCGCGGCGGTCGGCCGCCAAGGCGACTCGACGCGCGACGATCGGGTCGTGCAGGTTTTCCCACACCAATGCGTTGAATGGGTTGTCATACCCTGGGGAGCCCATGTCCTCGGCTTGCCGATAGAGCTCGAACGACTCGACGTCGCGCCGTCGCCAGTAGCGCGCCAGCGCGCGCTCGGAGCCCTCGACGATCGCCGTGGCGAGCGCGCTCGCGTCGCGCAGCGCATCGGTGATGCCGTTGCCCGGCGTCGGATCTTTGTGCAGCCCGGCGTCGCCGACCAGCGCCCAACCGGGACCGACCGGCGTGCGAAAAGCGAACCGCGCCTTCTTCAGGCCGAGCACGCGTCCGACGGGCTTTCGTCCCGCCGTGAGGGGACCGGTGACCGGCGAGGCGGCGAGCTCTTTCAAATAGGCTTCTTCGTGGTTCGAGCCAAAGCGCGCGAGGCGGTCCATCGGCGACAGGGTCCCGATGAGGAGCAGATCGCCGTCGGCGTGGAACACGAACCTCGCGCTGTCGCCCTCGAACCCAAGGTACATGTCGAACAGCGAATACGGTGCATCCTCGACCCACTCGCGCGGGACGGGCCAGTACGCCCAATAGCCGCCTCGGGGGCTGTCGTAGCCGAAGTATTCCTCGGCCCCGACGTGCTTTGCGACCGTCGAATTGCGCCCGTCCGCGCCGATCACCAGGCGCGCCGTGATGCGTTCGCGCTTACGGTTTCGCAGCACCTCCACGCCGACGATCCGCGCGCCGTCGCGAACCAGTCCGGTCACCGGCGTCTCGTCGCGGAGCTCCGCGCCCGCAGCGATCGCGTTTTCCTGGAGGATCGGGTCGAGCACGCTGCGTCTCAAGCAATGCGCGCTCCGTCCGTCCACGAAGTGAACGTCGTGCGGATGGCCGCCGAGCTCCATCCGGATCACGCGAAGCGGCGGAGACAGACCGCGAACACGATCGCCGACCCCGAGCGCGTCGACGTAGTCCATGCCGCGTGTCTGAATCACGTGCGTCGACATCGGCTGATCGCAGGGCAACTTCTTCGACTCCAGGAGCAGCACGCGAACCCCTGCCCGCGCGAGGTGCGTCGCGAGCGGCGCCCCCGCGCAACGCGCCCCCACCACGACGCAGTCGAAGTCTGGATCCGCCACGGTCTCGCATCATAGGCGACTGGCAAGGGCCCCGCGATCGGCTATGTGTGCTCCGCCACTCGCACCCGGAGCGGGCCCCGGCTTTCTTCCCATGATTGGCGACTTTTTCCGAGTCTACCGCCGCGTCTTCGCCGAGCTCCGGCCCGAACGCGGGCTCGCCTGGGCACTCTTCGCGGCGAACGTCGTCCTGGCCGTCGTTCAGTTCGCGGAGCCGTGGTTTTTCGGACGGATCATCGACACCCTCGGCCGCGCAACCCGGGACGACTGGGTCTCGTTGCTCGGACGCTGGGTGCTCGCGTGGATCGCGGTCGGGCTCTTGAACATCGGCGGCAGCGTCGCCGTGGCGCTCAACGCCGATCGCCTGGCACACCGACGGCGGCTCGCGATCACGACGCACTATTTCCGGCACGTGCTGTCGCTCCCGCTTTCGTTCCACGCCGGAATGCACTCCGGTCGCGTCCTCAAGGTGATGGGCAGCGGCGCCGAAGCGATGTGGAGCGTGTGGCTCAACTTTTTCCGCAACCACTGCGCGTCGCTGCTCTCGCTCTTCGTGCTCTTGCCGTGCTGCATGCTGTTCGACGTGCGCCTCGGGCTCCTCATGATTGCGCTCGTGCTCGGCTTCGCCCTCGGCATGTGGCGCCTCATGCATGCGACCTTCACGCGGCAGCGCGTCGTGAACGAACAACACGCCGCACTCTCCGAGCACGCGGCCGACGCGATCGGAAACCTCGCCGTCGTGCAAAGCTTTGCGCGGGTCGAGGAAGAGATTCGTACGCTCGATAGCATCGGCGCGCGGTTTCTCGCCGCGCAGATGCCGGTGCTCAACTACTGGGCCGCCGGGACCGTCGCGACGCGCGCGGCGTCGACCTTGACGGTGACGGCGGTGCTCGGGCTCGGCACCGTTCTGCATCTGCGCGGCCAGGCGACGGTGGGCCAGATCGTCGCCTGCATGGGGCTCGCCGCGTCGCTCGTCGGACGGCTCGAGGCGACGCTCACGTTCCTCACGTCGCTCATGAGCGAAGCGCCGAAAATCGGCGAGTTCTTCGACGTCCTCGATCGGGTGCCCACCGTAGCCGACGATCCGCGGGCGCGCGCCGGCGTCGTGTTCCGCGGCGACGTCGAGTTCGACGGCGTGTCCTTCGACTACCCGAATGGTCGCACCGCGCTCCGCGACGTCTCGTTCCGCGCCCGGGCCGGCGAAGTCATCGCCCTCGTCGGCTCGACGGGCTCCGGAAAATCCACGACGCTCGCGCTGCTCTATCGGGCCTACGACGCCCAGGCCGGGCGCATCGCGATCGACGGCGCGGACACCAAGAGCTACACGCTCGATTGCTTGCGCGGCAACATCGCCGTCGTCTTCCAGGAGCCGCTCCTCTTCGCGCGTTCGGTCCGCGAAAATCTATGGGTCGGAAAGCCGGGCGCGACCGACGCCGAAATGTGGCACGCGCTCGAGCGCGCACAGGCCAAGGACGTCGTCGAGCGGCTCCCCGACGGCCTCGACACCTTGCTCAGCGAACGCGGCCGATCGCTCTCCGGGGGCGAACGCCAGCGTCTCTCCATCGCGCGTGCACTCCTCAAGGCGCCACCGATCCTCATCCTCGACGAAGCGACGGCCGCGCTGGACGCGATCACCGAGAGCAAGCTGTCTCGAGCGCTCGTCGAGGTCATGAGAGGGCGCACCACCTTCGTCATCGCGCATCGGCTCTCGACGATTCGCAACGCCGATCGCGTGCTGGTCCTCGAAGAAGGCCGGATCGTCGAGAGCGGTACCTTCGACGAGCTCGTTTCGGCTGGGGGTCGCTTCGCAGAGCTCGCGCGCGCGCAACTCGGAGCCACGACGGCCCCGGCGCAGTGACCGGGGCCCGTGGGCAATGGACGTTCTACGCCGGGGTCGCGGCGTCGAGGGCACGCACGGCGTCCAAGGCCCGCCGTAACTTCGTCGCGACTCGCCGCTCCGCGGCGTAGGCGACCTTTTCCGCGACGGTACCGGGAAGATTGCTCATCACGGCGTCGGCCAGCGCGCCCGCGTCGGCGATCTCGTCGATGAAGCGCTCGCTCTCGGGGGCCGTCGCGCGCGCGAGCCGCTTCGCTTCACGGCGAAGCTCCGCGGCGAGTCGTGTGACGTCGCCCTCGTCGTCGGGCTCCATCGCGATCGCCGACACCCGCGCCACGAGATGAGTGCCCTCGGACTCGAGGCCGTCGAGCTTGGCCCACGCCACGCCGCGAAGGACGACCCACACGGCTTCACCTTGCGGCACGATGGCGCTCACGAACGCGACGCACCCGGTGTCATACAGGTCGGCGAGCGACGGTTCCTCGACGGCCGCGTCTCGCTGCGGAAAGACCGCTACGAGGCGCGCGGGCACGCGCTCTGCGGCGTGCACCGCCGCGATCGAGCTCGGACGGCCGAGACACAGCGGCGCCGTCGCGCCGCTCGAGACCACGGCATTCCGCACCGCAATGAGCGGCAATTTTCCGACGGAAGCTAGGTCCGCCAGTGTCCCAGGCACGGAGCGCGCGGCCTCGGCGACCGCGACGATGACGGCGTTGGGCACCGGGCCCGGCGCGACGCGCCGCACGAGCGACTCGACCGCCGCGCTTCGCTGCCGCTCTTCGACGTGGGTCGAGAGCTCGACGAAGCTCGGAAATCCGTATTCGCGCGCGATGACCGATTGCGCGTCGTGAAGAGCGAAGGGCACGTTCGCGACGGCGTCGTCCGTCGCTCCGGCGAACGCGGGAAGGCTCTCACGAATGCGAGACAAGGCGGCGGCGTTGCTCGAGCGATGGAGCTCGACGAGCTCCTTCGCTTGCTTCTTCAAATGATCGAGATGGGGCCGTTCTGGCAGCTTCTGGCGCATGAAAACCTCTTGCTTCATGCCCATGGTCCGCAAATGGGCTCGGCAAAAGGTTCGTGAGCGTCGAGAGGCTCAGAGGTGGGTTCGACCCTTCCCGCGGACCCGGACGCGCCCTTCGCGCGTATGGGTAATTGCTTACCACGACGCTCGCGTTCGGCCAACACCGGGAGTGAGGGCCACCGCTCACGAGCTCGGCATCCGGCGTCGCGCCGAAGCTCCGCGTCAGCGCGACGACTCGCTTCCCCCTGGCGCGCGGAGCGCGGGGCGCGCCGCGAGGCGACTCGCCTCTTGGCCACGCGCGAGCACGGCTTTGGGGGAAGCCGCCGCCGCGCCTCGGCGGCGGCGGATGGGGGCAGCTCCTGTGATCGAATAGGCCGCATGCGTCCGCACAGGGCGCACGAAGAGTGCGTCGAGCGAGCGCAAATCGAGCTTTTTTTCTGCTTCCTCGTCGCGACTGTTCGTACACTGCGACAGGCGCTCTTCACGCGACTTGCCGGCCCACCGCACGCCGGCGTCTGCGTCGAGATGCCATTTTCCCTGCGAGGTTCCATGCAGTCGTCGAAGTCGTGTCTCGGTCTCGTGTTGCTCGCGTCGAGTGGGCTCATCGTGGCGTGCTCTTCATCGAAGAAAGGCGACGGAGCGGAAACCGGGGACGGCGCGGTTGCGACCGGGGGCGGCGCGACATCGAGCAACGGCGGAGTCGCGGGTACCGGCGCGACGACCAGCGGCGGGACGTCGAATGGCGGCGTCACCTCGAATGGCGGAACGACGAGCGGCGCGGGCGGCGCAACGTCGAGCGGCGGCGCGACGTCGACCGGTGGCGCCGGAACGGGAGGCAGCGGCACGGTCACACCGCCGGGCGGCGGCGACTACATGGCGTCGGGCCCTCCCGATTTCGGACCGAAGGTCTTCATTTTCGATCCGTCGATGGGCGACGCGACGATCCAATCGAAGCTCGACGGCATCTTCGGCGATCAACAGACGAATCAGTTCGGCTCGTCGCGATATGCGTATTTTTTTAAGCCCGGCAAATACAACCTCGACGTGCAGATCGGGTTTTACATGGAGGCGCTCGGGCTCGGCGCTTCGCCGGACGACGTGTCGATCACCGGCGCGGTCCGCGCGATGGCCAAGTGGAACCAGGGCAACGCGACGTTGAATTTCTGGCGCTTGGCCGAAAACCTCTCCATCACACCGACGTCGGCGATCAACAAGAACGACGTGTGGGCGACGTCACAAGCGACCGCGCTCCGACGCATTCACGTGACGAGCGGAGGCGTGAATCTGTTCGATCCCGAGGGCGGCCCGAACGAGTGGGCAAGCGGCGGCTTCATCGCCGACTCGAAGATCGACGGCACGGTCGTGTCGGGGAGCCAGCAGCAGTACCTCACCCGCAACGTCACGATGCAGCAGTGGTCGGGCGGGGTGTGGAACATGGTGTTCGTCGGAAACCAGGGCAACCCGACCGGCGATTGGCCCGGGAAGCCGTACACGTTCGTCGGTGCGACGCCGGTGCTTCGCGAAAAGCCGTATCTGACGATCGACGGCTCGGGGAACTACTCGGTCGTGGCTCCGACGGTGACGCAGGATACGCAGGGCATCAGCTGGGGCGCGACTCCCGCCCCGTCGACGACGATCCCGATCTCGAAGTTTTACATCGCGCACGCGGACAAAGACTCCGCGGACACGATCAACGCGGCGCTCACGGCCGGCGCGAACCTGATCCTGACGCCCGGCGTGTATCACCTCGCGAGCGCGCTCACGGTGAATCGCGCCGGCACCGTGGTCCTCGGGCTCGGCCTCGCGACGTTGACGCCGGATCAGGGAACGCCGGCGATGACCGTCGCGGACGTGGACGGCGTGACCGTCGCCGGCGTGCTCTTCGACGCGGGGGCGACGAACTCGCCGACCTTGCTTGCATTCGGCAGCGCCGTGACCGGCGCGAGTCACGCAGCGAGTCCTTCGGCGATGTTCGACGTTTCGTGCCGCGTCGGCGGTGCCGCAGCGGGCCTCGCGACGAGCTGCGTCACCGTGAACAGCAACGACGTGCTCATCGACGACGTGTGGCTGTGGCGCGCCGACCACGGCACTGGCGTCGGCTGGGACGAAAATCGCGCCGACAACGGGCTCGTCGTGAACGGCGACGACGTGACGGCTTACGGTCTCTTCGTCGAACACTTCGAGCAGTATCAGACCCTCTGGAACGGAAACGGCGGCAAGGTGTACTTCTACCAATCCGAAATTCCGTACGACGTGCCGTCCCAGGACAAATGGACGCACGACGGCGTGAACGGCTATGCGTCGTTCAAGGTCGGGAGCAACGTGACGACCTTCGACGGCCGTGGCCTCGGCATTTATTGCTACTTCGACAACCCCGTCGTGCTCGACAGCGCGATCGAGGCACCCACCTCGTCGGGCGTGACGTTCCAGCACGTCGTCACCCAATGGTTCAAGAACGCCGCCGGGAGCGCGATCAATCACATCATCAACGACACCGGCGCCGCCGTGAACTCCGGGAATAGCGGCGCGACGACGGCGAATTGACGGCGAGAACTGGGTTGCGTCAGTGGCCGCTCGCGTACTTCGCGCGAACTGTCAGCGCCGCGGCGCCGGGTCTATGGCGGATCGACCACGACCACCGTGCCGGCCATGAAGTCGTGAAGCGCGCGGCGACGGCGATTCGACAAGAGCACGACTAGCTCGCCCCAGACCCAGCATTGCTGCGCCCACATCACCCAGCGCAACCACGGCGGTCGCGACGCCGTATAGAGCGCCGAACGTTGCACCCAATTGAGACTGAAGTACGTCTCGGGTATCGACTTGAGCACGACGATCGCTCCAACGCAGCTGATGGCCCCAAGGACGATATTGACGGAGCTCCTCAGCCAGGCTTCGCGCCAAGAGATGGCGGTTCCATCCGTTCGGACGACACGGACGCGGACGACACGTTTCCCTATGGTCTGTCCGTACCTTCCGAGCAGATAAACTTCGTAGCCGTTTGAAAGCACGTCAAGGGGAACGACGACCGACAAAGAAACGTTCCGAGATGTGTGGTTGGCCCAGATGTGCACGAGCGCAAGTGGCAACAATATGAGGATATCGACGAATTGCGCGACGAGACGTCTCCAAAATCCTGCATAAGTCATGATCAGTCCGCCGGACGACGGTACGCGACGCGCAGCGCGACTCCAATGCTCACTTCCCCCCGCCGCCCGGAGCGACGTTGCGGCGCGAGGACGGCGTTGGGGGAAAGTCGGCGCCGCTCGGCGGCGACGGATGGGGGCAGGCTCACCGCTTCATGAGTCGCTGTGCGGCTTGCCGCACCGGCGCGCGATATGCCGTTTGTTGCGACGCGCGCCGAAGATCGGACGATGACAGAGCGCCGAGGACACGATCGAGCGCGGAGCCCGAAAGCCGTGGATTGGCGAGCAAGGCGCGTTGGACTTCGCCGACGGCAACCCAACCTCCGTTCGCGACGATCACCGAAAGCAAAGGGACACTCACGGTGCCGTTCCTGGCGATGCGCGCGACCTCGGGCGGCGTGATCTGTGGATTGTGCAGCAAGCCTTCCCAGACCGCAGCGCCGTAGCACCGCTCGAGGGCGACCCGCTCCGAGAGCGCGCCGGAGCGCGCGCACGTGTCGCGCTCGCGCACCGACATCGTGCGGATCTTTTCGTAGAGACCCTTGGCGCGATCGGGAGGCCCGTCCGCCCCGTCGTCGTCGTCGGGTGGAGCGTCGGTCGCGGGTTCTTCCGGCGGCGCGTCCTCCGCGGGCTTGCCTGCTCCGTTCTCGACGAAGGCGCGGAGCTTCGCGACGTCGAGCGCCTTCAGCTCGACGCCAATGCCTTTTCCGGGGCCGTCGGCCTGCACCCAGACGACTTCGGCGCCGATGGCGAGTCGAGCGCCGCCCTCGGGGTGCACCAAGACGAGGTCACAGGGCTGCTGCATCGCAATGCCCGTCGCATCCGGCACGAACGCCCGTCGCTTCTCCAGGCCAGGCAACGCGGCGCGAAGCGCGTCGACCGTGGGCAAGCGAAACTCGAGCTCCGACGAAGAAGGGGAATGGCCCAAGCTTCAATCAAACCACATCTCGAGACGGGCAGCGAACGAGCCTCGCACGGCAAGCTCTTGCCAGCGGCACAAATGGGCTCAAGCTGGGAGGCGATGCTCGGGATCCCGATTGGCCTCGCCGTTTCCAACATCGCCGAATGGCTCGTCCACAAGCACGTGCTCCACGAACAGGGGCGGCGGCGCGGGTCGTTTTGGAGCTTTCACTGGCACGAGCACCACAAGAACGCGAAAGCGCACGAGTTCTTCGACCCGGACTACGAGCGCTCGGTGTTCGGCTGGAACGCGCAAGGCAAAGAAGCGCTCGGGCTCGTCTGGATGTCGGTTTTGGTGACGCCGCTCCTCCCCGTCGCGCCGTTCTTCGTGCTGACGTCGTACTACTCGAGCTACCACTACTACCGCGTGCACAAGCGAGCCCACCAGGACCCGGAATGGGCGCGCGAGCACGTTCCCTGGCACTACGACCACCACATGGGGCCGAATCAGGACGCCAACTGGTGCGTCACCCATCCCTGGTTCGATCAAATCATGGGCACCCGCGAGCCGTACGTGGGGACGAGCCGAGAGCAGGCCGACCGCGAGAAACGCGACGCGCGACGCGCGCGCTCGATGGCGTGAGCGTCGATCCCGAAGCGCTCGCCCACCTCGGGCGAGCTCTTCACGCCGCGATCGAGGCGCGCGGCGGCTCCGTCCATGCACAGGGACGGACCTATTCGTTGTTCGCGCGACGGATCTAGCGCACGGCGAAACTACGGCGGAAGCAACTGATCGACGCACGGGATTTCGAGCACCGGCGTCGTGTTCGTTCGCTGCACGTCGACGCAACTCGCGAGACAGAGCTGGATCGAGTCGAGGGAGGCCGGGTCTTCGAAGAACCAGCCGGGAATGTCGGGACCGGCACACGACCCTTTGGCGACCTGGGGTATTTTTTGGGTGACGCGGTTCTGATCGACATACTCGAGCTGGAACTGCGGTTTGCCGTCGGGCGTTCCCTGTAGCAGCGGGACCGCATACGAGCATCCTTGGCTCACGAAGGCGTTTCCGATGTTCGTCGTGAGGGCGTTGTAGAAAAAGTCGCCGATGTCAGGGTCGCCGGGACTCATGATCGTCGCGGACGCCGTGCCTCCCGCCTGAGCGATCGCGTCGAAGGCGCTCCGGTTCGTCGATATCGTCGCGGGGTCGCACGCCGTCGAGGGTGTGGGAATTCCGATGACGTACGTGTCGACACGCAGCGCGACTCCGGTCGCGACCGCCGCGAGCACGTCCGACGAGGCTCCACAACCCGACGGCGGCTGCATCCCGGTCACGACGACCAGGGCGGGCGGCGAAGGCTCCATCTCAGCGAGCGTCTCGAGGTGCAGCAGTGCGCCTTCGACGGCGGGCGCGAGCGGCGCCTCACCACTGGGCGCGTTGGCGTCGAAGGCGCGTCCAATCGCCGCGGCGTTTGCCGCGGGCGGCCCAACGTCGATATCCGGCTGCACGTAGTCCGACGAATTGCACGACGCGCCCGCGTCGCCCGCATCGCGTCCAAAAAACTCGACGCCGAAGACGAGGTTCCCAGCAATCGCCGGCGCGACTTGCTCGATGGCCTGGGCGATCGCCGAGTACGGGGGCGGCCCGCTATCTCCGACGGCGCATCCCATCCCCGCGGAGCGGTCGATGAGGAAGAGGAGGCCGACGTTCAGCGGCGGCGGTGCCGGCAACTGGATTGACTCGCAGAGGGTCCCCGAGTCGTTCGGCGGCAGCGACGGCCCGCCCCCGCCGAACCCGTCGACGAATCCGCCGGTTCCGAAACCGATCCCCGTCGAGCCTCCGGATCCGATGAAGCCGCCGAATCCGCCTGCACTCGTTCCACCCGCCGACGGTCCCAACGAACCGCGACCTCCAGTGCCGCCACCGCCACCGCTCTCAGCGGGGAGATTGGAGCCGGCGTTGCCGGAGGACACGCCGAGAGTGCCGAGCTCCGTTCGACCGCCGTCGCACGCAGTGGCGAGCAGCAATGCGAGCCCTGCACCGCGTGCCATCGCACTGCTCACCGTCGCTATGTCCGACAGATTTCTCGTCATCCCGAGGTTTCCGATTGGCCGACCCGCGCCGAACATAGGGATCGATTCGTCGCCGGGTCAACGCGCCGACGAAGTGGGGCGAGCTTGCTCGACCCCTCGTCGAACCGAGACGCATCGCCGCACCGCGCCACGCGATTTCAGTAAGATCCGATTGGCACGTCAAATGCTGTTGGTGCTGCCATGCCCGCTTCATTTCGCGCCTACGCGCCCACTTCTTCCGAAGACGCTCCGCTGGAACCGGTGCCGCTCCTCCGAATTTCCACGCGAAAGCACATCCCCGCCGAGCCGGCGCGCACGCGCCTCGGCATCGGGGAGCGCCTCTTGGATCAGGCCGCAGGTGTCCCGTATTCGGACGCCGTGTTCACCCGATTCGACAGGTCAAGTCCGCAACCGGTGCGCCTCGAACGGTCGCGCGCGTCCCTCGAGCACCTCGAGTGGAGGGCGGAAGACGCGCCCGTACGATTGCCCATGCGCTCGACCGGCTGGATCGCGCTGGCGGCCATCTCGCTCGTCGTGTTGCTCGTCGCGATGTGTGTGAGCGTCGCGGAGGCTGGGGGAAGCCCGACGACTCAGAAGCTCGATTTGAGTGGAGGGGAAAAATAAGCCTCGCGAGTGATGTCCGCTGCTCGGTAGCGACCGCCGAAGACGCGTCGCAGTAGTCTGGGACGCTCATGCCGGAGCTCCCCGATGTCGAGTTCGTGAAGCGTCGGCTCGCGCGAGCACTCGTCGGCGCGACGATCACCCGTGCGGAGTGCAGCGATCGCCGGATCCTGCGACCCACGACGCCGAACGCGTTCCGGCGGGCCCTCATCCATCACGCCGTTCGCGAGGTGAACCGGAGAGGCAAGTGGGTGCGCGTCGTGCTCGACGACGAGACGCGACTCTTCTCGCACCTCGGCATGACGGGCTGGTGGATCGACGTGAAGGTCGATGCGCCCCAGGAGACCGCGGAGCGCGCTCGACTCGACGTCGTCAGGAGCGGCCGCGCGCGGAGCCTCCGTTATCTCGACTCTCGCCGCTTCGGACGGCTCTTGATCGCGAAGCGAGACATCGCCGATTGGACCGGCCTCGGCCCCGACCCACTGAGCGACGGACTCGACCCCGCCGTCCTGGCCGCCGCGCTCGCGCGGAGTCGACGTCCGGTCAAAGACGCGATCATGGATCAATCGATCCTCGCCGGCATCGGCAACATCATCGCTACCGAAGGGCTCTTTCACGCGCGCATCGATCCCCGTACTCCGAGCGACGCGCTCTCGAGCACCGACGTCGAGAAGATCGTCCGCGGCCTCGACAAGACGATCGGAAAGCAGCTCGCCGTCCGCCTCGGCTCGAAGAGGGACGACTGGCACGAGCGCTTCGCCGTCTACGGGCGAAGCGGCGAGCCATGCTCGCGCTGCAAGACGCCGATCGAGCACATCGTCATCGGCGGTCGCACCTCTGCCTTCTGTCCGAAGTGTCAGGCTGCTCAGCGAGGTAGACGTCGAACGTCGCCAACGTGAGCGTCACTCCCACCGAATTCCGAGATAACGAATTGGCGTGGACGGGTAGAGATCGCTCATTACGCTTTCTTGTTTGATGAGTTGTGCTTCCCGTGGACTCGTAGCTTGTTTGCTGATCGGTCTTCCCGCGGCCTGTGCGACCGGAGGGACCATCTCGGACGACCAGATCGAGCCCAGCAGTGCGGGCGCTGGCGGCGCGGTGGAGGCCGGCAAGGGCGGCGAGCCCGCCAGCTCGGGCGGAGCGAACACCGGCGGCGCTGGGGCTCAGTCCAATTCCGGAGGCGGCGGGGACTCGAACACCGGCGGCAGTCCGGCGACCGGCGGCTCGAGTTCGGGCGGAACCGCGAGCTCCGGCGGCGCGAGCTCCGGCGGTACGAGCTCCGGCGGCACGAGCTCCGGCGGCGCACCGAACACGGGTGGCAGCAGTGCATCCGGGGGCGCTTCGAATACCGGCGGCGCGACCGGCGGCGGCGTGACGACGTTTCCGTACACGCCGAGCAACTTCGTTCCGGCGACATACGCGAACGCCGTCAACGCCGAGTCGTCCGTGACGTTGAACTGCGGCGTGTCGACCTTCGACTCGACGGCGCTCGCGTTCGGCAACTGGTGTGGTCAATTCCAGCCCACGCCAGTGGCGCTCGCGCAATCGAACGGACCCGACGCCGTCGTGCTGCCGCTCGCGTCCCTCCAGGTCGCCAGCGGCGCGTCCCTCGTCGTCACCGGTTCGCGTCCGGTCATCTTCGCGGTCTTCGGGAACGTCACCGTCGCGGGCACGGTCGACGCCAGCGCGTCCGACACGACGCCCGGCGCGGGCGGCGATCAGAGCTGCGGAACGCGCCAGGGTGGCGACGGCTCCGGCGATTCGAAGCGCTTCTCGGGAGCGAGCGGCGGGGGCGGCGGGGGCCTCGGCACCGCAGGCGGCGCAGCCGGCGAAGGCAACACTGACGGCCCCCACATCGCGGGCGGCATCGCCGGCGTTGCCGGCGGTAACGCGACCTTGGTGCCGCTGGTCGGCGGTTGTCCCGGTGGCATGGCCGGCGGCTGCACCACCGCCGGAGGTGCAGGAGGCGGCGCGATCCAGATCTCCGTCGCGGGTTCGCTCACCGTGTCCGGCACCGTGCGCGCGAACGGAGCCGACGGCGCCCTCCCCTGCGGTCCAACGGACGAAGGCGGGGGCACCGGCGGCGGTTCGGGCGGCGCGATCCTCCTCGAAGCGAGCACCGTTCAAACGTCGGGCGCGACGCTCGAAGCCAACGGAGGCAACGGAGGCGAGAACGGCAGCTTCGCCGGGGTCTACAAGTGCGGTAGTTCGAAGGGCGGCGCTGGCTCGACGAGCGCCTCGAGCCCGGGAACGGTCGGCGTCAGTTGCCAGGGCGGCAGCTCGGGCGGCGGCGGCGGGTACGGTCGCGTCGTGGTGAACGATCGTTGACCTTTCCGCGCCATGCATTCTCCTGGTGGCGCTTCCGGTGATTTGCCAGCCGCCCTCTCAGCGTGATCGAGCACAACTATGAGCGAAACGGCGACGTGAAGCGCGAGGCGCGCGTGTCATCCTCTGCCAAGTTCGTACCGCGATCGGCCAATTCGATAGATTGATGGGTGGACCAATGTCTCGATTCTGCGGTTCTTTGTTCGCTTCACGGCGCCTCTCCCGTCTCGGACGGTTTCTCCCCTTGCTCGCGGTTCCGTGGTTGTTCGAGTGCTCGGCTTCCAATTCAAGTTCGGGCGGCACCGAGACCGGCGCCGCGGTTTGCGGCAACGGCAAGATCGAAACCGGAGAGCAATGCGACGGAACCGTGCCGACGTGCTCCGAAGCGACGAGCGGCGCGTTACCCAACGGAACCGTCGAGTGCACGAGCTGCCAGCTCGTGACCAGCGGCTGTTCCGCGCCCCCTGCAGGGACCGGAGGCATCGGCGGCTCCGGCGCGACCTTCGGCGCCAGCGGCGGCTCGAGTGGAACCGCTGGCGCAGGCGGCACCCTGGCGACCGGCGGAGACGTCGGGTCGGGCGGCGTCGTGAGCTCCGGCGGCGAGGTCGGGTCCGGTGGAACCGTGGGTTCTGGGGGAACGACGAGCACCGCAGGTGGTCCGACACCGACGCAGCTGCCGACGTCCACGAATTGTCCGATGTTCCCCACGTCGCCGACTCAAGGCGGCACCATCATGGTCCCTCGCAAGGACATGCCCGTGCCGGTCGTCATCTACATGGATCCGGCCGCCAAAAGTAAGCCGGCTCCGGGCGGCCCGCTCGTCCTTTACTACCACGCGTCATACGAACCAGCGATGGCGGCCGAGGTGCACCAAGGGTTCACCGATCCGAACATCAAGGCCGTCACCGACGCCGGCGGCGTCGTTGCGGCCTTCACCCATGAGACATGCAGTGGCTGCACCACGACGGACGACAGCTGGTGGTTCGTCGAGGACGACGCGGTTCAAGACACCGTCGTCGCGTGCGCCATCCAGCAAGCGAACATCGACACGCGCCACATTCACGCCCTCGGGTGGAGCGCCGGCGCGCTCCATACGATGCACCTGGCATTTGCACGCGCGAACTACATGGCTAGCGTCATTTCGTATTCCGGGGGTGGCGGTGGCCAATCGGAAGATCCGACCAACAAGGTGCCTGCCATCCTCACGTACGGCGATATGGGCACCGACGTCGTGGTCGTCGATTTCAATCAGTCGAGTCACACGTATTTTTCGACGTACCAACCCATGGGTTACTACACGATGATGTGCCACCACTCGGGCGGCCACGAGATCGATCCGATGGTGGCGCCGGTGTCGCTCCAGTTCTTCATGGCTCACCCTTACAAGGTGTCTCCTGAACCCTACGCGAGCGCCATTCCGAGCGGTTTCCCATCGTACTGCTCGAACATGCCCGACTGAGCGCACAACCCGGCGCTCGCCGACCGACGCAGCGGGAGGCGCAGTGGGTTTATGAGATAGCTTCGCGGAGGTCGACGATGAGGTGCTGGATCGCGGTGCCGATGCGTCCGGTTTCGTCGTAGAGGCGGCTCTCCGCGACACCGATGCCGGCTGGCTCGATGCGGCTCTTCGCGTCGAGGCAAATCCATTCGCCGCGCGGATACCGCTGGAGCGAAACCGTGAGGTCCGGGTTGATGTACGTGTGCGTCGGCGGCAGCACCGAGGAGATGCCGTTGCCGAAGTCGGCGAGCGCCGCGACGCGCTGGAGTGGGGTCGTCGGTTCGTCGGGGATGAGCGGGACGAGCAGGCGCATCCAATCGAGCGCGGGACCGCGGTCGACGAAGCTGCCGTACGCGAACCGATGCTCGACCGCGCGGTTGTGAAACCCGTCGCCGAACACCGGCGCGTGGACCGACGCGGCGCTGCGCTCGGGTATCGCCCGAGGCGGCAGTTCATCGGCGAGGTCGGCAGGCAGCGGGATCTCTTTGACGCGGATGCGAAGCCCGGTAGCGCGCGCAACTTCGTGGGTATCGGTGCGGAGCGACGCTTCCACAAGCTGCACTTTGCGACCCGGGCGCGACAGCCGCGCCGTCACGGTGAGCGGTTCGAGCGGCACCGGACGCAGCAGCTCGACGGTGAGTCGTGACACGAAAAAATCCGTCCCTTCGAATCGCTCGACGGCGCGAGCCAGGAGCGCCGCAGGGGGACCGCCGTGAAGCGCGTCGGGGCTCCACGGTCCTCGCGACAGCACGGTCGGCAGGTACCGCTCACCATCTGGGACGAACAACGACTCGGGCATCGGCGAGAAAACTCGAACGGGTCGAGCCGTAGCCTACAGGAAGTCGGCGCCAGCTCGGCAGGGACCCTTCATCTTTCTCTAATCATTGCCGGGGTCGCGACGTCAAACGAGGTCTTGAAAACTTCGCTCGAGCAGGTCAGATCGATCACACATGACTTTTCGAAACGAGGGGCGTCTTGGTGAGTATAAACCCGCGTTGCGGCTCCGAACGTCGCTCGGCGTCTTTCGGAATGCGTTGTTCGCGACACTGGGACTCGCGCCCCTGGTCGCTTGCAGTAGTTCGTCGAGCAACGGATCGCCGATCGACGCTGGGACAGGAGGGCTCGGCGCGGGCGGGGTAAGCCAAGCGGGCGCAGGTGGAAGCAGCACGGGCGGCGTCAGTTCCGGAGGCACGAGCGCGGGCGGTGTCAATTCCGGAGGCACGAGCACGGGCGGCGGCGTCGCAACCGGCGGGGTGGCGAGCGGCGGTGTATCGGGCTCGGGTGGAACCGCTTCGGGCGGTCACGACGCGGGCAGCGATTCGGGAACGGACGCCGGTTCGTCGGTTTGCGTTCATCCGACTCCGCGGCTCGGACCCGATGGAAAGCCGACTGGGTTCGTGAATTGCGATGGAGGATTCACGCATCGTACGAAGAAGCTCGAGTGCGCGACGGCGCTGCCGCGAGCCGGCGAGTGCGGCACGGGACACGTCACCGACGCCAGCATCGCGTACGGCGCCTGCGCGACGGACTCGAACTGCAAGGACCAAGCAAACGGCTATTGCAACCCGAGCGCGCTCGGCGGCGGCTGCGCTTGCAACTACGGTTGCCGAACGGATGCCGATTGCGGAACGGGAGAAATCTGCGGCTGCGGCGATCCCATCGGCGAATGCGTACCCACCGCAAATTGCACGGTTGACGCGGACTGCAGCGCGGGATTCCTGTGCATCACCTCGGGCGACGGCTTCTGTGGTGAGACGTTCGCCTGTCAGACAGCCAAGGACACCTGTCTCACCGACGCCGATTGCACGACGGACATGCCGCTCTGCGCGTACGTGACGGATCATCACGAGTGCGCGGCGCGTCGCCCGTGTGGAACCGGTCGTCCGTTTCTCGTCGGGGGCGAGGCGCGCGTCGCAACGGTGACGGCAACGGACGCTTGGTGCTCGGACCTTCGGCCCCTTCTAACGGGACTCGATACTGCCGCGCGCGAACGTCTCGCGGCGGCCTGGACGGACGTCGCGCTCATGGAGCACGCGTCGATCGCGGCGTTCGCGCGTTTCACTCTCGAACTCCTGTCGCTCGGCGCGCCGCCCGCGCTCGTGGTCGAAGCCCAGGCGGCCTTGGTCGACGAGACCGCGCACGCGAAGGATGCGTTCGCCCTCGCGAGTGCTTACGCCGGGCGCGGTATCGGCCCCGGTCCGCTCGACGTGGGGCTCGCGCTCGGGTCGCGATCGCCACTCGACATCGTGCGAACGGCGATCCTCGAAGGGTGCATCGGGGAAACCGTCGCGGCCCTCGAGGCGACCGAGGCGCTCGCTCACGCGACGGACCCCGGCGTTCGCACCGCCCTTGCCCGGGTCGCGACGGACGAAGCGCGGCACGCCGAGCTCGCGTGGCGATTCGTGAAGTGGGCGCTGGAGAGCGGTCCCGAGCCATTGCGCGACGGGACGGCGCGTGCGCTCACGTCCATCGTCGACAGCGAGACGCGCGCGCGGCAAGAGGCGAGAGCCGTACCGCGCACGACTCTCGACGCGATCGTGGCCGGCCACGGCGTGCTCGACGGCGAACGACGCGCGGAGCTCGGACGTCGCGTGATGGTCGACGTGATCGAACCGTGCGCCGCGGCGCTGCTTGGCGCCAGCACCCGGCACGAAACGCCGATGGCCCTCCGCGCGACCGTCACCGCTGCCTGAAAAAGAGCCCACTCAGCAAACGAAAACGGACGGAGGCCGCGCTCGCGCTCGCGGCGGGGCGCGCGTTGCTCGATCGACTAGAGTTCGGCGATGAAGCTCGTCCTGACTCAGCCGGAGCTTTCCTTCGATCCCGGAAGCGACAACGGCGCGCGCGTGCGCGAGCTCCTCCTTCCCCTGGCCGCGGAGCTCCGAGCCGATGACGTCGTGTTGCTTCCGGAGCACTTCGACCTCGCCGAATCGCGTGCGAAGTACGAGGCTGGAATCGCCGAGCTGGCGCGCGCGCTCGGCTGCCACGTCGTCGGCGGCTCGCATCACGAGGCGCGCGGCGCCGGCAAGGTGAACACCGGTGTCGTCGCGAACGATCGCGGCGAGCTCATCGCCGCCTACGAAAAACTCCGTCCCTACGCCGAGGAGCGCGGGAGGGTCGAGCCCGGCGGTTCGTTCGGCGAGGTCACCATCGGCGGCAAACGTCTCCTCATTTTGATTTGCGCCGATTTCTGGTTCTCGGATGTCTTTTATCGCGCGAGCGCGCTCCCGGATCTCGTGCTCGTGCCCGCCTTCTCCGTCTCGCGAAAGCCGACGCCGGACTATTCCCGCGCGCTTTGGCAGCACCTCGCCGTCACGCGCGCGTACGAATTCGGCGCCTACGTCGGCGTCAGCGACTGGCCGTATCGCGCGACGGGCGGCGGTTACTCACCGTCGGGCGTGGCAGGCTTTGCCGATCCGACGGCACTCACTCCACACGATCTCTTTCGCGGAATCGACGGCGTGGTCGGCGTCTTTCCGCTCGACTTCGCCGCCCTCGACGCCTTCCGAGCGGATCGGATGACGCGCGGGTTCTTCTGGAAAACGGGGACGACGACGAGGCGGACGTGACCCGGCTTCCGCTCAGAACGAGAAGCCCGTGCCGTCGAAATGGACCCCTGCGTCCATGCGCGGGACGGCAGTCGGCGATTCGGCGAAGTACCAGATGAGCCCGACCGTGCCGATGACCGCGCCGGCGATGGCCGTCCCGAGCCCGGCGTTCGCAAGTGAAACGCCGCTGTGCGCATCGTTGAACGCAGCGGCGCCCGGCGGCGCGGAGCACTCGTGGCTGCCGAGGGAGCAGTTGTTCGGCACTTTTCCGAAGCCGACGCCCATGAGCACGGCGCCCGTGACGAGGGCGGCTCCGCCACCGGCGGCGACGATCAGCGGAAGAACGGCGCGCTTCGAACCCTTCGCGAGCATTCGGGGCTGCATGTCCAGAACCGTCGCTACCGAAACGCCGGCGCCGGCGGTCTGCCCCGGCCCGACGAAGTTCGCGACCAAGCTGCGCCCGTGCTCGCCCTGAGTGATGACGACGTTGAGCAGCACCGTGCGTTCGCCGTGAACGAACCGCACGGCGTGTGTGCCCGGATCGATATCGTACGATCGACCGTCGCCCAGGCTCTGAGCGACGAGCGCGCCATCGACGTACACCTGCGTGTCGGGCAAGTCGTTCGCGAGCTGATCGCGAGCCGCGAAGCTGACGCTCGGTGACAGGCGAGCGAGCTGCTCGCTGAACTCCGCGCAATCGCTCTGCACGAGCGCAGGGCACGAGGGTTGGCTACAGACCGAAAACGAATCGCGCGCGAGCGACAGGTGACCGGCCTCCTGCTGATCCTGTCCGCGACTGTGCGCGTCGAGGCATTCTTCCTTCGTCGGTGCGGCGAAGGCCGACCCGACCGAGACGAAGAGAAACGCCGCCACAGCGACCCCGGAACGAAGCGACCCCGGGCGGCGATGCGGCGTGACGCGATTAGATGCAGCCGGGTTTGAAGAGCTTTTTCTTGCCATCGTAATAGAACGGAGGAGTGCAGTTGATCGCCGACGCGGCTTCCGGCGGGTTATTGAGTCGAACTCTGGAAACGACGTGGCTCGTCGGTCGGTCGTGCGCGCGCGTCGAAGGAGCAGCCGCGCTGAGAGCTCCCGTCGCAGCTCGATCGGCCTCGGCGGAAGGCGGCGGACTCGCCTGCGCGGTGCTCGGCGAAACCGGTAACGGAACGGCTCGCGCGACGGCGGGCGCCGGGGGCACGGCGGCGGAGCTCAGCGCCGTCGACTTGCGGTCGTGAAGCACGACGAACGCAAAGCCTCCGACGAACAGCAGCGCGAGGAGAATGCCGATCGCGCGCTTTCGTTTTTTCGGCGTGACCGGCGCCGGCTCGTCGAGCCCGGCCGGCGGCACGCGAGCAGCGGACGGCACCGGGCGCGGCGCCTGACTCGATCTCGGGACGCCGGAATATCGGGGTTCGACCGATCGGAAGCGCAACGGCTCTTCCGCGAACGCCATCAATGCGTTCTCGACTTCGGCCATCGACTGGAAGCGCAGCGCGGGCGACTTGTTCATCGCGCGCTCGACGATCGCGACGAGCCCTATCGGCAAATCCGGCCGGATGTCTCCGAGTTTCCGGGGCTCTTCTTCGACGATGAGCCGCAGCACCTTGGGGAAGCCGACGTCCGCGAACGGCGGCTCGCCCGCGAGCATGTCGTAGAGGGTCGCGCCGAGCCCATAGACGTCGGCGCGGCTATCGATGCTCTGAGGGTCTTCGATCTGTTCGGGCGCCATGAACCCAGGGGTCCCGAGTGGTTGACCCGTGATGGTCGTGACGCGACTCCCGCCCGCGGTGAACTTCGAAACGCCGAAGTCGACGACCTTGACGTGGTCGGGCCGCCCGTTGCTCTCGACGAGCAGGACGTTGGCGGGCTTGAGATCGCGATGAACGATGTCGCGTGCGTGTGCTGCAGAGAGCGCCGACGCGATCTGACTGGCGATGTACGCCGCTCTGCTCGGCAATAGGCCGCGCGCAAAGACGATCTCTTCGTCGAGCGTGCGACCGTTCAACAATTCGAGAACCAGGTACGGCGCGCCGTCCGGCGCGAAACCGACGTCCAGCGACTCGACGATGTTCGGATGCCCGAGCGCGCCCGCCGCGCGTCCCTCGTTCAGAAAGCGGGCGACGAGGCTCTTGTCCGACGCGAGTACGGGCAGCAAGAATTTGACGGCTACCGGCCGATCGATGAGCACGTGCCGCGCCAGGTAGACGCGCGCTTGAGCGCCCTCGCCGATCTTGGAGATGATCTCGTACCGCTCGCCGAAGGTGCGGCCGATGTACGGATCGTCCGCGGCGAGTTCGGGGCCGCTGTCTCGCCGCGAAGGCTCCGACGATGGCTTCTTGGTGATTCCCCCCATCGTCTCACTCCGCGAGCTGAAGCGGCGTGCCGTCGGTCCAGAAGTACCGATCGGTGAACGTGCCATCCGACTCGATCGAGGTGCCCCACACCGATTTCGAATATTGGTGGTTCGCTCGAGAAAACGTCGCTGACGCGCCGATGCCGAGGGCGAGGTCCGGCAACTGCTCGAACGTCGGGATCAACGCGTCGGGCGTAAATCGCCCGGTGTGCTGCAAGAGACCCGCGATGAACACGCGCGCGGCGAGGTATCCCTCGAGAGACGTGAAGCTTTGGGCCGCACCGGTATCGTCCGACGCGAGCGCCTTCTGATAGTCGTGCACGAGATCGCCCGGGTTCGTCTGATAGTTGGGCACCACTTGTGAGACGAACACGCCGTCCGTGTAAGGCTTGTCTCCCGAAGCAGTAGACACCGTACCCGCGGCTTTCAGGCGCTGCGAGAGTGAGTCGGGGCCGACGAACGACACGTTGCTCAGGATCAAGGTGAGGTCCGTCGCGGCGGGATTGCCGGCCTTGTACTGCCAGTTTCGGAGTCCGGTAATGAAGGCGCTCGCGGGGCCATACGTGTCGGTCATGAACACGCCGACCGTGTGGGGTTGGCCATCCGCGAGGAGACCGGCGAGGTAGGTCGTGGCCAGGTCGACCTGCGACGGCACGCTGGTCTCGTCATCGCGAACGTATCGAAAACGGGTGATGGGGTTATCGGGATCGGCGGTGGCGGAAGGGGGCCCTTGGAGGGCCGTATAGGCAGCAACCAGACCGTCGTATCCCGCCTGACCGAACGAGTCGTCTTGATCGAAGCTGATGAGGTGCTTGTCGTCGACCACCCCTTGCTTCAAGAAGAACTCGGTCGTCGCTCTCGCCTCCTCGGCGTAGCTCGCGCGAACATTGAAGATGTACTTCGCGCAGGGGCCGGCGGATTGGTCGCGGAGCATCAACGTCGCGCCGGTGAATGCGCCGAAGAACAGCGTGCCGGTCTCGACGGCGATGGGCGCCGTTCGCACCATCGTCGGAGTCCCGACGTTTCCGAGCAGCGCGAGCACGGCGTTCGGGCCGCGGGCGAGCGCGCTCGTGCTCACCGGAGTCTGACCCGCGACGAGCGGCGTCGCGGTGGTCGGACAGCGTGGAGTGGAGCCCTTCTCGATCTGGACATCGATGAGGTCGCGCGCGGCGGCCTCGGCATTGGTCGGGTCGTAGCCGTCGTCGCGAAAATCGAGGGCGAGAGTTCGGCCGCGGATGCCGCCCGCGGCGTTCTGCTCCGCGAACGCCAGCGTGACGCCCGCCCTCATGGCGATACCGAGGTTCTGACTCGTCCCGGAAATCGGCGCGCTCATGCCGATGTGCAGCGCTACCCCCGACGCCGACTCACAAGCCGCCGCCGTCGTGGTCTCGACACAGATGAGGCCCGCTCCGCAGTCGGCGTCGCCATTGCAGCCCTTCGGATGGAAGTTCGGCGAGCACGCAGTTACCCCCACGAGGCCGAAGAGACCCGCGCATCTCGCTCCTATCACACGACCACCGACACCAAGCGTTCCGTTGCCGCGTACAGCGGCCGCCGAAAACCGGTTACCGCAAAATGACGAGTGCACTGGCGCGGCCCCCGTCGCCAATGCCCCGACGGGCGTTCTCGGCGGCAGTCGGACCCCGTGGCCATCGAGGAAGACGGAAACATTCACGCTGGTAATGGGGAGAACCCTTCCGGGCGGATCATTGGAGAAGCATCCCTGGGGCGCCAAGGATCTCCATCTACACACCCGGCCCTTCGGAACGCGAAGTGACACGGATGCGACACGCGGGAGCAGCGGTGTAATCGCGGCGCACAATTCCACGGCATATCGCCCGCGCCGCACGATGATAAAATCGAGTGATGAAGCGGTTCCCTTGGTTGAAGCTCATCAAGAAATCCCGACCTGAACCGCCGCTCGAGCCGCCGTTCTGGTTGGGCAATCACAGCAACGGCGAGTACTTCCATGTGCAGACGCCACGCGAGCGTCTGATCCACAAATTGATTCTTCAGGCTGCCGACGAAGGCGCACGCAAGCATGGGATCGATCGCCGGCAATTTCTGGCGAGCAGCATGGGCGTCGCGACGAGTTTGTCGGTCATCAACTTCGTCGCAGCTTGTGGCTCGAACGGCAGCTCGTCTGCAGGCCGATTGGGTGCGGGCGGCGGTGGGCAAGGTGGGAACGGACTCGGGGGTGGCGGGTTTGGCGGAACGAGTGGAATGGGGATGGGCGGCTCGAGTGGCGGTGCCGCGACGGGCGGCGTCGGCGGAAGCGGCGGGTCGGGCAACGGCGGAACCGCGAGCATGCAGGGCGGCTCGGGGGGTCAATCGAGCAATGGTGGACGTGCGGGCAGCGTCGATGCGGGCGCTGGGCGCGACGCGGGCGTGGGCGGCACGTTCAACACGGGCGATGCGATGGACCCGGATTGCACGGCGGCCAACATGCTCGACCCGACGCAGGAGTTCGTGTTCGACGTACAATCGCACCACATCGATCGCGTCGGAAACGCGTCGTACCAAGATTTTTTCCAATTCGGTTATCCCGCGCAGGCGAGCTGCGGCCAGGGTCTGCCGGGTTGCTTCTCGCGCGACGAATACGTCGATCTGATGTTCGTGCAGAGCCACACGGCGTTGGCCATGCTGTCCGCGGTGCCCGCCGTCGACGCCGAACTGCCGATCACCAACGACGAGATGGCGGCGTCGCGCGACTACATCAACCAGCTCGCGCATTCACAGCGCGTGGTGATTCAGGGACAGGTGTTGCCGAACAACGGCCTTTCCGCGCAACTCGACGGCATGGATCGCCTCGTCGCGACGAACGAGATCATTTGCTGGAAAGTGCACACCGAGTGGGGCCCGAACAACGTGTGGGGCAACGCGCCCGACGGCTACTGGCTCGACGACGCGAGTGTCGGCATTCCGTTCATCGAGAAGGCGCGGCAAATCGGCGTCAAGGTGTTCTGCTGTCACAAAGGGCTGCCTGCGCCGCTCTTCAACGCGCAGCATTGTTCGCCTCGCGACATCGGCCCGGTCGCCAAGATGTATCCCGACACGAACTGGGTCGTTTACCACTCGGCGTATCAGTTCGGCGGTGGCACGACCGAGGGCGCCTACGTCAACGGGTCGATGACCGGCATCGACAGCTTGATCACCGTGCTGAAGGGTAGCGGGATCGGACCGAATCAGAACGTGTACTCGGACCTCGCCGGCCTCTGGAACGTGGTCATGATGGATCCGACTCAAGCGGCCCACGTCATCGGGAAGCTCTTGCTCTATCTCGGCGAGAACAACTTGCTGTGGGGTACCGACGCCATCTGGACGGCCAAGCCACAACCCTACGTAGACGCGTTCTGGAACTTCGAAATCACGCCAGCGTTCCAGATGCAATACGGATACCCTGCGCTGACGCAGGATATCAAGCGCAAGGTCCTCGGGCTGAACAGCGCGCGCCTCTTCAAGATCGACGTCAACGCCCGTCGCTGCAACATAGCGAGCGGCGCCATGGCCGCCGTCCAACGTCAGATCGAGGGCGAACTCGGCCCGCTCTACTGGCTCGGCGAGCGACCGCGCGGCCCCACGACGCGACGAGAGTTCGCGCAGATCCAGAACTTCCGGCAATTTTTCAAATTCCCGGGGTGATCCTTCGCGATTCGGGGTGGCTGTTCATCGCCCATTGCACGCCGAATCGATCGGTGAAATTGCCGTAGTGGTCGCCCCAGAATTGTTTTTTGAAGGGCACGGTGATCCTTCCCCCACTCGATAAGGCATCGAAGAGGTTCCCTGCGGCATCCGGATCGTCGTTCTCGACGAGAATGGCGCATCCCTTCATCGGCTCCGAATCGTGACCATCGGACGCGCAGAGCCGAATGCCCGGCCCCTCGAAGACGGAATGCAAGACCTTGTCGGCCCACGCCGGCCCGTCACGCTCCGCCATGGGCGTCCCGGCGTATCGCCGGAGCTCTTTGATCGTGCCCAACCCGCAGGCTTCGTAGAACTTCAGAGCCGCTTCGCAGGAACCTTTGAAATAGAGATAGGGCGTGATTTGCATGAGCCACTCCGATTGTTGCGCACGAGCGGCGCGACCGACACCGAGTGTGGCGCCGGCACCGCGAGAGGCGCAAATGGAAATGTAGCTGGGCTGTGAAGCCGAGCGACGACGTCGGGCGGCGGTCGTTGACCGGTAGTCACGAACGTGAGCGCCGACGGGGAACGCGGCGCTTGCAACGCATCGAACGAGATGGAAGTCTCGACCGCGCAAGTCGAATCCACCGTCGCCGAGGGGTCGTTCAGAAAATCTCGGAGGATCCGCTTGCCGCAAGGGCTCGTGGAAGAGCCGTGGGCTTCTTCGGTGAGAACGACGCTCTGGGATCGCGCGAGCGTTTGCGCAGCGAGTGCACCGTAACTCGGCGGCGTTATCGGATCGAACGCACCCGACATGACGAGGGTCGGGACGGAGCTGTCGACGGGTTGATGGTCCACCGCGGGCGCGGCGGGAACTTGCCAAACGTCGCAAACATCGAAGATCGACGTCGGCGCGAACCACCGCCTCCAGGCCCCCGGAATCGCTCCCAGGCGCGCGTTCATCGCTGCGGGGGACGAGAACGGAGCGTCTTCGGCACAGACGGTCGAAAAATACGTCGCGCTGTCGAGGAGCGTCGACGTGGAGCTTTCCGCGGAAAGTTCGGGCGCGAAGAGCGAATAGTCTCCGTCGAAGATCTCTTGAATGATCTGCGGCAAGTAGGCGATGGACACGGCCGAGTACATCGCGGTCTGGAGGAGGGAGGCGACGAGTTCGGCGGAAACGGTCGCCATCCCTCCGTCGACGCGAACGTCGGGTGGATTTGCCTCGATGCGGTCGAGCGCGGTCAGCGCTTTGGATTCGATGTCACCGTAGTTCTCGCTACACGGCGCTTGAAGCGAGCACGCTGCGGCAATTCGATGAAGATCATCGTAAAAGCTGACCCCCTGATCCGCCAAGAGATCCGCCTGGAGCGGCACCACCGAATCGATCACGGCCGTTCTCACGCCTTTCGATTGGTCGCGGAGAGCGGTGAGCGCATAGCGAGTGCCGTACGAAATCCCATAGAGGTTCCATTGGGCATAGCCGAGCGCTTCGCGAACGGCGGTGACGTCCGCCGCGTTCTCGGAGCTCCTGAATATCGAGAGATCGATGCCGTCCGCGGCGGCGCGGTCCCGGCAGGCGGCGAGCGCGGCGACGACTTCGTCGGGCACGCCCGCATCCGATTGCGCGACGCCTGCGTCGGTCGGACTCGAAACGGCGACGTTGGAAATGTCGCAATCGGGTTTCGGCGTCGAAAAGCCGGTCCCCCGCTGATCGAATAGAATCAAATCGCGGTCGTCGAGAATGCTGTCGAACGGAACCGCGCCGAGGAAGTCCGACAGCGATGCCTCACCGGGACCACCGTCCAGGAACACGACGGGATCGGCGGCGACCGAAGCGCCGTTGCTATAGACGACCGCAACGGCGAGCTTGACCGAAGCGCCGCCGGGGGACTCGGCGTGCGCAGCGGCGGTGACGTACCCACAGTCGACCGCGTATTCATCCGTCGGCGTCACCCAGCAGGGCGCCGATTGGAACGCTGCGGTGCGCTTCGGGATGCGATCCGACGGCAAGGTCGGAATGTCGGTCAGCAGCGGCGGCCGCCTCGGCTCGGACGTGCACGCCACGACCAAAGCGAAACTGATCGCGCACACCCAGCCCCTACCCCGAGCCTCCACGGGACGACTCTACGCGAAACGGCGTCCGTCGCGCAGCCCCGCAAACGATGCCGTTTGCGGGAGGACGGCGCCAAGCAGCGCCTTCGCGCCGTCCTTTCTCAGGACCTCGTCACCTCACTGACACGGTTGCTCGTTCTTCGCCGCAACCTGCGCCCATTTGGTGTCGGTCATCGGAATGGCCTTGAAAAACGCGCACGCTTTCTGATCACCGAGGAGCTTCCAGCGGAACCAGGGAATCGAGATTTCTTCTTCCTGGCCGTTCGGCACCGGAATGTGGGTGGCGCCGTTCGCCGTCCAGAAGTACGCCTCTTCGGTCTTGCTCGTCGCGTCGTAGGCCTCCTGGACCCAACTCTGAGCAACCAGGCCGTCCGTCCCTAGACCGCTGAACATGAACATCGGCGACTTGATCGTCGCGTAAACCGCTTCCCAGCTCATGCCGTTCGCCGGTTGGACGCCAAAGCCGCTCGCGGGCTCCATGGCCAAGCCCGCGTAGATCATCTTGGTGCCGTACTTTTGTTCGGCGAGCGCGAGCGCGGTGAAGGCCGCTTGCCCGCCTTGCGAGTGTCCAGTGGACCCAAACTTGTTGTCTGCAATGGTGGGGAACATCGACAGCGCCGTGTCGAGCGCTTGGAGGCCCTGATCTCCAGCTCCGGTTTCCGTACTTTCATAGCAAGCCGTCAGGAAGCCCTGTGTGGCCAGTCGCGTGAGAGCCGCCTGATAGTCCGCGCACACCGCTCCCGTGCCGTTCGCCAGATGAACGACGGGCACCTTGCAGCCATCGGGCACGTTCGGCACGTAAAAGTTGATCGAGCCCGCCAACATGCTCTTCACGGTGAACGGACCGTCGTTTTCGAAGTCCGTGATACTGTCGAGGCACGCGCCGTGCGGAATTGGACCGGTGCCGGTCACTCCCGCGTCGCCGCCTCCGCCGACGGACCCGCCGCTTCCGCCGATGACACCGCCCGAGCCCGCGGTCGGCGTCCCGCCACCCCCGCTCGTGCCACCGCCGCTCGGCGTCGTTCCGCCGTACGACGGGACGCTACCGCCCGCGCCGAAGCCGCCGTTGCCGCCGAACGGGTTGGCCCCTGCGCCCCCGCCTCCGCCGAATGCCGACGCCCCGCCGGACCCGATTGCGCCGCTGGAACCGCCGAAGGCGCTCGCGCCGCCGGACGCCGCGCCCGGCGACCCGCCATACGAGGAGCCTTGGTTTCCGGTGCCGGCCGAGTTGCCGTTCGCTCCACAACCGGAGGCCCCTACGAGAATTGCACTCGTAACCCCAAGCCATTGCCAAGTATTTTTCATCGCTCCGCTTGGCGCCGCCCCTCGCGAATCGGCGGGGATACGACGCAATGCCGAGCGTAGCGATCGACGATCTCGTGCCCTGTCTTGGCGGACTCATCTTTTATCGATCCCCAATCATGTTCACGAATGGGACACGGAGACGCTGCAAACCTACGCCCGCGGCGGATTGCGAGCATCGGAAGCGCGAGCCTTCCCGCGGCATGTTCGGACGCCTTGAGTGTCGCTACCTCGGCGGGGTCGGGCGCTTCGTCGTGAACGGGATCTCGCCCTTGAGCATTCGATCTCCATCTCCGGTAAGGCGCAGGTAGTAATCCGGCGAGCACGCGGTGCCGTCCTCGTCGAGCGTCGAGAACGACGAGTTCGCGGGGCGATCGGCGGACGTGGCGGCGGTCTTCGCGATCTGATTGCCTTCGCCGAACTCGTCGAACATCGAGACGTAGAGACCGTCCGCGCCGAGCCGGATCATGTTGGCGAACTGGTGCCACATGAAGTCACCGTGCACCCGCTGGTGCAACGAGAGGTCGCCCGGTAGAACGCACGGCTGATACGCGATGCCGTGGCTCCGACAGTACGCAATGTCGGGTTCGTTGTAGGCGTCCCGGATCACGTCCGAATCGTCGTCGTTGCCGACGACGCCGACCATCCACGGCGACAGCATGTCGAAGTCGTCGTAGACGGCGCCGTAGTCCGGTTTCGAGAGTCCGCCGTCCGCGGCGCGCCAGTCGAAAGGGACACCGCCGACGACGTAGATGCCCTGCTCCTTGAAGAAATCGATCACATCGAGCGACGACGCCGCGTCACCCGGACGATCGCCGAATCCCATTCCCCAAATGCCCACGACGGGCTTGCCATCTTGCCGCGCGTACGCCGGTGAGTCGGTGAGTTTCAACTGACCCAGAATTCCGGTCGTCCAATCCTCTTTCAGTTCGGTTTGGAACCGGTCCCAACCGCTGATGTCGTACATGACGTAGAATTTTCGCCCGTGAGCTTCGGCGGCGCGCATCACCTTCGCAGCGATCCCATTCCGAGTCGGCCATCGATCGTAGAACCGTTGCAAGGCAACGGTATCGATGCCGTTCTCCTCGATCCAACGGAAGTGAGCATCGATGGTCTGGTCGCTGTATGAAGAAAAGAGCGTCGCCCGCTGTCCGTTCTCGAGGTTCGAAAACCCACTTTCGAACCTCGTCGTGAAATCGCTCATGTCGGGCCAACCCTTGAGGAGGTTGTCGCTCGGCGAGGGTGGATTGGACGTATCCGAATCGTAGTGCCACCACCCTTGAAACGGAGCGCCGTCACCGGGAGCCGTGAACCAACCCTGATAGCCCACGGTTACCTTTCCGATGACGTCACTCGCGCGCTCGGCATCCCACCACGTACGGCGCGTCGCAACGCTCGGCAACGCGCCCACGCGCAGCGCGGCCGCGGTCCTCGAAGCTGCCAAGTCGAACGCGAGCTCGTCAACGGGCGTGCTTGCATGTTGCGCAGCTCTGCCGGGCGCAAGACGATCTACGGCGGGCGATGCGTTACAGGCCGTAGCTAGCGCGCCCCATAACCCAAAGCGCAGCACCCATTCCCGAAACGAACACCCCAACTGATACATACCGGTGGCGCCGGTTCGGTCGCGACACGGTCCGGAAACGACGGCGTCGAACCATTCCGGTTCTCCTCACACCGGCGTTCTGGATCAACCACACGGGCCGAGCAATGGTTAGTTTTCCCGCGACCGAAGTCACGGCGCGAGCGTCTGCCGTCGGCCGGAACCGCATTGCTGAAGTGTGCAGCTCATTGCACAACCCATGCGCAAGAATTCACGGCCGCAAGTCGGTTTGCGGTCTTGGTCGCCGGACTCACTACTTCGTGCCGTAGTCCGTATCGATCGAACGCTGGCCGGGTTGTTGTGGCGCAGGCATCGGCTCGCCCGGAGCAACGTCGGGAGTTTTGGCCGACTCAGCCGCAGGCACCGCCGGCGAAGCCGGGGTTGCTACGGGGCTTGCTGCGGCGGCAGCCGATGCAGTGGCCGGGGGGGAAGCGAGCTTGGCAGCTCGTGCCGCAGCAGATTTCACCGCCCTGCGTGCGGATTGCTCGAGACACTTCAGACCGATGAGTACGTCGAGGTCCTGGTTCAGATGAACCTCGCGCGTGACGTCTCGGCAACCCTCCGCAAAGACGATGAGCTCGTGCGGCGCGTTGTCCTTCGGAAACGTCGTCACGATCGGACTCGACGAAAGGATGTGGCCATCGAGCTTGACGGCAGCGTCCGAGGGATCCACCGAGATGCGGACTTTGACCGTATCGATCTTCGGCGTTGCGGGTTGCGCGGCGGCAGTGGGCACCGCGGTCGCCACCGGTTCTGGAGCCACCGTGGCGCGCGCTTTCTCGCTGCCGTGCATCGAGACGAAAACGAACGCACCGAGCGCGATGGCCCCAGCCGACAAGAGCAGGAACGGCAATACCGGCGCTTTCTTCTTCGGCGCGGGCGCGTCGACGAGGTTCGCCAACGTATGCGGAACCGGGGTCGACACGACGACGATGCCGTAAGCATCGGTGGTGAGCGGTGACGCCGGCGCCGTTCGCGCGCTCGCGCTCGCGTCGAGATTCGGCGGCGGGCGCCGGGTAGCCATCGCGTCATCGTCGTCGTCCGAAGCGGACGGGCCGGCGATCGCCGCGGGCGGCGGGGCCGTTGGCGTCGACGACGCGCTGTCCGGAGCCTTCTCGGCAGCAGCTCGCGACATCATCAAGAGAGCCGTGTCGACCGGGATGTCCGCGGTGTGTTCGTCTTCGACGACGGGCGTCGCCTTCACCGGCGTCGCCGCACCTTGTCGTCGCGCCGGCATGGGCGGTGCCACGGCGGCCCGGGCCGGCATCGGGGGTGGTACAGCTACCGGTCGCGCCTGTGCAGCGGGTGCTTTCACGGCGCGTGCTTGTGCTACCGGGGTTTGTGGGGTTGGCGTTGGGGTCGCGGTGGCGGGTGAGGCCGGCGCGGGCGAGGCCGGCGCGGGTGAGGCCGCCGCGGGTGGGGCCGCCGCGGCGCCTCGGGTCGGCAGCGGAATGCGACGCCCCGCTTCGCCCTTGTCGCCTTTCTGCGCGTTCACGAACGCTTCGACTGCTTGTTGCAGCTCCGCGCGATCGCGGTCGAAGTGCGGTTTCAGCATCGCGGCGACGCGCGCTGGACCGATCGCCGCGCCGCGACGGTTCAGATACTTCTTCAGATCATTTTCGAAATCGCGCGCGGCCGCGTATCGATCGCGCGGCTCCGGCGCGAGCGCCTTCCGCGCGATCGCGACGAGCGCCTCGGGGGCGTCGGGACACACCTCGTCGAGATCCGGTTCCGCGTCGTCGAGGCGCGCTTGCAGTACGGACTGCCACGTCTCGCCGGACGCGCGCCGCCTGCCGGCGATCGCCTCCCACAGCATGACGCCGACCGCGTAGATGTCCGAGCGCGGATCGGCGGGCTGTCCGAGGCATTGCTCCGGCGCCGCATAACCGAGCTTCCCTTTGACGACTCCGTCTCGCGTTTGGGTCAACGCGCCGGTCGCCTTCGCGATCCCGAAGTCGAGCAGCTTGACCTCGCCGGTGTAAGCCACGAGCACGTTGGCCGGGCTCACGTCACGATGCACGATCCCGAAGGGTCGTCCGTTCTCGTCCTTCAGCTGGTGCGCGTAGCTCAGGCCCGCGAGCACCTTGCTGAGGATGAAGATGTGCTCGTCGAGCGGAACCGCTTCTCGCCCGAGTCGCTGCAACACGTCGAGCAACGACTGGCCATTTTGAAAGTCCATGGCCAGGAGGTAATCGGGCGGCTCGGCAATGACCTCGCGCGTGCGGACGATGTTCGGATGCTGGAGACGCATCGTGATTCGCGCTTCGTCCATGAAGAGCGTGCGGACGTTCTCGTCGTCGACGACTTCCGAACGCAGGATCTTCACGACCGCGAGCTCTGCCTTCTGCTTCGGCTGACCTCGATGTAGGGCGAGATAGACGCGCGCCGCGGCGCCCGCGCCGATCTGCAGGATGGGCTCGTATCGACCGATTCGCTTCAGCGGACCTTGGTCACCCGTTCTTCTCAATTCGCCTGCCACGCTCATGAACCCTCACGGCGATGGAGTGTCCGCGTGTCCCTACCTGGAGCGCGACGAACACTCGCGTCAACGTACTACCTTGAAAGATCCCGAGTGCCGGGTCAATCGCCCGCGATCACTGCGCGCGCGAATCACACGCGTCACCGGACTCACGCGATGTCGTCTCGCGGTGTACGTCGACGCACATCCGTCGCGCACCCGCCGCGTGTAACGCGGAGCGCCTACCGACGTCCGATCGTCACCGGAAAGGCGACCGTTGCCGCGGTCTTCGCTCCGGTCGGCGGATGAAAATCCGCCGTGGCCGCGTTCGTGGTCAGACACGCCATCAGCGACGCCGGCACGGCTTCGCTCCGGTGACCCGTGACGCCGAGGACCTGCCCCGCGAGACCCACCCGGATCGTGATCGCGACCTCGCCTTTGGCGTTCGGGTTCGCCTCGATGCTCTTGTCGTAGCAGCGGGAGAAGGCTCCCTGCATCGCGGCCACGACGGTGTCCGCGTTGTCGATCGCGCCGCCGCTGACCGCGATCGTGCCGAGCGCGACGCGATCGGTCGCGGCTGTCGCGGCTGTCGCGGGCGCGGTCGTGGCGGGCGCGGCGCCCGGACCGTAGGCGGGCGGGGCGCCGTACGCCGCGGCGAAACGATTCGAACTGGGCTCCGCGTTCACCGGGGGAGGCGCTTCGGGCGGGGGCGTCGCGCTCGACGACGCAGCGAGGCTCGCCGCGGAAGGAGCGGAGGTGGGTTCGGGCGACGCGGTGCTCTCCAATGCCGCGCCGCCGGGCGACGACGTGGGCGACGGCGCCGGGCTCGGCTCGGGCGTGGCGCCCGCGCACGCCGCCATTCCCCAGCTCGTCGCCGCAAACACCATCGCGCGACGCAAGAATGGCGCGACCCGGGTGCGTCCCGCGTCGCGCCACGCCGGTCGTTCTCTCTCGCGAAATGGGCAGCACGGCTCCCCGCGCCGCACATGGCGCAAACAATCGGAACAGACGAAGAAGGGGCTCGGCGCGGTCATGTCGAGCCGGGATGCTACAGCGAAATCCGTCGAGCCGATCGCGGAATTCGGGACGGCGACCCACGACGACGCAACCGAGCGCTGCGCGGATCGGAACGATTTCATGCGTGGGTGCGCACACCGATCACCAGGACCGCGCGCCGAATGACCACGCACGTTGACGGACTCTCGTTCCCGCGTCGCGCAGGCGCGGTGGAGAGACGTCCTTCGAGACCCGCGGCTGCGCTCGGGGCGCCAACGGTGGAACGCCGCGCTCGTTTCCGCGTGGCGCTCCTTCATCATCGCGTCTTCGGCGAATCGGATGGGCGCCAAAGGCGTTATCTTGGTTTGGCGTCGTGGTACGCTCGACGTTGGCGTGGGACAGTGTGTGGTGAACCCATCGAGAGGAATCGGTACGATGAACGACAAGCAAACCTCAAAGGACCCAGAGACGTCGACTCCGCGTGACCCGAAGGCACCGTTGAGCGACGACGACCTCGCCGAGGTGACCGGGGGCACCGGTGCAACCACCGGCTCCGGTGCCGGCAAGGTGTCGCTTCACGACATTTCGGTGACCAAAACCATCGACAAGAGCAGCGCGTCGTAAGCCCGCATGCGGGCGCGAGGTCCGCGAACTTCCCCGCGGTTCACTCCGCAGAGCCCGGGACGGCGGTTTGGCCGGTGGGCGCCGATGCTAGGCACTCCAGGCCAGTACCCGTTGGTGACGAGTAGAACCGCGCGACATAGACGCACTCCTCGTTCGTGTCGGATTTTCCGAACTTGATCGTGTTCGCCGTCGTGTTGTCGTACGTGCACGCCCAGCTGATGGTGTCTCCCGCGCTCAACATGACCGGCGGTGTGTATGCAACCGGCGGCGGATCGGACCATTGGGTGGTGTCGACGAGCATCGCACCGGTGCTCGTCGATGCGACGAAATGCGCGCCGAGCGAGTGCATGTGGCTATCCCCACCCAGAAGGCCGATCGTCCCGAAATCCGAGGGGATCGCGCACGTCGTCGAAATGGTGCGGCTCGACGCGGGTGGCACCTGAAGAAACTGATTGGCGAAATAGAGATCGCTCACCCACTTGTCGATCGCCGAGGGATCGACCGCAGTGAGCTTCGCATGGACGCCGACCGTGAGCGTTTGGGACGACATGCTCAAGAAGTGAACCTGCATCCGGACACCACTCGTGCCGAGGAGCTTCGCAGCGGTGTCGGGCTCATAGGTCGTTTCCACGTGCGGCCTCCCCGCTGCATGCAAGAACGGGTGAAACTCCGAGCCCGAACACGGCTGGAGCGTGCGCCCCGTTTCGCCGTTGGTGCCATAGAACAGATTCATATGGTGCGTCCCAGGCGTCAGATCGGTCACGATGTCCTGAATCGCGGCGTCCTGCCCACCAAAGGGATTGTCGAAGTTCTGGCACATGTACGTTTCGCCCCCCGTCATGAGTTCGAACGGCGTGGTGTCGAGCGTGACCACGTGAGAACCAGGAGGAGCGACGTAGCCCGAGTCCGCGGACGCGTCGGTGCTCGGTCCGCCTCCGGAGCCCGATGGTTGACCAGCGGTGCCGCCACTCTGGCCACCTTCGTCCCGGACCGCGGCGTCTCCGCCGACCGAAGCGCCGCCGCTGCTCGGCGAGCGTCCCGTGGCGGCCGTGTTCGAGTCGCACGCGCCCAGCGCGATCGTTGCTGCTGCCAAAGCGAACATGATGCGCGTCATCATCTTGCGGCTCCGTGTTCGTGAACTCGAAAGCATGGAAAATCTACGCCATCTGTCCTTGCGTGCGAGCGCCCGGCGATCCTAACTTCTAAAAGATGCGATGGAATCGGGCGACGGTATTTCTCGCGCCTTTTTTGGCGTTTCAACGTCCTGGATTTGCCATCGCAGGGCCGGTCGAGCAACTCGTTCAGCTCGCGATCGATCCGACCAATCCGAACTCGATGGCCGTTCGCTACATCAACGGAGGTCAAGGCGCCTTCGTTACCACCGATGGCGGAACGACCTGGAAGCTCTTGTGCAATTCGTCGGTGTTCGATCCTACGACGCGCGGAGGGCCGCTCGTCGTCACCGGCGACGGCACGACGATCATCGGCGCGTTCAACGGCATGTGGCACGACGACGGCCATGACTGCGGGTGGACCGAGGACGTTCAGTACGACGGCGAATGGATCTCGAATTTCGCGGTAGATCCGCTCGATCCGACGATCACGTACGCGCTGACCTCGAGCGGCGGCAAACAAAACGGAATCCTGCGTCGCGACGCGAGCGGCAAATGGACCGACTTCGGCACCAAGGCAGCGCTCTTGCTCGACGAGGTGCGCGTGGTCCCGCACGGCACCGGTCGCCGCTTCTACGTCGGCGCGGTCAACGGAACCGTCGCCGTCGACGGCGGGACATCCCTCGCCAACTACGTGATCCGCGTGTCCGACGACGACGGCGCGACGTGGACGGAGCATGCCTACGGCGCCACCGACGGAACGCTCGCGATACAAGCCGTCGATCCGAGCAACCCCGATCGCATCGTGGTGTCCATCGAGCGCCCCGAAGACGCCGCGCCGCCGGCGGTGACGACGGATACGGTGCGCGTCAGCGACGATCAGGGTGCGACGTTCAAGGACTATCTCACGGTGACGGAGATCGGTGGCGTCGCGTTCGCGCCGGACGGCCGTGTCTGGATCGGCGACGCGGGGGGGTCGCTCAACCCCGACCAACCCGAGGGACTCTATTTCGCGTCGAGCATCGACAAGGCCGCGAAGAAGGTCGCGTCGGATTACCCGGTGCAATGTCTCGCGTATCAGCCGGCCACGAGCACGCTCCTCGCCTGCCAGCGTTGGTCGGTCGGTCCAATCGATGCGACGAAGTCGACGTTCACGACGTCGCTCGACGTGCGCACCGTTGCAAACTTCGTCGAGTGCGCCGGCGTCGACATGGCAGCCACCTGCGAAGACCAGGTCTGCAGCGCTTACTGCGGGTTCGGGCATTTCGCCCAAGCGCCCATTTGCTGCGCTTATGACACCCCCACCTGTGGTCCCGTCGCTTCGCCGATCCCGACGAGCTGTCCGGTTCGAGATGCGGGTGTCGTGGACGCAGGCATCGACGGCAGCGCTGGTGCAGGTGGCGCCGGGGGAAGCGAACATAGGGACGGGGGTACGGCCGTGGGCGGCACGCATTTCGATGCCGGGACGAGCTTTGGGTTCGGCACGGGCGCGACGAGCGCCACAAAGAAGAACAGCGACGGCTCGTGCGCCGTCGCTGTCGTTCAGACTCAATCTCGTGGGCTCGCGGCTGAAGCGCTGTCGATTCTTGCCGCCTCGTTCGCCCTGCGACGTCGTGGACGTCGCAGGGTTCCCTGAGCTCACCAGCTCGCTCTCACCAGCAGGTGTTCTGCGCGCCGATGAGGCTGATGACGCCGTTGTTGAGCGCGCCCAACGGATAGGAGTACGTGAACTGGTAACACATCTCCTGCGTCGTCGACGTTCCGAAGCCGACCGGAGCCGACGTCGTGTTGTCGAACGTGCAAGTCGACGTGATCTTCTCGCCCGGCTCGAGCTCGTACCCGTTTGGAAGGATGTAGTTCACCTGGTGATCGAACAGGAACGGATGGTCGAAGATCGTCTCCTGAGTGCCGTCCATGTGCGTCACGATCGACGTCATGTGCGTGCCGAGGAGATGCATGTGCGGGTCCCAACCCTTGATGATGATCGGCTTCCCCGAGTTGTTCGTGCAGGCTCCCGAGAACTGACTCGTCTGACCCGCGGGCATGCCGGAGAGGCCGTCCAAGTTTTCCGTTCCGAGGAAGGTGAGACCGCCGATGTGCGCGCGCGCGCTCGCCGGCATCGTGCAGAACTGCACCGCCGAACCGTCCTGAACCGGAGCACCCGTGCTGTTGTAGTTGTGCCACTGGATCATGATCTGACCCGTGCCCGGATCCGGCAGCGTCAACCCGATGTCGGAGCCCAGGTCGACGTTGCAACCGCCGATGGCCCAACCGCCGATGAGGTTCGCGCCGTCGCCGAGCGTGGTGCCGGTGACGTTCGGCTGAACGGTACCTGCCGCCGTGTTCGTCGTCGTGCTGAACCCGAGCCAGTGATGGAGAACCGCGAGCTGGTCGAACTTGGCGCCGAACCGCGTCGCGACGGTTCCTTTGGGCCACGGAACGTTGAAGAAGAACTGGTTATAGCTCTGGCCCGTCGGGACCGTGAACTTCGAGGTATCCGTCGGCGACGATGTGCCGTGGACCGGGAACTCGTAACAAGTTTCTCCGGGCAGCGCGACGAGGGGCTGGAACTGCGACGGGTCGTTGGCGCAGTTGTCCGTCGAACTCGCCGTGATGATGTCGTGGAAGGTGGTCGCGCCAGTGCCGCCGGTGCTGACTTCGCCGCCGCCGCCGCCCGCCGAGCCACCGCCACCGACTACGCCGCCGACGCCAGAGCCGCCGCCGCCAACCACGCCACCGCCGCCGACGATGCCACCCGAACCGGGGTAGCCGCCGCCGCCGACGATGCCACCCGAACCGGGGTAGCCGCCGCCGCCGACGCTGGTCGACCCGCCGGCGCCGACGCTGGTCGACCCGCCGCTGCCCGTCGAGCCGCACGCCTGACCCGAGGGCGCGCCGTTCGCAAGCCACGAGTCGAAGGTGTTGAAGTCACCCGCTGACAATTCGTTGCCTTGCGGCATCTTCGGAGTGCCGAGCGCCCCGTTGATACGAATTCGCACGAGGTCGTAGAGCTTCCCGCTCTTGCCTATCAGGCCGGGGGTCGTCCGAGCAGTCCAGTTCTGCTGGAAATCTGCCTCAGTGACCAAGGACATGGGGGCGCCACCGATGGGCTGCGCGCCGTGACACGTTTGGCAGTTCGCCTGCACGATGGTGCTGATGGGGCACGGTAGCGACCCATCGTCACCCGGCTGTGCTGGCTCTCCGGACGAGCCAGACCCACCGCCTGGACTGCACCCAGCAAGAGCTACGACCGCCACCGATAGGATTCTGACTTTTCGCATTTGGTATTCCCCAAACAACAATCTTCAATGCCGCGAATGCAATGTACACGTCGGTACAGAGCACGCCACCTCTACCTTTTGGATCAATGTATTTGCTTCCGAAGTCACGCGAGCTTTCTCACTGGATTTTTTCTGTGCGGGCAGAAAACGGAGCTCGAAACCACGTTACGCGGCGCCCTCCGACGCGCTCGAAACGCCAAAGATTCCGCAACGCCACAGCGTTACTCAGTTCGCGGAAAGCCAATCGCCGCGAGCGATAATAAAAACCGTCACGAGCCTGGGATGGCTCGCGGATTCGTTGCTCAGGGCGTCAAGCGCGCTCCGTGACACCTCGTCTAGACGCAGATGGCATGGTGCGACGGCCTCCTCTTGTTCGGTCCTCGGAAGGAGGTTCCGCGGGACGTCCGTACCCGTTGGCCGGAGCCCGGACGGCGACGCTGGCTGCGACGGGGGCGTCGGTCGCTTCAGGGATCCGAACACCGGCGCGCTCGAGGCGGGGACGGAAGTCGTCAATCCGGCTGTCGAACGTGGGCGTCGGATCGCGCGGGTCGCACGGGAGGCCGGGAGCGACGCAGGCTCCAGCTCGGGTCGAGCACCCAGTCGCGTAGGGCGCAGATTTCCGAACGGGCAGCGTCGGCGCGACGGCACACGAAGTACATGGAGAAGGCGGCGGGAACCGGACCGTTCGGCAGACGCGCGAGTCGCTCCGTGGACTCGAACGCGCGACCGGGCGGGAGATAAATGACGGCCACGCCGAGTCCTTCTTCCGCGGCCTGCACGAGGCCAGCGCAGCTGTCGACGCGGAGCATCGTCGAGGGCGCCGCGGTGAGGCCACCGCGCGCGAGCGAGTCTCGCGTCATGGCTTCCTGATCTTTGAGACAGACGACGGGCAAGCGCGCCGCGTCGCTGAGCTCGCGCGCTCTTGCGGCGAGTTCTGGCGTAGCGACGAAGTTCGCGACGAGTGGACTGATGAGATGGCTTTCGAGTTCAGTCCACGAACCCCGTCCGAGACGAATCGCGGCGTCGGCGGCGCCCGCTTCGAGATCGGAGAGGTCGAATCCGGTGTGGATCTCGAGATCGAGCACCGGATGCCGGAGCCGAAACTCCGCGACCTGCGGGAGCACGAAAAGACGCGCGACGAAGTCCGGCATGCTGATGCGCACGCGCGTCATCGCGCCGCCGAGTCGCTCGGCTTCGCTGCCGAGCTTGTCGAGCGCATCGCGCACGGTGCTCGCGTAAGACGCGCCAGCGGCGCTGAGCACGAGGCCGCGCGAGAGACGGCGAAAGAGCTGAACGCCGAGTGCCTCTTCGAGCATCCGGATCTGGTGGCTAATCGCCGACGGCGTGAGATGAAGCTCGGCAGCAGCCGCACGAAAGCTTCCGAGTCGCGCCGCCGCATCGAACGCGGGAAGGACGTGCAAGGGGAGCGGGCTGCGACGCTTCATGCGTCTTCCATCTTGCCACGTTCGAGGAGCGGCGCGCGCACGGAAGCAGAACGAGTGAACCGCATTCACTCTCGATGAGGAGCTTTCGTTTGCGGGTTCCGTTCCCCGTCCGTATGGTTCCCACAGCATTTCCGCCGGCTCTTGCGGCTGAAAGGAGCAGGACGCCCATGATTTTCCGATGCTTGCCGACGCGGCCTTTCCAGACCACACGCAAAGTTGCGTTGATTCTGCCCTGGCTCCTGACGGCTGCGTGCTCCGACGCCACGCACGATTCGACGAAGACGACACCTGCTGACACCACCCCGTCGACGCCCACGGCAAACGCCTACTCCGCGCTGGTCCGTGGCGACTACGCCGCCCTGCCCGCCATCATTGCCGCGCTCGACGACGCCGTCGCGAGTAACCCGAATGACGAGTCGAGCGTGTTCTACGCCGGCGTCATGCGACTCTGGCGAACGACGCAACGAAACGACGACCCGTCGTACACCGACGCCGAGTTCGGCGCGGACACGACGAAAGCGTTCGCCGATCTCGAAGAGGCGAAGAAGCTCAACCCGAACGATCCGCACGCGGCGGGCTTTTACGGCATCGCCACCGTCGACGCCGGCAAGCTCATCAGCAATCAACAAACCATCGACCTGGGCGCACAAGACCTCGAGGACGCGGTGCCGCTATATCCCGCTTACATCCACGGCATCCAGGCGCTCGCGTTCGGCGCACTCGCGAAGGACAACGCCTCTTTCCCCAAAGGCGTCGAAGCGCTCGCGGCGACCGTCTCCGCGTGCGGATACGTACCGCCCGACTCGGGCATCGTCGCCGTGCCTTACTCCACCGACATGCCGGCCGATCGAGTGGGAACGTGCAGCGACGCGGGCGTCGTGGCGCACGTCTGGGAGGGGTTCTGGCTCACGTATGGGGACATCATGACGAAAGATGGCAATGCGAGCGCCGCGCGCATTGCTTACGGCAACGCGAAGTCCGCGCCGAACTACGATAAGTGGACGCTCTCCGACGTCCTCGAGCAACGCCTCGCCGATCTCGACAGTCGTACCGCTCTCTACGCCGACGCCGACACGACGAACGATCCGACGACCTGGATGGAAGAAGGCCACCTCTGCGTCGGGTGCCACGCGAACAAACAATGAGCAGGGGCTCGCCCGCTCGGCAGCGCGGCGACACCCGGAAGTTGGCCAGGGCTCGACCCCGCGAGGGACAATTGTCGCGACTCGAGGGACCCCCATGCCATCTGATTCGCCGTTTCTCAGCGTGCTCAGGCCCAATCCCCCGCCGCTCTGGTACGTGACCAACGGTGAGATCACCGTAGGTCCCGTGTACACCGGGCTTCTCATGCGCGGCGTGGAAGAGGGCCGGGTTCCCGAGGACTGCCACGTCAGCTCCGGCGAGCCTCGCTGGCGATCACTCGACGCGGTCCGCGAAATCGCCGCCCGGAAACGACCGGCGGCGCGAGCGGCCGAGGCCGCCGAAGCGCTCCAAGAGCTCGAGCGGTCGGAGCGACGCATTCGCGACGAGGAGGAGCTTTGTCACCGCGCGACGCGCCTCGCGATGGGCGTGACCGGCGCGGAGAGCGGCATGCTGCACCTCCACGATCGCACCGCGCGACGACTCTCGACCCGCGCCGTGCTGGGCCCGCTACCCGAGGGACTTCTCAACGACTCGCTTCCTGAAGCGGATCTCGTCGTGAGAGCCGCGCGGATGGGAATGCCAGTGACGGGGCCTCCCTACGGTCCTGTCGAGGATGCGCTCGCGCTCCGCTTCGCCGCGAGCGCGGGCGGAGTCGGTGCCGCCGCGATGCTGCCGATCTTCGTCGGTCGATCCCTCATCGCGATGCTCGAGCTGTCCCGCCCCGGCCACCCTTTCCGTCGCGGAGACCTCCAACACGCCGAGCGCATCGCCCAGCGAGCGTTGTACGAGCACGCCAGTTGCTAGTGCCGCTGGGAAACCGCGACGGGTGCGTTCGCGCGCGCAGAGCGCGCCACCCTATTTGATCACGCAGAACGTCACTTGATGACGCAGAACGGGATCTGGCAAACCGCGTCGCCGCAGCCTTGCAAGAGGCAGTCGAAGATCGGGTCGACACAGAGCTTCTGATTGCACATCGCCTTGTGCGAAGTGCCGGCGTCCGCCGGCGGCGGCGGAATGACGACGCCGCCGCTTCCGCCCGTCGACGGACAGATCCCCAGGAAGCACCCGGCCCCGCCAGTCCCGGACGCTCCGCCGGTTGTCGAGCCAACGCCCCCACTCCCGCCCGAGCTCGAACTGGTGCCGCCGGTATCCGTACCGCCACCGGTCCCGGAAGTCTGACCCCCCGTGCCGACGTCGGAGCCACCCGTGCCGACGTCAGAACCGCCTGTGCCGACGTCAGAGCCACCGTTACCGGACCCGCCGTTGCTGACGCTCGAGCCACCCGTTCCGGTACCCGCCCCACCGACACCGAACCCGCCTACGCCAAACCCCGATTCACTCGTCGACCCTTTCGTGGGCTGCTCCGCCGTGGCGCAACCATCGGTGAAGGCGACGCACAAAAGACCGATTACCGAAAGCGACACCCTGCGCATTTGTCGATGTCTGCCCCGAAATCGACTGTACAGCAAGCGCCACTCCGCACCTCGCGACGAACGAACACGACAGCTACGTGATTACCAAGAATGCAAGACGCAGCTTTCACCATGCATTCGAGTTGGGGGACGCAAGTGGCCAATCGACGCATCCGTCGCAACGCACAGCGCCGCTTCGTACGACGCGACGCTGCGCGCTCTCGCACTCGGTGAAAAAGGGTCTCCGCTACGTGCCGCCGTCGCCCGCCGTTCGTTCGAGCGACAAGCGTCCGCTGAGTCCCGGACCCATTTCCAAGACAGTGGCTGTATCGCCGGTGACGCAGTAGTCGCTGGTGAACATGCCGTTGTCGGTGACGAACGCGTTCCCTTGGATCTGATAGCTGCCGGTGACATCGACGGACTGCGAAATCGACGCCGCGCACGAGCAACCGCCGGAGGCAACGACACACGTCGTGGAGCCTTGATCGCCGCTGGTGATTCCGCCGGCGATCTCGTTGCACGTGCTCTCGTCCGCTGTAGGTGCCCCGAGGGCGCTCAAGCACGCGCTCGTGTAAGTGAGTGAAAAATCGACGTCGATGCTTCCCACTTCGTGCAATTGCGTTCCGGAGAACGTCGCGGTCACGTCGCTCTTGCCGTAGGTTGCTCGATCGAAGGCTTGCGCGATAGTGTCCCCGCAAGCCGCGGGAAGCGAATTGCTTTGGCCTGCCGTGAGCGCGGACCCAGGTGAAACCGACGCGCAGATTGCGGTCACCTTCCAGCTCCCCGTGAGATCGCCACCGCATGCGTCGATGCTTCCGCACTGAGACGCCTTCGACGTTTCCCCGCCGCAACCGCTCGCGACGATGGCGATGCCCGTCGCGACCATGAACCCCCACTGGCTATGCAACTGCAAACTCATGATTTCCTCCTCGATGAGAGTACTCAACGGGTCGCTGACCGGCCAGTAGTGGCGTTTGCCGCCTCAGGCGTCGCCCCAGACCTCGCGCGCGGTTTCCACGATGAGCCGAAGCTTTTCGCGCTGCGCCTCGACGGCGATGTTGTTTCCGTGAACCGTGCTCGAAAAGCCGCATTGCGGACTCAAGCAGAGTTGATCGAGGGGCGCGTACCTGGCGGCGTCTTCGATGCGTCGCTTCAGGTCGTCTTTTTTCTCGAGCACGCCGAGCTTGGTCGTCACCAGGCCGAGCACGACGACCTTTCCCTTCGGCAAGAAGCGGAGCGGGCTGAAGTCGCCGCTCCGAGCGTCGTCGTACTCGAGGAAGTACGCGTCGACGTTCATCTCGGTGAGGAGCGCTTCGGCTACCGGTTCGTAGCTGCCCTGCGCTGCCCATGTGGATTTGAAATTGCCGCGACAAAGGTGCACCGCGAGCGTCATGCCCGCGGGCTTTTGCGCGACGACGCGGTTGATGAACCCTGCGTAGCGGTGCGGGAGCTCGTCGGGGTCGTCGCCGCGCGCTCGCGCGCCCTCACGCATCTTGTCGTCGCACAAGTAAGCGAGGTTCGTGTCGTCCATCTGCACGTACGTGGCGCCGGCCGCGCCGAGCGACGCGAGCTCGGCGCCGTAGGCGCGCGCGACGTCGTCGTAGAACTCGGGCTCGAGCTCCGGATAGTGCTCTTTCGAAATGCCACCGCGTCCGCCTCGAAAATGGAGCATCGTCGGCGACGGGATCGACACCTTCGGCGTCTGCGTCGTCACGCTCTTCAAGTACTGGAAGTCGGCAAGCTGAATGTCCTTCCGATGCCGCACTTTGCCGGTCACGCGGATCGCCGGGGGGGCGAGCTCTTCGGTGCCGTCCGGCTTCTTGACGATCACCGGCGCGTCCGCGGCGACGCCGTCGAGCTGCTCCAGAAAATCGAGATGGAAGTACGTTCGCCGGAACTCGCCGTCGGTGATGCTGCGAAGCCCGACGCCCTCCTGCAGTTTCACGACTTCGGCGATCGCGTCGTCTTCGACCCTTCGGAGCTCGTCCGCCGAGATTTCGCCCTTGGCCTTTTTGGCGCGGGCGACGAGAAGGCGCTCGGGGCGCAAGAAGCTGCCGACGTGGTCGGCACGGAACGGTGGAGGCGTGTGCTTGTCGCTCATGGGCTCCCTTTCGAGTCAGTCCAGCGCCGCGGCGGCGTTACCGGATTTTCGTGAATCGAAATTCGATTGCAGTGACGCGACGCACTTCGACAGCGTGCGTCGAAACTCGGTGATCTCCCGCGCCGAGAGCTCCGAGAGTAAGTGCGCTTCGACCTGCTCGGTCGCCCGGTCGCACGCGAGGACCAGCTTGCGGCCGGCCGCGGTCAGGCTGGCCCGCTGAATTTTTCGATGCTCGGGGTCCGCCTTGCGAACGATGAGACCTCGCCGTTCGAGCGAAATGACGAGCTGATTCATCGCTTGCGCCGACACCAAGGTGCGTCGCGCCAGCTGGGCCGACGAGATCCCGTCTCTCCGCGACAGCACGCTGAGCGCCGTGTACTCGTGAGCCGAGACGCCCCAGGGATGAAGCGCTGCGTCGAGCCGAACGCGGAGACCGCGCTCGACCCATTTGACCAGATACCCGACGCGGGGGTGCGACGCTGCATCGCGTTTCATCGATTGACTCCGTTAGCAGCGCGGGCCACCCTGTATCAAGTTGATTGATACACGAGCGGCATTCGGGCCCGTCGACGTCGAGCGGGAAAATCGGAGTGACGGCGCGGTCATTCTCCGTTCGCGTGTTCCGCTCGCCGCCTATTCGAAACACCTGACCGATCGACTCGTCGAGTGGGCGCGAACGCGACCCGACGCGCCGTTCCTCGCCCGGCGACCGGGCAGCGGGTCGTTTCGCGTCGTGTCCTATGGAGAAGCGTGGAGGCTCGTCGAGCGGTTGTCGCAAGGGCTCCTCGATCGCGGACTTTCGGAAGCGCGGCCCATCGCGATCTTGAGCGAGAACGGCATCGAGCACGCGCTCCTCGCGCTGGCGGCGCTCCACGTCGGGATCCCGCACGCGCCGATTTCACCGGCGTACGCGCAGCTCTCCACCGACTTCGCCAAGCTCCGTCACGTCCTCGACGTGCTCAGGCCCGGCCTGGTCCTCGTTTCGGACGGGCCGAGCTACGAGCGCGCCATCGTCTCGATGGTGCCCGACGACACCGAGGTCGTCGTGTCGGGGCGGGGTTTCGAAGGGCGCCGTTCGACTCCGTTCGAGTCGCTCGGCCGCGAGCCGACGGCGGCGGTCCGCGCGGCGCACGACGCGGTCGATCCCGACGCGGTCGCGAAAATTCTCTTCACGTCGGGCTCCACGGGGCTCCCCAAGGGCGTCATCAACACGCAACGGATGTGGTGCAGTAACCTCCGTCAGATCTTCCAATCATTCCCGTGCATGGAAGAAGAGCCACTCGAGCTCGTCGATTGGCTGCCGTGGAATCACACCTTCGGGGGCAACCACAACTTCGGCCTCGTGCTCGAGAGCGGCGGCACACTCTACATCGACGACGGCAGACCGACGGCCCAGGGGATCTTGCAGACGGTCCAAAACCTGCGCGAGATCGCGCCGACGGTCTACTTCAACGTACCCAAAGGGTTCATCGAGCTCTTGCCGCATCTGCGGCAGGACGCGGCACTTCGGAAGACCTTCTTTTCGCGCCTCAAGCTGCTCTTCTACGCCGGCGCGGGGCTCGCGCAGCCGGTGTGGGACGGGCTCGTCGAGCTCGCGGTGGAAACGACGGGGTCGCCGATCGTGATCACGTCGGGGCTCGGTTGCACCGAGTCGAGCCCGTCCGCGCTCTTCGCCCACTGGCCAGACACGTGGTCGGGTCTCCTCGGCGTGCCGGTACCGGGACTCGAGCTGAAGCTTGCCCCCGTCGCTCACAAAATCGAGGCACGGTATCGAGGGCCGAACATCACGCCCGGGTATTTTCGGCAACCGGACGAGACCGCCCGAGCCTTCGACGAGGAAGGCTTCTATCGCACCGGTGACGCCCTCACCTTCGTCGACGAGACCGACCCGAATCGAGGCATGAAATTCGACGGCAGGATCGCCGAAGACTTCAAGCTGAGCACCGGCACCTGGGTCAGCTTCGGCGCGCTACGCGCGAAGGTCCTCGACGCCTGCGCGCCGGTCGTGGCCGACGCGGTGCTCACCGGCCTCGATCGCGACTACGTGGGCGCGATCCTGTTTCCGAGCATTCCTTCTTGCACGCGGCTCGCCGGGGTCGCCGAAGACACGGCTCCTGCGGACGTCGTTCGACACTCCGAGGTGCGCCGTCGCATCGCCGAAGGGCTCGCCGAAGTCCTCCGCGGAAGCTCGGGCAGCTCGAGTCGCGTCGCGCGCGTCGTGCTCACCGAGATTCCGCCTTCGCTCGACTCCGGCGAAATGACGGAGAAGGGCTCGTTGAACCAACGCGCCGTGCTCGATCGCCGCGGCGATCTCGTCGAGCGCTTGTACCGAGATCCGCCTCCGGACGACGTGATCGTCGTCATCACCGAATAAGGGAAACGATTTTCGATGAACTTCGACGATTTGGTTGCGTTCGACGTGCACACTCACGCGGAGGTGTCTTGCCGCGAGCCGTACGACGAATACGGGCGCGAATTCGACGATGCCGCGGCGAAGTATTTCAAGTTCGGCAAGCGTCCGACCATCGCGGAGACCGTCGCGTACTATCGCGAACGCAAGATCGGGTTCGTGATGTTCGCCGTCGATAGCGAATTCGAGACCGGGCGCCGCCGCATCCCGAACGAAGAAGTGGCGGAAGCCGCCGCGGAGAATCGCGACGTCATGCTCGCGTTCGCGAGCATCGATCCGCACAAGGGTCGCCTCGGCGCGCGCGAGGCGCGACGGCTCATCGCGGACTTCGGGATCCGCGGCTTCAAGTTTCACCCGACGGTGCAGGGCTTCTTCCCGAACGATCGTGGGCTCGCCTACCCGCTCTACGAGGTGATCGCGGAGGCGGGCCTTCCGGCCATTTTCCACAGCGGCCATTCGGGGATCGGGACCGGGATGCGCGGCGGTGGCGGCCTTCGTCTCAAATATTCGAATCCGATTCACATCGACGACGTCGCGGTCGATTTTCCGGACATGCCGATCATCATCGCGCACCCGTCGTGGCCGTGGCAGTCGGAAGCGCTCTCGGTGTGCCTCCACAAGCCGAACGTGTTCATCGATCTTTCCGGGTGGTCGCCGAAGTATTTTTCGCCGGAGCTCGTGCAGCACGCGAACACGCAACTGAAAAAGAAGATGCTCTTCGGTTCCGACTTTCCGCTGATCACGCCCGATCGCTGGGTGGACGATTTCAAGAACGCGGGGTTCCGTCCCGAAGTGCAGCCCCTCATCTTGAAGGAGAACGCGCGGGGACTCTTCGGCGCGAAGAGCGAAGGCGCGGTCGCTCCGTGAACGACCGCACCGAGGTGGTGATCCTCGGCGCGGGGCCGGCCGGTCTCTTGCTCGCGCATTTGCTCGACCGGCAGGGCATCGGAAACGTCGTGCTCGAAATTCGGTCGCGCGAGCACGTCCTGTCACGCATTCGCGCCGGCGTGCTCGAGCAAGGCACCGTCGACGTTCTGAAAGCCGCCGGCCTCGGCCAACGGGCGAGCCGCGAAGGGTTCGTGCATCGCGGCGTCACCGTGGCGAGCCGAGGCGAGAGCCTGCGGATCGATTTCGTCGAACGAACGGGGCAAGCCGTCACCGTTTACGGTCAGACGGAGCTACAAAAAGACCTGTTTCGCGCTCGCGACGAGGCCGCCGGCACCCTCGTCGAACACGTCTCGGACGTGGCGATTTCCGGCGCCGATTCGACCACCCCGGAGGTCACTTACACGAAGGACGGCACACGCCACACGATCCGGGCCGACTTCGTCGCGGGCTGCGACGGCCACCACGGCGTTTCACGATCCGCGATCCCGGCGTCGTTGCTGACGACTTACGAGCGCACGGTTCCGTTCGGGTGGCTCGGGATCCTGTCGGAAACCCCGCCGGTCAGCGACGAGCTGATCTACGCCGACCACGACCACGGCTTCGCGCTCTGCTCGATGCGAAACCCCCAATTGTCGCGCTACTACCTCCAGTGCGACTTGGACGACGCCGTCGAGAACTGGCCGGACGCGCGGTTCTGGGCCGCGCTCCGCGTTCGCTTGCCGAAAGACGCCGCGGAACGCCTCGTGACCGGCCCGTCGATCGAAAAGTCGCTCACGCCGATCCGGAGCTTCGTCGTCGAACCGATGCAATACGGGCGCGTGTTCCTCGCGGGCGACGCGGCGCACATCGTTCCGCCGACCGGCGCGAAGGGATTGAACCTCGCCGTCTCCGACGTCGTGCTGCTCTCGGAGGCGCTCGGAGCTTTTTATCGCGAACGGTCACCCACCCTCCTCGACTCGTATTCGCGCCGAGCCCTCGAGGGCGTCTGGAGCGCGGTGCGGTTTTCCTGGTGGATGACCTCCTTGCTCCACCGCGGGAAAAGCGAGGACGCATTTTCGTTGCAACTCCGCCGGGCCGAATTCTCGTATCTTCGAAGCTCGGTGGCGGCGCAGACCGCGTTCGCAGAAAACTACGTAGGCCGTGCTCGATCGGATAGGAGACGCGATGTCGGAACGTCATGAACGGGGAATGCGCGTCCGTCGCGAAGTGCTCGGCGACGCGCACGTGGACGCCGCCCTCTCCGCGACCACCCCATTGGACGCAGATTTCCAGAAGTGGATCACCGAGGCCATTTGGGGGGATCTCTGGGCGGATCCTGGGCTCGATCGAAAGACGCGGAGCATGATCACGATCGCCATCTTGGCGGCGCTGGGGTCGGAGGAGCTCGACCTCCATCTCCGGGCGTCGTCGAACACCGGCGTCGGGGACGGCGAGCTCGCGCAGGTGCTTCGTCACGTCGCGGCCTACGCCGGCGCACCCGCGGCGAATCGGGCGTTCGCGAGGGCCAAGGCAATCCGCGGGGCGTCGCGTTGAAGCGATACAAGACACCGTCCGCGGCGGATCATCCGCCGTTTTCGCACGCCGCGTATCGCTCGACGGTAAAACGGTCACCCGCGCTCGACGCGATCGTCGTACCTCAGACGATCTCGGAAATCACCGGGCCCGGCCCCGTGGTTTCGGCGCTCGCCGACGACGACGCGGATCTCACGACGAACGCGCACACCGGGAGCCCGGCGATCGGCGAACGCTCGATTCTGACCGGACGCGTCCTCGACGAAAACGGCACACCCGTCGCGGGCATGCTCGTCGAGATCTGGCAGGCCGACGCGAGCGGTCGCTACGCGCATCCTCGAGAAAGAGATTTTCCTGCCCCCCGCGATCCGAACTTCGTCGGTCACGGCGCGTGCAAGACCGACGGCGCCGGCGTCTATCGGTTCACGACGGTGAAGCCCGGCCCGTATCCGTGGGGCAATCACGACAATGCGTGGCGTCCCGCTCACGTGCACTTTTCCGTGCTCGGCCCAGCCCTGGTGACTCGGCTCGTGACGCAAATGTATTTCCCCGGCGATCCGCTCCTGCCGCTCGATCCTATCTTTCACGCCGTGCCGGAGTCGGCGCGCGGCCGTCTCGTCGCGGCGTACGATCACTCGGTGACGATGCCGAACTGGGCGCTCGGCTACCGTTTCGACATCGTGCTCGCGGGCGTCGAAGAGACTCCGCGCGAGGAGGTGAGCACGTGGCGTCGCTGAGGCCAACCCCGTCGCAAACCGTGGGGCCGTACTACGCGATGCGGCTCTTCACGCCTGGCCAGAACCAGCTCGTCCCCGCGAGCGCACCCGGAAGGATCCGCGTCGAGGGGCAGGTCCTCGACGCCGACGGCGCGCCCATGGAAGACGCGCTCGTCGAGATCTGGCAAGCGAACGCACACGGCCGTTTCCGCCACCCGGACGACCCGCGAGTCGATGTGCCGCTGACCCCCGGCTTCGTCGGGTTCGGGCGGGCTCCCGTGGATCTCGAGACGCGACGGTTCTGGTTCGAAACGACGAAGCCGGGGCGCGTCCCCGCGCCCGACGGTTCGTCTCAAGCGCCGCATCTCAGTCTCATCGTGCAGGGGCGCGGCATGCTGCGTCCGTCGTTCACGCGGCTCTATTTCGCCGAAGAGACGGACGCCAACGCGGCGGATTTCGTGCTCGCGCGGGTTCCCGAAGCGCGTCGCAGTACGCTCCTCGCTCACCTCGTTTCGAGCGACCGGACCCCGACGTACCGCTTCGACATTCGCTTCCAAGGAAACGACGAAACCGTGTTCTTCGTTTTCGAGTAACACGGAGCTCGGCTCATGGACGCGCGGCCCGACTTCGATCCCGGATTTTCGACGGCCGCAATGCGATCCATCTGGTCGGCCGAGGCGCGTGTGCGTCGCTTCTGCGACGTCGAAGCAGCGCTCGCCCGCGCGACGGCCTCCGCCCGACTGATCCCGGAGGCGGCGGCACGTGCCATCGAAAACGCCTGCGCGACGCTCGACGTCGACGCGGCGCTGTTGCTCCAGCAAGGCTGGAGCGCGGGAAGCCCCATCGTGGTCTTGCTCGGCCATCTACGAACACGACTCGACGCGACGGAGGTGTCGTTTCTCCACTACGGCACGACGTCGCAAGACATCATCGACACCGCGACCATGCTCCAGATGCGGGACGCGCTCGGCGTGCTCTCGACGTTCATCGAGGAACTTGCTCAGGGGCTCGCGTCGCTCATCGAACGGCACCCGACGGATTGGGTGATGGGCCGCACATTGATGCGCCCGGCGCTGCCCATCCGATTCGCGTCGAGAGTCGCGCGCTGGCTCGAACCGATGCTCGAATCGCTCGAAGCCTTCGACGCGGCTCGTGCTCATTTGCCGGTTCAGCTCGGCGGTCCGGTCGGAGACCTGGCGAGTTTCGGCGACGCCGCGGACACCGTCGTGAACGCGTTCGCGCTCGACCTCGGCTTGTCGGTGCCGCGCATCCCGTGGCACACCGATCGCGGCCCCGTTCAAACGACCCTATCGCTGGTCGAACGAGCCCTCTCGACCGCCGCGACGATCGCGGCCGATCTCGTCCTTTTGTCACAACCCGAGCTCGGCGAGATTCGTCTACCGGGCGGCGGCTCGTCGAGCATGCCGCACAAGGAAAATCCAATGTCCGCGATCCGTGCGCTTGCCGCCGCGCGAGCCTGTCAGGGGCTGGCAACGATGGTGATGGCAGCGCCCCCGCACGAGCTCGAGCGAGCGGCGGGAAGCCTTCAGGTCGAGTGGTTCGCGGTGCCGCTGGTGTTCCACACCGCGAGCGCCGCGCTGTCATCGGTTCGCGACGCGGTGATGGCGCTGACGTTCGACCCCCAGCAGGCCGCGAAGAACCTCGGTGGCGCGACGTTGCCCGATCCAAACGCGGCCGATCGGTTGGTCGCGCGCGTCGTCGAACGCCATCGTCGTCTGCGAGGAACCGGTCGCACGTGAGCATCGAATCCGTCGAGCTCGACTGGGACGCGAGCGGAAGCGACGGCGCTCCCGTGGTGATCCTCGGGCACTCGCTCGGAACCGATCGCTCGATGTGGGAACCGCAGCTCGACGTGCTCCGAGCGTCTCATCGCGTCGTCCGAGTCGATCTCCGCGGTCACGGGGCGTCGCCGGTGCCCGAAGGTCCGTACACGCTGGACGCGATGGCGAGCGACGTGCTCCACGCCGCGAATCGCGCGGGGGTGGATCGGTTTGCGTATTGCGGCGTATCGCTCGGCGGCATCGTCGGACTGTGGCTTGCGGCGCGTCATCCGGAGCGCGTGCGCGCGTTGGTCGCGGCGAACACCGCCGCGAAGATCGGCTCGGCCGAAGGGTGGCGCGACCGCATCCTGGCGGTCGACTCGCTCGGCATGAGTCGGCTCGCGGAAGCGGTGGTCCCGCGATGGTTCTCGCCGGACTTCAAGACTGCCGAGCCGGCGAAGTTTGCTCACTTCGAGCGAGTGGTCGGCCGAACGAGCGCGGCAGGATATCGAGCGGCGTGCGCCGCGCTCGCGATCGCGGACGTCACTGCCGATTTGTCGCGCATCGTCGCGCCGACCCTGATCATCGGGGGTACGGCGGATGTGTCCACTCCACTGGTCGATGCTCGATTGCTCGAAGCGCGAATTTCGGGGAGCACGCTGGTCGTCCTGGACGGCGCAGGTCACCTGTCGAACGTCGATCGGCCGGCCGCGTTCAACGCCAGCGTCGCCCCGTTTCTCGACCAGCACCGAGCGTGACGACGAAGGTGCCCCCTAAAACCAAGGAGCCGAAGTCATGATCCGAACCGAGCTCGCTTTCGAAGCCCACGTCCTTTTGAGCGACATGATCGTCGTGGGGCCGAGCTCGCACGGCTTTCGTCGAGTCGTGCCGATCATCGGGGGCACGTTCGAGGGGCCCCGGGTTCGCGGCCGCGTTCTTCCGTCGGGACAAGACCACCAGTTCGTTCGACCCGACGGCGTGCTCGAGCTCGAAGCGCGGTACGTGCTCGAGACGGACGACGGCGTGCCCATCGTGGTCGTCAACCGCGGCCTCCGGCGCGCATCGGCCGAAGTCGTCGAGCGCCTGACCCGGGGCGAGATAGTGCCTGCGTCCGAATACTACTTTCGAACCTGCGCGCAATTCGAGACGCCGCTCGAGAGCCGCTACGCCTGGCTGAACGCCGCGCTGTTCATCGGTCAGGCCGAACGATTGCCGAACGCCGCCGTCGTTCGGTTCTACGAAGTGTTGTAGAGGAGGTGCGCCGGCAACGCCGAGAGCGTTCCGGGACGATCGCGGAAAGGCAAAGGGATGAGCGAGAACAAGACCGGCGTGGTCGGAGGCGTGAAGGATGCTTCGTTCATCGTCCTCGGCATCTTGTCGGCGGGGTTCGGACTGAAAGGGTTCTTGCTACCGAGTCACTTCATCGACGGTGGGGTCACTGGCATTTCGATGCTCCTCGCGACCGTCTTCAAGTGGCCGCTCTTTCTTTCGATTCCGATCATCAACGTCCCGTTCATCGCCGCGGGTTATCGATTGGTCGGCCGCACGTTTGCGTTGAAGAGCGCGCTCGCCATGGGCGGACTGACGATCTGCCTCGCGGTGGTGCCCTACCCCGACGTCACTCCCGATCTGCTCCTGACTGCCGTGTTCGGTGGCGTCTTCATCGGCGCCGGCATCGGTCTCGCCATGCGCGGCGGAGCCGTCCTCGACGGCACCGAGATCGCCGCGTTGCTCGTGAGCAGCCGGACGCCTCTCCTCAAAGTGAGCGACGTCGTGTTGCTCCTGAACGTCGCCATCTTTGGCGCGGCGATCTTCTTTCTCGGCGTCACGCCGGCGCTCTATTCGATCCTGACGTACGTCGCTGCCTCCAAGGCGCTCGACTTCATCGTCTCGGGCATCGAGCAGTACACCGGAGTCACCATCGTTTCCGAACGGAGCGAAGAGATTCGTCGCGTCGTCACCGAAGAGCTCGGTCGCGGTGTCACGCTTTACCGGGGAAAACGTGGTTACGGGACCACCGAGCAGCGCACCGAGGGGGACATCGTCTTCACCGTCGTGACACGGCTCGAGTTGCCTCGGCTGCGGAGCGAGATCGCTCGAGTGGACCCTCGAGCCTTCGTGGTTCAGCACCACATCGACGACGCGGTGGGCGGCGTCCTGAAGCGCCGGCCGTTGCATTGAGGGTGCGATCACGCGCGCACTACGTCGCCCCTCACCCGGGATCATTGCGCGATGCAATACTTTTGCATCGTGTCCCAGATCAGCCCGGCGATGACTTGTGCGCCCGCTGTCGTCGGGTGAATGCCGTCGAGGCCGATGTACTGCGCCGTCTTGCCGGCGAACGCCTCCCTGGTCGAGACGAAATGGCAGCGCGGTTTCGTCAACGCATCGCAGAAGGCTTGGGCCTTGGGTTCCGAATAACTGAGGACGTCGCCGGTCACGGCGGGCACCTCCGGATAAAAGAAATACACCAGGTCCTCGACGCCGTCGGCGGCCATCTGCGCCGCGAGCGTTTGCGCCGCGGAGATGGCGTTGGCGACGGTCATCACGCAGCTTGCGTTGCTCGACGTGGGGTTCGCGCTCAAGCATTGCGAATTCAACAAAAGGACGTCGTTGCCGCCGCCGTCCATGATGACGACCTTGATGTCGGGGTTGGCCGCTTTGGCCGACGTGTATTGGGACGGGATCTGGCCGTTGCCGAGCGACGTCCCGCTGACCGCGTAGTTGCGATAGGTCTCCGTCGATCCGAGCGCACCTTCCATGCGGGCCAGCGTCTCGATGTCGCCTTCGAGGGTGCCGGGGATCTGCACGTACGAGTCGCCGATGATGACGACCTCGCTTCCTTTCACTTTTCCTTTCACGCAAGGAGCCGTGCCCGCATCGCTCGTCGAACCGGAAGCGCCGCCACCGCCGTCGATGTTCGAGCTTCCACCGGTCGGAGAGCCTCCTTCGCCGCCAGCCGTCCCGCCGTTGCTAGAAAGCGTGCCGCCAGAACCCGGAGTGCCGCCGTTCGCCGCGGTTCCGCCTGAACCCACGAATGGGTTGCCCCCCGAACCCGACGTGATGCCGCCAGAGCTCGGGGCACCTCCGCCGGCGCTTCCACCGGTATTTCCGACGCTCACACCGCCGGTTCCGAAGTTGGTGCCCCCGCCACTTCCGTCGTTCCCACTCGCACTGTTTGAGCCGCAGCCACTCGAGAGCACGAGTGTGACCGTGAGCGCCGCTCCTTGGGGAATGCGACGTGAAAAGAAAGTCCCCGTGGACGGGCGGTGTGTGTTGGCTTCCGTACGCATTCTGAACGACCTCGCTGTGAGGCGAGAACCTCGCACGCGAACGGACAGGGCGTATTGCTCGAGGACGTCACTCGATTGGATTTCCGCGCCACCACAATGCGCGGCAATTGCACTATTCCAACTGCAACCGCCGCGCGCGGTACTCGCCGGGCGTCGCGCCGAACCAGCGACGGAATGAGCGATGGAACGCGCTCTGCTCCGAGAAACCGAGCAAGTAGGCGATATCGACTTGCGAGAGGCTGGGAGTGACGATGTATTTTTGCGCCAACTCGCGCCGCACCTCGTCCACGACGCGTCGGTAGTTCGAGCCGCGCGCTTCGAGCTTCCGTTGCAACGTGCGCGCGGAAATCCCGAGCGCGGAAGCGGCGTCGTCGACACTCGAGCGGCTGGTGTGCAACCGCTCGACGACGAATCGTTTCAACGCCGCGATTTCCGGGTCATCGTCGGCCAGCCGAGGACGAAGTGACTCCAGACGACGCTCGGCCTCGAACTCGAGCGCGGGTCTCGCGGCGCTGTCACCGATGACGAGCGGCCAGTCGAGGACGCACGATGGGAAGTAGATGCGCTCTTGCGGGCAGCCGTATCGAACGGGGCATCCGACGACTCGCTCGAGCTCCGAACGGTCCGCGGGAGCCTCGAACATGACGTCGATCCGCGCCGCAGTGACCGGCAGACCCGTCATGAGGCGCGCGAGCGTCATGTGCGAGGCGAGCGTGTATTCCAGGGTATGGCGCGAGAGCGGCGTCGGATCGACGAACGTCACTTCCCCGACGAGCTCGTCGCCGACCTCGACGTAGCGCATCGAAGCGCCGGTGCTGATGAGGCGCTGGAACCGCACGTGAACGTCGATGAGCTCGCGAAGGGTCTTGCACGTCATCGCGAGCATTCCGCCGATGCCGAAGTGCATCAGATGAGTCGCCTCGCCCGCGTGAAGGCCGACATTTTCGTCCGAGGTGACTCGCTCAGCCGCCTCGAAGATCGCGTTCTGGAGCGAATGCTCGATGCGACGCTCCGGATCGAACAGCTCGCGCTCGGAGAGCCCCATCACTTCCAAGACCGGTTCGACGGGGGCGCCCCGCGCGCGCAGATGATCGAACAAGCCGCGCAAATACGCCGACATGATGTACGGCGGATCCGCGTCGCCGGAGCTCCCTTCCATGGTCCGTCGACATTTCTACCACGTCCGCCGGTCGAGTCCGTTTCTGGCGGCGTCGCTCGCACGACGATCGCGGGCATTTGGACGGAGAGTCGAACGACGTTTCAGCGCACGGCGTCGCCCCAACACACTTCGCGCCCATCGGTCCGAATCGCGCAGGCATAACCGCTGCCGATGTTCACCGTCGAGAACGTGCCGGTCGGCGGCGTCGTGATCCGGGAGCTGCCGTCACCCCAGCACACGAGTGCCCCGGCCGTCGTGATCGCGCAGGTGTCGGAGTCGTTTGCGGTGACCGCGGTGAAGGTTCCGCTCGGGGCCGTCGCCTCGCCGTGAGCGTTCGAGCCCCAGCACGCGACCATTCCACTCGCGCGAAGGGCGCAAGCATGGGTCTGTCCCGCAGCGACGGCCGTGAAGACGCCGATCGGTGGCGCTCCCTGTCCCTGATCGTTCTTCCCCCAACACCGGATACCGCCATTGGCGCCGATGCCGCACCCGAAGTTGCTCCCGACCGCAAGGGCCGTGAACGCGTCCCCCGTTGGAGGCGTCAGTCCAAGAAACTGATCTCCCCAGCAATCGAGAGCGCCCGTCTCGTGCAGGCCGCATTGGTGATTTCCACCGGCGGCGAGCGCGTGGAACGTCCCCGCCGGCGGCGACGATTGACCGACGTCGTTCCCTCCCCAACACGCGACGGTGCCGTCCGTGCGGATCGCGCAGCCGTTGTAGAGGCCCGCATCGAGCGTCGTGAAGACACCGCTCGGCGGTTCGGTTTCGCCGTTGAAGTCGGATCCAAAGCAATGCAATGCCCCAGACGAATCGAGCTGGCAGGTGTGCTGGGAACCGGAGGCGACGGCCACGAACGTCCCCCCGGGTAGCGTCGATTCGCCTGAGGCGTCGTTACCCCAGCAGCGGGCGATTCCATCGACGCCAATTCCGCACGTGTGCCCCCAATCCCCCACCGAGAGCGACGAAAAGCCAACGGCGGGGATGGTCTCTTGCTCAACGGACGCCGAGCCCCAGCACGACACTGCATCGTCCACGCCGATACCGCAGTTGAAGTCGCCTCCGGAGGACAGCTCGCGGAAGGGGATCGATGGCGGTGTTGCTTGGCCGTAAAAATCGTAGCCCCAGCAGACGGTGATGCCGTCCCTGCGGATCGCGCACGTGTGCTGCGAACCTGCGGAGATCGACTCGAATTGCCCCGTCGGCGCGGCTGATTGCCCCTCGCTATTGTCGCCCCAGCAGGCGATCGCGCCGTTCGAAAGGATGCCGCACGAGTGATGAGCACCGGCTGCGAGTTCGGTGAGCGCGCCGGCTGGAGGCGACGACTCACCATCCGCGTTGTAGCCCCAACAGGTGGTCCCTCCGTCGCTTCCGAGGGCGCAGAAGTGATAGACGCCGGCGATGACAGACGAAAACTGTCCGCTCGGCGGCGACGATTGATTGTACGTGTTCGACCCCCAACAGCCGATCGTCCCGTCCGTCCGGATCGCACAGGTCGCGTCGTGGCCCGCGGCGACCTCGACGAACGTCCCCGATTGGGGCGCCGACTCTCCGTTGAAGTTCGCCCCCCAGCATCGAAGCTCGCCGCTCGGCAAGATGCCGCAGCTGTGCGTACCGTTCGCCGAGATCTGGACGTAGTGGCGAGGGGCGGCCTGAAACGTCGCGACGCAGGACCGGGCAGTGGACAGCGTGACCTTCGTCGAGAGCGTCTTGGCGGTGCACGCGCCGCTCCATCCCGCGAACTCATGGTCCGTGCCGGGCACCGCGCTGAGGGTCACCACCTGCCCCGACGGATACGACTCCGCGCAGTCGGCGCCACAGGCGATTCCGGGAGGAAACGAGGACACGTTTCCCGCCCCGACGACGCTCACCGCGAGCGGACGGACGACCGTCGTGACACTGAGATTCGCGGTGGTGGTCGACGTCCCCGACGGCGTCGTCACCGCGATCTTGCCGGTCGTCGCCCCGCCGGGCGTTACGAAACTCAACGTCGCATCGTCGATCACCGTAAACGACGCAGCAACGGTTCCGACCACGACGCTGGTCGCTTCCGAAAATCCGCTTCCGAGCACCGTCACCGTCGTCGTGCCGGGAAGCGCGGCGTTCGGCGAGAACGACGCGATGTGCGGCAAGACCACGAACGCGCCGGCGCTCGTCGCCGTGCCGGACGGGGTGTTCACCGCGATCGGACCGCCCGCGGCGCCGAGCGGAACGACTGCTCTCACGGTCGTCGCGCTCACCAGCGTGAACCCCGCGGCGTCCACGCCGCCAAACGTCACGGAGTCCACACCCTGGAGGTTCGTCCCCGTGATCGTCACCGTGGCACCCGCGATCCCGCTGGCTGGCGAGAACGACGAGCACGTCGGAGGGCCCGGAGCGGTGATCGTTCCTGCGCTGACCGCGGTTCCGAACGCGTTCGTGACGGCAATTTTTCCGGTGCCGGCGGTGTGTACGAAGAGCTGCATGCTCGTGTCGGAGTTGATCAGGGGCGACGCAGGGGCGCCTGCGATCGTCGCCGAGGTCACTCCCGAGAAGCCACTTCCGGTGAGGGTCACCCAGGTTCCCGCATACGCGACCGTGGGAGAGAAGCTCGTGATGGCCGGCAACACACCGAAGGAGCTCGCGCTCGTTCCGGTGCCGAGTGGCGTGGTGACGGCGATCGGTCCGCTCGCCACGCCGGCGGGCACCGTCGCCTTGAGCGACGTCGCGCTGACCGGGGTTACCGACGTGCTCGAAACGCCTCCGAACGAGACATCGAGCACGTTCGCGAATCCGGACCCCGTGACGGTGACGAGCTTCCCGAGCGCACCCGTCGTCGGAGTGAAGCTCGTCACGGTGGGAGCCGCACCCGTGAACAACGCGGCGCTCGTCGCCGTGGCGGCGGCGTTTTTTACCGTGATCTTCGCGTTGACCGCGCCCGCCGGCACGCTCGTGTCGATCCGAGAATCCGACACGAGGGAGAACGACGCGACGACGGTGCCGAACTTCACCTGCGTGGTTCCCGTGAATCCACCGCCCGTGATCGTGACGGAAGTGCCTGCCGCACCGCTCGTAGGAGTGAACGCGTCGATGCGGGGAGCGATCTTCAACGCCGTCGCGCTCGTCCCGGATCCGACCGGCGTCGTGACGGAGAGAACTCCGGAGATGGCGCCCGCAGGAACGACGAGGGACAGCGACGTATCGCTGGCGACCGTGAACGAGGCGGTGACCGCGCCGACCGCGACTGCCGTGGCGCCGGTGAAGCCGCTGCCCGTCACGGTCACCGTCGCGCCTTGCTGAGCCACCATGGGCGAGAACGACGACACCGTCGCTCCACCGACCGCCTCATGCGTCTGCCCCAGCTCCGGCGCGTCGCTCGGCGCAGTTCCACCGCAGCTCGCGAGAAACGAGGCCAGCACGAACCACAACGGCGTCCAACACGCGCTCAGCCGGCGTTCCAAGCGGCGTCGTCGACCGATACCGGTTTTCCATTTCCTCGCGCTGGTCGAAGGCCCAATCATCGCAATATTCCTCCAGCACTCGAGACTCGCGTCCTCGAGGCACCACACCCGGCATCGACTATCACGACGGTTCGCGCACGGAGCAAGTGTCGATTCCATAAACGAACTGCAGCACTCGACGCGTCGCAGTGAACTGCCACAGATGGCCGATCACTTGAGCAATCGCATCCATTGGAGTGCCATTTTTGGCACGCTGCCTTGTGTCGGCATCGACAGCCTTGCGACGCAACTCGGTAGCCCCCCGCGGCGTCGCTCTCCTCGCCCGTCTCATTGGCGTCTTCGGAAGCCGTGACCGTCTTTCCGAAAATCGGAGGGTCGGCTCGTGGCGCGCGCGGATCGATCGCTCGGTTCGCGCCGAAAAGCAGCGGGTCGCCGACGATTCCGACGTGGCCTTTCGTTTGCAAAGCCGAGTCACCGCCCGAGCAACTCCATTGCCGACGCGAGGACGACCATCGTGCGCCATTCGAAATCCGTAAGGCCCCGTTTCGCAACACTTGCCGCCATCGTCTCCGCGCTGGCCTTCGTTCCGGCTGCTTGCAGCAGCGGAGCGGATCACGGCGACCCCGCCGAGAGTTACCCGACGGGAACGGGCGGACTGTCGCTCTCGCTCGCCGGCGGTGAAATGCTCGAGACGGTGAACTACGTGATCACCGGACCCGCGGGCTTCACCAAGACGGGTTTCATCGACGTCGCTCACAGCACCACGATCGCGTCGACGATCGGGCCTATCCCCGTCGGCACGGGATTCACGATTCAACTCACCGCGACGTCGCCCGACGGGACGACGACCTGCGCCGGCTCCGCGACCTTCAACGTCGTCGCTCAGCACACGACGAGCGTCACCGTCAACTTGACGTGCCACGTCGCCTCTCACACGGGCAGCATCCTCGTGAACGGGACGTTGAATCAGTGCCCGGTCATCGACGGAGTGTCCGCGACGCCCTCTCAGGTTTCCGTGGGTGGAACGGTCACCCTCGGACTCGAAGCGAGCGACCCCGACAACGCGCCGTCGCCGCTCGCTTATCAATGGACCACGACGAGCGGATCGTTCAGCAATCCGTCCGTTCAATCGCCGACCTTCACGTGCTTGCAAGCCGGACAGTTCACGATCGCCGTGACGGCGTCCGACGGCGATCCCACGCCGGACTGCGCGGCAACCGGCTCCGTCGTCGTGGTTTGCACGGCGCCGGACGCAGGCGGCGGCACGGGCGGCACAATCAGCACCGGTGGCACGACGTCGAGCGGGGGCAGCACCGCGACGGGCGGCACGACGAGCGCCCCCGATGCCAGCGCTGGCGGCACGACGTCGACCGGTGGAACCACCGCGACGGGCGGCACGACGTCGACCGGTGGAACCACCGCGACGGGCGGCACGACCGCGACGGGCGGCACGACGTCGGTGGATTCGGGCGCGCCCGCGACGGGCGGAACAGCGGGCTCGAGCGGAGACGCCGGAGGCGGAACGCCGGTCGCCTCGTTGGTCGTCTATCGAGTGGGCGACGGCTCGGTGGCGCTCACGTCGGCGGCCAACCCGGTCTTCGCCGACGAGTTCTCGGCGACCGGCGCGCTCGTTCGCTCCATCGCGCTTCCCACGGCGGTGAGCGGCGCCAATCATCGGCTCGTCGCGAGCGGCATTGCGACGTCGGAAGGGCTGATCACGCGCTCGACCGACGGGAAGCACGTGCTCTTCACCGGATACGACGCCGCGGTCGGCACGGCCGGAATTGCCGGAACTTCGTCGACCGGCGCGACCCCCGTCGCGCGCGTCGTCGGGTTGCTCGACGCGACGGGCGCGGTCGACACCACGACGGCCTTGGCGGCCGCCAGTGGAAACAACATTCGCTCGGCGGTGAGCACGGACGGCGTGAGTCTGTGGTTCACCGGTGCAGCCGGAGGTGTCTCCTCCACGACGCTCGGCAGCGGAGGGTCGGCGTTCACGCAGCTCAGCACCACGGTGAACAACCTCCGCCAAGCGGAAATTTTCGGCGCTCAGCTCTACGTATCGGACGCCTCGGGTTCGACGATTCGCCTCGGTTCGGTCGGCTCGGGAACACCGACGACGGCCGGACAGACCATCACGAATCTTCCCGGCTTCGCGACGGGCACGGGAAGCCCGTACGGCTTCTTCTTCGCCGACCTCGACACGACGCCGGGCTTCGACACGCTCTACGTCGCCGACGACTCCGCCGGCATCACGAAGTACTCGCTCGAAGCGGGGGTCTGGATCGCGACCGGCACGATCGGAAGCAGCACCGACGCCTACCGCGGTCTCACGGGCGTCGTCTCCGGCGGCAGCGTGACGCTCTTCGCAACGCGCAACGGCGGCTCCACCGCAACCGGCGGAGGACAGCTCGTGACGCTCACGGACGGAACCGGTTTCGAGGGCACCCTCACCGCGACGCCGTCCGTCCTCGCCACCGCTGCGACGAACACGTCGTTCCGCGGGGTCGCGCTCACTCCGTTCTGAGCCCGCTTGATTACTGGGCGAGCGGTCGGTCGGTGAGCGTGTCGAGGAACGCGACGACCGCGTCGATTTCGTGCTCGTTCAACGCGGGCGGATCCCCCGGGCGACGGTTATAGGGCGGAGTCGTCACGTTGACTTGCGCGCGGTAACGCGCCGGCAAATCGTCGAACTTGATGCCGGACGGATACCAGCGCCGCGGATCGGTGTCGCGGCTCGCGTAGAACGCAACCACGTCGCGCAGCCGCGTGAACGCGCCATCGTGCATGAACGACGCCCTCACTGCCACGTTGCGAAGCGACGGAGTTCTGAATTGGGCGCAGTATTCGGGCGCGTTCGTCGGAGTCGAGCGATCGGTGCGTTCGCAGAGGCCGAGGTCGGGCTTGCGCGCCGGCAACTTGCCGTTTCGCGGCGCGCCCGCAGCGTCGTAGCCGTAGTCGGTGAACAGCGAGGCCGCGGGGTCGCCGGCGTTCTCCGAAACGGTGTGGCATCCGCTGCACGCGCCTTTCGACGGATCCTGGAACAGCCGGAGCCCTTCGCGTTCGAGCGGCGTGAGCTCACCTTGATGGCGCACGAAGGCATCGAAGCGAGACGAGAACGGCGCCATTCGGTCGGTCGTCAAAAATGCTTCGAGCGCGCTGCCGACCGCCGTGAGCGTCGCGTCCGGGTCGCCGAGAGCCGCTCCAAAGGCGGATTCGAATGCCGCCGCGTACGGCGCGCGTCGAATCTTCGCGGCGACCATGCCGCCGTCGCGGTCGTTCATTTCATCGGGATTCAAGAGCGGCTGGCGTGCGAGCGCCGTGACGGTGTCGGCACGGCCATCCCAGAAGAGCCCGCCAAACGGCGCGAGCGTCGGATCGTCTCCCTCTTGATAGAACCGAAAAGTGGGGACGTACTTCAAGTAGAGGAGGGACGGCGCGGTTCGACGCGCGTAGTGCCCCGCACGGCTGCCGCGCGGCACGCCCAACGTCGAGCCGTTGCTACCGGAAAAGGCACGGCTCGGATCGTGACAGTTCGCGCAGCTCGTCCCCTCGGGTTCCGACAATCGGGCATCGAAGAACAGATCGCGGCCGAGGTCGATGAGCGCCGCCGGCGTGGGACGACCCCGCGGCGTGTCCCCGCGCGCCGCGCCGGGAAAAAGCGTCACGGCAACTGACGAAACGGTAGCGACGCCGACAACGACGTTTCCTAGACGCGTCCGAAACAAGCGCCTGGTTGCGACAATCGACGTCGCGATTCGTTCTGGGTCCGACATGATGCAAGCCTCGCGGAAAACCGATGATGGCTCAGCGCCCGCGACGACGACTCTCCGAAAATCGGAGGGCCATTTCTCGATCTCAGATGCATCGGACGGCTGCGTGAACGCGGACCAGCGATGAACCGGCTGGACACTCGGCGATTCCAGCGGCTCGCTCGGTCCACGAGGAACGGCAAGGACTTTGCTGAAGGGTTGGCAAGCCAACCATGAAGCTTCGCCAAATCTCTCTCGCGTGTGTCGTCGCGGCGCTCGGTGTTGCCGTCGGGTGTTCGTCGTCCCAGGAGCCCACGGGTTCCGGCTCCGTGAACCCCACGACGGCAGGGAGCATCTCGCTCGCCCTCGACGCGGGCGGCGTCCAATTCGACACCGTCGCGTATTCGATCACCGGCCCCCATTCCTTCACGAAGACGGGAAACATCGACGTCTCGAAGAGCGGCTCCATCAGCGCCACCATCGGGCCGATCCCGGCGGGGACGGGCTTCGAGATCACGCTGACGACGACCTCGAGCGACGGGACGGAGGCCTGTTCGGGCTCGGCGACGTTCAACGTCACCGCGCATCAGGTGACCTCGGTCTCCGTTCACCTCACCTGTCACCAGGGAACGCGAAACGGCAGCGTGCTCGTGAACGGCACACTCAACGTCTGCCCGGTCATCGATGCCATCGCCGCCAATCCGACGGAAGTTCTGGTGGGCGGAGCCGTCGGACTCAACGCTTCGGCGGAAGACGCCGACAGCGGGCCGTCCCCGCTCTCGTATCAATGGACCGCGAGCTCGGGTGTTCTCTCCAACGCGAGCATCGCCACGCCGCGGTTCACGTGCACCACGCCCGGCCCCGCGACGCTCACCGTCTCCGTGTCCGACGGAGATCCGGCGGCGGGATGCGCCGACACCCAGTCGGTCACGGTGAACTGCACGGCGATCCCGGCGAGCAATACGTGCGCGCTCGGCAACGGCGCGGGCCCCATCAAGCACGTGATCTACCTCCAGTTCGACAACACGCACCTCACCCGTGATCGGCCGAACGTTCCGTCGGATCTCGAGCAGATGCCGCACCTGCTCAACTTCATCCGCAACAACGGAACGATGATGGCGAACGATCACACCATCCTGATCTCGCATACCGCGGGCGGGATCTTGTCGTCGCTCACCGGCGTCTACCCGGATCGGAACGGCCAGACGGTGACCAACAGCTACGTTCGCACGAGCCCCACGGGAGCCTTCTCGTTCCCCTCGTCGTTCCAGTACTGGACGGACACGGTGGCGGCAGGGGTTCCGAACATGGTCACCCCCGACGGGAAGAACGTCCCGGCGCCGTGGGTCATGTACACGCGCGCGGGGTGCGACGTCGGCGGCGTCGCGATCGCCAACGTGGAGCTCGAAAATACGAGCACCAGCACGGGCGGCGATATCCTCACGGTGTTCGGTGCGGGCTCATCCCAGGTCGCCGAAGCACAAGCGTCGGCGAGTGCCGCGTCGGGCTCCGCGGCCCGCAACAAGGCGGTCACCGATTTCGAAGGGATCGCGATTCACTGCGCCGCCGGTTCGACGACCTGCGCCGCCGGCGAAAACGACGCGCTCCCCGACGAGCCGGGCGGGTACGCCGGCCACAAGGGCCTCTTCGGTGCCCAGCAAGTCGATCCGGTGCTCACCGGCAAAGACGCGACCGTGCCGCTCACCGACATGCTCGGGAACCCCATCACCGATTCGTTCGGTCAACCGGGCTTTCCGGGATTCAACGGCATGACCCCGGCGGTGTCCCTCGCGTACGTCGCGTCGATGCACGAGCACGGCGTTCCAGTCACGTACGCCTACATCTCCGATGCACACGACGACCACGGCCTCGACGGCAGCGGCCAGCAGGCGTTCGGACCGGGGCAAACCGGCTACGAGAAGCAACTCCAGGCGTACGACCAGGCGTTCGCGAATTTCTTCGCGCGCCTCGCGGCCGACGGGCTCGACAAGTCGAACACGCTCTTCGTCATCACGGTGGACGAGGGCGATCACTTCGCGGGCGGCACGCCGAATCCGTCGACGTGCGACGGGGTCAACACGCCCTGCGACTGGACCGGCCAGATCGGCGAGATCAACGCCAACATCGACACCCTGGTCCAGCATCAGTTCCCGTCGCTCTTCGCGAGCTTCCTCGCGTCGACGGGGCCGAACACCTTCACGGTTCACGGCGACAGCGCGCCGCCGTTCTACCTCGCGAAGAAGGGAGCGGGGGCGCTCGGTCAGACCGATCCCGACGCGCGCGCGTTCGAGCAGACCATCGCCGGCGTCACCGCGGTGAACCCGTACACCGGCGCGACCGACAACGTGCTCACCGAGATGGCGGATCAAACGGGCATGAAGGCGATTCACATGTTCACCACGGGCGACCCGGCCCGAAACGGCACCTTCGCGTTCTTCGCCAACGCGAACTACTTCGTGACCGACTTCCCGACGTCGACCTGCGAGACCTGCGTCGTGCCGACGTTCGCGTGGAACCACGGCGACGTGCAGAAGGAAATTGGGCAAACCTGGATCGGCTTCGTCGGACCCGGTGTCGCGTCGCAACCCGACCAGACCGTGTTCACCGATCACACCGACGTGCGCCCGACCATCAACGCGCTCGTCGGCCTGTCCGACACGTACCAGGGCGACGGTCGCGTGATCACCCAGGCCCTCGTGCCCGGCGCAGTGCCTCCCGCCATCGGGTCGAACCAGACGACCTTCGAGTCGCTCAGCGACTACTACAAGCGGATCAACGCGCCGTTCGGGCAGTTTGCGGGCGACGTTCTCCTTGCCTCGACCAAGGCGCTCGCGAGCCACGATTCCGGCGACGCGACGTACACCGCCACCGAGGCGTCGATCGCGAACCTCACCGCGCAGCGCAACGCCCTCGCCTCGCAGATCCGCGATGCGCTGGACGGAGCCGCCTTCGGGAGCCAGCCCATCGACGCGACGCAAGCGGCGAGCTGGATCAGCCAGGCCCAGGTGCTCCTCGCGAGCGCCGACGCGCTCGTCCCCACGCCGTGAGCGCGATGGAGCGACTCATCGAACAGTGGGCTCTCGCGCTCGGCGCCTCGGGCGCGCTCGCCCTCTTCGTGACGCTCGTGACGCCGGCGTGCAGCGGCAGTCGGGCCAGTGCCGGGGCGTCGCCAGTGCTGGCAAAAGTCGGCGACACGGATATCACCGTCGCCGACGTCGAGACGCGCCTCGACGAGCAATCGCCGTTCTTGCGCGCTCGGTACGGCTCACCGGAGAAGAAAAAGGAGTTGCTCGACGAGATGGTTCGCTTCGAGGTGCTCGCGGCCGAGGCGAAGCGACGCGGCTACGACCGGGACCCCTCGGTCCTCCGCGCCGAAAAGGAAGCCATGGTCTCCACCTTCCTCGCGCACGAGTTCGATTCCAAGCTGAGCCACGATCCGGTGAGCGATGCGGCCGTCGAGAGCTACTACTCGGCCCATGCCGACGAATTTCATCGCAAGGACGCGGTTCGTGCGAGCGAGATCGTCGTGCGAGATCGCGAGCGCGCCGGCGCGATCGCGAGTGCGGCCCGAGCGAGCACGAGCGCCGGTGCCGACAAGCGGGCGTTCGCCGATCTCGCGCTCAAGAACTCCCACGACGCGGCGAGCCGAGCGCGAGGCGGCGACGTCGGATTCATCGAGCGCGACACGACCCAACTTCCGAAGGCCGTCGTCGACGCGGCGTTCTCTCTTGCAGCGGTGGGCGATGTCTCGGACCCCATCCCCACCGACGGCGGTTTCGTCATCCTGATGCTCGTCGAGCGTCGCCCGGGCTTCGACCGTCCCCTGTCCGACGTGAAAGACGACATCCGGGAACGTCTCTCGCGGGGAGAACGACCGCGGGCCTTCGAGACGTTCGTCGCGGAGCTCGCGAAGGACGCCCGCGTCGTGAAACACGAGGAAAACCTCGGGCAAGTGCGGATCAACGGCGGCGCTCGCCTGGCGCGTCCGTCGCTGCCGCCCGACGCGGTGTCGGCGAGGGACCGCGGGCCCTAGTCTCTGCCCCTATTCGACGCGGCTCATCGAATCACGCCGTAGAGCGCTCGGAGAATGTTCGTCCCCCGTGCGTCGGGCTTCGGCGATCGAGCGCCGGTGGACCGCGAAAATTCGTCCGAGACCGAGTTTCCAAGCTGATTCATCACATAGCCGAACCCGACTTTTCGATCGGGATCGGCGAAGCCCATCGAGCCGCCGAACCCGGTGTGGCCGAAGGAGCGGGATCCGACGATGCGGGCATCAGGCCTCCGCAGCATGAACCCGAGGCCGAAGTGCATCTCGAGCCCGTCCACGCACTCCACGCCGCCCACTTGCTTTTCCACGGCGCGAGCGATGGTTTCGGCGTTCAAGAGCCGAGTGCCGTCGATTTCTCCGCCACGAGCGAGCGCGCCGTAGATTCGCGCGAGTGCTCGGGCGTTCGTGTGCCCGTTCGATGCGGGCATTTCGGCCGCTCGCGCTCCGCGAGAGTTGAAGCTCGTGTCCGGCGTCGGGATCGCGACGAGGAACGCTCGGCTGAGCTGCCCGAACGGATCCATGGTGATGGCATTGACCAGATCGATGACCCCCTCCGGCGCGGGCTCCGGATCGAGCAGGAACGCGACCCGGGGATCCACGCTGTCGCCGAACCCGAGTTGGAAATCGACACCGAGCGGCGCGGCGATTTCCTCGCGAATCATGCGACCCACCGTTTTGCCGGCAATCCGCCGGATCACCTCGCCCACGAGAAAGCCGAATGTGACGGCGTGATAGCCGAAGGCCGTTCCCGGTTCCCATCCTGGCTTCTGCCCGGCGAGCAGGGCCGTCACCGCTTGCCAATCTTGTAGCGCGCCCGGCGGCTGCAATTGATCGAGCGCGGCGAGCCCCGCTTGATGCGTGAGCAAGTACCGGACGGGGATCGCGCCCTTGCCGGCTTCGGCGAACTCGGGCCAATACTTCGCGACAGGCGCGTCGAGGTCGAGAAGCCCGCGTTCGACCAAGAGATGGGCGACCAAGGTCGTCATTCCCTTGGTCGTCGACATGACCTGTACGATCGTGTCGCGTCCCCAAGGCTCCTTCCCGTGCTCGTCGGTAGTGCCGCCCCAGATGTCGACGACGGTGTTGCCGTCCACGACGACGGACGTCGCGGCTCCGGCCTCGAGCCCATCGCGGAAGTTTTGGACGAACGCCTCGCTCACCGGTTCGAAGCCAGGCGCGCAGTAACCCATCACCGTCACTTCTCGACGATTCATCGATCGCTAGCGTAGCTGCGAGCGCATCCAGGGTCGACCGACGCCCCGAGCCAGGGTGTGTCTTTCACACACGCTCCCATCCCTTTCGCGTCAAATCCAGGCGCATCCAACGCTTTGACGCGAAGGATGCGGCGCCTTCGGGAAGCGCATCCACCTTGCCGTAACGCCAGCCGCGTGCTCGTATGCCGCGGAGATCTTCATCGATGAACATCAAAAATTTCCTTGGCCTTTACGGATCGGTCGTCTTGGGTGTGGTCGCTGCGGCGTGCAGCAGCTCGGGCGGCGGCAATGGCGCGACCGGTTCCGGCGGTTCCGGTGGACTCAGCGGCTCGGGCGGAAACTCCGGAGTGACCGCCTCGGGCGGAGCACCGGTCACGGGCTGCGACACGACCAAGTGCGGGCAAGCGCTCAGCTTCGCGACGAGCGTCCTCGGCAGCACCGCAATCACCGAGTGCTGCGTCGACACCTCCACGTGCGGTCTCGACTACAGCGCCGTCCCCACCTCGAACGCTCTGAATGCGCTCATCCCGAGGACCGGCTGCAGCCTGCCGATCCACTTCCCTGAAGCGGGACCGCCGCCTCCTCCGGTGCACGACGGCGGCGTCATCGACGTGCCCGACGGAGGGAAACCGATCCTGCTCGACGACTCGTGTTCCGGCGCATCGATTCCACCACTCCCCGCGTTGCCGGGGTGCTGTCAGCCCGACGGGTTCTGCGGTAGCTCGACGCATCAGCTCACGCAGCTCAATATTGCTGCCGCGTGCCTGAGCAATCAGGAGGTGAAGAGCACGCCCTTCGGACAATTCGCCGTGGTGCCTCCCGAGAAGGCCTGCACCTACAAGGTTCCTGGACAGCCGACGGTGACGGGCCATCTGCCGGATGCGGGTGCGGGCGATGGCGGCAAGGACGCGGGCAGCGCCAGCCGAGACGCGAGCCGCGACCGGTAGCCGCGAGTGCGATAGCCTCGCGCGTCGATGGGCACGACGAACGACGACGACCGCGACGCGACACCCGACGGCGCGATTCGCCCCGAGCTTACCGAGCTTCGGAAGCGCCTGTTCGCGTTGACGGACGACGCGCGGTCCGACGCGGTGCAAAAGCGGCGGAAGACCGGGCAACGGACGGCGCGCGAGAACATCGCGGACCTGGTCGATCCGAAGACCTTCGTCGAGTACGGCGCGTTCGCCCTCGCGGCGCAAAAGCAGCGCTACGATCACGACGAGCTCGCGCGCGTGAGTCCCGCGGACGGCATCTTGTGCGGAGTGGCGAGCGTGAACGGCGCAGATTTCGACTCGGAGCGCGCTCGAACGATGGTGCTCGCGTACGACTACACCGTGCTCGCCGGCACGCAAGGGCACTACGGGCACCGAAAGCTCGACAGGATGCTCGCGCTCGCGGCGACGCATCGTTTGCCGATCGTGCTCTTTGCCGAAGGAGGCGGCGGGCGGCCGGGCGACATCGACGTGCCGACCGTCGCGGGGCTCGACACGACGAGTTTCCTGGCCTTCGCGGCGCTCTCGGGACTCGTCCCGCGCGTCGGGATCGCTTCGGGACGGTGCTTCGCCGGAAACGCCGCGCTGCTCGGTTGCGCCGACGTGATCATCGCGACCGAGAACAGCAACATCGGTATGGGCGGGCCCGCGATGATCGAGGGCGGCGGCCTCGGGAAATTCGCGCCGGAGGAGATCGGACCCATCGACGTGCAGTCGAAGAACGGCGTCGTCGACGTACGGGTCAAGGACGAACCCGAAGCCGTCGCGGTGGCCAAGAAGTACCTCGGGTACTTCCAAGGACGGCTCCGCGACTTCACGGCGCCCGATCAGACCGTACTCCGCGACGCGCTCCCGGAGAGCCGCCGCCGCGCGTACAAGATCCGGCCGATCCTCGAGACACTCGCCGACGCAGGCTCGGTGCTCGAACTACGGCGCGACTTCGGGCGCAGCGTCGTGACCGCGCTCGCTCGCATCGAGGGCCGGCCCATCGGCGTCGTGGCAAACGACACGCATCATCTCGGTGGCGCCATCGATTCGGACGCGGCCGACAAGGCGTCGCGTTTCTTCCAGCTGTGCGACGCGTTCGGGCTCCCCGTCGTCTCGCTGTGCGACACGCCGGGGTTCATGGTGGGCCCGAAGGCGGAGACGACCGCGCTCGTGCGGCACGTGTCGAGAATGTTCGTCGCAGCGGCGAGTCTCACCGTGCCGTATTTCACGATCGTCCTGCGCAAGGGTTACGGCCTCGGCGCGCAAGCCATGAGCGGCGGGCATTTCCACGCGCCGTTCTTCACCGTGTCGTGGCCGACCGGCGAATTCGGCGGAATGAACCTCGAAGGTGCCGTGCGGCTCGCCATGAAGAAGCAGCTCGAGTCCATCGAGGACCCTGCCGCACGCGAGCAGACGTTTCAGTCGATGGTGCAGATCGCGTACGAGCGCGGCAAGGCGCTGAACATGGCCGAGCTCCTCGAACTCGACGCCGTGATCGATCCGGCCGAGACGCGTGCGTTCATCGTCCGCGGGCTCGAGTCGGTTCCAGCAACGTCGCCGAAGCGACGCTTCGTCGATACGTGGTGAGTCCGGTTCACTTCACTCCCCGCACGGCGAGCTCCTTGGCCGCCTCGACGAACAGACGAAGCGGCGGAGAGCGCTGTGCGAGGCTCGGGAAGTAGAGAAAGAAGCCGGGAACCGTGGGGGCGTAGCGCTCGAGCACGCGCTCCAGGCGACCGGTGTCGAGCTGCTGCATCACGGTGGGCTCGGCGGTGTACGCGAGCCCCAAGCCTCGCTCCGCCAACGAGACGCTCACGGGGCCGTCGTTGGTGACGACGCCGCCACGCACGGGCACGCGCCACGTGCGGCGCCCCCGCTCGAACTCCCAGGCGTAGAGCGCGCCCGTGGTCTTCGAGCGGAACGTGATGCACTCGTGGCGCAGCAGGTCTTCGGGGCGCTCGGGCGTGCCGTGACGCGCGAGGTAGTCCGGCGCGCCGACCACGACGAAGCGGAACGCGTCGGTGAGCCTCACCTGCACCATGTCGCGCTCGATGGCCTCGCTGAGTCGCACGCCGGCGTCGTACCCTTCTGCGACGATGTCCACGAAGCGTTCGTCGATCGCGACCTCGACTTCGACGCGCGGGTGACGAGCCCGAAAGGTGGGCAGCACCGGATCGATGACGAACGGCACGGCCACGCGAGGAACCGACAGGCGGACTCGACCGACGATCTCGCCGGGCTGAGCTGCGACCTGTGTGAGCGCCGCGACGACTTGTCCCAGCGCCGGCCCCGCGCTCTCCACGAGGCGACTCCCCGCGTCGGTGAAAGACACGCTGCGCGTCGTCCGCGCGAGCAGCACGACGCGCAGTTGCTCCTCCAGCTGCCGCACGGATTGGCTAATCGCCGACCGGGAAACGCCGAGCTCACGCGCGGCGCTGCTGAAGCTCCGCAGGCGCGCGACGGCCAGGAATGCCTCGAGCTGCGGGAAAGAAGCCGTATTCACGCCTCCAACCGAACCCGAACGGGCTTCATTGTCAAGTTCTGCTTAACAGCTCATCCGCTACGGGGCGGCTATTCCGCAGGGCGAAGCGGGCGCATGTTCAGCTTCGTCGCGGGACCGACGCTGCGCGCGCGGCCCAGCGGTCGGAGGCGCAGCTCACCGAAGGAGAACCCATGATCACCAAACGCAAACTCGGAACACAAGGACTCGAGGTGTCGGCCATCGGCCTCGGTTGCATGGGAATGAGTTTCGGCCTCGGTCCGCCCGCCGATAAACGAGAAATGATTTCGCTGATTCGGGCGGCAGTCGAACAAGGCGTCACGTTCTTCGACACCGCCGAGGTCTACGGGCCGTTCACGAACGAAGTCCTGGTCGGAGAGGCGCTCGCGCCGTTCCGGGACAAAGTCGTCATCGCGACGAAGTTCGGTTTCGCACCGGAGGTCGAGGGCGCATCACGATGGAGTCGCCTCGATAGTCGGCCCGAGCACATCAAGCAGGTCGCCGAGGCGTCCCTCGCGCGGCTCAAGACCGACGTCATCGATCTGTTCTATCAGCACCGGGTCGATCTCGAGGTTCCGATCGAAGACGTCGCGGGCGCCGTGAAGGACCTCATCCGCGAAGGCAAGGTCAAGTACTTCGGTCTGTCCGAAGCGGGCGCGAAGACCATCCGTCGCGCGCACGCGGTCCAGCCCGTTTCGGCCGTGCAGAGCGAGTACTCACTCTGGACGAGAGAACCCGAAGTGGATGTGTTCCCGACCCTCGAAGAGCTCGGCATCGGGTTCGTTCCGTTCAGCCCGCTCGGCAAGGGCTTCTTGACCGGCAAGATCGACGAAAATACGAAGTTCGACAGCAACGACTTCCGCAACATCGTGCCCCGCCTCGCGCCCGAATCTCGCAAAGCGAATCAGGTTTTCGTCGAGCTGCTTCGCCGGGTCGCAGAACGAAAGCACGCGACGCCGGCTCAGATCGCTCTCGCCTGGATCCTCGCGCAAAAACCGTGGATCGTTCCGATTCCGGGCACGACGAAGCTCGCGCGTCTCGAAGAGAACACCGGAGCCGCTCGACTCGAGCTGACCCCCGACGACCTCCGCGAGATCGACGACGGCGCGTCGAAGCTCACCGTTCACGGCGCTCGCTATCCGGAGCACCTGCAGCGACTCGTCGGGCGTTGAGCGCGGCGCAGGCCTTTTTTCCTCGTCATTCAGAGAACGGAGCCATGTTGCCATGAAGCACGTGAATATCGGCGGCCTCGACGTCTCACGCATCGGACTCGGCGCCATGTCGATGGCCGGCTACTACAACGTGGGCGAAGGGAGCGACGCCGAGTCGATTCGCGCCATCCACCGAGCGCTCGACCTTGGCGTCACACATCTCGACACCGCCGAGATTTATGGTCCCTACACCAATGAGGAACTCGTCGGCCGAGCCATCAAGGACCGCCGCGACAAAGTCGTTTTGGCCACGAAGTTCGGCCTCGTCTCGCACGCCGGTGGCGGTCCCGGCAAGCTCGATAGCAGCCCGGCGAACATCCGCGCCGCGGTCGATGGATCGCTGAAGCGGCTCGGCACCGATCACATCGACCTCTACTACCAGCACCGGGTCGACCCGAACACGCCCATCGAGGACGTGGCAGGCGCGATCAAGCAACTGACTCAGCAGGGCAAGGTCAGGTACTTCGGACTGTCCGAAGCCGGCGCCACCACGATCCGCCGAGCTCACGCCGTGCACCCGGTCGCCGCGCTGCAGACGGAGTACTCCCTATGGACGCGTGATCCGGAGGCCGAATTGCTACCTCTATTGCGCGAGCTGGGCATCGGCTTCGTTCCTTACTCTCCGCTCGGCCACGGCTTCCTCACCGGAAACATACGCTCGGCGGAGGATCTCTCCGACGATGATTGGCGTAAGACCAACCCGCGCTTCACCGGGGAGAATCTCAAACGCAACCTTCGTATCGTCGACGAGGTCCAGTCCGTCGCCGCCGAGGCGGGCGCAACACCGGCACAGATCGCTCTGGCCTGGCTGCTCGCACAGGGCGCCGACATCGCTCCGATTCCCGGCACCAAGCGCGTAGCCCGCGTCGAGGAGAACACGGCCGCCGACCGCGTCGAGCTGAGCGCCAAGCAGATCGAACGGCTGAACAACCTCACGCCGGCCGCCGGCGAGCGTCACAACGAAGGGAACATGGCTGTCATCGATCGCTGATCGAGCAACCTCAGGCGACTATCGACGCGAGCTCGATACGCTGGTGCGCGGGAGCTATATGCCGGAGTCCGGACGCGCGGCGGGCACGCAGTTGCCTTGTTGGTTCGAGTAACCGGAGAGACAGGCCACGGCGCAGAGGCCGTTGACGCAGGTGGAGACGCCATGCGCCGGGGCCATGGGACACGGCGCGCAACCGACTCCGAGCTCGCAACCATTGGCGGGATTCGCGACGTAGCAGGCCCCGGGCATGCAGAACTTCGCGCCCGCGGGGCAGCTACCGTGGTCGATCGTGACGGTGGCGCCGCCGGCCCCTGACGCGCCGCCGCCGCTCACGGTTGGCTCGCCGCCGGCACTGGTGATTCCGCCGGCGCCGACGCTAGCTCCCCCGAGCGACGCGCTTCCCGCGCCGCCTCCGCCCTGGTTCGGTGCGCCCCCGTTCGCGCCTCCGTTGATCGAAGCGACACAAACCCCCTGGGCGCAGGAGCCGGGCGGTTGGCAATCGTAGTCGGTCAAGCAGACCACGCACTCACCGGCGTTCGAGTCGCATAAGGGGCTCTCGGCGGGGCAGTCGCCGTTCGACCTGCAACCGTTCGTCTCTCCGCCGCCGCTCCCTTGCGAATTTTGCACGCAGCCTGCCGGAACTCCGCCGAACGCGAAGAGCGCCACTGCGACGATCACTCGCGCGCCGCGCTCGACACGGGTGCGAAGCAGGTCAGCGGTAATTTTCGAGTGGACGCGCGAAGAATCGCCGTTTCCAGCCATATTTACCTGGGACGGTAGTCGATGAGGATTCGCCCGCGAGGCGCAAAGAGTTCGTCGCGCCGCTCAATTTGAGCGCGCTCGCGCTCAACCCTACGGCGCGGCGATACCGTTGATGGTGTTCCCGTCCACCCAGAAGACCTTGCCCCGCGCGGCGACGACCACCGTCGGATTCGTGCCCGACGCGAGCGTCGTCGGCGCGCAGCAGCCACCGACCGGCGCGTAAACGAGGATACTCGGCGTGGCTTCCGTCGTGACGTAGACGTTCGTGCCGTCCGTCGCGATGCTCATCAGGAACTCGGTGCTCGAATCGAATTGAGTGATGACGCTGGAAACCGCGCCGCCGAGGAGCGACATCCGGTTGATTGCAGGGCCATTCGCGTTCGCCCAGTAAAGATTGTTGGAGTCCGAAGCGAGCAAGGTCGGCGTTCCGAGACCGACCTTGAAGGGCCCCACGGCACCTGACCCGAAGGCGTGACTCTCTATGGATCCGTCCGCGGCATCGACCACGAAGTACGTCGACGAAGTCGCGGTGGCGCCGAGCGCGAAGACCGATGGAACACTGCCGGCGGCGGTGCAGGTCGAGCCGCCAATTGCGCAGTCGTAGAGGTCGATGTTGCCGGCGCCGTCGTTCAAAGTGGCGCCCACGTAAGTGGCCTGTGGATTGATCGCGAGGTTGTCGAGCCCGCTGCCCCCAGTGAACGCGTAAGGATACTCCTTTCCGGAACCCGGCGAGCCGACGGTGGCCGTCCACACGTGGTCCGACGTTCCCCAAGCCACCGTTGTCCCTGCGAGGGCCATGGGCCAATTCTGGGCGGAAGCGATGGTGTTGAAGCTCGCGTTGCTTGCAAGCGTCATCTTGTTGGTGCCGAGGTACGTGACCTGGATGACCGACGTCGATCCGCTGTCCGCCCAGATCACGTTGTTCCCGTCGCTCGCGAGCCCGGTGACCTGCGACGTCGTCGGCGGTTGCGTCACGATCCACGACTGACACGTTCCACCGCTGCACATTCCGCCGAAGCAGTCGTGGCCGCATCGCCCGCAGTTGCGTTGATCGCTCTGCGTGTTGAAGCAGCCGTTGTTGCACATCGTCAGCGATGCGCTCGAGCACGAGACCCCACAGGTGCCCCCCGAGCACGACGCCACTTCCGATGGGAGCCCCGTGCTGCATGCCTTGCCGCACCCTCCGCAGTTGGCGTTGTCCGAGCCGTGAATGTTCACGCACGTGGAGCCATTGCAGAGCGTCTGGGACGAATTCGTGCACGTGACCTGGCAACTCTTGGAAACACAGGTCGACGTGGCTCCCGAGACGGACGTCGTGCATTGTTTACTGCAGCTCCCGCAGTTCCCGTTGTCGCTCGTGAGGTCGACGCAGGCGTTGCTGCAAATGGAGTCGCCGCTGGTGTCGCACGACTGTCCACACGCGGTCCCGTTGCACGTCGCCTCGCCGCCGCTCGGAGCACCGCACTTCGTGCACGCGGTGCCGCACGCGTTCGCGTCGTTGGCCACGCAGCTCGTGCCGCACAAGTGAGTACCGCCCGTGCATTGGCAAACGCCGGAAATACACTGCTGATTGGTAGCGCACGCATGGCCGCACGTGCCGCAGTTGTCCGGATCCGACTTGAAATCGGCGCAGCCCCCGGCGCACGGATTCGGATAGCTAGCCGTGCAGGCGAATCCACATTTACTCGCGGAGCAAGTCGGCGTCGCGCCCGCGATGGCGGTCGTGCAGACGGTGCCGCACTTGCCGCAGTTCTCCGCGTCCGTGACCGTGTTCACACACGTGGCGCTCGAGCACAGGGTCGGCGTCGCTGCCGGACAGCCCGACTCGCAAGCGTAGGTCGATCCGGATCCGGCACACACCGGCGCGCCGTTGGTGCAACCCTGCCCGCACGCCCCACAGTCGGTCTTCGACGTGATGCTCGTCTCGCACCCCGTGTCGGGATTGTTCGAACAGTTGGCAAAGCCCGCTTTGCATGCGGCGGCGCCATACGTGCAGACGCCGTTCGAACAGGTGACGGTGCCCGTCACGTTCGTCAAGGTGGAGCAATCGTGCCCGCACATCCCGCAGTTCCTGATGTCGTCCGCAACACAGACGCCGTTGCAGAGGAGCTCGGTCGACGTGCACTTGGGGCCGGCATCCTGGATGGTCGTGCCTTGTCCGCCGGTGCTGACCCCTCCGCTACCGACGCCGCCGCCGCTGCCGAGGACCCCGCCGCCGCCGACGACCCCGCCGCTGCCGACGACCCCGCCGCTGCCGACAACGCCGCCCGCGTTCGTTCCTCCGGTCCCGCTTCCTGAGCTTCCGCCCGCGCCGCCCGTCCCTGGAAGACCTCCGCTCGCGGCGAGGCCGCCCGCGGACGATCCACCCTGGGACGACGCGCCGTCACCGCCCGATCCGAGGCCTGCGTCGGATCGGCCGCCGGGGGACGACGGCCTGTCGCCGAGGCATCCGGAAGTGACCACGAGAGTGGCCACAATGAAGAACCTCGACCCGGCATGTAGACAAGTCAAACCACGCCTCCTGCTTCGAATCCTCTCGCCGTGGCTCCGAGCCAGGACGACGCTCGCACATCCCCGCCCACACCGACTACAACCGCTCGCCCAGCGAGAGCAACACGATCCTCACGCGCGATCAACTCGAATTCGGCTCGAATTCGTTGCACACCAAAGTGTGTCGAGGCGTGCACATGCGCAATCCAGACTGTGCACGTAATGACTCAACGCGCGTCCTTCTACCGCGATGGCCGTCGCGCTCTCATGCAGCGATGAGATCGCGTGCTCGCGTTTCTCTACGACACGGAGATCAAGAACCCGACGCGAGCCGTGTTCGCGGCGGTCCTGCCGTTCACACGCCAAGCCCTCAGCGCTCGGAGTCGAATACACCGCCGGAAACCCGTGCAGGTCCGTAGACTTGCGCGACCGTCGGAGAGCCCTGTGCGCAGCCGGGGTGAAGTCATTCCCCAGAGCGACCGTATCTCAACTCGTGCCGTCCTTGCCCGCACCCGATTCGACTCGCCCCGCCGATCGACCGAGCGGACCTCCGCGGCGCGCCCGCGCCGTCGTCGTCGTGGAGAGCACCCCTGTCGTCGGAGAATTCGTCCGCACCGCGTTGGTTGGCTCGGGGTTCGAAGTCGTGCTCGTCCGGACCTTGGATGCCGCGATTCGGGAAGTGCGAAACACCGATTGCGTCGTCGCCGTCGTCGACGACGACCTCGCCCTCGTACGCGGTCTCGACCTCCTCGGAGGGTTGCGCGCCGAGCGCTCGGATCTCGAAGCCGTGCTGATGACGCGTGACGAATCGGTGCTCTCCCTCGTGAGCCGTCTGAACGTCGAGCGCGTCCAGTGTTTGAAGAAGCCCCTCCGCCTCGACGACTTGCGCGATGGGGTGCTGCTCGCACTCGATCGCTTGAAGCGTTCGAAACCCGTTCAGGGCGTTGAGCCGACGCCGACAACGAGCGACGTCGCGATGGCGCCCGCGTCGCAGCCGCTCTCTCGACGCGGACCCGCCGAACCCAAGGACAACCTCCGGGTCCTCATCGTCGACGACGACCCCGTCGTGCGCCGCTCGATGGCGCGCACGTTCAAGCGGCACCAGGTCACGACCGCCGAGAACGGCAAGGCCGCGACCTTGGAGATCGAACGGAACAAGCCCGACGTCATCATCAGCGATCTGAAGATGCCGGAGATGGACGGTTTCGAATTGGCGGAGCACATCAAGAAGCGATGGCCGGATCTCGCGGAACGGATCCTGTTCGTCTCAGGAACGAAGTCGCAAATCGAACGCGCGAAGACCGATGCCCCGCAGCAACCTTTGTTGACGAAGCCAGTGAACAGCCTCGAGCTTCAAGCACGAATGGCGGAGATTCTCGAGGCCGCGACTCGGCGAAGCAGCTGAGCGCGACTTACAAGACGTTGTCGAGCGGGACGCCCTGATTCGCTCCCATCTGGGGCGGATAGAACGCGCCGTTGAAGATGCACATCTCATTGGCCGTCGCGGACTCACCGAAAAGTAGCGTCTGCTGCGTCGGGTTGTCGTAGTCGCACGCCCACGTGACGATTGCGCCCGCCGGCACGTCCATCGGAGGGTTGAACACGTTGGGCGGCGGTTCGTCCCATTGGGTCCCGTCGTAGAGGAGCTGACCCGTGTTCGTCGACGCGCGAAAATGGACGGCGCGAGAATGCATGTGGGGAAGCGCATAGAGCATCTTGATCGCGTAAGGCACCGTGTACGTCCGCGATGCCGTGCTCGTCCCTGGGGGAACGACGACCCCGATGTCGTTCAGCCACATCTCCGCGGCCAAATAGTGAACGCTCGTGGGCGGCGCCCAGTAGAACTTCACGTTGACCGCCGCGGTGATCGGACTCGAGCTGGTGTTCAAGTAGTGTGCAATGATGCGTAACCCCTCGGTGGCATTGAGGGCGTACCCGACGTCGGGCGGATACGTGATCGATACCTCGGCCGTCTGCGCAACGTGGATGTAGCTCGCAAACTCCGTCCCCAGACAGTCGGCGATGGGCGCGTCTGCGTTATATGCGGCGCCGTGAAAGACGAACATGTGATGGGACCCGGGCGCCATGAACGACGAGCTTTGAAGGACCGCAACGTTCTGCCCGACCGGGTTCTTGAAGTTCTGGCACTTGTAAGCTTCGCTGCCCGTCGGCACGTTGAATGACGTCTCGGTGATCTCGAACTCCTGCGTTCCCGCCGGCGGCGGAGCGGTCGTGCCGATCGGCGGCGCGCCGCCCGTTCCCGCGGGTGGAGTTCCAGTGCCCGTCGGAGGCACGCTTGACCCCGCATCCATTGCTCCCGCGCCACCCGTGGAAGGCGGTAAGACCCCCACCGTCCCGCCCGCGCCAGCCGGCGGCGTACTCGTGGGCGTCGTGCTGGGGGCACCGGATGAGCCGGGTGAACCGGATGAACCGGCAGCGCTGGTGCATTGATCCGAACACATCGCAATGTCCGGGTGCGCACAGAAGCAACTCTCCACGCAGGTGCCGCAAGAACCGCAATTCGGCGCTTGCGTACAACCCGGCGCCATCATGCTGCCCGCGCCGCCGGACCCCTGCGCGCCCCCGCTATTCTGACTCGCGACTGAGCCCGCGTTCGAGCTGCAAGCCGGGGCGACTACGCACAGTAGCGATACCAGCCCAACTTTCGAACGGGCGCACCAACGCCGCCCGCGTCCAATTCCATCCGTTGGTCGCATACGAAACGGAGTAACGGTTTTGCCGACCCACAGTCGCGTCGATCAGCTCATTGAACAGGTTCTCGACGTCATTCCACGCCAGAGCAAAATGAAATGCGCTCGCGCCACCGTTTTCGAGACCGGGATGATCTCGAGCACATCACTCGATGGCATCTGGAGATCAAGATCTGGCTCACGAAGATCGCGGCTCGGTTCGCGGACGCATGACCTGCTATGGTCATTGAACGATGCCTGCGAACCACTTTCTTAAGGCTTGGTTAAGGCCACTCGTTGCGGCGGTTCTCGTGGCCGCTACGCCCGGGGCCGCTCAAGCCCGCGTGTGCACCATGGACGCGGACTGTCCGCGCGGCTTTCAGTGCGCCGGGACCGACTCGAGTGGCGCGTCCCGCACCTGCACGGCACTCGAGTGCACGAGCGACGCCGATTGCGCAACGGCCTTCCGGTGCGAGTTCGGCGACGGCACGGAATGCGTCAGCGAGTCGGACGGAGGGCAGTCCTGCAAGCCGCAAAATTTGTGCGAGCCTCAGTGGCAGCCGCCGTGCACCACAGACGCCGATTGCGGCCCGGGTTTCGGCTGCACCGGGAGTTCCGGAGCATTCGATTGCAAGCCGGGGGCCGACGCGAGCGTGTTCCCGCCGAACTCCGTCGTGTCGCGCGTTCCGTGCGAGGACGTGGCGGAACCACCTCAGTTGCCGTGTCCATCCGACGCGGGTTGTCCGTTCAAGATTCCGTCGATATGCCAGCCCGGAACCACGTGCTTGGCAGTCTCGTCGAAGCTCTGCATGCCCACGGCGTCGGCGTCGGTATCGTGCACCGTCGACTCGGATTGCGCGCCGACCTGGACTTGCGAGTGTCCGCCGGCAGGCGGAGGCGCGTTCGATTCCGCAGGCGGTGATTCGGGGACTGCGAGCGGACCCTGCGTCAAACAATGCACGGCGCCGAATCAGGATCTCTCGAACGGCGGACTCGGCCCGATCTTCGCGGGTGGGAACCCGCCCACGTCGGGATCGCCTAGCCCCACTCCGTCGATCTCCGACGCCGGCACCACGGACGAGAAGCGAGCCGCCTCGGCCAGCTCCGGCGGCGGGTGTGAACTCGCGCCCGGCACCCACGACGCGAAGGGTTGGTTCTACGTCGTCGCTGGACTGGCGTTCGCTGCCGGCGCGCGCCGCCGGCGTAGACCAGCGCGCTGAGTTCTCTTGAGCTTTGGCTCCGATTACCGCTGCGAGAAGTGCACGAGCGAGACGCTGAGCCAGACCGCGACGCTGAAATAGCCGGTGAGCCACGCGATCTCGGGGCGCCACACCGACCAGTCTTTGGTCGCGACACGACGGCTCAACGCGTCCCGCACTCCCGCCCGCACGCTGAGAGGCGCGCGCTGCTCGCGGCGTCCTTCACGCCAGCGCGTGAGGTACATCGGGACATCGACGAAGGTCATGAAGGCGACGAAGCCGAGCGCGAGCACCGCACCGCCGGAAGCGAACCAGAACAGATTGCCGTCGAGGTGGCGGGCCGCGACGACCACGCACACGCCGACGAGCGCCATCGTCGCGGTCCACAGCGACTCTTCGATCGCGTGGCCGAGGTGATTCAACGTGAGCACGCTGTACCAGCAGAAGCACTGCGCGAGGACCAAGGGCGGCACGACGAAGTGTGATGCAGTGACGATCCACGGAACCCCGGCGATCACGCCGAGGTGGCGCAGACACAACGCGACTTGCGCGGCGAAGCAGATCTCCGCGATCGTCGCGGCGCTGCGGCCGAGGAACATGCTCGACAGCGGGCTATCGACGAGACAGTAGCGCTCGAGATCGATGCGCGGCAGCCACGAGCGGAAGGCGCAGACAGCGACGAAGACGCCGGACAACGCGACCTGCCAGCGCGCATCGCCGGCCGCGCCGACGAACGGCCAGCACGTCACCGCCCAGACCCACACGTTGAACACCGCGATGGCCCGCAGGCACGTCCACCACGTCCAAACCTTCTTCGAATCGCTCACGTCAGCGCGTCCTCCAGTGAGCCGCTGATTCTTCGCGATCCAGGGGCATTTGTCACGTGAACGACAAGCAAATGTCACACGAACGGCCCCTGGCCGAGCCCGGTCGACCCCGGGAAAAGAAATCCAGCGACGCTCCCGCTCCGTAGGCGAAGCGGGGAATCCCACCGATCGAGATGGAATACCGGTTCGGCGACTTCGTTCTGGACACCGATCTCTTTCGTCTTTCTTTTCGGCACGAGACCGTCGCGCTGCGACCGCAGGGAGTGGACGCGCTGAAGCTCCTGCTCGAGGAGCGACGTCGAGTCGTCACGAAGGAGGAGCTCTTCGCGCGCGTGTGGAAAGGGAGCGCCGTCTCGGAGAACGCGCTCTCCCAGTGCATTCGCGAGGTGCGCCGCGCGCTCGGCGAAGACGGACTGCGGACGGGTTCGATCCGCACGGTGCACGGGCGCGGTTTTCGCTTCGTGGGCGAAGCCCTGGTCGTGCGCACTCCACGACACGCGCCCCCGCGTCCCGACTCGGCGCCGCTCTCGTCGCTCGCCGTCGCCGTCGCACCGTTCGTCGGCGCGACCGAAGACGCCGCCGACGCCGAGCTCGGCCGATGGGTTTCCGTGGAGCTCGCGCGACGCCTCGCTCGTCATGGCTCGCTCCCCGTGCTCTCGAGAGCAGCGAACGAAGGCGGAATCGTCGCGCGGTACGTCGTTGCGGGCAGCGTTCAGCGCGACGGTTCTCACGCGCGTCTGCATCTCCGACTCTCGGACGAACGCGACGGAACGACGGTCTGGGCGGAGCGCATCGACCTCTGCGATTCGGATCTCTTCGGCCTTCCGGACGGTCTCGCTGCTGCTGCGTTCGGAGCCATCGAGCCGGAGCTCGTTCGAAGAGCGGCGCACGAAACGGCGGACGTCGGCGATGACCTCGAGTCGTCGCTGTTGATGGTGAGAGGGATCGAGCACTTCTTTCGCCGCACGCCCGACGATAACCGGCGAGCCATCGCCTATCTGACGCGCGCGGCGCGGCTCACGCGTTCCGTCGCGGCGAGCCACTACCTCGGGCTCGCTCACTACAACGACATCTATTACCAGTGGCAGGACGACTTCCGGTCGACTCTGGAGCACGCCAGAGGCGCGGCCGAGCGCTCGATGGACGTCGCTCCCCAGGAACCGTTCGGCCACATCCTCACGAGCCTTCTCCATCTGTTCTCGGGCCGAAGCGATCTCGCGCTCCATTGGGCCGAGCTCGCCGTCGAGATCGATCCGAATCTCTCCGAAGCACGCGGTCTCCTCGGCCGGGTGCACGCCGTGCGCGGCCTGGGCGAAGCGTCGATCCTCGAGACCGAGACCGCCATGCGCTTGAGTCCGAGCGATCCGCGGCCGGGCGATCTGGTGTCCGCCCTCGCGATGGGGCACTTCGTGGCCGGCCGTTACGAGGAAGCGTCGCAGCACGCCGAACGCGCGGCGCGACTCGCGCCGTATCTCTTGTCGAATTATCTCTCGATCGCGGCGAGCCGTGCGCTCCTCGGAGACGAGCTCGGCGCAGCGGACGCCGCGGCTGACCTACGCCGCGTGTCCCGCTTTTCGGCTGAACCGCTCCGGCATCTGCTGTCGACGAGCCCGAAGGATCTCCGAGATCGATTCTTTGGCGGCTTGTCGCGCGCCGGCATCGACGTGGGCTGAATCAGCTGCGACGCGCGCGACTTCTGAAAGTTTCGTGAACGCACGCGAGCGGGGCTCCGGCGGAAAATCCGCACCGGAACCGACCCCGTAGACTTTCGCACGACAACGCGATCGCCGCTCCGCGCCCGAGAGGCTGCGGCCCGCATCGCACTGCGAGGAAGGCAGCCGAAGCATGAGAAGGCATTTCATGAATCCCATTTCTTTTGGAACACTGGCGATACTGTCCGTCGCTTCGTTCGGAATCGCGGCATGTGACACCAGCGATTCGAACGGTCACACTGCCGCGCGAACGCCGGAACCGGGCCCCGCGACAGGCACAGGCGTTGGACAACCGCCGTCCCTGGCGGAGGCGCCTGCGCCGCCGATCTCACTCGCGATCAACGTCGCGGCGAACGACGCGACCGCGCAGTCGCCGTTCGACGCCACGCCGAGCCCGGATGGAACGTCGGTGTACTTCACGGCGCTCACCGGCGATCCGTCGGAGCGCGTCCCTGGCCTCTTTCAAGTACCGGCGGCGGGCGGAGCCATCACGACGATCGCTTCCGGAACGCCGCTCGGCGCGCCGCTCGGCATCAGCGTGAGTCTCGACGGCACGACGCTGTTCGTCGCCGATCCCGGCGCGGCCAGCGGCGGCGCGATCCTCAGTGTTCCCTCTGCCGGCGGCGCGCCCACGGCGCTCGGCGGCACGGCCGGCTACTACCCCGGAGGCGTCGTCGTCGCGAAAGTGAACGATCAGGAATCCGTTTACTTTACCGGGCGAGATCCGACGAGCGGCGCTCCCGGACTCTTCATGACCGCCGAAGCCGGCGGCGGCGTCACGACGGTCGCGGAAGGCGCGCCGTTCGCCGAACCCGGCGGCGTCGTCGTCGCGAAAGACGGAACCGCGTACGTCGCCGACTCCCTCGCGTCCGGCGATCTCGCGGCGATCGTGAAGGTCAGTGGCGGCGCG
>CAZDNG010000023.1:0-49554 GCA_964506835.1 uncultured Polyangiaceae bacterium
TTTCGCGGGTCTCGGGCTCGCCGCAACGATCGCCTTTCTGTTGCCGGCCGTCGCGAAACGTCTTCCTCGAGTCGCTCCGAGATTCGCAGCGGCGGTCACGGCGGTTCTCGTCGTGCTGCTCGCTCTTCGAACGTCGATCGACGCAAGCCTGTGGCGCGACGGCCCGACCCTGTTCGGCGCCGACGTCGCGCGGAACCCCGACGATAGCCGCGCGCACTATCACCTCGGCGTCGAGCTCGTCGCGCGCGGGGGATGCACGGAGGCGCTGCCGCAATTCACGCGCGCGGCCGAGCTCGAGCCGACTTACGCGCGGGCGTGGCACAACGTCGCTGGTTGCCTCATTCAACTCAGACGGCCTCGCGAGGCTCTGGAATCCGCCGAGCGCGACGTGGCGCTCGAGCCGGCCAATCCCCGGGCGCACTACAACGACGCGGTCGCGCGCCTCGCGTCCGGCGACCGCCCGGGCGGACTCGCGTCCCTCGGAACCGCCCTCGCGCTCGATCCGTCCTACCGCCAGGCTGCGGCCTTGCGTGACAAGGTGACGCGCGCGTCGGTCGCAGCGGGGCAGCCGTGATAAGCTCGCCGATCATGCTGGGGCTTCCCTTGCTCGTCGTGCAGCTCGATGCGATGCACCAGAGTCGCGGCGGGGATTGGTACTACCGGACGTTTGCGCCGGGGCGAGCCTTGGCGTCGCTCGACGGCGTGTACGTCGTGAACGTCGATCAGGCTCATCGTCGCTTGCCGGCGATCGTGGAGCGCGCGGACCTCCTCGTCGCCAACGGGGTGTGCGACGCCGACTTGCTCCCGCTGATCGCCTCGCGAAAGCTCGCGCGGCGGCCCACGGTGTTCGAGATCAACGACGACGTGCAGGCGATCCAGCCGTCGAATCCGCTCGCCGGGTTCTTCGGACAGCCTCAGAACGTGCGCCTGTTTCGCCGGCTCGCGCAGAGCGCCGACGCCGTGCAGTACAGCGTGGCGGAGCTGGAGCGCCTGTACGGATCGCTCAATCCGCGCGGGCGCGTGTTCGTCAATCAACTCGTCGCACCGCCGCGGCTGCGCGCACCGAACGCCGGCGATCGGGTCACCATCGGATGGGGCGGCTCCTCGGGGCACCTCGAGGACATGATGGATGTCGCGCCGGCGCTCACCCAGTTCGTGCTGGATCACCCGACCGTCACCTTGCAACTCATGTCCTCGGACAAGATCTGGAAGCTGTTCGACGCACTACCGGGTGACCGCAAGCAGCGGACGCCGACCGGTTCGATCGACGACTACTACGCGTTCGTCTCACGGCTCGACATCGGCATCGCGCCCAATCGAGACAAGGGTTTCAATCGCGCGCGCTCGGACGTGAAGTTTCTCGAATACGCCGGGTTCGGCGCGGTGCCGATCGTTCAACGACTGACGCCTTACCTGGACAGCGTGAAGCACGGCGAAAACGGTTTCCTGTTCGCCGACACCGCGGAGATGCTCGCGCTCCTGTCGCGGCTCGTCGCCGACCCCCACGAGCGACGCCGCGTCCAGAAGAACGCGCATGACTACGTCGCGAGCGAACGTCTTCAAGCGAGCCACGCGCCGGAGCGGCTCGGCTTCTACACGGAGCTCCTGGGAGACCCCTCGCGGGCGAGCTCCGAGGCGGAGAAATTCTTCGCCGAGCTCGTGCAACTCGAAGGCGCCGAGGTATCCGGTCGCCACGTGGTGCTCGCCCACACGCGCTTCGAATCGTTGCTCCACAATGGTCTCGTGGCCGTACAAGAAAAGGACGAACGCGTCCGCGGAGCCGCGATGCTTCGCGAGGCGGCGAAGCTCGAGCCGACGCATTCGTTTCCGGAGCTCGTTCTCGGTGCGCATCTCGGCAGCGAGGCGGACCTGCGCGCGGCGCTGGCCAAAAATCCGCGATCGGTCCAGGCACTGCTTGCGCTCGGTTCGCACTTGCTCGAGCACGGGCAATTCATGCCCGCTCTGGAACGCTTCCTCGCGGCCGCCGAGATCGCCCCCGGCTATGAAATGCCGTTCGCGCTCGCGGCTCGCGCCGTGGAGCGGCTCGGTGGCGTCAAGGAGGCCGCCGAGTTCGAGCGAATCGCGGCGTCGCTCGCACAATCCGTGATGCCCGTGGAGCGGCCGGCAGCGCCGCCTCGAAAGCCCGCCGAGCGCCCCGCGTGGCAGCTCCTCGACGAGGGCGTGCATCTCGAGACGCTGAGTCCCGACTACGCGCCGACGGGCTTACTCGAGCTCATCCCTCACGCGCGGCGTGTCCTCGATCTGGGTTGTTTCTGTGGTGGTACCGGGCGTTACTTGAAACGGCGCTTCCCCGGTTGCCACGTCGTCGGCATCGAGATGTTGGAGAAGGCCGCCGCCATGGCCGCCGAAGTCTACGACCAGGTCCACGTCGGCACGCTCGAACGACTCGATTTCGAGAAAGCCGGGCTCGCGTCCGGAAGCTTCGACGCCATCGTCGCCGCGGACGTGCTCGAGCATCTGTTCAACCCGTGGCAAGCGTTGCTTCGTCTTCGTCCTTTGCTCTCGCCGGGCGGCGCGCTGTACGTCAGCTTGCCGAACGTCCGTAACCTCAAGCTGATGAGCGACCTGGCGAAAGGGTCGTTCGACTACGCGGGCGCCGGTATTCTCGACGTCACGCACGTGCGCTTCTTCACGCGCAGGACGGCCACGTTGATGCTCGAACAGACCGGCTTCAAGGTCGAAGAGGTTCGAATCAATCCCGATCAACGGTTGCAGGCGGTGTTCGAGGGGAAGGATCTGAAACAGCTCACCAGCATCGAGCTCGACGGGCTAACGCTCGGCGGTTTGGGGGCCGAGGATCTGATGGAGCTCGCGGCGCTGCAGCTGTATTTCCGCGCGACGCCGGCTTGAGGAGGCAGTCTCGTGTGCCTGGTGCGACTGGCTCCGAAAAGCGGTGGCTCGGGCGTAACCGCTCGAGGATCGCGCCTCGCGTCCTTTTTTCGAGTGCGCGTGGTCCGTTTTTCTTCGTGGCGGTACGAGCAAGGATCCCATGAATCTCGCGCGCTCCATCGCCGTCTCGTCCATCGCCTTCATCGTGGGGTGCTCGAGCAGTTCCTCGGATCATTCGGGCGCGGCCGACTCCGGCGCGACGGGAGGCGCCTCAGAAACAGGCGGAACGAGCGGTAGCGGTGGCGCGAGTACCGGCGGCAATGGCGGCGCGAGCACCGGCGGCAGTGCGACGCTCACCGGCGGCTCGGGAGGGACCCATCCCAGTACCGGCGGTGCGAACGCCGGGGGTACGAATGCCGGCGGCGCGAGCAGCGGTGGCGAGAATTCAGGGGGCGCGGGCGGCGTCTCGCCGCCGACCGGTGCGTGGACCAATGTGACCGCGAACCTCGCGAACATGGCCTCCGAGTGCGGAAACCTCTCGCACCTCTCCGCGAAGCCCGACGAAGACGTCCTGATCGCGGGCATCGCGCAGAAAGGTCTCTGGGCGAGCACCGATGGCGGCGGAAGTTGGCATCAGCTTGGAACCGGCGCCGGGTCCGACACGATCACCAATCGCACGTCATCCTTCCTGTTCGACCCCGAGCATCCGAGCCAGTACTGGGAATCGGGCATCTACAACGCGGGCGGCGTCTATCTCACGACCGACGACGGCGCGACATTTCACGCGCTCGGAACCGTGCACCACGACGATCTCATCAGCGTCGATTTCACCGATCCGAACCGGAAGACGATGCTCGCCGGAGGTCACGAACAGACGCAGACGCTCTATCGGTCGACCGACGGCGGAGCGACGTGGGACAACGTCGGCACGAATCTGCCATCGGGGACGAATTTCTCGAGCTTCCCGCTCGTCATCGATTCCGAGACGCATCTCGTCGGGCTGTCGGGTTACGCGGGCGGCACCTCGGGCGTCTTTCGCACGACCGACGGCGGCAAGACGTGGGCTCAAGTCACCTCGTCGGGCGGATACGGCGCGCCGCTCTGGGCCAAAAACGGCGACATTTATTGGGCGAGCAGCGACGGCATGGCGAAGAGCACCGACCAAGGCGCGCACTTCACCGACATCGCGGCGAACGGCCAGCTCAAGACGACCGCGCCGATCGAGCTCCCCGACGGTAGGATCGCGACCGTCGGATCGCAGTCGATCATGGTGTCGTCGGACGGCGCGACGACCTGGCAATCGGCGAGCACGGCGCTGCCCTACGGCGACGCGACGGGGCTCACGTACTCGACGCAGCGAAAAGCGTTCTTCATCTGGCACTTCAGCTGCAACAACAACGTCCCGACCGACGCGATCATGCGTTTCGATTTCGACTACACGAAGAACTAGATCGGTTCCACCCTCGATGCCCGCGCTGCGTACGCGTCAGTCGTTGGTCTGCTCGGATTGTCCGGAGCACTCGGAGGCGAGCACGAAGGAACATTTGCCGTTGCTGCAGCCGCCTTCGATGCATTCGTCGTCGGTTTGGCAGGCGGAAAAGGGAAATTTCTTGTTTGCGCAGTGCCCGCTCGAGTCGCAATAGAGCCCGTGCTCACACGGAGAAAAACCGGCGCAGGTGTCTCCCACGGCCTGCGTTCCGTCTGGATCCGGAATCGCTTCGCAGGTCCCGCTCGGACCACACGCCAGGTTCTGATCCGCGAAGCAAAACGAGCCCGACGTCACGCCGGTCGTGAAGGTACAATCGCCGACGGTACTCCCGTCAGCACCTTCACAGCTACCGACGCACGGGTCGCCGAGGCCCGCAGCCGGCGTCGTGACGCACACGCTGGGTGTCCCGGCGCACGTTGCCGGCGGCGCGCATTCTCCGCCATCCACGCACGCGCCCCCCGGCGGTACGGTTCCGATCTCGACGTCCCAATCGCAAAGGTGGTCAGGCCCCACTCCCGAACCACAATGCATCCCGGAGTTCGTCACATCGGTGACGCAGGCTCGTCCGGCCACCGGATCGTACTGCCGCACGCTGGGCACCATGACGAGGCTTTGCCCAGCCTGTGTGGTGTTCTTCAAGCACGCCGCATGGTCGAACGGCACGTTCGCCTGCGCACAGCACGATCCGAAATTGTCGCAAAACGCATGCGCGAGCGCGTCGGGGAATTGGCCGATGGGGATCGGTCCGCTCGACGACTTGGTCCCCGACTCGATCGTCGTTCCCCCGCACGCGGCGGCCAATCCCAGCGCGCTCGCCACGAGACCCGCCCGTCTCACTCCGTTCCTCACGGCTGCAAAGTAGCGCGGATCGTCGACCGATCCAAGAACGCGACTCATTCGACGCACACCGCTGTCGCGCGGAGACGGTTCGTAAACGACAAGAAACCGTGGCTCGTACTGTAGCGTGTCTCGATGCCGCGCAGTTCGCCTCGAGGGCACTTCGCGAGCAGCGCGGCGTACGCGCGATCGGCGTAGCCGGTGTTGCCGGTGATGTAGAGCACGACGTGCTGGTCCGCCTCGGCCCCCACGTAGCGCGCGTGGGCGCTTTCCGGGATGCCGTCGAGGCCGCCCATTGCGACCTGGTGCACGCTTTGAGTGCACCCGAAGAGCCCGAGCGCGATCGGAAGCAGTGCGACCCGGGACTTCACGAGGTACTCCCGGACGCCGCATCGGACGGAGGAGCCGAAACTCGGCGAGCCTGCGACACCGTCGAGTCCGCGTCGACGCAATAGCCGGTCGCGGTGACCTTGCGAGTTTCGACGAGAACGACCCAGTACGTCTCGTACTTCGTGAAAATGCCGGTCACTCGGCCGCGGGGGCACTGCTCGCGGAGATGATCGCGCAAGCCGTCGGCGAAACCATTGCCGAAGTGGATGCCGAGGAACGCGGTGTTGCTCGCGTCCGCGTGAACGGAGTGAGCGCGCTCGCTCGGCACCGCCGTGACGCTCACGGACTGAAGGGAGGCGCAGCCCGTAGGCAGGGCGAGCGATGCGACGCAGACGAGCAGCGGAAGGATCGAAGAGGTGTGTTTCATCGGATGCAAAATCCCCGAACGGTGACGATCTCCCCGCTGACGACGGGGTAACGATTGGTTTCACGAACGGTCGTGACGCCGGTGACGCGACCGGTCTCGCAGCGCTCGCGGATCGCGGCCACGAGGCCGTCCGCCCACGTATCGCTGAAGGTGGCGTTGCCGGTCGATGGCCCGACCTCGAAGAGCGACACGACGTCCTCGGCGGTGCTGAGGCGCTTCGCCGAGCCTTCGTCGACGACCGCTTTCGCGACGCCGGTGGCCTCGTGCAGATTGAGCCCGGTCTCGTCGACCTTCACTTCGAAGGGCGTCAATATTCCCGACGACGAATCGATATCGTCGACTTGGTAGCTGTACATGCTCGCGCACGCGGTGGTGAGCCCGAGTGCGAGCGCCCCCGCGACGGCGAGAGCGACTTTCGCGTGTGGATGGTTTGCGTTCACGAGTCTCCTCGCGAGAGCGCATTGCAAACGGCGAACCACCGCACACAGTCGCTAGGGCCTCGGCGCGTCCCCAAAGTGCCCCAGAATCGAGAGCCTTCGAAGCTTTACCTGTCGCGTTCCCGCGACACGGCGTTGCCGTCGAATCACACCCCCCGGGCCGCCGTCGTTAGAGGCGCTAGAAATCGATCCGAAATTGGACGAGCGAGAGTTTCGTGATGACGATCCGCGACGCTCGGGAGCGAGGTCGGGGCGGCCGAGAGGGCGTTGAGAAGACCCCACTCGTACCGGTTGGTGCCGGCGAGCACTTCCGCGTCCTTCGGCAATCAGCGGCGCAGTCACGCAGAGCGCCATCGTCGCCGGACTCCGTTTCTTCATCACTCCTTCCTGTGTGCACAGGATAATCCTTCGCGACGAACGCGGCCGAGGGGCAGGGGATTCGCGATGGGTCCTCCTACGGAGCCATCCACGTCGTCGTGTAGGACCCGTTGTCACCGATCGGCGAGGCCGCTTTTTCGTGCGGCAGAGGGGGTGTGACGGGCGTGCCGTTCATGACGTCGTGCTTGGCCCAGTCTCCGTTGAACGTGCGCGCGACGTGATCGTAGGTGCCGGCGAAAACCCACGGCGTTCCCCCGCAGCCACAGAGGTTGTCTCCGCTGTCGACGCTCACTCCGCGCAGAACGTATTCGCTCGCGGTGCAATCGATGTCGCCGTCGACGGGGAACGTCGCGTGCAAGATGCCCGCGACGTTCAGCGTGACCGTGCCCGACAGACGCACGCCGGGACCGTCGACCAGCGTGAACGTGATCCCTCCGACGGGTAGCCCGGCGAGATCGTTCGACGTGTTGTTGCCCGTGTACGTCCCGGCAACCGGCGCTGTGGCGCACGAACTGCCGGCGTCCGGGTGTCCTGCGTCGAACATGCCGCCGTCTCCGCCGCTCGGGCATGGAGCGACCTGGGTGGTGACCATCGCCTGCGCCGTCGCTCGGGAAGTCCCGAATTCGCCGGACGTCGAGCCGGAGTCGGTGACCGTCACTTGGTAGGACGCGGCCGACCCAGCGCAAATGCGTCGCGTGGATCCCGTCGAACCATCGTCCCACACGTACGAATACGGCGCGACGCCGCCGCTCGCGACCGCCGCGACGTCCGCGCAGGGATCGTCACAGCCGAGCTTCACCGACTGAACGGCGGTGCCCGTCTCTTCCACGTGGACCGTGAGGGGTTCAGCGGTCGTCGCGTCGCGAGCGTCGAACGAGACGCGCCCGCCGCTGCCGCCGCCGAAAGCGCCTCCGTTTTCCTGTGTGCCCACGGTGAGGGGGCTTTCGCCGCTCGAGCTGCATCCGACCATGACCATGGTCAGGAAGAACGTCGCGAAGCGAATTCGGAGCATGTCTTCGCGTCCGGCAGGCATCAGCGATCCTTGCTTGCGTCTCCGGCCTTTGCATCCGCGCCTGCGTCCGAGAGCTTCCCGCAGGGCTTGCCGCGCTTTCCAGGATACTCGCAGCCGAGCGGTAGCGCGCCCTCGTAGACCCCGCAGAACCCCCGATCCGTGCAGCACCCTTTGAGCGACGCGCCGCCCGCAGTCGGGCTGGCACCATCCGGGCAACTCGTGTCGAGCGTGCCCGGTTGATTCAGTTGGAGGCAAATACCTTCGAGGTTCGCCGAGTATTGACTGAGATCGGTACCGCACACGTTGGGCTCACGCCCGCCGAACTCGAGCTTGTTCCCTGGTACGCCCGTGCCGACCCCCGTGCAGCAAGCCGGCGTGATCGCCGGGGTACATGGCACGCCGCCACACATCACGGCCGCCGTTGCGTCCGTTTCCGGTGCGCCGCCGGTGCCGACCGCTCCGCCCGTGGAACCGCCGCCCGTCGAGCTTCTAGCCATCGAGCTTCCGCCGGTTCCGCTGATTCCGCCGGTATCTATCTGGGCATCCCTGCCGCCGGTGCCGGCTGCGCCGTCCGAGCCGGATTTCGTGCTGCTACACGCCGAAAGTCCGATCAGCGCGATCGCGGCGATGGCCCAGGAAATCTCGCGGGTTCGCTCCATGCAATCCCCTGCTGCACGGAGCCGGCGGTTCCTTCATGGAAAAAACGTTGTCGCGGTGGCGAGACGGGCGTCGCAAGTAAACGCGCCCGCGGTCACGCGATTCGGTGAAATCTACTGCTCGAAGCAGTAGAGGTTGTACGGGTTGTTGCACTGGGGGACCACCGACTCGCTCCACTTGTCATCGGTGGTCGACGTGTTGTAGCCGCACATGCCGTAGTCATGGGGCGAGTTGCTGCGCCAGTCGTTGCAGGTAAAAGCGGTGGCCGTGCCGTCGGCGTGCGTGCCGGTCCAGGGCGCGTAGTCGGTCAGGGTGCCGCGCTCGTCCACGTCGATGGCCGACAACGGATCGCCGGTGAGCGCCGCCTTGTTCGCGAACAGCTCGACGCCATCGAGGCCGTACCAGGGGCCGACATCCTTCAAGCGATCGATGGCGTTTTCATGGCTGTCGGAGAGCCACGCGATCCAGTTTCCGCCGAGACCCGCTCCGCGAGCGGAGATCTGGCAAAGCCAGTCTCCACCAGCCAGCCCGCTGGTCACTTCTCCGCCCGCATCAGCGCCGTTCGCGGCGCCCAGGAGATTGCCGTCCCACTTGTCGTGCGTGACGAACAAGCGCATCCGATGCGCGCCGCCGTCGGCTGGCGTCGTCCCTCCGTCGACGTTCGCCGTTCCACCGCCTGCCCCTCCGTCGACGCTTGCGGTTCCACCGGTGCTCGAGGTTCCTCCGCTGGCGCCGGTGATGCCGCCCGAGCTCGGTGCTCCACCGTCGATGACGGTTCCGCCAACGCCAGTGATTCCACCCATGCTCGCGGTTCCGCCTGAGTTCGGCGTTCGGCCGCCGGCGCCTGCACTTCCGCCGCCTGCGCCTGCATTTCCACCAGAGCTCGTCGCTCTGCCGGCGCCCCCGCCTCCGGCTTCCGCGGTTCCCCCCGACGCGAAGCCGTCGCCGCCCGTGGAGGCGACGCCAGTTCCCAGATCCGTCGAGCACCCTGCGAGAGCCAGAGCGAATGCGGACAGCCAGATTCCGAGCTTCGTTTTACCGACGACCATGGTCGTTTCGATACGGCCCGAAACGCCGATGGGTTACGCGCATTTGACCGGGCACGATGTGCCCGGCCCGTGCCCTCCGCCTGCGCTACGACGACATCGCTCGCATTCGGAGCGCGTGCACGATCGCTCCCGCTCCGACGCGGCGTGATCGCGCTTTCTCGGCCGATGCGCGGGGTGAGCCGGTGTGGGTGAATGCCGTCGAAGAAGCCATGCGTTGCCGCGCTCGGGGGGAGCGGTAAATTAGGGGATTCATGAATGACGTGCCGCATGGTGACTCGGGCGACGATGACCCTGGATTGCTCGGAGGCCGCTATCGCGTGCGGCGCACCATCGGGCGCGGCGGGATGGCGAACGTCTACGAGGCGGACGACGCGGCCACGTCGAGCCGCATCGCGCTGAAGAGGCTCGTGCTGAAGGACGACCCGAAGCAGAACCGTCGCCAACAAGAGTCCTTCGAACGCGAATTTTACCTGCTCTCGCAGCTGGCTCATCCGCGAATCGTCGAGGTGTACGACTACGTCGCAGACGACGACGGCCACTACTACACGATGGAGCTCCTCGACGGAGGGGACCTCCAGGGTTTCTTGCACGAGGATTGGCGTAAGGGATGCGCCTTGATCCGCGACGTGTGCTCGGCGCTGTCGCTCGTTCACTCGCGAGGTTTGGTCCACCGCGACGTCAGCGTGCGGAACATCCGCTGCACGTCGGACGGCTTCGCGAAGCTCATCGACTTCGGCGCGGTCGTTCCGCGCGGACCAAATCGCTATCCGCTCGTCGCGACGCCGGCCTACGCCGCGCCGGAGGTGGTTCGGCGCGAGCCCCTCGATCCCCGCGCCGACCTCTTCGCGCTGGGTGCCACCCTCTATTACATGCTCACCGGTCATCACGCGTATCCCGCGCCGAGCTTCGCGGCGCTGCGCGAGTCCTGGAAAACGCCGCCGCGGCCTCCGTCGGCATACGCGAACGACGTGCCCGAGGCGCTCGATCAACTGGTGCTCGAGCTGCTCGCGCTCGATCGCGACGCGAGGCCGGCGAACGCCGCGGACGTGATGGAACGCCTCGGCGTCATCGAAGGACGTCCGATCGACGAGCAGCTCGTCGTAGCGCAGGCATACTTGTCGACGCCGCGGCTCGTCGGGCGCGAACGGCCTTTGCGCCGCGTTCGAAAGGAGACCCTGAAGGCCATCCGCGGGCGCGGCCGCGCCGTTTTGATCGAAGGGCCGTCGGGCGTCGGGCGTTCGCGATTTCTCGACGCGGTCGCTCTCGACGCCAAACTCCAAGGCGGCCTCGTCTTCCGCGCCGACCCCGACGACGCGGAAGACGGTCCATACGGCGTGATCCGCGCGCTCGCGCGACAAATGATCGACGAAGCACCCGAGTTCGCGCTCGCGCTCGCGCGGCCGCGGATCGGCCTTCTCGGTCATGCAATTCCCGAACTCCTGGCGCGCGTGCCCGACGCGTCGCTCGACCCGGTCGCCGACAGCGGACTCCTTCGCGCGGCATTGCTCCCGGCGCTTCGCGAGTGGTTCTTGGCGCGAGCGGGCGAGCGTTCGCTCGTCTTCGCGGTCGACGACTTTCATCGAATCGACGAACCGTCCGCCGCGGTCCTCGCCCTCTTGTCGCAAGAGATCCGGACCGCGAACGTCGCGATCGTCGTGACGGCCGAGCTCGACGGGAACGCCGCGAGCGGTCCGCGGAAGCTCCTCGCCGAAACGGCGGAGCGCGTCGTTCTCGAGCCGCTCGAGCTTCACGATACCGCAGCGCTGCTCGCGTCGGTGTTCGGCGAGGTCCCGAATCTCGGGCTCCTCGCGCACCGATTGCAAACGATCTCGCGGGGCAACCCGCGCGACGTGATGCGACTGTCCCAGGATCTTCTGGACCGCAAGATCGTCCGGTACCGCGCGGGCGGCTGGGTCTTGCCCGCGACGCTCGACGACGTCTCCTTGCCGTCGAGCATGGCGGCGGCGCTGAAGATTCGCTTCGACCGGCTCGAGCCGGACGCGCGAGAATTCGCCGTTGCTTTCTCCCTCTGTTCCGATCGCGCGCTCAGCTTCGACGAGTGTCTCCATCTCACCGAGCACCGGAACGGCCGACGCCTCTTCGCGACGCTCGACGAGCTCTCGCGAGAGGAAATCGTCCGAGCGGTGGGCGAACGGTTCGCATTCGCCGAGCGGTCGTGGTTGCCGGTTCTTCGCGAGTTCGCTTCCGACGAGCTCCTGTGCTCGTTGCATCTTCGGGTCGCGAGCCTATTCGAGACGCGCGACCACGAGGAATTTCACGTCGGAATGCATCTGCTCTACAGCGGCGAAGCGTCGCGCGCCGTCGAAGTGCTGAGCCACCACGCCGTCGTGTCGCTCGAGCGCGAGCGACAGAACCTCGACAGGTTTCTGGAGTTCGTTCGCACGCTACCGTCCGACTGGCTCGCCGTGTACGAGCGGGCCATCTCGCTCGCCGAATCGCTCGGTCGACCCGCGCGCGAGCGGTTCTACCTCCGGTACCGCCTCCCCGGCCTCCTCGCGCTGACCGGAAAAACGGCCCCGATGCAAGTCCGGGCGCTCTTGTCGGAGCTCCGCGGGCTGAGCGGACTCGCGGATTACGCCGCGTCCGATCCGGCGCTCGATGCCGGCGCCCGGCTCATGACGGCCATCGGCGCGGCATCGGAGCGTTACGCGCGGAGGCCAGAACACGATCGCGTGCTCGATCCGGGGCAGGCGATCGTGGACCTCGCTCGCGCGGTGTCGCAGGTCGTTGGCGTCGTGGCCGCGACGATCGATGTTCCGCTTCTCGATTCGCTTCCGTCGCTCGCTCCATTGGCGCCGCTGTCTCCGTCGCTCGGCGTCATCGACGACCTCGTGCGCGCCGCCGCAGGTCGGATCACCGGCCGAGGAGAGCAGGCGCGCGCGTCGTGGCACCGCGTCCTCGAACGAACCGCGGAGGCGGATCGCGGTGGTCTTGATGCCTCGCACCACCACTACATGCGACTTGCGGTCATGAACGGGCTCGGCATTTTCGAAGCCGGGATGGGGCTCGACTCGAGTCTCCAATGGGCCGAAAAAGTCGGGTCGGATCCCACGTGCGTCGTGAATGCGATTCAGATCCGGATGCTCAATCACCTCTGGCAAGGCAACGTCCGACTCGCCGACATTTGCCGGCGCGACGCCGAGCTCCTCCGCATCCAGAACGCTACCCGTCAGTGGTCGGAAGGGTCGCACCTGCCGCAGGAGGTCGCGGCCCATGCGGCCGCCGACGATCTCACACGGGTCAAACAGGTCGTCGAGGAGATCGCCGTCTACGGCGAACGCTTCTCGGGGTGGCTTCCGGTGCTCGAATACGGCCGCGGCGAGGTTCAGCGTATCCGAGGCGACTACACCGCGGCGCTCGCGCACTTCGACGCTGGACTATCCTCGATCGCGCCGGGAAAGCATCAAAGTTGGGCGTCCCTCGCCGGGGGGAAGATCCGCGTTCTGCTCGAGCTCGACCGCGTCGCCGAGGCGGTGGCGCTCGGTCGCGCGCTCGTCGAAGCCGGCGAAGCAGCGGGCGTGGGTCACGCCGTCTCCCACGTTCGCCTCCCGCTCGCGCTGGCCGAAGCCGAAGCCGGCGACGCGCCGGCGGCTGTGCGCAGCGCGGACCTCGCCACCGAGTGTTTCGAGCGACTCGGCATTACCGGCATCCACCTGGGCGTCGCGCACGAAACTCGCGCCCGCGTCGCGATCGCTCTCGGCGATCACGCGGCCTTCGTTCGGTTTTTTGGACTGGCCGAAGCGTCCTACAAGAAGGGCGACAATCCCGCGCTGGCCGCGAAATGCGAAAAGCTGAAGCTCGACGGAAGTCGAGCCGCTTCGCCGGCAAGAAACAATCGTGGCGCGGCGGTCCCCACCGCGAACGACCCCCCCGAGCTCGCGACGCTCCTCCGTGACTGCCGCGAACCGGGCGAGCGCGCGAACACGGCGTTGAGCTGGATGGTGAACAGCACCGGCGCGACCTGGGGCGCGCTCTACTTGGTCGAGCAAAGCGGGGTCGTGCTCGCCGCTCGCTTCGGCGGCGTCGAGCCACCGTCGTCGATCGGCGTTCTCGCTACGCAGTATCTCTCCGATGAGGATGCAGAGGGCGCGACGATGAACGACGAGTCGTCGTGCGAAGTCTGGCGCTGGCCCACGGGCGCCGAAGGCGAGTACCGGCCATTTTTGCTCGCGCGTCATGGTCGGAACGGAGCGAAGCTCGTGGGCGTCGCCGTGCTTCTCTGTCCGCACGGCGTGAATCTCACGGCGCCCCTCCGCCGAGCCGCCGAAGTCGGGCAAAATCTCGGACCACCGGAGGTCGCCCCGCGCGGTCCCTTCGTGACGGCGACCGTCGTCGCACATCGCTTGCGGTAATTCGCGGATTCACATCGCGCGGCGCCGCGCTGCATTGACTACGGCGAGGCGCCACGCTCCGGTGTACCGTCGCGTCGGCCGAAAGGGCGCGAGAGTGCGCCCTTCGCGACCAGGGCGAGTCATGCACGCATCGAAGATTCGATCGTTCACCGCGGCCGTGATCATCGCCGGTCTCACCGGTATCGCTTGTAGCTCGTCCAACGACGGCACGAGTCCCGTGACGAACGCGGGCAATGGAGGCCGGACGAGCAAAGGGGGCTCGGGAGGTTCGACCTCCAGCGGGGGTGCCGGGGGGTCGATGAGCGGCGGCGCCGCAGGGTCGATGCCGAACGGCGGTGCAGGAGGGACGACACTGGATGGCGGGGGAACGAGTTCTGGGGGCGCTCTGGGCACGGGATGCGTCTTTGGTGGCGACGCGTCGGACGAGGTCGACGCCTCTTCGCCGAGCGCGCGCGACGCTTCCGTGCCCGAGCGCGATGGCGGCCCGCTCCACTATCCGCCGCTCGATGTTTCGAAGCTGGGCGCGCCGCTCGCAGCCAGCACGCCGTTTCTGTTCACCGAGGGCCCGATCTGGGATCCGAAGAAACAGGTGCTCTATTTCACGGACATCAACGCCGACGCGATCTACCGGCTCACCCCGCCGAATACGTTCGACGTCTTCGTCCAGCCTGCCGGAAACCCGGACGGCCTCGCGCTCGACGCGAACGGCGATCTCATCATCGCGGGCTTCGTGTCACGCGACGTCGCGCGTGTGGACGGCACGACCTTGCATCCACTGGCGTCGAAATATCGCGGCGAGAAATTGAATTCCCCCGACGACCTCATCGCCCGCTCGGACGGCACCATTTATTTCACCGATCCGACGTTCGGGATCGACGGCAGCCAGGGGTTCACCAGCCAACCTGCACAACTCTGCTTTCAAGGCGTGTACCGCATCGCGGTCAACGGCTCGCTGCACCTCGAAGATCAATCCACGTCGGGGCCGAACGGCGTCGAGCTGTCACCCGACGAGCAGCTCCTCTACGTCTCGTACACGAACACCGGCGAGATCGATTCGTTCCGCATCGCGGCCGACGGCTCGCTCGGCGGAAAAACGCCGTTTGCGACGAGCGTCACCGTCGCGGACAGCATGTGCGTCGACGCAGCGGGCAACCTGTACGTCGCGTCGCTTGCCGGCATCACCGTGCTCGACGCCACCGGGAAAAATCTCGGTGTCATCGCGACGACCGGTCTCGTCCCGACGAACTGCGCGTTCGGCGGCCCCGATCAGCGCACCTTGTTCATCACGGCGCGCATGAGCCTCGTCGGCACGCCGACGTCCGGCAACGCGGCGCTTCTCGCCCTCGAGAATATGCCCATTCCGGGCATCCCGGGACGGCCGTAGCGAACGCCGTGCCCTACGGTGCCGGCGCGAACTTTCCGGCGCGAGCAGATTCCCTCCCGGCGCGCTTTGGCCCGGAACGTCATGAAGCGCGGCCGATTCGTCCGCCGAAGTGGTCACACAGGACGACCGAGACGATTGGGCCACTCAGGGCGACATTTTGGCCGCTTCGACCATAGGGATGCTTGGCGGTCCGTGATACCCAACCATCGAGCGAATGCGGCTCGCTCGATGAGGTGACGACGTGCGCAAAACCTTGATTTGTTTTGGGTGGGTACTCTTGCTTCCCGGCTGCGGCTCGGGGACCGATTCGGGCGGAGCAGCCCCCGCCCAGGCGCCTTCGGGCACCGCGTTCGATCCGCCGGCGACGCCCGCCGGCTACGTCCGCCTCGACTCGAAGACCGTGTCCAACATTCCACCGGGCGGTGACGTCACGTATTGCCAATACGTGATGGCGCCGTTCGATCACGACGTCGACGTGCTCGACGTGCGCGGTATCCAGTCGAGCGCCGGACACCACGCTGCCGTCTTCACGTACGCCGCCGACGGGTCGACGCCCATCGGCACCAGCGAGCCGTGTATGGGCACCGAGTTTACCTCCGGGGGCCTCGGCGCGGACGCGGGCAATTCGACGTCATCGCTCCTCGCGATCGGCGCGTACCTCGGCGCCATCGGCGGCGCCACGGGCGGCTCGTCCGCCGCGACCCTTCCTGCCGGCGTCGCGTTCCGGATGAAGAAGGGCAACGGCATCATGCTGAACGTGCACTACTTGAACACGACCCGCGAGGCGGTCGACGGCAACACCGCGGTCGACATCAAGTTCGCCGACGCCGATCCGAGCCGGACGATCGCCGCGATGTTCGTCAACGTGAACATCGGGTTCAACATCGCTCCCGACTCGCATACGTCGTCGAGCATCGATTGCGTGGCTCAGGGCGATCTCAATCTCCTCTTGATGGCGAACCACATGCACGAGTTCGGGACGAGCGCCTCGACACAGGTGATCCCGGCCGGCAGCACCACGCCGACGATGCTCCACGAGGACAAGACGTGGACCTACGAGATGCAGTTCAACCCGGTGTACACCGATTGGTCCGTCGCGACGCCGTACGCTGTCCACTCGGGCGACACGATCCGGACGACCTGCAACTGGGCCAACACCACGTCGGAGGCCATGACGTTCCCTCGGGAAATGTGCGTGGGCGTCGGGTTTGCGCTCGCGCCGAGCGGCACCGACACCGTGCCGATGTGCGCGCAAGGCGCGTGGATCCCAACGGGGATCTGAGCGCTAGCCGAGGTCGGGTCGTCCGCGCGAAGCCGCGTCCTTCGCGGACGACCCGTACTGCTGCGATCCGGGGCGCCCCGAGCCTCTTGCTTGTGCCAGGTTCGTCGTTACCATAGGCCGATCTCGTTCTTGCGCCTGGCGCTCGGGGGATCGCGATCCCTGGAAGGACGAATAGAACTTGACGTCGAACGAACCCCCTGATCCTCGGGGTCCTGACGAGAAGGCTGCGGCGCGACGGCCGTGGATTGCGGCGGCTGTCGTGGCCTCGCTTTCTCTCGGGGCGCTCGTGCTCTCGAACATCCACCAGTCGAACCCGTCGAGAATCGACTACTCCGTGTTCTACGACCTCGTCGACCAAGGCAAGGTCCAGAGCGTCGTTCTCTTGGGACGCGACGTCAGGGGCGACTTCGCCTCGAAAGTGAAGGTGGGCGGCCGCGACCTCGGGAGCTTCACCACGGTCACCCCGGAACGCGACGACGCTCTCGTGCCATTGCTGCGCCAGAAAAAGGTGCACATCACGGTGGAGGACGAGCGCGAAGGGATCGGGTTCGGGCTCTTGTCGGGCGTCGCGCCGTGGCTCTTATTTGCCGGCGTGTGGTTCTGGTTCGCGCGGCGCGCACAGAGAGCGATGGGAAGCGGCGGGCCGCTCGCCGGACTCACGAAGAGTCGGGCCCACAAATTCGACGTCACCAAGCAGGTGAAGACCACGATGGACGACGTCGCGGGTTCGAAGGCGGCCAAGCGCGATTTGCAGGAAGTGGTGGGCTTTCTGAAAGAGCCCAACCGGTTCAAGCGACTCGGCGGTCGGGTGCCGCGCGGCGTGTTGCTCGTCGGTCCGCCCGGCACCGGGAAGACTCTCCTCGCCAGAGCAGTGGCCGGAGAGTCGCACGTGCCGTTTTATTCGATCAGCGGCTCCGAGTTCATCGAGATGTTCGTCGGCGTCGGCGCAGGTCGAGTTCGCGAGCTCTTCTCCGAGGCGAAGAAGAACCCAGCGTCCATCATCTTCATCGACGAGATCGACGCAGTCGGTCGCGCGCGCGGCACGGGCCTCGGCGGTGGCAACGACGAGCGAGAACAGACCCTCAATCAGCTCTTGTCCGAGATGGACGGCTTTTCGCAGAACGATCTCGTGGTCGTCATCGCTGCGACGAACCGACCCGACGTGCTCGATTCCGCGCTCCTCAGGCCCGGTCGATTCGACCGGCGCGTGGTGGTCGATCGCCCCGAGCTCGAGGCTCGACGGGCAATTCTAGCGGTTCACGTGAAGCACAAGCCGCTCGCGGACGACGTCGACCTCGAGAGCATCGCTCGAAATACACCGGGCTTCTCCGGCGCGGACCTGTCGAATCTCGTCAACGAGGCGGCGCTCGGAGCGACGCGTCGCGGCGCGGACAGCATCGCGGCGGTCGACTTCACGGCCGCGTACGACAAGATCGTGCTCGGTGACCTCCGCGAGTCGAAGCTCGACGCAAAGGAGAAACATCGCGTCGCGGTCCACGAATCCGGGCATGCGGTAGTGACGCATTTCTCCGAACACGCCGAGCCGCTTCACCGCGTGTCGATCATCCCTCGCGGTATGGCTCTCGGGGTCACTCAGCAAACGCCGGCGGCGGATCGACACATCATGACGGAGCCCGAGCTCGAGTCTCGCTTGAACGTTCTCATGGGCGGTTACGCGGCCGAGCGCGAAGTGCTCGGACAAGTGTCGACCGGAGCGGAAAACGATCTCAAGGAAGCGACCAAGATCGCCACGCAAATGGTCGCGCACTACGGCATGAGCAAGGAGCTCGGCGCCGTCTACTACGACCACGAGAGCGAGCACGCCTTCCTCGGGCAGCGGATTGCGACGGAGAGCGGTTCGAGTGACCAGACGATCTTTGCCATCGAGCGAGAAGCCCGGAGCATTCTCGTCCGGGCGCTCGCCTCGGCGACGGCCGTCGTTCAGGCGCGTCGCGCGGCCCTCGACAAGCTCGTCGACGCGCTCCTCGAGTTCGAGACGCTCGAACAGGCCGAGCTCGTGCGGCTACTCGGCTGAGGCCGACATGGAACGGCTGCGCCCTCGCCGGCGCATTGCCGGGCGAGGGCGCAACGACTCTACTCCACCGAGTTATTGAGCGGTGTAGACCCTCACGTAGTCGACATTGTAGAGGCAGGAGCCTCCGCAGTAGTCGCCCGTGGTCTCTTGCGTGAGCCGGATCACTTCGTCGTTACGTTGCGAAATGGCCTGCGTGAAGGTCCACGAGAGCTGCCCGTTGACCCAGAACTTGTACTCCGTCGGCGTCCACTCGAGGCCGTACGTGTTGAAGTTCTGCTGATTCGAGACCAAGGACGACGAGATCGGCTGGGCCACGAACTGCGCGTTGGAATCGTATCCGTTCCAGTGCACGGCGTGTTGCACCGCGCCGGGGCAACATGCTTCCTGGATGTCCATCTCGGTGCCGTAGGCCGCGGGGTTGTTGATTCCGCCGTCGATGCCTGGGCTCTGCAGCCAGAAGGTCGCCCATCCGCCGAGGATTTGCGAGCGAACCTCGAAGTACCCGTAGCCGAACCCGACCTTGCTCTCGAGACCGCCAGCCGTGAGCTGTCCACCCGAGTCCGTGATGCGGACGGTGAGATTCCCGCCGCCCTCGTACGTGTTCGACGGCTCGTTGACCGCGGCCCTTCGCGTTTGGCCAGAGAGCCAGTAGTTCCAGCGCGACGTATCGACCGAGGTTCCGTTGAACTCGTCGCTCCACGCCAGGGTCCAGTTCGAACCGGGCGGCAACCATCCCGAAGTCGTGTTCTGCGGAATGGTGACCGAAACCGTAGTGGTGCTCCGCGCGGTGAGTCCCTGCGCGTCGGTAGCAATGACCTGGAACGAGTAGCTTCCTGACGCGGTGAACGTGGCGACCGTGGTCTTCGCCGCGTTGCTTCCGTTCGTGGAGAACGAGACCGCCGCGGGTGGGGTGCCGGTCGTCGCCCAGGTGTACGTGAGCTGGCTTTCGCCGCCGTCGTCCGCGCCGAGCGCGCTCAACGTGGTCGTGGTGCCACTGACGGGGTTCGGGCTGGCCGATGCAGCCGTCGCGAACGTGGGCGCTTGATTCGTCGCGCCGCTCGAACCGCCGCTTCCCCCCGACAAGAGCTCGATGGCGCTCGACTTCGCGTTGTCCTTGACGCTCACGTACTGGACCGTGACTTGTCCGCTCGAGCTGGCCGACGTGGCGAAGTCGCGAACGAGAGCCAGGTTCGCTCCACCCGCTGCCGCGAATACGTCGAAGTTTCCGAGAACCTGACTGCCGTTGACGAGCACGTTGAACAGGCGCGAGCCCGAGGACGTGAAGTAGATCTCCGCGAAGTGAAGGCGGACGGTATACGGCGCGCTAGCGGTGAGGCCGTTGAACGTATAGGTGAAGTTTCCGAACCGCTCACTCTGGTACACCGCGGCGGGCGCTGCATTGGCGATGCCACTGGTCGAGACGGTGTTGGTCGTCGAATAGGCAGTACCGCCGCTATAGAGAGTATCTGCGACGAACGGACTGACCGCGTTCCCTCCACTATCGATCTGCATGAGGGCAGTAGGCGATTGGGAGGTGGACGTGGATGCCGGTGGAGCAACGGGGGCGACCGGGGCCGATGTGGGCAAGATCTCAAGGCCGCTCGACTTCGCGTTGTTGGTCACGCTGACGTACTGCACGGCGATCGTGCCGCTCGACGACGCAGTCGCGGTGAAGTCGCGCACGACCGCGACGTTTGCGCCGGCGGTCGCGTAGATGTCGAAGTTTTTCAGCACCTGAGCGCCGTTCACGCTGACGTTGAACACGCGAGATCCGGCGGAATTGAAGTAGATTTCCGCGAAATGAAGGCGAACCGTGTACGTCGTTCCCGCGGTCAAGCCGGTGAACGTGTAGGTCAGGTTGCCGAAACGCTCCGATTGGTACACGGCTGCCGGCGCGGCGTTCGCGACGCCGCTCGTGCTCACCGTGTTGCTGTTCGCGTAGGTCGTGCCGCCGCTGTAGAACTCGTCCGCGGCGAAGGTGCCGACGGGGCCGCCACCGGAGTCGACTTGATAGATGGCGTTCGAGGCAACGGCGAAATGCTGCGACTCGAAGTCTTCGGGAGGCGCGACGTCTTGCGGGGCGCCGGAGCAACCCAATAGACCAAGCACGAACGGTCCTGCCACGCACAATAATTTGAAGAACTGATTCATGCTGTTTCCTTTCCCAATGCGGTCCTTGGCAGGCCGAAGCCGAGAAGGAGGGACTCGCGAGCGCAGGACTACCCCGTGCGATCGGTGAGCGCGCCTCCGACGCCTACAATGGATCCTCATGGATCCTATGGTTGCTTCTCAAAGCAACTGATGTGAGCTTCAGATCAAATGGTTGATATTCAAAGTAATCGGCACGAAATAAGGCCGGTTTAGAGGGGATTTTGCGAATTCCACGGTGCGCGTGGGAGGAGCCGCCATTTGATGACCAGCGTGTTCGGCGTTGAAAGAAGCAATGGCTCCGCGAACGATGAACGACGAGATCGTCAATACAATACAACGTCGACTCGATACGACCACCCCAAAAAGGGGATTTTAGCGGATCTTTTGCGGCAAATCGCGTGAGGCAGAAAACCTCGAACGTGCACTCAGTGCACTCTGATCACACGTGGAGAAACGAGCTGCTGCAAAATTCAACGGAGCGCAGAAGAAATCCTCCCGTTGCCGTCGAGCGATTTGTTTCTTCAGAAATCAGGCAGGAAAAAGCAGATCCTTGTCATTTTCGGGTAACCATTTCGTCGCGCGGATTCGCCGTTGTGAACGCGTCTGCCGCATCGAGGGCTCGAGTGCACTCACTCAATTGAGACATCCGCACTCCGACTCATCGAAGAGACAGATTTCCGATTCGGCTCGGCCTCAATCCGAATCGCGCACGCACTCAGCGCTCGTCGCCCTCCAGATCGGCCGCTCGTCGAGCCCGGCCTTGCGGGGCGGAGGATGCCTGCGCGACGATGTGCGACAGTAGCGCCCATGTTCGCGATCGCGCCAAGTCACCGATGAGCATCGACGGCTTTCGCCCCGAGCATCGTGACGCGTTCGCCGCGTTCGACGCCGAAGCGGCCGAGCGGATCTATTCGGCGATCGCCTGGGCGTCGCGACGCCTTGCCGTCGAGTTCGAAGGGCTCGAAAAAATACCGAAAGGGCGCGCGTTACTCGTCGCCAATCACGCCTTCGGCTGGGACATCGCGTTCCCCATGGCGGCGATCTGGCAGACGCTGCATCGCCCGGTGTGGGCGCTCGGCGAGCACGCTTGGTGGAAGGTGCCGTTCGTCAGACGCCTCGTCGGCGCGCTCGGCACCGTGGATGGCACTCCGGAGAACGCCGACAAGCTCCTCGCTCGCGACGAGCTCGTCCTGGTCTTGCCTGGCGGTCTCCGCGAGGCCGTCAAGCCGCGCGAGCTCCGGTATCGGCTGCTCTGGGGTCATCGATACGGTTTCGTGCGCACCGCGATCCGAAACCAAGCTCCCATCGTCCCGCTCGCGGCGCTCGGCGCGGACGACTGGTTCGACTTGAGCGGCGACGCGTTTCGGCGCGGTGAACGATGGCTTCGGAGGAGCGGCGTGCCGATCCCGCTGCCCTCGCGGCTCCTGCCGATCCCGCGTCTCGTTCGCCTCCGCTACGTCGTCGGTGACCCCATTTCTCCCCGCGCCGAGCCGGAGCAAGCCGAAGACGCCGACGTCGTCCGGCGGTTACGTCGCGAGGTGGAGGGGGCGCTGTACGAGCTCATCGATTCGGAGCTCGCGAAGCGCGCGGGGATCGACGCCGTCTGAGGCAGGCGAACGCGAGACCTGCAAAGCGCGATGCCGCGCGTGTTACGACGTATGCTCCTGCCGTGGTCGACGCTCGGGTCCACTCGTATTTCGCCATCGCGTTCGCCGAGAACTTCTCGTTGAAGGAGCTCGGACCCGCTTATCCCGAAGCGCGCCGTTCTCCGCGTGAGCTCCGTTACGGGCTGGGCCAGGGCGAGGTCTATTTGTATCCGTTCGGCGCTGCCGTGTTCCACGACGTCCCGGCGGAGACGCGCGAAACGGAGTTGGCTCGGCTCCGTCGCGCACTGCCGAGACTGACGGCAGAGGTATTCCGCGAACAGTTCACGGTTCGAGAGGCGGAAGGCGAGCGCCTCGGCGTCGCCGACGGCGTGCTCAGCGTCGACCGGTTGACGGACGAGCGCTCGGAGATCGTCGCGCTCACGGTCGCTCAGAGTGTGGCAATGGAATACTACGAGCGGATCGTCGATCAGATGTTCTTGCGCACCGGCGGCCTGGTCGATCGATTGGAGGAGGACGGGACGGTCTCCATGCGCACCCGGCCGCTTCACCGGTTCATCGGCGAGGCGATCTCGACACGCTCCGAGGTGTTCACCGTGCTGTCGCTCCTCGACAAGCCCGAGGAGACCTGGGACGACCCGAAAATGGACCGGATCTATGCCGACTTGCGTTCGGAGTTCGATTTGGCCGATCGCTACACGTCGCTCGAATTGAAGCTCCGGAGCGTACAAGAAGCGCTCGAGCTCATCCTCGACGTCGCGCGGGAGCGGCGTCTGGTGTATCTCGAGGTCGTCGTCCTGGTGCTCATCGCCCTCGAGCTGATCGTGCCGTTCGTGCACTTCAGGTGAGCGCTATCGCTTGCGGATCGCGGCGTCCACGACCGTCGCGATCCCGGTTTTTCCGAGGACCACCTCGCCGCCGGGTTCGACGTCGATTCTGCCTGCGTTGTGTGCGTCCTGCATTTCGGCGACCGCACGCGCGTAAGTGTCGTTGACGCCGCCGCCGCGAAGCACTGCTTCCCACTGCTCGCGTGGCAACGGCGCGGCGGCGATGGGTTTCTCCACGACGGTCTCGATGGCGCGCGCCACGTCGATCGACGAGTAACGAACCGGTCCTTCGACGTGCACGGTGCGGGGTTTCTCGTGCCGCGGCGGAGTCGCCAAGAGCTCCGCGGCGACGACACCGACGTCGAATGCCGACACCGTCGGAAATGTCTTGGTGATGGGATGATGTAGCGTCGGCAAGGTGCCCGTCTTCAGCGCTACCGGGATCTGCCGCGCCCAGTTCTGCATGTGCTCCGCCGAGCGAAGGAACGTCATCGTCACGGGCAACGCCGCGAGCCGCGCCTCGAGGTGGTGGAAGAGCAACGTGATCCCCGTGCCCTCGGGCACGTGCGCGCCGTAGTCGGAGATCACCACGGCATGGCGTGGACGCGCCGTTTCGAGCGCGCCGGCGAGCGATTCCGTGAGGCGTCGAGCATCGTCCAAGACGTTCTCGGTTTTCGGCGAAATCGGGCAAAGGCCGAGCACGGCGTCGGCTCCGGCCATGGTGCGAGACAGCGCCGCCCGGTCGAGCATGTCCGCGACGACGATTTCGCATCCGAGGGACGTGAGGCGGTCGGCCTTCGTCCGATCGCGCACCACGGCGCGCGTCGGAATGCCCCGCTCGCGAAGCGCCTTGGCCGCGGCGCCACCGATCTTGCCCGTTGCTCCCAGGATCGTGATCATCGCTTCGATCTAGAGCGCGCTCCGCTCATGTCGAGCGCGCCCGACCGTGCCGCGGGCCATCCGACGGGCTCGACACCCGAAACGTCCCGTGGAACAGATCGGGCAATGAAGAACGCCACGGTCGTCGTCGGAACGGATCTGAGCAGTTCCGCGGGAGAAGCGCTGACCCAAGCGGCGGCGTGGGCGAAACGCCGCAATGCCGGCCTGGTGGTCGTGCACGTTGCGCCGGACGAGATTTTTCGCGCGCTCGAGACGCCTCAGGTGACGGATGCGCTCCGGGCTCGCGTCGACGCGGTGATCGGCGGGCTCGGGCTGTCGATCGAGGTCGTGCTCCAGGCGGGCACCCCGCACTCCGCGCTGGTTCACGCGGCGGATGAACGTGGCGCGGAGCTCATCGTCGTCGGGCCGTCGGGCGAAAGCAGCGGATCACATCCGCGATTCGGCGGGACGGCGGAGCGCGTCGTTCGCTATGCACATTGCCCAGTGCTCGTCGCTCGCGCCTCGTCTCCCTCGATCAGCGCGACCGGCCCTGTCCTCGCGACCACCGATTTCTCGTCGGAGTCCGAGCACGGCATCGACGCCGCCGCACGCGAAGCCGAGGCGCGCGGCGTGCCGCTCTGGCTCGTGCACGCGGTGTACGAGCCCACGTCGACCTTGTCGCTCCTCGGCCCGCTCGCGATTTCCGCCCCCGAGCTTCCGGACGTCGATCGCGCCGAGCTCCGCGACGTCGCCCGACAAACCCTGCGCACCCTCCTGGAAGCGAACCACGCGCAGGGCGAAATCGCCGTGCTCGACGGCCCGCCGGCGAGCGCCGTCGCCGAACACGCGACGAAAATCGGGGCGAGCCTCGTCGTGGTCGCGACGCGAGGGCGCACGGGTCTTTCGCGCATCGTGCTCGGGAGCGTCGCCGAGACGATCGTTCGCGACGCGCCCTGCGCAGTGCTCGCGGTGCGACGCGAACACACCCCGTCGGCGAAGGGCTAGCGTTCAGTCCTGAACCAGTTCCAGGCCGGCTTTCACCCAACCGCGGGTGCCGCCGCTCAGGTTGTAGACGTTCGACAGCCCGTTCGCGACCGCGAGCCGCGCCGCGGTCTCACTGCGCATTCCGGCCGCGCAGACGAAGAGGACGCCGTCGCGGGTCAGGGCCTTCTTCGGGCTCCCGCGCAGCCGATCGAGCGGCACGTGCCTGGCGCCCCTCAGGTGCCCGGTCGACCACTCCCGCGGCTCTCGGACGTCCACGACTTCGAGCTCGCCCTTGGCAATCAATTCCTGCGCTTCCACGGGACTGACTGAGTGAACCATGTGTCTACTATAATAGATAAATGGTTCTGCGCAAGAGGATGCGTCGCGCCTATTCTTTCGATGCAGTAGCGCGTTTTTATTACGTTTTCACCCGATCTGGCGGCACAAAAGCCTCGCTAGAGTTTGGCGCTAGTGCGAAAGAATGACGATGGGGGCTGCCTCGCGGTCACCCCGCGTGCACCAGTCCTGTCCGTCGCTCGGCCGCGCGTCCCGGCTCGAGCGGGCGAAGCGCCCGGCGGTGGGGCCAAGGCCCAAAGCTAGACCCCGCGCCCCGCCCGCTCCCGCGCCCCCCGCCCGCGCCCCCCTTTACATCTAGCCCTAGCCCTAGCGCTGGCCTTTCTCAAAGCCCGCGTTGCGGGCGACCGGCTTGAATGCGCAGAAGCGCGTCGACCAAGGCGTCGATGTCTTCGCACGTGTTGTACGGCGCGAGCGACGCTCGGACGGTGGCTTCGAGTCCGAAGCGGCGAAGGATGGGCTGCGCGCAATGATGGCCGGCGCGGACCGCGATGCCTTCTTGATCGAGCGCGTGCCCGACGTCTTCGGTGCGCGTGCCGTCGAGCACGAACGAGAGCACGCCGGCTTTCTCGCGCGCGGTGCCGATGAGCGTGAACCCGGGAACGGTAATGAGGCGATCCGTCGCGTAGACGAGGAGATCGTGCTCGTAGCGGCTGATGTTCGGCAGCCCGATCGCGGTGACGTAGTCGAGGGCAGCGCCGAGCCCGACCGCGTCGGCGATGTTGCCGGTGCCGGCTTCGAAGCGCATCGGCGCGGGCTGATAGACGGTCTCCTCGAACGTGACGTCGGCGATCATGTTTCCGCCGCCCTGCCACGGCGGCATCGTCTCGAGGAGGTCGCTCTTGCCGTAGAGCGCGCCGATGCCGGTGGGCGCGAAGATCTTGTGGCCCGAGAAGACGAAGAAATCCGCGTCGAGGGCTTGTACATCGACCGGCATATGCGAGACGGATTGCGCGCCGTCGACGAGCACGCGTGCGCCGTGACGATGCGCCATCTCGATGATCTCGCGCACGGGCGTGATGGTGCCGAGCGCGTTCGACACCTGGCTCACCGACACGATTTTCGTCCTCGGGCCGAGGAGGCGCTCGAAATCTTCGAGGATGAGCTCGCCTCGGTCATTGACCGGCGCGACCCTGAGACGAGCGCCGGTGGCCTTCGTGAGCTGCTGCCAGGGAACGATATTTGCGTGGTGCTCGAGCCAGGTGATGACGATCTCGTCGCCCGCTGCGACGTTTCGCGCGCCCCAGCTCTTCGCCACCAGATTGATGGCCTCGGTGGTTCCCCGGACGAACACGACGTTCTTCGACGACGGCGCGTTCAAAAACCGCCGCACCTTGTCGCGGGCGCCTTCGTAAGCGTCCGTCGCGCGAGCGGCGAGCGCGTGGGCGGCGCGATGAATGTTGGAATTCTCGTGCTCGTAGAAATACGAGAGCCGATCGATGACCGATTGCGGCTTCTGCGTGGTCGCGGCGTTGTCGAGCCAGACGAGCGGCTTTCCGTGCACGCGTTCGGAGAGGATCGGAAAGTCGCGCTTGATCGAATGCGCGTCGAAGATCCCGCGGTTCGAGCTCCGATCGGGCCGCGCGCTCTCTTCGGCGCGCGGGCTCTTCGGCTCCGGCGCGGCCGTGATCGGGCGGTCGACCAACTCCAGAAAGTAGAACGACGTCTCGGGCGGCGCGGGCCCGCCGGCTTCGGGTAACGACGCTTCGGGGGAAACCGGAGCGACCAATGGGGTGGTCGGACCAAACGCCGAGCCGAGGAGGCCGTCGAGGTTCGCTATCGGTGCGGCCGTCGCCGTTCCCGGCACCGACGACAGCGCGGGCGCGGCGGGCACGCCGCTCGTCGTCGTTCCCGGCGCCGAGGAGAGCGCGGGCACCGAGGAGAGCGCGGGCACCGAGGAGAGCGCGGGCGCGGCGGGCACCCCGGCGACGTCGAGGAAATAGGGCGTCGCCGGCGACGGTGCGTCGGGGGAAACCGGAGCGACCACTGGAGTGGTCGGAGCGAACGGCGAGTCGAGGAGGCCGTCGAGGTTCGTGATCGGTGCTGCCGTCGCCGTCCCCGCTGCCGGCATCGACGGGAGCGCGGGCGCCGCGGGCACGCCGGCGATGTCGAGGAAATAGGGCGTCGTGGTGGAGGCGTCGCCGTTCGAGGCGACGGCGATGGGCGACGGCGTACCGAACGCCTCGGCGAGGAGCGTCGGCACGGCGCGCAGATCGCTCTCTTTCGGCGGCGGCGACGAGGGAAGCGGCGGCGTGGTGATCGCGCCGGGCACCGGAGGCAGCGCGTTGCCGAGCGTCGAGCCGCCCGGTGCGCGCACCTGCCCCGCGAACAACTCGTTCGCGAGGCGCGCGATGGCGGCGGTGAACGCGGTTCCGGGATCTGGAGCCGTCACACCGGTCGGGCCCGGCGCCGCCGCCCCCAACGGATCACTTGTAGACATGGTACTTGCCGACGTCGACGTTCTCGAGAACGCCGATCGCGTCGTCGGTCAACACCGCTGCCGAACAATAGAGCGAGAGCAGGTACGACGCCGCGCCGCGCTTGTTGATCCCCATCCAGCGGACGGTGAGGCTCGGGCTGACTTCGCCGGGGAGTCCGGGTTGAAACAGACCGACTACGCCGCGTTTCTTCTCGCCGGTGCGGAGCAAGAGGATGCTCGTCCCACCGTCGTCGCCGACGTGCAGCTTGTCGGTGGGGATGAGCGGAAGGCCGCGCCACGTGAGGAACGGCGAACCGAACAGGTTCACCGTGGGCGGCGGCACGCCGCGACGCGTGCATTCGCGACCGAACGCCGCGATCGCACGCGGGTGCGCGAGAAAGAACGCCGGCTCCTTCCAGACCTTCGCGATCAGCTCGTCGAGGTCGTCCGGCGTGGGCGCGCCGCCTCGGGTCGGAACCTTCATCGACGGTGCGACGCTGTTGAGAAGCCCGTAGTTGGCGTTGTTGATGAGCTCGTTTTCCTGCTTCTCCTTGACCATCTCGATCAGGACCGCGAGCTGTTCGCGCACTTGATCCATCGGGCTGCGATACAAATCCGAGATCCGGGTCTGCACTTCGAGCGTCGTGGTGACCGTGCTGAGCGTGTACTCGCGCGGATGCTCTTCGTAGTCGATGGACGCGACCGGTAGCTTCTCGCCGTCGCCCGGGCTGCACTCGATGCCGATCTCGGCGCCATCGGTTTCCTTCACCTTGTTCACCCGATAGGTGCCGGCTTCGACGGGGGTCCAAGGCAGCAAGCTGACGAGCCATCGCGGCGTGACGCCGACCCACTGAGGCGGCGTCTTGGTCGTGTTGGCGAGCTGGCGCGCCGCTTCGGCGCTGAGGGTGGGTGGGGACCCGCTTGATTCGGCCATGTTCTCGGTTCCTTCGAATGAGTCGTGATGCGTTCGTCGAACGCTTCGTCGTGCCGTGTGAACCTACGTGCGCCAGCGCATCGAACGCAATCGATTCGCGGGATGGAATGACTACCGATCGACTGATTCGTCCGCCAGACCGAACTACGGCCTCCGCGATAACGGAAGGCGACATTTTCGAGAAACCGTCAAATGCCGGAACCGGCTTCGAACGCCTCTTGCCGTACTTGCGCTTGCGTCACGCGGGCGCCCGGGTCGACGCTGCGCGTGAGCCAGACGTTTCCGCCGATCGTCGCTCCGCGACCGATCGTGATCCGTCCGAGAATCGTTGCGCCGGCGAAGATCACGACGTCGTCGCCGACGATGGGGTGTCTCGGTTCGCCCTTGACCAGGAGCCCGTCGTCGTGCGCGGGAAAACCGCGAGCACCGAGGGTGACCCCTTGATAGATGCGCACCCGCGTCCCGATCGCGCACGTCTGTCCGATCACGACGCCGGTGCCGTGATCGATGAAGAAGCTCGGTCCGATCTCGGCGCCGGGGTGGATGTCGATCCCCGTCGCCGAGTGGGCGAGCTCGGCGATGATGCGAGGGACGAGCGGCGCGCCCGCGACGTAGAGCTCGTGCGCGATGCGATGCTGGATGATCGCGGTGACGCCGGGATAACAAAATAGCGTCTCGTCGAGGCTCGTCGCCGCAGGATCGCCCTCGTAGGCGGCGCGGATGTCCGTTTCGAGCAACGCGCGGAGACGCGGAAGCGATGCGATGAGCGAGCCCGACGCCGCGCGCGCCCGATGGAGGCAATCGTCGCAGACCCGCTCTTCGCCGACGTGATCGCAAGCAAAGGCGTAGCTGCGTTCGAGCTGTTCGCCGAGCGAGCGCTCGATCCTCTCGAGGCGCGTGGCGAGATGGCTGCGCAGGCTGGTCGCCGGATCGTACGCGCCGAGGTGGCGAGGGAAGAGGACGCTCCGGAGATCGGACACGATGCTTCCGATCGCGTCGCGCGACGGCAGCGGCGCCCGACGGCCTTCGCCGTCCTCCGACGTCACTTCGTTTGCAGCAGAGAGCGCATCCACGATCGCCGCGAAGGGTGAGGATTCGCGATTCGCGGCGGTGGCGCGCTCGATGGTCATGTCGGTCTTCCTTCGGCGTCGAAGAGGCCCTCGAAGAGAACGCTGCTCAAGTAGCGCTCGCCCGAATCCGGGAGCACGACGACGATGGTTTTTTTCGCGTGTTCGGGTCGCGTGGCGAGACGAACGGCGACCGCCGCCGCGGCGCCGCTCGAAATTCCGGAGAGGATTCCTTCCTCGCGAGCGAGCCGGCGCGCCATGTCGATCGCCTCCTCGTTCGTCACTTGCTCGATGGTATCGACGAGCGACAGATCGAGGACGTCGGGCACGAACCCGGCGCCGATGCCCTGAATCTTGTGCGGCCCCGGCGCGAGCGGAATGCCGGCGCGGGTCTGCGTGAGCACGGGGCTCGCCGTGGGTTCGACAGCGACGGAGAGCACCGATTTGCCGCGAGTGTGCTTCAAGTACCGCGACACGCCGGTGATCGTGCCGCCGGTGCCGACGCCGGAGACGAAAATGTCGACCTTGCCGTCGGTGTCGTCCCACACCTCCGGCCCGGTCGTGGCTTCGTGAATTTTCGGGTTCGCCGGGTTCTTGAACTGTTGCAAGAGGACGAAGCGGCTCGGATTGCTCTGCACGATCTCTTCGGCGCGAGCGATGGAGCCCTTCATTCCCTTCGCGCCCTCGGTCAAGACGAGCTTGGCGCCGTAGGCGAGGAGGAGCTTCCTTCGCTCGACGCTCATCGTCTCGGGCATCGTCAAGGTGATCGGATAGCCGCGCGCGGCGGCGACGAACGCGAGCGCTATTCCCGTGTTTCCGCTCGTGGGCTCGACGAGCTCGTTGCCGGGGCCGAGCAAGCCTTTCGCTTCGGCGTCCCAGACCAGGGCCGCGCCGAGGCGACACTTTACGGAGTACGCGGGGTTCCGCCCCTCGATCTTCGCGAGGATGAGCGCGGGGGCCTTTCCCTGGATCCGGTTCAGACGAATGAGCGGGGTGTGTCCGATGGAACGGGCGTTGTCTTCGAACCAATGCGACATGCGTCGAGTTTCTCACACGTATGTCATCACGAGGTACATGCGCGTCTCGACGACGCCCGGATTTCGATACGAATGAGGGACGTCGGCCTCGAAATGGATCGCGTCGCCCTCTTCGACGAGGAAGCGTTCCGCGCCGACCTCGAGCTCGAGCACGCCGGCCGTCACGACGAGATTTTCCGTGGTTCCGGCGGGATGCGGATCGGCCTGCTCGACTCCTCCGGACGCCAGGGAAAGCTCGTAAAATTCGACTTTTCGGGGTTGGTCGAAGGGGAACAGTGCCCGCGACGAAAAGCTACCATCGCGCGACGTCAGGATCTTCCCGCGGTCACGCCGCAAAAGGACGGCCGCGGACGCGCGATCTCGGTGACTGATCAGCGTCGAAAACGGGACGTTCAACGCTTGCGCGATTTTCCAGAGGACGTTGATGGTCGGCGTGCTCTGGCCGAGCTCGATCTGTCCGAGCATCGCGCGGCTGACGCCCGAGGCTCGCGAGAGCCGCTCGAGCGAGAGTCCCCGTTTGACCCGGAGTCGCTTCAGATTCGCAGCGACGATCGGCGTCAGGTCCGACCCTGGCTCGCGTTCGGCGGCGAGCGGGTCAGAGCCCGGAATTTCGGTCACGGGAGTGCTGGCGGGGGCCATGGCCATGACGGCTCGACGCCGTTGCGAGGTCCACTATAGGAGACAACCGTCTCCCGCGCCACCGCGAAATGCCGACCCGGGGCGCCGCCGAATCCGAGAGGCGTTCGCCGGCGCGAAGCGAACGAGGTTTCGGCGAGGTTACCCGGCGTCCCGGGCGACCATCGAATGATACTCGGGGTGTTTCTTCACGTAGACGGCGATGAACTGACAGCGCGGAACGATGGGGAGCCCGAGCGTCTTTGCCCACTCGAGCCCCGCCTTGGCGAGCTGTCCGGCGATGCCGCGGCCCTCGAACGCGTGCGGCACTTCGGTGTGCGTGAACACGATGGTTCCGCCCTCCCTCCGGTACTCGGCGATCGCCATCGCGCCGCCGTCGAGCTCGACTTCGAAGCGTTGTTTCTCTTCGTTGTGGCGAACCTCGCCCGGCGTCATGTGTCCTTCCAGATGGCAAATCCGCCGATGAAGGCGTTCTCGTTGTCACCGATGCGTGCGCCTTCGGGCACTTCCTTCAGGTACTTCGCGTTGCCGCCGCCGAGCACCACGTCATCCACTTCGAGCGCGGCGCGAAGGCGAGTCGTGATGTCCTGGACCGCTTTGCGCCACTTCTTCTTGCCGAGCCGCTTCATGCCCTTGAGCCCGATGTAATCCTCGTAGGTCCGCCCCTTCTTGTAGACGAGGTGGCCGATCTCCATCGGGTGCAGCTTGCCGTCGAGAACGAGCGCCGTGCCGAGCCCGGTGCCCAACCCCAAAAATAACATGCGCCCTCCACGGTAGCTGCCGAGCGCCTGCATGGCGGCGTCGTTCAACATCTTCACCGGTTTCCCGAACGCGCCGGCGAAGTCGAACCCGAGCCAGCCTTCACCGAGATTGTGCGGCTCGGCGACGGGCCGCTCGTCGTGAATGGGGCCGGGATAGCCGATCGAGAGCACGTCGTGTGACCAATCGGCGGTGAGCTCCTTCACCTTGCTCACCATCTCCGCTGCGGTGAGCGTCGGTCCCGAGTCGGCCTTGCGCGGAACCGTTTCTCCGGTGACCAGCACCTTCACGTGCGTACCGCCGACGTCGATGACGAGAATGTTCATACCGCGTGGTCTCCTCGAAAAAACGGGTGCACTCCGCGCCCTCGGCGAGCGCCGGACTATACACCCCTCAGACCTCGAGGCCGACGGACCGCGCCGCGGTCGTGAACCAGCCGTGAAATCGAGCGGCCCAGGCATGGACGCTCGCGCCGTCGGCGAGCTCGTCCTGCCGGAACTCGAGCTCGAGATACGGCAAGCCGCGGAAGATGGCGTGACGGGGCACCGTGTAGTCCGTGCCGTCCATCCGATACGGCTCGTTGTCCCCGACGAGCACGTCACCGTCGCGCGCCGCTTCGGCGAGGAGCGCGCGGCTCAGCGCGGTGTCGCCGCCGTCGTACAGCACGCCGAGGTGCCAGGGTCGCGGGCGTTCGCCAAGCGACGGCGTGAAGCTGTGGAGCGATACGAAGAGTGGACGCTTGCCCATCGCGATCCGTCGATCGAGCTCGCGCGCGATCCGCTCGTGGTACGGCGCGTGGATGGCGCGACGGCGTTCTTCGAACGCGCTCGCACCGAGACCGTCGTTTTCGGGGACCCGCGTTCCGTCGGAGACCGCGGGCGCCGCGTCCGCCGACGCCGGGTCGCGATTGCAATCGATCACCAATCTCGAAAACCGTTGAGCGATGAACGTCGCGTCCAGCAAGGTCGCGAGCCGTTCTCCGAGTGCCCGCACGCCGATGTCCCAGCCGATGTGTCGCGCGAGCTCCGCGTCGGAAATTCCGAGGTTCGAGAGCCTCGCCGGGACTTGGTTTCCCGCGTGATCGCCGACCAAAAGGACGTTCGCGTGGCCACCTTCGTTGACGACGACGAAGGGCGAGCCGTCCGCCGGGGCGAGAAGCGATCCGTCCATTCCGCGACAAGATAGCCCAAACGTCACCGGCGTTGCTGCGCATGGCGCCGCGAGGTATCGAGGCTGTTGCCCCGGAGCTTTCGTACAACATGACGTACTGTCTCGGAATCAAGCTGGACGCCGGCCTCGTATTCGCCTCGGACTCGCGGACCAACGCCGGCCTCGACCAGATCGGCACCTTCCGAAAGATGATGGTCTACGAGCGACCGGGCGACCGCTTCATGGTGCTGCTCTCGGCCGGAAATCTCTCGATCTCGCAATCGGTGCGCGAGATTCTCCAGGTCGAGCGCCTCGCGAACGAAGAGGGCGAGCCCTACACGATCTGGAACGTCACTAGCATGTTCGACGCCGCCCGCGTCCTCGGTAGCGCGATGCGGCGCGTGTTCGAGCAAGACGGCGCCGCGCTGAAGGAGTCGGGCGTCGACTTCAACGCGACGATGATCTTCGGGGGTCAGATCAAGGGAGAGGCGATGCGTCTCTTTCTCGTCTACGCGGCGGGTAACTTCATCGAGGCGACCCGCGAGAATTGCTATTTCCAGCTCGGTGAATCGAAATACGGTAAGCCCGTCCTCGACCGCCTCATGACGCCGCTGACGCCCCTCGCGGAAGCCGCAAAGTGTGCGCTCGTGTCGATGGACTCGGCGATCAAATCGAATCTCTCCGTCGGGCTTCCGCTCGATCTGCTCGTCTACACCGCGGGCCGTCTCCAATCCGACGACATGGTGTGCATCGACGAGGCAAACCCGTACTTCGCGATGATCCGCAATACCTGGGGTCAGCGCCTTCACGACGCGTTCGAGAGCATCGACGACCCCGAATGGGACGGCACGGCCAGCGCGCCGAACCCCATCCTCGTCACGAGCGAGCGGTACGGCAAGCTGAAGAAAATTACGCATCCCGGCGAAAAGATCGTCTGAGTCATGCACTCCGCGCCGCCCGGCCCGGCCGAGCTCGTCGTCGCACCGACCGGCGCCTTCGTCGTTTCCGGCGCGCCGGAAGGCGACGAGCGACGGCTTCGTTTCTCGCTCGTCATTCCGACGTACAACGAGTCGAAGAACATCGAGCCCCTCATCGTCGAGCTCGATCGGCTCCTCGGCGCCGCACTCGGCACGGGCTACGAGCTCATCGTCGTCGACGACGACAGCCCCGATCGCACCTGGGAAAAAGCGCTCGAGCTCTCGCGCGACCACCCCTCGGTGCGCGTCGTGCGCCGCGTCGGCGAACGCGGGCTCGGCACGGCGGTCGTTCGCGGCTGGCAGGTGGCACGCGGCGAGATCCTCGGCGTCATGGACGCGGATCTCCAGCACCCGCCCGAGGTGAACCTCGCGCTCCTCCAAGAAATCGATGACGGCGCGACGCTCGCCGTCGGCAGCCGTCACGTGCAGGGCGGCGGCGTCAGTGATTGGAGCGCGCTCCGCCGCGTGCTGTCGCGGGGCGCACAATTGCTCGGCCTCCTCGTCTTGCCCGGCGTGCTCACGCGCCTCTCCGACCCGATGAGCGGCTACTTCATGTTCCGTCGCGACGCGATCGCCGGCGTGCCGCTCGATCCGCTCGGGTACAAGATCCTCATCGAGGTCATCGCGCGCGGGAAAATGCGCTGGATCGGCGAGGTCGGCTACGTCTTTCGCGAACGCGTCGTCGGCGAGTCGAAGGTCACGCATCGGCTCTATTCGCAATATCTTCATCACCTGGTGAAGCTTCGGCTCGCGACGTTGCCGAACTCGGTGTTCTTCAAGTTCTGCGTGGTCGGCGCGAGCGGCGTGCTCGTCGACATGGGCGGCCTCTATTTGCTCAGCGATCCGCACACGCTCGGCCTCGGCCTCACGCGCAGCAAGATCATCGCCGCCGAACTCGCCATCGTCTCGAACTTCGTCTTGAACGACCTCTGGACGTTCGGCGCGACCGCCAAGGCCGCGCCGGGATTCGTTCCGCGTCTCCGTCGCTTCGTCGGGTTCAACCTGGTGTGCTCGGTCGGCCTCGCGCTCAACGTGATCTTGCTCAACTTGCTCTTCAACTACGGCGGCGTGAACCGCTACGTCGCGAACGCCGCCGCGATCATGATCGTCACCGCCTGGAACTACGGAGTGAACCGGCGCTTGAACTGGGCGCCGCTGGCCGTCTCGAGAGACACCGAACGCCCGCCGCCCCGCCGCCGCACCTGAGCCGCAGAGAACGCCGGCACTCGAAAAGGAATTGCCCCCACTCGCCGCGCGCCGTGCGTTTGTGCGATGGCGCGAAAAGCGAAGGGCGCCGACGTTGCCGCCGGCGCCGCTATTCGCGAAGCAGGGTGTTTTTCAACACCCTGCTTCCACTCACGGTCGTGACTCGGGTTGGCTTAGAGGCAATCCGTGATGCCGTTTGCGTTCAAGCAGACGGCAACCAGGGTCGCCACGCCACCACCCTTGGTGGGGTCGCCGAAGCCTTGCACGATCGTGCTGGGACTCGTCGTTTCCAGCCCAGCTTCTTCCTGCGACTTGCACACGCCGTTCTGGCTCGTGTTCCCCGCGCAATTCAGACCGCTGTCGGTACCGCAGTAGCAATCGGCGGGATTCGCCGTAGCGCAACTCGTACCCGAGCCGGGCGGAAGCACGCATTCGAGGAGATTGATCGCGAGCTGCAGTTTCGACGTGCCGGCGCCAGCGCCCGCCGTTGCGGAGCCCGTGATGCTGTCGACCTGCGCGATCTCGTCATGGCATCCACCATTGTCGTCGGTCGCCGTCGCTTCCGCGACGCAAGCCGCGCCCTTGTTTTGCAGCAGGATCTGCTCGACCGTTGTCGGCCCGCTGCTGGTCGTGCCGCCGGTGCCGGTCGTGCCACCGGTTGCCGTCGTGCCACCAGTTGCCGTCGTGCCACCGGTTGCCGTCGTGCCACCAGTTGCCGTCGTGCCACCAGTTGCCGTCGTGCCGCCGGTTGCCGTCGTGCCGCCAGTTGCCGTCGTGCCACCAGTTGCCGTCGTGCCGCCAGTTGCCGTCGTGCCGCCAGTTGCCGTCGTGCCGCCAGTTGCCGTCGTGCCGCCGGTGCCGCTCGCACCACCCGTGCCGCCTCCGCCGCTTGCTGCGACGTTCACGTTGACGCTCCACGTGTCGGTGCAATCCCCGTCCGACACGACCAACGTCAAGACCGCTGTCCCCGGCAAGCTACCGGTGAACGTGGGAGACGCCGTGGTTCCATTGGCGAACGACCCCGACGTGGTGCTCCATGCGTAGGTGAGGGCACTCGGGACCCCGTCCACGTCGTGGGCCTGCGCGGTGATCGCGGACGTGCCGCCTACCAGGATGCTATCCGGGTTCGCGACGACCGAGTCGATCTGCGGGCACACGTTGACGGTGCCATTGATGATGGCAGTGCCGGTCTGATTGCTCTGTCGACCGCGTAGCTCCACCTGGACGAAGGTCGTCTGGTGGGCCACCACGTTGAACGTCACGGGTGTGCTCGTGAACGTGATCGTGCCGTCGGTCGAAACCGCCGACAGCGTGATCGTGTAGCCGTTGCCTGCCGGCAAGGACAAGGACTTGAAGATCACCTGGGTGTTCGAGACGTCGATGGTTCCGGGTTGGTTGAACCCGTTCGGTCCCGTCAGCGTGTAGCTGATCGTGTTGATCACGACTCCGGACCCGAGCGTTATCTGGAGCCCCACCTGGCCGACCGTGTCCTCGGCTCCTGTCGGATGTGAGGGACTCGAGTTCCCGGAGCAACCGCTAGCCAATACCACCGCGCTCAGCACGGCAGCGGCAACGAAAGAAATCTTGTGCAACGATCTCACGATCTCACCTCCACATGGTCGCCGGCGCCCGAGGAGCGCGTTTGGTTGGCGACCTTAAAACAGCCAAATGTTCATTAAACGAGACAGGCGGCGGGTCCCTGAGCAAGGCTCGAGCCAAGTGGCGTCTACCCAGGTGAACCGACCGAGAGGCCCGCGTAATGTACTGAAATGACGGACATGCGCGCGCGCTTCGCCCGGGCGCGCCGCGGGCCCCCCGCAGGCTCAGCTCTCCGAAAATCGGAGACTTGCTCTACGGTTTTCGGAAGAGCGACGGGCGACTCCGATTTGAATAGACGCAGGCCGAACGGTTTCCCTTCGCGGACGACGTCACTCTCGCCCCGTACTTCGCGGTGGAAATGTCACGAGATCATCCAAGTTCAACGCTCGGCGCGCGTGGTACCAGGCGCGGCATGCGACAGCGCCGTCCGTGGATCAGGGAGCCGCGTTCTTCGGCGCGCCTTTGGAGCATGGGGGGAGCTTCGTGCCCAATTCGCCGAGGAGCTTAGTGAACGCAGTCCTTCGTGCGTGGGTGTATGGGGCTGCGGCCCTGACGCTCGGTGCTTGCGCACAAGAGACGGGGCCCGCGTCGAAGGTGAAGGCGGAGCTGCGCGACGCAAGCGTCGACGTCGCGGCGCCTGCACCGGACGCGTCCGCGACCTCGACGCCGCCGCTCGCCGATGCGAGCCGTCCTTCCGTGCGGACGCTCTGCGCTCCGGTCCGTTCGTCGGAGCCGATTCCGGCGCGCACGGCAGTGACGTCTGCGACGGCGGCACCAACAGACACGGCCGTGTTCGTCGAGACCTTGTTCAATTCATTTTATTCGGCCTGCGGCGGGTGCCACGTCGATACCAACCTCGGAGGGTTTCAGGTGGCGCGCTCCAATTTTTCGACGACGGTCGATCAGCGCGTCGTCGACCGTGTCGTGCTGGCCGACGCAGGGCTGCCCATGCCGCCGAACGGGCCGCCGTATTCGCAGCGCGACGCGAACGACCCCATCGTCTTGCTCGTCGGGGAACTCCGGCAGTGGCTCGCGGCGGGAAGGCCAGCCGACGTATTTTACGTTCAAGCGGCGGCCGCCGCCTCGGGTAAGCCTTACGTCCTGTCGACGACCGTCGGTGAGAACCTCAGCAACATCGGCGACTGCATTCCGGACAAGGAAATCGTCGGGACCGAGTCAGCCAAGGCAGCCGAGCTCGATGCCTTCTTCGCCAGCCTGCAGAAGACGCCCGCGGGTCAGGGCACGTCCGCGGAGCAGCTCGGGCTGCCGGAGCGTCTCGAGCAGACGGACCTCTTCACACTCGATACCCAAACGCTCGCGCGTTACGGCGTCATTGCCTACGCGCCCGGCTATCCGCTGTGGTCCGACGGGGCGAGAAAGCTCCGACACATTCGCGTGCCGCACGGACAATCCGTGCGCTTCGACAAGGCGACACAGACGTTCCAGATCCCGCCGAACACGCGTTTCTACAAGACGTTCTTGAAGCCGGTCGTCCAAGCCGACGGACAGGTCCGCTATCGCAAGATGGAGACGCGGCTCATCGTCGCGAGGCCGAATCAAAAAAATGCCGATGGCTCGTTCACCCCGACGGCGTTGTTCGGGAGCTACGCGTGGAACGACCCCGAGACCGAGGCCACGCTGGTGACCGACCCGCTCCGAAACCAGGAACCGTTCACCGACCGCTTGGGCACGTATTTTCCCGACGAAGGGCTCGAGCAGTCCATCAAGGCTTCAAATCCGACGAACCTGTCCTACGCGCTCGAGCAAGCACATGCGATCCGGCACTACGCCATACCGGGCAGAGATCGCTGCATCCAATGTCATATGGGAAGCGCGACGGAGAGCTTCTCGCTCGGTTTTCTTCCGCTTCAGATCGCGCGACGTCCCGCGGGCGAAGGCGGAGTGATCGAGCCGTCCGGACAGGACGAGCTCACGCAGCTCCAGCGGCTGGTGGACTACGGCGTGATCACCGGAGTTCATGCCCTTTCGGACGTCGCACCGCTCGAGTCGAGCGAAGGTTCCCGTCCGCCACGCAACGACTACGAGCTCGTCGCGCAAGGGTACATGCTCGGCAACTGCTCGCATTGTCACAACCCGAACGGGTTTCCGTCGGTGCAGAACCCCGTTCTCGTCAACGTCTTGAACTTCCTGCCCGGTCCGACGAGCGGGATCTTCCAGTTTCCTCTCGACCTCAGTAGTCCGCGAATTTTTCGAGGCGACAGCGGATCCACTCCAATCCCATACATCACGCCGTCGCTCATGGACTTGCCCGTGCTTCACGGGGACGACCCATTCTACGTTCCCAAGGCGTCGGCCTCGACGCCCGCTCAACCTGATTGGATCATCGCCGCCCCTTGGCGGAGCCTCATCTACCGCAACGTGGACACACCGTTCACGTACGCCGACGATCTTGCGCTCTTCCCCCACATGCCGATGAACACCCCCGGCTATGACTGCCGGGCGCCTCGGATCCTCGGGGACTGGATGGTGAGTATTCCCGCGGTTCGCAAGAGCCCGAGCACGACGGAATACGCCGTCTGGGTCGACGGTGACGACACCAACGGGGGCAACGCCATCGTCGACGAGAACGTGCAGCCCTACACGGAGGTGAAGCCAGGTGATCCGGGCTACGACGTGGCGGCCGCCAATGCGCAAGGCCGCTTACAAATCTACCACGAGGGGTTGGATTTCGGGAACGGCACCTATTCGCGCTACCAGTTTTGCCCGGACACATCGGACATCGTCGACCCCGCCGTGCTCGCGGATCCGACGGACCACCCAGTCCCTATCGATGGAAATGGAATCGCTCGCGGCAATCCCCCGAAGATCGTCATGCCGGCGGACGGCGTACCGGACCACGCGCACTGGGTCCCGACCGATCTCACGGACATTATCGGGCCCTGGGCGCCGCGACGCTCGGATTGGGAAAGTGCTCTCGTCGACCAAAAATTCTCCCTCATTCCTCAGAGCGATCCGAACTACGGAACCGACCTTGCCAAGCAACAGGCTCTGGAAAAGGTCGTGCAGATCTTACAAGGCGTGAGCCTCACCGAGGACTTCAAGTTCTACGCCCTACAGGAAGTTCCGTTCGGCCTCTGGGAGACCAAGAGCGGCTGCGATTTCTCGAGCATTCCGAAGCTCAGCAGCTTCACGTCGGGAAACACTCCGCCTTGGCTTGGTCCGCTCACCCAGGCCAAAGGAGCGCCGGACCCGAACAGTCCCGTCTACATGCAGGCTCCAGGTTCGGCCGTGTTCAACATGATCTGCATCAATTGCCACGGTCCCCAGGCGGACGGCCAAGGGCGTCAGGCGAACATTCTCCTTCAGATGACCGGCGGCAACACCCGCGTCGCCAACTTGCGCGACGGCCTGTTCGGGCCGTCAGGAGCTGCGGGCGAGAATCGGCAGCGTGTTTTCGGTGTGGTAGCGGAAGGTGGCGTGACGGCCGACGATTGGGGCGCGCGCTACCTGGCGTTCATGGGTCTCGGGGGCACCGAGCGCGTCATTCCAGCGAGCATTCTCGGGATCGTGGCGAACACCGAGGTCCTCGGCGAGCCGCGAGTCCATGCAGCACCGGCCGTTGACGCCAACATGCTGTCGACGGCCCACGACCTTTGCCAGGCGTCGTCGCCGGCGTACGCAGGCGGCGAGTTCAACCTGGAGACGCATCAATTCACTCCCGCGAAAACGTTGATTCAGACCAACGGCGACGCGGACCTGTGGCTCCATTTGTGCCGGCAGTCCAATCCACACCCGATCGTCGCCTTGTCGTGGAACTGGGCTGGACAGCCTCCCGCGGGGTCATTCTTGGTGAACGCGAGTTTCGATCTTTTCCCGAGGACGAACTACCCCAGCGACGCTCCAGTGGGTGATCAGAACGGTAACATCGTCATTGGCCTAACCGATGACAACCTGAACCCTTGGTGCCTTCGAAAGCCCCTGAGTTCCGATGCTCTGGCGAACGCGACGGCGTTCTTGAACGACCCAGTGAACCTGGTAGGCGGGCAACCTTTGCCGTTCTGCCCGAGCGCGGTGGTCCCCCAGGAAGATCAGGGGACCTTGTCCGACAATCACCTGGGTGCGAGCGACATGGAAGTGTGGGCGACTCGCGGGGCCATCAATGCGGGGCTGTCGGTCTTCGTGTATTTGAACGAAGTCGGGCACGGGCTCGTCCCGAAACCGACGTATGACCATTGCGAGCAACTCGTCGATGCCCACTGAAACGCTGATTCGCGGAACCTGGCGAGGTCGAGTCCTCCGAGCGACGCTTCGCGCCCTCTGGTTCGGTGTGCTCCCCTCCGTCTTTGCGGTGCTCGTTCTTCGGTACCTGGTTCCTTCGACGGTGGCCACGCTCGACGACGGCCCTAGCGGAATTCTCGCTCGTTTCGCGGCGCAAAATCCGCTGTTGGTCGGCATCGGCGCGTACCTCTCGTTTGCAGGGCTCGTCCGACATTGGGCCGCGGATCTGCCAGGGGGACGCCACCTGTCTGCGCCGTTCATCGAGTCCGACGCCGCCGTCGGCCGCGAATGCGTGCGGGTGCACCCGCGAGCGGCCGAGCTCCACGCGACGTTGACGAGCCCCGCGGTCCGAGAGCGTACGCGCCATCGGTTGACCGCGTCGGAGAGCGAGAGGCTCGACAAGCAACTCGCGGAGCTCGTTTCAGCCTTCGAGCAGGGGGACGTCCATCGTGTCGCTGCTGCCGAGCTCTCCATTCGGTCGATCGCGAGGTCCGCACTCGCTGCCGAGGAACGTCGCAACATGGCCGTGCTGTTTTTGCTGGTCGGAGCCGCGGCCGCGGCCGCGCTGGCGTTGCGATCCATGGTGGTCGAATCGTTTCGCGTGCTCGGCGATTCGATGTTACCGACGCTCGAGTCGGGCGACTGCGTCGTAGCGAGCAGGCTCGCCTATGGCGTACGGCTGCCGCGCGCTGGACGTGCTTTCTCGACGCGTCCGCCTCGCCGGGGCGACATCGTCGTTTTTCCGAATCTCCATCCGGACGGCAGCGCTCCCGATCACCTCGTCAAGCGGATCGTAGGGCTTCCCGGAGACCGCATTTCGATGCGCGGGGCCCATCCACTGATCAACGGATGGGAAGTCCCGAGCTGCGACGCGGGAACCTACGTATACCCGCGAGCGTGGGGCGGCGTGCGCGGGCGGCTCGTCGTGGAGTTCCTGGAAGACCACGCCTACCTCACCGTGCTCACGCCCGTGACGGGGGTGTTCGATCACTACGATGTGCCGGATGGGGAAGTGTTCGTCCTCGGCGACAACCGGAACAACAGTTCGGACTCGCGCGCCTGGAACGACGGACACGGCGGCGGCGTTCCCATCACCGCGCTCGACGGTAAGGTCGAGCGGTTCGTCTTGGGTGAGCACCGCGACGGCACGGTCGATCTGAGCCGGCTCTTCGCACCGCTCGGAACCCGCTTGCATCTCGAAGGCCTCGACGCCCGCGCACTCGAACAAGGCATCGCTCGGTGTCTCGCTCATCGCCCCGCGTCGACCGCGCCACCGGTCCGAAACTCGAGTCGCGCGCTGGCGTCCACTGAGTGAGCGGCGTGCGGTCATCGCCGACCGGAAAACGCGCTCCGATTTTCGGAGATCAAGTCTCTGAAAACCGGAAACCTGGGACGCCAGACGCCGTGCTCATCGTCCAACGGGTGGGCAAAGATGCAAATAGTTCCGGTTAGTTACTGAATTGATGGCCCCGTGAACCTCAATGGGCCCGGCTCTTGCTTCCGGCGGCTGCGACGTCTGCTTAAGTGGACGAAGCGACAGTATAAAAAACGAAGGATTCCGGTAATGAGAACATCGATCCCGATCGCGACGTTTCTGATCCTCGGCGCAGGAGCCGCGGGTGCAGGCGCGCTGAACAACGCAACCTTGAAGGGCTCGGACGCGCTGTTCAACACGGTTCAGAGCGTCCTCGCAAGTTGTCCCGGGGCCACCGGGCTCACCTACGTCGGCACCGGCGCCGGCAATGGCGAGACCAACATGAAGAACGGGGTCCAGACCATCAACCCAACGACGAACATCATCGGCACCGCGAACGGGTGCACGACGGGTTCGGCAAACGTCACGCCGTCTGCGGAGGAGCTCCTCGTGATCGGCCTCGACGGCCTGCCCATCGTCGGCTCACCGACCACCGCCGGCACGGCCGCCTGCAACGGCACCGACTCGGATTGCGACCCGACGACGCAGTCCAACGCGGGCCTCGCGTATTCGACGACGATCACGCTCACCGACGGGACGACGTATACGTTCAACGGGTGGCGCGACGTGCTTCGAGTTTTGTACGCCGGGTTCGACCACAACGCGACCACGATCGCGAACCGGAACTGCAACAGCGTGCTCCGTCAGACCCTCGCGAACAACTGGGGCACCTTATTTCAGAACAGCTGCTCCGGCGGAGCGTGCACGCAGCTCCAGCACGTGTTCCGGCGGGACGACGCGGCGGCGACGACCACGTTCTTGCTCGCATCGCTGAACTTGCCGGCGCCGAACACGACGGCCAACACCGACCCGATCTGCAACGTGATTCAGACGACGGACACCCTTCCGGCGAACGTGAACCGTTACCCTGCGGACTACCAGGACAACGACCCCATCCGCAGGAAGGCCACCGGGACGAATAACGGCGCCGTTCCCGCGAATACGCCGACCGAACAGGTAGCGAGCCGCAAGGGAGACCTCGGCCTCGTTCTGCCGATCGTCGCGACGGATCAGCTGGCGCTCAGCGCGTCGTATCCGACCACGCCGTGCACGACGAACACGATTCTGGCCGTCAATTCGGCTCCGCGGGTGATCAACACCGCGGGATCGTTGCAGCCCTCGACGAGCCCGGGCCGATGCCCGAACGGTGACGTCCCCGTGCTCGTCAATCAATGCTTGATCCCCGTGGACGCGAACGGCAATCCGAATTGTCTCGCGGCCAAGAACACGAAGCCGAGCTTCATTTTCGACAACACGGCTGTGGATAGCGTGACGCCGCTCGCGGCCGACGGTCGCGTTTATAACCAGCACCTTCGACTCGGCGGCACGAACTCGAACACGTCCGGGACGTACCAGAACGACAAGAACTCTCCGGCACGGCCGCTCGAAGGCGCCTTCGTGCGATTGCATCAGAGCCGTTCACTCAACGCCACCGACGCGACCCAAAACACGTGCGCAACCGCTCAGACGGCGGATTTGCAGATCGGCTGCCTCGTCCAGGCGAGCCCTTGCAGCATTGGATACGCCGGTCGTGATTCGATCACCGCCGGAGCAACGCCGCTCAAAGTGTCGGCGCTCGACTCGACGGCGGCTTGCGTCGAGGCGTTCGCTTACCCGCTTTCGAGGAAGGTCTATCTGAGCACGTTGATCGGCTTCGAAAACGTGACCGGTCAAGAGCTCGCCCTCGCGCAGTGCTTCACCAATCCGACGCTGCTCAACCCGGCGCTCGCCTCGGGCGGGTTCTTCCAGATCCCGACCGCCGTCTCGCCGTCGGGAACCGAGACGTATTGCGAGGACTTCAACGAGCAGCAATTCTGCGGCGCTGCGTCGAACAACAACGCGTGCTCGGGTGGCGCCACGGACAACGCCGCGGTCAACTTGCCGACCGCCAACACCGTATGCGGCAACGGCGTCGTCGAAGCGTACGAAGATTGCGACAACGGGGTCGGCGTCAACGGCGCCCCGCCGGCGCAGTGCTCGACGACCTGCCGGTTCAACAACTAGTCCCCCGGATCCAAGATTCGTCGGAGAATTTGCGAGGGCCCGACGGGGCAAGGGCCTCGCAAATTCAGCACTCAGCCACGGTTCTGATCCGGGTACTGACTTTCTCGTTTGGTCCCCTGAATCAATGATTCAGGGGACTAGGAGCGAAGGTCATTGAATCGAAGGCGCGCCGTCATCCACGGCACGCCTTTTTTTGGGTCTCGGATTTTTTTCGCTCTCAGAAGTGGTGTTGAGCGTCGGGCTCGAACCGATACCCGACGCCTCGAATCGTCTGCAACCACTTCCCGGCGGGCCCCAACTTCTTTCGTAGGCGCTTCACGTGCTGGTCGACGGTACGAAGCTCCACCTTGACGGTTGGTCCCCAGACGTCCGCGAGTAACGCTTCGCGCGGGAGAGCCGCCCCTTCCTTGGATGCGAGCGACCAGAGAAGCCGGAACTCGAGCAACGTGAGATCGAGGTGAACGTCGCCCACGCGGGCGCGGTGTGCATCTGCGTCGAGCGCGAGAAGGCCGGCGCTGAGCTTGCGGAAACGGCCCGACGAGGGTCCGAGATCACGTCGCCTGAGGACCGCGCGCGCCCGCAAGAGCAACTCGCGAACCCCCACGGGTTTCGTGACGAAGTCGTCGGCTCCGACTTCGAAGCCCGCGACCCGATCGGACTCACCCGTGTCGGGCCCGAGGATGATGACGCTTGCGTCGGCAGTCTTCGGATCCGCCTTGATTTGCCGACAAACGTCGAGCCCAGAAATGTCCGGAAGGCTTTGATCGACGACGACGAGGTCCGGTGTCTTCGAAGCCGCGAGACAAAGCGCGTCGTGCCCGCGAGTCGCCGTCACGACGTCATATCCTGCGTCGCGAAAATTCGCGGCGTCTCGAGCGCTCTCGTCCTCGTCTTGGACCACCAGTACCGATGCTGAAGCAGACATACCGACATTGTAACAGACAATGGGAAGAGATGGGGCCAGGTTACACGACCCTCCGGCCGGTTCCGCGAATAGGAGCAACTTCGTTCAATGGATTCCGAAGTGACCGAAATTTCATGGGAACGTTCCGCCTTCTACCGACCCGCTGAGCTCTCGCGGGGTGGACCCCCGTCCAGAATATTCAACCGCCGTCCCGTCACGAGAACTTCATTGGTCACGGTTCTCGGGGGTCGGTATGTCCGGGCCGCATCGAAAAAGGGTGAAAGGGATCGGATGGAGTTTCGAAGTCGTATTTCGAGAGTGACCGTGATCGCGGCCGTCCTCGCGACGAGCGCGACGAGTCGCGCGACCTTCTCGAAGGCGATCGAGCCCGTCGTCAGCTTCACGGCGGTGGGGCCAGCGGGCATGAAGATCCAGGGCACGACGCCCGAACTCGACGTCGCGGAAGAAGGCGATCGTGTGGTCATCAGCGTGCGCCTCGACCATTTGCAGACGGGCATCGGACTTCGCGATCGGCACATGAAAGAGAAGTACCTCGAGGTCGGACAATTTCCTTCCGCCCGGCTGAGCATCCAGCGCTCCGCGCTGAAGATCGGGGATGGCCCGAGCTCCGGAGCGGACGTCCCCGCCACGCTGACGCTTCATGGCAAGACGCGACCCGTGTCGGTGCACTACGACGCGAAGAAGAGCGGAGCGGAGATTTCCGTATCGGGCGGCTTTAGTGTGAAAATGACGGACTTCGGAATCGCCGTGCCGTCGTACTTGGGCGTCACGGTCAAGCCGGACGTCGACGTCACCGCGCGCTTCCGCACCACGGGCACCTGAACTCCGGCGTTCGACGCGCGCCGCGCGAAGCCCCGAAATATGAAGACCAAGAGGGTGATCACGCGCGCTGCGGCGCTCGTTCTTGGACTGCTTTTGCCGCTGCTCGCCGCTTCGAGAGCCGACGCCTATCCGTTCATGATCCGGCACGGATACACCGGGTGCATGCCTTGCCACGCGGATCCGTCCGGGTCCGGGCCGCTCACGTCTTATGGGCGCGCCCAGAGCGATCTGTTGCTCCGCAGCCGTTACGGCGAGGCGGCGGAAGAGCCGGGGCCGAGTTCGGGTCTTCTCTGGGGGGCGGTGACGCTCCCCGACGACGTCCGCCTGGGCGGCGACGTCCGCGAGGGATTTCTGGCAACCAAGGTGGACGGTGCAGCGACGCAGAAGTCGTCGATCCTCATGCGCGCCGACCTCTACGCCGACGTGTTGTGGTGGCGCTTCCGCGCAGCCGGAAGCCTCGGCTACGCGCCGGTGGGCGCCTTGAACGCCGCGCTCACCCGAGGGCAATCGGACAACCTGGTCTCGCGGGACCACTGGCTCGGTTATCAGATCGATGAAGACGGGTCCTGGCTCGTTCGCGCCGGCCGCATCACGCTTCCCTTCGGCATCCGCGACATCGAGCACACGCTCTGGGTACGAGCCCTGACGCGCACCGATATGAACGATACCCAGCAGGATGGCGTCGCACTCTCCGTTTCGAAGGACCAGATCCGCGCCGAGGTCATGGCCATCCTCGGAAATTATCAGCTCCGTCCCGACGACTTTCGCGAGCGCGGCTACAGCGGTTACGGGGAATGGGCGCCGAGCACGCATCTCGCGATCGGCGTGAGCAGCCTCTTCACGCGAGCGCGGCGGGACATTTACCTGGGAGTCACCGACTACCGCCAGGCGCACGGTGTGTTCGCTCGGTACTCACCGGGCCCACTCCTGGCGGTGCTCGCCGAGGCTGACTGGGTCTACCAATCGCTCACGTACCACGGCCATCTCGGGGGATACGCGGCGATGGTGCAGGCGGATCTGGAGCCCATTCAGGGCATCCATTGGATGGTGACCGGCGAAGCCAAAAATGACGGAGGCGACGTGGCCTCGTCGTTCGGCGTCTGGTTTTCGGCCGTTTGGTTCCTCGCGCCGCATGCGGACGTGCGTCTCGACGAGATCTACCAGACCATCGGCACGCCGAGTGGCAACGTGGGCGCGCTCACCGCGCTCCTCCAGCTCCACGCGTTCTTGTAGCGCGGCGCCTGGCCATCAGCCGGACGACCACGAGACCCGCGACGCACGCGGCCGTCGTTTCTCCGAAGCCTCGTCGCTCATCGAGACGGCGGACCGCACAGCCCGTTTGAAACCAGGTGACGGGCTCCGCCGAGATCGCCGTCCCCCCCTCTGCCGCCGTACACCCCGAGCGCGGTGGACCGGGGCCATCGCTCGGATTGGTCCCGTGCTTCAGCTCCGTGACGTCCGGAACGCCGTCGCCGTCGCTGTCGATCTCGCAAGCCTCGTCGGCAAGGAGGGCGTTCTTGAGTGCGCTCGGATCGTCGGCGTCCGAGAGTCCGAGTTGTCGGAGGACGTTGACGAACGGCTGGATGGCGGTCGCGGCGCTCTGAATGCTTCCCTGATGGCAAATACTGCAATCCGGCGGGGCGGCGAGGCCGAGGTCCTGCGCGACGTCGCTCGGAAAATCAGGGTGCGCGTGAGCGGCGGACGCGACGAGGAGGCACGCGAACGAGAGGCGGTATCTGTGTAGAGTCTTCATCGCGCTGCTGCTCGGCGCGAGCCGCCGTGCGTTCGAGCGTGTTTCCGTAACTCGCCGCGCCTCCGCGCGCCGAATGAACTTTGTGTGACGAGAGAGTGGGTCGAAGCGCACGTCACACAAGCTTCACACCGGGCTCGGCGAGCCACGGGTAGGAAAAGACGCCCGCACACAACTCTGCCGTGCAGTTGCGGCTCGAGGAAATGACGATGAGCACCCGAACAGCGCGCCGAGGCGCAGACCTGCCCCGTTCTCGCGCCGCGTTCGCGGGCGCGGCCACCCTCGTCGTCGCTCTCGTCTCTTGTGGCGGGGGCGGGAGTTCGGGCGCCTCGAGCGACGCTGGCACGGGCGGGGGCGCCGCCGCGAGCACGGGTGGCGGAACCTCTCATCCGGGCAGCGGCGGCGGCAGTGGTTCCGGTGGCGCCGGAGGCTCGACCCAGTCGAGTGGCGGCGCGGGCGGAGCAGGCGCTTCGACTGGGAGCGGCGGCGCGAGCGGCACCGGCGCGGCCGGAAACGGCGGCGCGAGCGGAAGCGGCGGCGTCGCGGAAATCACGGGCGGAGCAACCGGGAGCGGCGGAGATACGTCAACCGGCGGAGCCGTGTGCGGCAACGGAAAAGTCGAAGGCAACGAACAATGCGACGACGGAAACACGACGGACGGAGACGGCTGCTCGGCGTTCTGCACCGACACGCGAGCCTGCGACACGTGCTTGCAAGGTGATGTGAGCTGCACGTCGGGGCTGCTCCCTCCGTGCTCCGCGTACACCGGGACCGCCACTTCCGGTCCCGCCCAAGGCACCGACAATGCCGCGCTTTGCCAGGCCGTCTACGACTGCATGTTCCGCGAGCATTGCGGCGCGGCGAATCCATCGGACTGCTACTGCGGCACCTCGACGGGTCTCGCCTGCTTGGGCCAAGGCGCTGCGAACGGGCCCTGCAAGACCGCCATCGAAGCTGCGTTCGAAACCCAGGACCCGGCGGTCATCGTTCCCGAGTTCGGCAACACGCAATTGCCCGGCGGAGGAGCGGTCTCACTCTTCGTCTGCGCCTTCAACGATTGCTATGACGAGTGCCTCGGCAGCGGTACCGCCAATGACGCGGGTACCGGTGGAACGACGAGCACCGGTGGAACGACGAGCACCGGTGGAACGACCAACACCGGTGGAACGACCAACACCGGCGGAACGACCAACACCGGCGGAACGACCAACACCGGCG
>CAZDNG010000023.1:49654-81375 GCA_964506835.1 uncultured Polyangiaceae bacterium
GGAACGACCAACACCGGCGGAACGACCAACACCGGCGGAACGACCAACACCGGCGGAACGGTTGACGCCGGTGGCGCGGGCGGCAGTGGTGGCACGAGCACCGACGGGGGTTCGGGCGGTTCCGACGCGAGCACGGGGGCGGCCTCGGTGGAGTCGATCCTCGCCGGTAAATCCGCGGATTGCTGGTCCTGCGAGCAGTCGAGTTGCGGCGACAAGATCACAGCGGTTACTTCGATTTCCGGCGATGCCGCGGGGGGCCCTTCCGCGGGTCAATCGAAGGCCGAACTCGCACTCGACGTGCTCGAGTGCGTGATCCCGAGCGGGTGCGCGGCGACGAAACTTTCGGCCTGCTATTGCGGCGACGTCCTCGCCGCGACGTGCTTCTCTTCCGGCGCGTCGACGGCGGACGGCGTCTGCAAAGCGGCCTTCCAGGCTGGCCTCGAATCGACGGCCCCTCGAGCGAGCACGCTCACCGATCCAACGCTGGGAGGCGGCGTCGCCGACGACCTCGTCGAATGCCTGTCCACCAGCGCGTGCCCTTGCTTTTGAGCCCGCGAATTCGTGCAGATGCTGCCTCCATGGATCACCACGACGGAAATCTCGAGCCGGCTCCGGGCCGGCGAAGGTTCGCGCTTTGGCGCGCGCTCCACGTGGTGGGAGCAGCGATGATTGCCGTGGCGTGCAGCAAGTCGTGGTTCGAGGACGTGGGAGCGCCTCCCTCGGCGTCGAGCGCTGCTTCACCCGCACCGAGCAGCGTCGTTCCGAACGTCGGACGGGACGCAGGTCGAGGGATCTCGGATAGTGGCGACGCCGCCGACGCGGCGCCTCTTCGTGAAGATGCTGCTGCCCCTTCGAGGGACGCGGCATCGGATGGCGCGCGGGACTCCTTGGATGGCATTGCTCCCGAGGCGGGCGACAGTCCGCGGATTCTTGCCGCGTTGAACGCGGCGCTCGCGGCGAAGGCGCCGGGCTGCCTCCCGTGCGCGGAGGCCGCTTGTCCCAACGCCCTTCGTGGGTGCGCCGACTTGCAAGGGCGCGCCGCTGCGGGGCCGGCGAAGGGTGAGGATCTTTCGAAGCTCTGCCTCGAATCGACCGCGTGCGTCTTGGAGAGCGCCTGCGCGGCGAGCGATCTCCTCGATTGCTATTGCGGCACGACGTACTCGTTGTTCTGCGCGAGCTCCGACACGGGAAACGGCGCATGCAAAGCTGCACTCCAGCGCTCTCTCGAGACGACCGACGAGGCGACCATCCAGCTGAGATTCGGCGACTACGCGTTCGCGGGCGGGTGGGCGACGGCCATCGCTCAATGCCTCGCGGACAACGGATGCGGAAGCTGCTTCCAGGGACCGGCGATCGATCGGTGAGCACCGAGCTCTTCCGCTCACGACACGAAAGGGCGAACCGATGGAACCCAATAGCGTGCTCTCGCGAAGTCGATCCGGTCGCTCTCTCGTCGACGAGCGAAGGGGAGGGCCACCGGTGACGTCCGATCCGCCCGAGGCAAATCGGGAGACTTGGCCCGCGCCGGCACCGCCGGAGGGTGAACCCGAGGTGCGGCCGGCGACTCGGACGTTCGGCAATCTCGTCGCTCGCTCGGCGTCCATGCGGCATGTGTTCGAGCTGCTCGAGCGGTTTGCATCCACCGACGTGACGGTGACGCTCGTCGGCGAGACGGGCGCCGGGAAGGACGTGCTCGCCCACGAGCTCCACCGGAACAGTGCTCGCGCTTCCCAGCCGCTGGTCGTTTTCGACTGCGGTGCGGTGGCTCCGAATCTCGTCGAGAGCGAACTCTTCGGACACGAGCGAGGCTCGTTCACCGGGGCGCTCGGCGCGCACGAGGGTGCGTTCGAACGTGCTCACGGCGGAACGTTGTTCCTCGACGAAATCGGCGAGTTTCCGCTCGATTTGCAGCCGCGATTGCTGCGCGTCCTCGAGAGCCGCCGCGTACGCCGCGTCGGTGGCGCGCAAGACCGCACGCTCGACGTTCGGATCGTCGCGGCGACCAATCGGGACTTGGGACGGGAAGTGGCGGCAGGTCGGTTTCGCCAGGACTTGTACTTTCGTCTGGCAGGAGCGGTGGTCCTCGTTCCACCGCTGCGTGAGCGACTCGACGACCTTCCGCTCATCGTCGAACGTCTAGTCGCAGAGATGGGGAAGCCGCGCCTCCCCATCTCCCCACTGGCTCTGACGATGCTCCGCGCGCACGTGTGGCCGGGGAACGTCCGGGAACTTCGCAACGCGCTCACGTGGGCCACTGCGTTCGTGGACCAAGCGAACTGGGTCCTCGAGCCCAAGCATTTGAAGCTCGACACGGTATCGCTCGTGACCGATGCGGGTTCCGAGGTCGACCGCCTTCCGCTCGCCGGTCAACGGCTCGACGCGCTCGAGCGCGCGGCGATCCGGCAGACGATGATCCACGTCGAGGGGAACAAGGTTCACGCGGCGCGAGCGCTCGGGATCTCGGTCTCGACCTTGTACGAAAAATTGAAGAAGTACGACCTCTGAACATGATCGCCGTCCCTGCACGAATCTCGAAGTCGCACGGCCCTCGCCGTGCGGCGTTTCGCACGCGGCCTTTTTCCCCGGCGATCCTCGGCTTCGCGGCCGTTCCGTTTTTTTGCGCGGATGCGCTCGGCGACCCTACGCCCGGCGCGCAGCGGCTCGATCAGGGCGAGTTGCGGCTTCTCGAGTCGCGCCACCCGCACGCGTTCGAGCAATTCGAGGCGGGGCAGCGGCTCTTCGCTTCCGGCGACGCGGCGCGAGCCGCGGAGTTCTTTCGACGAGCCGCCGCGGAAGCGCCGGAGAGCCCTCTCGTCGCCCGACGCTCCTGCGAAGCGCTGGCGGCGATCGGCGCGCGAGAAGAAGCGCTCGCCGATTGCCAGCGCGCGATTGCAAAAGGCAGCTCCGTTCTCGACTTGCGCGCCACGGTCGGCGCGTTGATGAGCGGCTCGAGGGCGCCGACGACGGACGACGTCGGGCAGGCGCTTCTGTTCGCTCGCGCCGTCAGGAACTCCGCGCCCAACGAACCTTGGGGCTACGCCGCTGAATGCGACATCGCGGTACGCCTGGGAGACGCACGCATGTTCGACGATTGCCTGGAGGAGCTCCGAGACGTGGCGCCACGAAGTGACGAAACGAGGCATTTCGAGGCGATCGCCGCGTCGCATTCTCACCAGCGCTGGGTCCGTCTCGGTTGGTTCCTCATTTTGATTTCGTGCGTCGTCACCGCGATCGACGCGGTTCGTCGCGCGCGCCGTCGCGCTCGGAGCGCCGTCGGGATCGGCGTCGCCGCGCTCGTGCTCTCGAGCCTCCTTGCCGTCGTTCCGAAGGTCGCGAGCGCGAGCGAAGCGACTCGCCCGGCGTCGTCGTCGCCGTCGAGCACGGGCCTCGGTGATTGGCCGATCGACGACCAGAATCCGACGGCCAGCGTCCCCACGCCGGAGCAGCGCGACAAGAATCCGCTCCAGTTCGGTTATTTCCTCATCGACGTCGCGCAAAAAGCCGACGACGCGGCCAAGCAGGGAAATCATCGCGCGGCGATGGAATACTATCGCGCGCTCACCCTGGCCGTCCCGGACCGGAGCGTCGCGTTCGGCAAGCTCTGCACCGAGTACGAAGCGCTGGGCGACCGCGAGCACGCTCTTCGGAGCTGCGCCGACGCCCTCGGCAAGCCGGGGGCACAAGATACGGATTTTGCCCACTATGTGCACGTCGTGTTCGAAAAACACGGCGCCCTCGACGAGCGCGAGGTGGCATCGGTGGACGGCGTCGTTCAGCACCTTCGAAAGGCGGAGGGCTCGGATGCCTTCACCGAAGAACTCGCCTGCGAGCTCGCGGTGCGCATCGACGACGTTCACCGGCTCGAAGGGTGCGCCGCAGCCCTCGCCGCGTCGGCGCCGAACGAGCCGTCGACGGTGTCGTTCGAGTGGGCGCTCGCCATCTCCCGCGGCGACGCGAAGGCCGCCGAAGCATGGGTCGAGCGAGCGAAGGCGCTCCACGTGGGTCCGGACGTGGTCGCGCGCATGGAGCAAGCCACCCGGACGTTGTCGTCGTCGTGGCGTCGGCACATTCCTGGTCGTGGCGCGCTCTGGGCGGTTTCGGGCGCGCTCTTGCTGGTCGCCATCGTCATCGCCGTCGTTTCGGTGCGGCGCCGCCGCTTGGTCACGTCAACGTCGTAACACCCGGACACTATCGAACAGCACGTCGAACGGGGGATCGCCGGGCTTCAGCGCGACGAGGCGCACGAGCATCGATTGAGCGGTTTTTGGAGCCGTCACGTAGCCGTGAACGTCGACCCACACGTTCGTCTTGTCCGTAGGGGGTCCCGAATACGTCTGCTCGGGAGTTCCCGCGCACCCCGTGCTCGAGAAAAACCAAGCGCCGACTCCAGCGCCTCCCGCGACCTGGCTCGGCGGAACGAACGTCGCGACGTCGAACTCGTACGATGCGCCCCCGACGGCCGCGATGCACTGCGTGGCCGCTGCGAACGACCAATCAGCGGGGGCCTGCTCGGTCCCGTTGCGAGTCGCCATCGAACCCGATGCCGAAGCGCCTTCCGCGTCGTCGGGACGCCATTGCAGCGTGATGTTCGGGTCCGCATTCCAACTCGACGTGTCGCGATCGAACGTCACGTTCGCAACGAGGCTCTCGTCGCATTCGGGACAGCCGCCGCCGTCTCCGGCGCCGCCGTCGAACGCAAGCCCGGTCGACCCCTCGGCGTCCGAAGCATCGAGAGTCTCGACGTGTGCGTCCGTGCTTCGCCCGCCTTCCGCGGGGACATGGCGGTCGGATTCCGCGGAGGCATCGCCGAGCCCACCGTCGTTTTCCGGCGGAATGGACTGGCCGATGCCCTCGGTCTTCTGCGTGAGCGTGCGATCGTCGAGCGCGCACCCGGGCGCGACCATCGCGAGCGCGGCGCCGGTGACGAACCAAGGAGACGACGAGCGGAGTTTCAAAATCGTCTCCGCGCGAACAGAGTGCCGGCGACCGGACTCGCCCCCACGCCGAGCGTCCACGCGCTCGCTCCGGCGTTCGAGTCGTCCGAACGGCGAGGGCCGATCAGGTACAGCGCGACGCCCGTCGTGACGGCCGCGGCCGCCAGACCCAGCCCCACGAATCCGATGGCTCGCGCCGTTCGCGCGCCGCTGACGAGGTCGTCGTGCTGGGCGATGTCGCTTGCGGAGCATCCCGTGCCGCTCGGGCAGACGCCTTCTGCGCGCGTGTTCTTGTTCTGAAAAAGCACCCAGGAAATTCCGGCGGTGACGGCGCCGACGGCGACCGCCCCGGCCAGCACGTTGCGCGTCGTCCGCGAGCCGATTCGCGCGAGGCCGGTGACGCGGTGGCTCGTCGCTTCCGTTGCGCTGGCGCTCGTTTCCGGCTTCGGGGGTAATGCCTTCTCGGCCGAATCCGGAGGCTTCGGCGGCACGCCTTCGAGCTGGGGGACTTCGACGATGATCGTTGCAGGCTCGCTCGGGATCGCGACTTTGGTCTTCCACGACTCTCGTTCCGGAGCCGTTGCCTCGACGAGCACCTCGCCCGGATCCACTGCGACCGGAGCGCTCTCTGCTTCCCACGCGACGCTCGAGCCGTTCACGTGAAGCGAGAGGCCCTCGGTGTGATCGGCGACGCGGAGAACGAGATGGGAAACCTGTGCGTCGAGCGCGTGAGCGCGTGAGCGCGCCGCGTTCTCTCGGTCGGCCTGCCCGAGTGCATGCGTCGCCGCGGCGACTTCGAGAAACAACGTTCGCGCGCTCGCGAGCTTGCCCACGTGTTCCCAGCAATCGGCGAGGTTGAAATCCGTCCCCGGACCGTCGAACAGGCGACGGCTCTCCTCGAACTTCGGGCATGCGACCTCGTATCGTCCGGTCGACGCCAGATCGCGTCCCTCTTTGAACAGGGCGCGCGCTCGCGACTCGTCACCCTCGGCGCGCGCCACGCCGGCGTGCGTCGCCAAAGCGACGGCGAGGATCGACGAAACCGCGCCGCGGACCGGGTGAAAGGCCATCGACGACGATCAGTGCATGTCGTCGAACAGGTCGGACGACGTGGCCGGGCCCGGTTTCTGTTTCGACGCTGTCGCGGTGTTCTCGGGAGCGTCCCGTCGCCCGTTGGTCGCCTGGGCTGCGCCGGCGGGCTGCCCCTGCTTTTCGGTGGAAGCGGTGACGACGCTGCGCCCCTGCAACGCCTCGTTGGCGGACGACGTCCGCTGTGCGGGGTTCGCGGCGACCGCGGACGACCCGGGGGAGTACGTGCGCGGTGCGTTCGTGGGGAACGCGGGAGCGACGGGCGAGCGCGCTCCCGGTGCCGCATTCGACCCCTCGACGGCGCCGCTCGGACGCCGCACGCTCCCTGGCGTATCTTGTCCGCCGCGCGAGGGCGAAGGGACAAACCGACCCGCTTCGTCGTCGGACTTGGCGATCGGCTCGCCGATCGACCCTTCGGGCGAGCGCGGTGCACTTTCGGGTTCGGCCGCGAGAACCGGGTGAGTCGCATCCGCGCGTGTGGCAGCCGTTCCGCGAATCGCCTGAATGGTGCCGAGCCCGGCGATACCGAGGATGATTCCCGCCGTCAGCCCGAGGCTCCGATCGACGACGCGAGCTCGCTTTTCGGCTTCCTGGGTTCGGCGTCGCACCGGGACAATCGCTCGCGTCGTCGGGATCACGCTCGGAAGCGGCGGTGGGAACGTGTGCCGGCGCGACGGCACCACGGAGTCGCGCGGCGTATTCGCCGCGGACACGAAGGTCTCGAGATGGGCAGCGAGCTCTCCCGCGCTCCGGAATCGCTCGCCCGGATCCTTCGCGAGGCAGCGCGCGATCACGGCGTCGAGCTCCGCGGGAACGTCCGGGTAGAGTTTCCGAACCTCGGGCGCGGGATCCGCGACAATCGCGGCGAACAATCCCGGACCGCCGAACCCCGTGAACGCCTGTACGCCGGTGACGAGCTCGTACAGCACGGCGCCGAGCGCCCACACCTCGGCGCGAGATTCGTCTCGCGGATGGATTTGCCGAACGAGCTCCGGCGCGAGGTACGGCAGCAGCGATAGCGCCGTCGAGCCCTCGTCTTCATCGAGATCCGAGCGGAGCACGTCCTCGACTTCGGCGTTCTCGATACCGAACAGCACCGCTTTGACGACGGGAGCGCCGTCGGACTCGCGGGTGAGCACGAGGTTCGACGTGTTCACACCGAGGCGCGCGACGCCGGCAGATTGCGCCTCGAGCACCGCGCGGCACGCCTGGATGACGTACCCGGCCGCTTCGGGGATCGGAAGTGGTCCGCGCATGCGCAAGACCTCCGCGAACGTCCATCCCTTCACGTGCTCGACGACGACGTAAGGAGAGCCGAAGACGAGTCGTCCCACGTCGAGCACCTTGGCCGAGTGCGTGCTCGGCACGCGCGCCGCGGTCTTGGCCTGTCGTACGAACCGCGTCGCTTTCCCCGGCTCTTCGCACGCTTCCGGCACTAGGTAGGTGAGCGCCACCGTCTGACCGAGGTCGAGATGCCGGGCGGTCGCCGTGACGATGTCCCCCACGCTCCGGACGGGTCCGACGACGCGGTACTTGCGCGCCACCACGTCGCCTTCGATCAACGTCTTCCAGTGCGGAGCACGTTGACCGCGCGGCGAGCCGCCGTCGGGCTGAGCATCCTCGTCGTCGACGACGTCTGCGTCGTCGAGAACGCCCTCCTGTAGCGTCTCGGTCATGATGCGCGAGAGCCTAGTGGGCCCCACGCGGGAGCGAACAGTGATGATCTCGTGACGTTCACCCCCGGCGCCAGCGGCGGGCAAGCATCCGGTCAGGGCGACTCATCGATCCACGAGCCCACGTGAGCCGGCCCTTGCGTCTCTTCTGTGTCTCGTATAGAAGACGCAAAGACACTATTCGGGACGCGCCTGCGGGCGCAGGCGAAAAAAGCGTGTCTAAACGGGAGCATCAATGCGCAGCACAATGGATCGTCGTTCGCATCAACTTGCCGCCACCATCGCGGCGGTCGTTTTCCTGACGACCTCGGCGGCGTTCGCGGACGCCGTGACCGACTGGAACCAGTACACCGTCGAAGCCAGCAAAGGGTTCGACGGTTCGACGACGGTCGGAGCCGGGGTCACGCTCGACACGAACGTGGGCTCGCGGCTGGAGGCAATCGAGGCGCGCGCCGTGTTCGACGCGGTCGATTCGATCGATCATTTCAGTAGCGGGCACTACTACTACACGGCGAACGACTCCGGTTCCGCGGCGGCCGCCGCGGTGACTGCGGCGCACGACGTGATCCTCGGCGAGCTGCCGAACCCCGCGACCGACACGACCGCCGATGCCCGGTGGGGTTCGGTGAGAACGTGGGTCGACGGTCAGCTCGCGACCGATCTGGGAACCCTCGGCGTCGCGAGCTCCGACGGCGGCATCGCAGCCGGTCACGCCGCGGCAGCGGCCGCGATCGCGGCGCGCTCCATCGACGGCGGGATCCCGCAGACCACCTACGGCGCGCAGCTCACGCCGACCACCAATCCCGGTGTCGGCATTTGGCGCCAGAGCAACGCGGGGGCGCCCTTCGTGAACCCCACCACGGGCGCGCCGACCGGTTTCGACGCGACGGGCACGGTCATCCAGGGCAAGCCGGGCATCGACCTGAACTGGCGTGACGTGAAGCCCTTCAGCCTCGCGACGCAGGAGGTGGCGATCCTTGCGCGGATCTTGCCGTTCTCTCCGGCCGTCGGTAGCCCCGAGTACCAGGCCGAGTCCGCGTTCGTGAACCAAATCGGCAAGGACACGTCCAGCACTCGAACCGCGGACGAGACGGCGCAGGCGCTCTTTTACAAGCAAGACGCGGAGATCTTCGTCAACGAAGCGGCGCGGATCGCGTCGGCCTCGCGGTCGCTCACGCTCGACCAGAACGCCGTGCTGTTCGCCCTCCTCGACAACGCGATCGCCGACGCGCGCATCGGCGCCTGGATCTCGAAATACGAGCAGAAGTTCTGGCGCCCGATCACGTCTGCCAACGCCGCCGCCGACGGCGCCGTGACCAACGGCTACGTCGTCTTCCATCCGCTGGCCGCGACCCCGTCGCACCCTTCGAATACATCGGGGCACAGCTCCACGGGCGCGTCGGGCGCCGAGATTCTTCGCGCGTACTTCGGCGACAAGATCGGCGCCGACGGAAAGCCGGTCACGCTCGGGTCGTTGCCCTGGCTCGCCGGAACCAACAACGGCACCGGCGTCACCACGACGCGCTCGGTATCGACGTTCACCCAGCTGCAGCTCGAGACCGGCGCGAGCCGGCTCTATCTCGGTGTGCACTACGGCAACGACAACCTGCAAGGGCAGCTCATCGGTCTCGAGGTCGCCGACGCCGTGCTTCGTTCGAACGACCCGGCGGCGAAGGGGCTCCGGGTCGTCGAATCTCCGGCGTCGCTCTTCAACCTCGAGCGCACGCTCCTCTCGCGGCGCGATCTCTACGGGTTTTACGGCAACGACGCGGGCCGCCCGCGGTGAACGTGGCGCTCCGTCGCTCGTGGCGGTTCGCGAGCGGGCGCGTCGACGGCATCGCGACGCGCCCGGAGGTCACGCTCCACTGGCTCCTCAGGATCGGCTGCGCCATGTGCTTCATCGGCCATGGCGCCTGGGGAGTGCTCACCAAGGCCGGGTGGCTGCCGTTTTACGGCGTGTTCGGCATTCCGCCGGCCGTCGCGTGGAGAACGATGCCGCTCGTCGGCTCGGTCGACATCGCGCTCGGCCTCACCGTTCTCGTGTTCCCGTTCCGGGCCCTCTTCGCGTACATGATCGTGTGGACGCTGTTCACGGCCCTCCTGCGCCCGCTCGCCGGGATGGGGACGTGGGAGTTTCTCGAGCGCGGCGGGAACTACGGCCCGCCGATCGCCTTCTTCGTCGTGGCGAGCGAAAGCAGTCGAAAGTGGTTCGAGCGCGTCGTGCCGCGACCGTTGTCGTCCGCGACGCTGGGCCGCGCGTCGCTCGTCTTACGTGCGTCTCTCGCGCTCCTTCTGGTCGGTCATGGCGCGTTCGCCTTGATCCTCGAAAAGGCGATCCTCATCGGTCACTTTCGCGCGATCGGGATCCCCGCCGATAGGGCGTTCTTACACGCCGTCGGGGCCGCGGAGATCCTGGCCGCCGTTGCGGTCTACTTCCGGCCCTCGCGAACGCTGCTGGTCGGAGTGGCTTACTGGAAGATCGCGAGCGAGCTCCTCTACCCGATCTCGGGCCGTCTCCGCGACGGCTGGGAATGGGTGGAGCGAGGCGGCGACTACGTGGCTCCGTTCGCTCTCCTCTGCGTCCTCGTCTTGCTCGACGATCGTCGAGCTCCCGGTTCGGCCCGATCGAGCTGAGAGGGCTGCCCCCACTCGCCGCGCGCTCCGCGCGCCGGCGGTCTCCCCCCGATCCTCGCCAAGCCTCGGATGGGGGAGACGTCACGGCGGGAGGACCCACGAATACGCCGAGTACCTGAGCTCGCTCCACGCCGCGGGCGCCGGCGTTTGGTTCGGCTGAAGCGGCTGATTCGGGGGCGAAAAGACGATCCGGACCCGGACGGCGCTCTTGCCGCGCGTGAGCCGCGATGCAACGAGGAACTCGTCGTCCCGGAAGCGGCGGTTCGAGGTTTCGACCACTGGAGTGGCCGCATCGAGCTCGCCGGGCGGATTCGAATAGATGCACGTGTTCGAACCCGCGAGATACCAGGTGCCGGCGCGTGCGAACGAGGCGCCGTCCGCGTCGTCGGCGATGAAGACGTCCGCGCGCTGGTCAGGATACGAATAATCGAGCTTTCGACGCAGCAAGAGCCCGAAATTGTCGGGGCGGATCCGGATCCGGAACTCGGTCGTTCCGGTCATGTGTCGGCCGGTGTCCGTCGTGGCGGGATAGATCTCCGTGGCGCCGACGTGATCGACGCCGAGCTCGTAGCGCGATGTGATGGTGTCGACCGACGACGCGGTCGGTGACGCGTAGCCGTGTGCGGCCTCGTCGGCGGCGTCGCCGACGTGGAGCGAGTCGGTGAGCGCGAGGCACGCGCCGGGGCGGCCGTACCAGTAGGCCACGGACTGATAGTGCTCCGTCGAATCGTCGGCGCCGCCGTGCTCGAGCTGGATGCGCGCGTTTTTCCCGAACGGCATCGCGTCGGCGACCAGGAGCCGATACGCGCTCTCGATCTGGTCCTCGGCGTTCGCCGCCACGAGCGCGCTCGGCGCCCCCACCGGGTGACCGGCGAGCGGAAGGGTCGTCGTCTGACCACCCCAGTAGTCGCCTCCGCCGGCCCACTCTTCGGTCCCGGTGCCCTGCGCTTGCGGCGTGCCGCTGTCGTCGAAGAAAAACCGCGGATCGCCCTCGAGCGTCGTGAACACGGCGTGGTCGGAAAAGTCGAAGCTCATGCCGTTGAAGCTGCCGCAAAAGTCGCCGCCGCCCTCGGTCGCCGTCGTGTCGAGCACGGTGAGATCCTGGCCCGCGACGGGAACACCGTGGTCGCGATACGTCGCGTGAAAGTAGGCGAGGGCGCTCTGGTCGTCGTCGAGCGCCGTGGTGCGAATTTCCCAGCGAACATTCGTCACTGCCGTGTCTAGGAGGGCAAGCTCGAGATGGGCGCCCCTAAAAAATGGCATCGGGAAATAGCTCGCGAGCACGACGTCGCCGCCCGTAAAGTGCACGCCCTCGAGGAGCCCTTTGACGAGCCACTCCGCGCCCGTGCGGTTGTAGAGCGAGCCCGCTCCGAAGAACAACGCGAGCGGCGCGTCGATCGACGGACTCGTGCGTCCGTCCCAGGTGACGCGCAGCCGGGCGTGTTCGACGTTCAGCGCTTGCTCAGCGGTGACCCGGAGGGTGAGCGCGCGGATCTCACCCGCGCCGTGGAGATCGGCGAGCGTGAGCGTCGTGCCTCCGTCGAGGCTTCCCGAGCCGCTCGTCGTCGTGACCCCAGCGCCGGTCGGCGCGATGTCGCTGCCGGCGCTGTTCAAGACGGCGATCGCCGACGCGGGCGGCGCGCCATGGTCGTACGGGTAGACCGGTTGCGACAGGTTCTCTGTGCCCTCGGCGAACGACTGATAGATGAAATATCCCGTGCCGTAGTGCGTGCGTTCGTACGACAGATCGAGCGAGGTCTGAAAGGGCAGAGGAATCCACGACAAATCGGCCCCGCCGGTCACCGACCAGGTCTCGGCGAAGGGCGCTGGAAACGGGGCAGTGGGCAGGTACACCGAATTGGCCACCGGGGTGGTCGGAGTCGCCGTGCTCGATTCCGAGACGACGTCGTCCGTGCCGTCGAGGCCGTAGTGCCAGGGGCTCCCATGCCAGTGGTTGGCGCGCGCGAAATACAGGATTCCGGGGCCGGCGATGTCGAGCGCGACGAACCTGCCGTTCGCGTCTTGTCGCAAGAAGTGGCTCGCGTCGGCGCCTTCGTTTCCGCCGGCGCGGTCGTACGTGCTGCGCATCGTCGTGCGCGAGCCGATGCGCAAGCGCGGCAAATGCGTCCAGTCGGTGTATGCGTCGTAGCCGACGGGAATGATCGGCAAGGTCCGCGTTCCGCCGTCGAACGGCGCGCTTGCGGCGCTTCCGTCGCTCGAAGGCCCCGTCGTTCCGCCGGCTCCGGACGCATTGCTGGCTCCGCCGGAGGCCGTCGCTCCGCCGCTGCCGTTCGAGTCGCCGCCCGTCGTGGCCGCGTCGCTTCGCGATCCACCATCGCCCCCGGTGCCGCCGCGCGCATTCGAGGGGGTGCCGGAAGAGCACCCGAGGACGACCAGCGCGGCGAACGTTACCGCGAATCGAGCGTCGTCCGTCATCGAGCGCAGCCCTGAGCTTGCTCCTCCCTCCGCGACGGTTCAAGTCGCGTTCAGGTTTTGCCGAGCTCGTCGCGTACCAAGACCAGTCCGACGGCGGGACGACCCACTTCACGCACGAAGCCGAACGGCACGTAAAATTCCGGGTCTCGCGTCGTGAGCCGTACGCGCTTCACTCGCCGAAGCATCGGGTGCGACAAGAGCAATTCCACGAGCGCTTTGCCGAGCCCGATGCCGCGCGCGTCCTTTCGGACCGCCACGTCGGCGATGTACGCATGACGTTCGCCGTCGCTCAGCGCACGTCCGGTCGCGACGAGGCGACCGCCCGGGCCGCGCGCGCCGACCCACGCCGACGAATGGCGAAGGGCGGCGGCGAGCGACGCGAGCGTCGCGTCGGTCGTCCAATATTCGTCTTTCACGAGCTCGATGGCCTGGGCGACGTCGTCTTCCGTCGGCGCGACGCGGAACACCGAGTCGCTCGGACCGACGAGAAACGGCGGCGGCGGCATCGAAGGACGGGCCGTCACGATCGCCGTGAGCCGCTCGACGTCGCCGGGCGCGCCACGCTCCCACAAAGCGAGCGCCACGGCGTGGATCTCGTCGACTCCGGCGTCGCTCGTCAACGACAGGGCCCGTGAGTCGAGTGCGTCGTCCGTTTCCGTGGATGACGTGTTCATCATCGCGAAATGTCTCACGCCGCTTGGACCAGAACAACGGGCCAGTTTCCGGATATTCACTGGTCCATGCGGCGCGCTCGTCGTCGTTTCGTCGCGACTCATGCTCCCGTCTTTTCTCCGCCGGCTCGGTGAATTCGCTGTAACTTGCTCGCGACATGCAAGTTCTCTTGTTCGGCGCCAGCGGCATGATCGGCCGCGGTGTTCTGCTCGAATGTCTCGACGCGGCGGACGTGACGAACGTGCTCTCGATCGGTCGGAGCTCGGCGGAGGTCGAAAATCCCAAGCTCGCCGAAATCGTACAGCCCGATCTGTTCGACGTCGCCGCGTACGCCGATCGCCTCGGCGGATTCGACGCCTGCTTCTTTTGTCTCGGCATTTCGTCGGCGGGCATGAGCGAGGCCGACTACACGAAGATCACGTACGATCTGACCATCTCCGTTGCCGAAGCCGTGCTCGCGAAGAGCTCTGGCGCGGTGTTCTGCTTCATCTCCGGGCAGGGAACCGACAGCACCGAGCACGGGCGTTCGATGTGGGCACGCGTGAAGGGCAAGGCCGAGAACCGGCTCGCCAAGATGCCCTTTCGCGCCGTGTACTCGTTTCGGCCGGGGATCGTCCGGCCGCGTCGGGGGGTCGCGTCGAAGACGTTTCTCTATCGCGCAGGGTACGCCGTGTTCACGCCGCTCTTCCCGATCGTCGCGTGGCTTTTGCCGGGTTTCGTCACCACGTCGGACAACATCGGGCGCGCGATGCTGAACGCCGTGCGAAACGGGCCGCCGAGCGGGGTCCTCGAAAATCCGGGGATCAACGCGCTCGCCGGCGCTTCCTGACTCGGATCGCAAGATTCGCCAAGTTCTTCCCCGGCGGGGTTTCTATGTTCTCCGCGAAGGAGACGAACGCATGGCTTCTATTCGAAGAGAGATTTCCATCGTGGCCCCGCCAGAGAAGGTGTGGGACGCCGTTCGCGACGTCGGTGCGATTCACACGCGGCTCGCCCGCGGCTTCGTCACCGACGTGAAACTCGAAGACGGCGCGCGTGTCGTCACGTTCGCCAACGGCATGACGGCGCGCGAGCTCATCGTCGACTCGAACGACGCCGACCGCCGACTCGCGTGGAGCGTCGTCGGGAGTGGCCGCATGACGCATCACAACGCCTCCGCGCAGGTGTTTCCCGAAGGCAATGGCCACAGCCGATTGGTCTGGATCGCGGATCTGCTTCCCCACGACGTCGCGCCCGCCGTCGCGGCGATGATCGAACAAGGCATCCTCGCCGTGAAACGAACGCTCGAATCCGCGAGCGGTTGACGTTGACGCTCCATCACATCAGTCGACCCGGCCGGAGTTGATGCCCCACCCCGCCGCGCTTCGCGCGTCGACCCTCCCCAACGCTCGCGCGTTCGCGCGAGCGGGGCAGGGTCGTCATTGGTCGGGTCCCGCCATGCGGACTCGGTCGAAGCCGCGGCGGTTTCGCCGGCATCTCGCGCGAAGGGGGTGTTGGATCTCGGAGTGCGAGCCTAGGTGTTCGCGAGCGAGGTAATTACGATGTACAAAACGAAGAACGATCTCCCCGAAGCTACGCGAACGTCTCTCGTCGACTTGTTGAACCGGCGTCTCGCCGACGCACTCGACTTCCAGAGCCATTGCAAGCAGGCCCATTGGAACGTCCGCGGCCCCAGTTTCATCGCTCTTCACGAGCTGTTCGACAAGGTCAACGAGGACGCCGAAGACTACGTCGACCTCATCGCGGAGCGTGCCATTCAGCTCGGCGGAAGCGTCCAGGGGACGGTTCGCGTTGCGGCTCAGCGTTCGACCTTGGCGGAATACGCCGCAAAGAGTGACGGCGGAAAAGACCATGTCGAGGCTCTGTCCACGTCACTCGCCGCATTTGGAAAAGTCGCACGGCAGGCGATCGACCAATCGTCCGAATTGAAGGACGCGGACACGGCAGACATCTTCACCGAGATTTCACGAGGTGTTGACAAGTGGCTGTGGATGGTCGAAGCACATCAACAAGTTGATCGCTGAACAGCGGCCCCTCGGCGTCGCTTCGTGCGCGAGAAAAATAGAGATTTCGATCTCGGCAAATCCTTCTTGGCGGGTCTTGCGTACGAGCGGCGCCGAAGTGGATTCAGCAGCGCCGCGTGGGCAGCGATTTGTTCCACGCAGGTTTCCTGAATCGTGTTAAGGCCCGCCCAATGCGAGTAACGACGCTTCTTGCTTTCGCCTCCGTGTCGACGTTGACCGGCGCAGCCTTCGCGGATGATTCCTTCGGCACGCCGCCGCCCGACGCGACGGCGCTGGTCGCCGCGCCGAAGGCCGCCGAAGACGCGCCGACGATCGACAAGCCCCAGCGCGAGACGACCGCGACGGTGTCCGCAGGTGCCCAGGAGTCGTCCGGAAACTCGAGGCTCTTCGCGGCCACGTTGAACGGCAAGTTGACGTTGCGACGCGAGGCGAACGGTTACGGTGCCTCGCTCCTCGGTAACTACGGCAAGGCGCCCACCGGTACCGACGGGACGGGACCCCTTAAGACCAACGTCGAGAACCTCCAGGGCACGCTCCGCTACGACCGCTACCTTATCGACAGCCTGAGCCTCTTCCTTCTCACCACGGGGCGGCACGATCGCTTCCAGGGTCTCGATTTTCGCCTCAATCTCGACCCCGGCGCGAAATACCTCTTCGTCAATACCGACCCTACGACGTTCTGGGGCGAGCTCGGTTACGACTTCCAGTACGACGTTCGGCGAGATGAAGCCCGGCAGACGACCGACGCCGCCGGCAATCCGGTCACGCTCGCCAAGACCGCGTCGGACAACTCGCTCCGCGGGTTCATCGGCTTCAAGCACGCTTTCAACGACAAGGTCACGTTCAACACCGGCGTCGAGTATCTGCAGAGCTTGGTCCAGACCAGGCGCGCTCGTATCAACTACGACGCGCTCTTCGCTGCGAACGTCGCCGGCGGGTTCTCTCTCGGCGTCGGGTTCAGCCTTCGTTACGACCACGACCCGTTGCCCAGTAAGAAAGACCTCGATACGGCGACGACCTTGAGTCTCATCTACTCGTTCAGCGATGCGGCGCCGCCTCCCGCGCCGCCTCCCGTCCCTTGCGCTCCGCCGCCTCCCGAGCCGGCAGCGGTGCCCGTCCCTCCGCCCGACGCGAACCCGCCGCCGGCGTTGCCCGCGACGCCGCCCGCGCCTCTGCCCGACACCACGACTCCTCCGGGCGCGGTGCCCGAAGCTCCGCCGGACTCGGCGCCCATTCCGCCCACGTAGAGCCGACAACCTCAATGGCCAGAGCACGACCCCCGATCCACGTCTGGAAATTCTTTCGCGCGGGAGGGGTCGTGCAGGTCGACCTCGCGTCGGGCGCGGACGTCGAACACCTCGCAGAGCTCGATCAGAAGCTCTGGGTCGCGCTGGCCTGTCCGACGCGCGGCCTTCAGATCGAGTCGCGCACGCTCGACTTCGTCGATACCGATCACGACGGCCGGATCCGGCCGCCCGAGGTGCTCGGGGCGATCGCGTGGGCCAAGGACGTCTTCAAGAACCTCGACGACCTCTTCAAGAGTGCCGACGAGGTCCCGCTCGCGTCGATCAACGACGGCACACCGTCCGGCAAAGAGCTCCTCGCCGGCGCGAAGCGCATTCTCGAGAATCTGGGAAAGCCGACCGCGGCGTCGATCTCGCTCGCCGACGTGGGCGACACCTCGAAGATCTTCGGCGAGACGAAGTTCAACGGCGACGGCGTCGTCCCGGCCGACTCCGCCGAAGACCCCGAGACGAAGCGCGCGATCGAAGACGTCATCGCCGCCCTCGGTTCGGTTCCCGATCGAAGCGGCAAGCCGGGGATCGATCAACCCAAGGCCGACGCGTTCTTCGATCGCGTCGCGGCGTGGCAAGCGTGGCTCGAGCGCGGCGACGTGGACCCGGCCGTGCGCCCGTTCGGCGAGCGCACCGCGGCCGCCGCGGGCGCGCTCGCCGCCGTCGCGGCGAAAGTCGACGACTACTTCGTCCGATGCGGGCTCGGCGCGTACGACGAGCGGCTCGGGCCGGCGCTCGGAGCGGGCGAGACCGCGGTCGCCGACCTGGCCTCGAAAAATCTCGGCACCGACGACGCGGTCGTCGAGAAGTTTCCGCTCGCGCGACCGAATGCCGGCCGCGCATTGCCGCTCGCGAGCGGCATCAACCCGACGTGGGCGGCGAAGTTGGGCGTCTTCGCGCGCTCGACCGTCGCGACCGTGTTCGGTACCGAAAAAACGTCGCTGACCGAGGCCGAATGGGCGGTCGTGAACGAGCGCCTCGCGCCGTACCGCGCGTGGCAAGCGAGCAAGCCGCCGGACCCGGAAATCGAGAAGCTCGGTGACGTAAGGGTTCGTGAGCTCACGAAGAGCACCGCCCGCGCAGCCGTGACGGAGTTGGTGACTCGCGATGCGGCGCTCGCCACGGAGAGTAACCAGATCGAGAGCGTCGAGAAGATGCTCCGGTTTCGGCGCGACTTCGTGCGGCTGCTCAGAAACTTCGTCAATTTTGCCGAGTTCTACGGCACGCGACAGAGCGCGTTCCAGGTCGGCACGCTCTACATGGACGGTCGCAGCTGCGATCTCTGCCTGCCCGTTCAAGACGTGGGGCGGCACGCGGCGCTCGCGGGCCTCGCCAAGTCTTACCTCGCGTACTGCGATTGTTCGCGACGCAAGGACGCCGAGAAGCAGACCATCGTCGCCGCGGTGACCGGCGGTGACGTCGACAACTTGATGGTGGGACGAAACGGCGTCTTCTACGACCGCAAGGGCGACGACTGGGATGCGACGATCACGAAGATCATCGAGAACCCGATCAGTGTCCGGCAAGCGTTCTGGGCCCCGTACAAGCGCTTTCTCCGGCTGGTGGAAGACCAGATCGCGAAGCGCGCGTCCGCCGCGGACGACGAAGCGAACAAGAAGCTCCAGGCGCAAGCCCTCGCGACGGCTCAGATCAACCTAGCCAAGAAGGACCCGGGCGCGCCGGCCGCACAAAGCGCCGCGGCGCCCACGGCCGCCCCACCCCCCGCGGACAAGAAGGTCGACATCGGCACGGTCGCGGCGATCGGCGTCGCCGTGGGCGGGATCGCGACGTTTTTCTCGAGCATCCTCGCGACGTTCCTCGGGCTCGGCATGTGGATGCCGGTCGGTGTCGCGGCGCTACTCCTCGGCATCTCGGGGCCCTCGATGCTCATTGCGTGGCTGAAGCTCAGACAGCGCAACATCGGCCCCATCCTCGACGCAAACGGGTGGGCGGTGAACGCCTTCGCGCGGATCAACGTACCGTTCGGTGGTGCTTTGACGGCGATCGCTGCGCTTCCGCCGGGCGCGTCGCGCTCCTTCGAAGACCCCTTCGCGGAGAAACGCAGGCCCTGGCGGTTCTATCTGTTCGTGCTCGTCGTGCTCGGCATCGGCGTCGCGTGGTTCCTCGGCGAATTCGATCTCTATCTGCCGGAACCGGCGCGCGCCGCGAAGATCCTGCATCGACCCGAAGTCGTCCCCGCGACGCCGGTGACGCCGAGCGCGAAATAAAAATCGAGCCCTGTCACGGCCCGGTGCAGCAAGCGTACTTCGACTGCAAGTAGCTCTCGATCGCCGTGTCTTCGGATGGGGTCACGACGCGCGAATAGACGAGGAGCTCGGCGAGCTCGCCGGGGAACACGCCGCAGTTCGCGTAGAGCGTTTTCCCGACGTAGACCTGGTTTCTGACGATCTGCGCGGGAAGCGGGAACGCCGTCGAGATCCCCATCGGGCCGTTCCCGCGGATCTCGACGGACTGGTCCGGTCCCTCGTCTTGGCCGTCGAAGACGACCGCGGGCTGTCCGCCGATCGCGTCGTCGAGGAGCCCTGGCTGCAGGTTCGTCAGATCTTGCGTGGCGTCGGTCTTCGACGGTGATTGATCCGCCCACGCGGCTACCGCTCCATTTTTGACGGTGACGCCGCGGTCGGCGCGCAGCCACGGGATGAGTCCCTCGGTCGGAATCGGCGGGCCTGCGTCGACGAGGGGCGGCCCCGCGTCGTGATGCCCGATGACCACCCCACCCGCCGCGCTGGCGTCGGGGACGAGCGGCTCGCCTGCGGAACCGCCGCTGGCGCGGATTCCGCCGCTGCCGGCGGTACCGCCGGTCATGATCCCGCCTGCGCCGCCGGTCTCGTTCATCACGCCCGTTCCGCCGGTCGACGCCGGGACGCCGCCGCCCCTGCGTCGCTGCTGCCGGCTGTCGTGAACGCCTTCCCGCACGACGCGATCCCGAGCGTTGCGATCACGCCCCAGACCGAGCTAATCGCTCGAGGTGGACCCATGTACGGCAAAGTGCAGTCGCTTTCAGGACGAGTCAAGTCGCCTCAGTTGTGCGGTGCTGCGACGTTTTGGTCGTGGGCGATGCTCGGCGTGAATGTTGCTGCTCGGCAAGCATGAGCGAACGAACGAACCGAAGAACGATCCTCGAATTTCGTCCTCTCTACGTCGTGCTCGCTGCCCTCGCGAGCATGAACCTCGGGTGCGCGACGTACCAAGGCAGTGCGAAGCCCGTGCAACCTTCGGCGGTCGCACGAAGCGCGGATTGGGTGGTCGTTCCGCACTTCCCGCTGGTGCGTCAGGACGGAGCCCACGATTGCGGCGCCGCGGCGTTGTCGGCCGTGCTCGCGTTCTGGGGTCGAGCTGCAACGCCGGAGCAAATCGCCGCGGCAGAAGGCCGCACGGGACAGCAACTCCGCGCGGACGAGATCGAGCGGTACGCGCGGTCGACGGGTCTTTCGTCCTACGTGTTTTTCGGAACGATGGCCGACATTGCGTACGAGCTCGGTCGCGGACGACCGGTGATCGTCGGAGTGGGGAAGGACTACAAGAACGACCGCGCCGTCGCGCACTACGAGGTCGTGGTCGGGTACGAACCCAAATCGCGTCGAGTGCTCCTGCTCGATCCGGGACGCGGGTGGCAAGAGGACAGCTTCGAAGGGTTCGCGCGGGAGTGGGCGATCAGCAAAGCTGTCACGATTGTGGCTTTCTTGCCGGATCCGAGCGCCGGCATTTCGTCGCGATGACTTCGCGCGAGCACAATCGACGAGGGCACGTCGATTGCAATCCGTCCTCTCATGAACCTCAGACACTTCATTGCCAGCATTCTCTTGTCGCTTTCCTTTGTGTCCATTCCGATGGCCGCGGAAGCTCGCGAGTCGGAGTCGTCGGTCGCGACGGAAGCACGGCCCGCGGGCGACTCGACTGCGCCGCCTCGCACGTCATTCGGCGCGCGGAACGAAGAGGCGCGCTACGCGGCGCGAGAAGCGGCCTCGCCTGACGCGAAGCAATTTCGCGGCGGCGATGTCATCATCATCAGCGCGGGCGTGCTCGCCCTCATTTTGGTGATCGTGCTCATCATCGTCCTTATCTAGAGCTCGACACGGTCGAGCTGAACCGCTGTAAGTGCGTCGATTTCTCGGGTTTCTCGCGGTCGTCGCTCTGGCGGCGACGTTCACCGCGAAGCACGCGAGGGCCGAACCGATCGCGACGACGAGCACCGACGACAAAGCGGTGCCCTGCGACGAGCGCCTCGCACCGGGCGACTACGAACACGACGGCTTCTTCTTGCGAGCCGAAGCCGGGGTCGTTTTTTTCAGAGCGCTCGTCGACGCGCCGAGTTCGCCGGCGGGAAGAACGCGGATCGCGGGGTTCGGTGAGAGCGGCAGTATCTCGGCAGGCGGGACGCCGCTCCGCGGTCTGGTGGTCGGCGGGCGCGTGTGGACCACGCGGATCTCGCCGTCGTTCGTCGAGCACGGCGTGCACGTGACGCCCGACGACGACAGCGTCAAAGAGACGCTCGCGCGCATCGGCCCCTTCGCGGACTGGTACCCGGATCCGGGGCGCGGCTTCCACGTGCAGCTCGGGCTCGAACTCGCGATTCAGGTCGAGAGCGACGTGAAGGGCAACCTCATCAAACCGGGAAACTACGGTCCCGCGGCATCAGTGGGGCTCGGCTACGAATGGTTCGTGTCGAAGCAGTTCAGCCTCGGCTTCGTGGCGCGCATGGCGTTCGGTTCCGGCACCCGAGCCCTGAGCGGCTCCGACGAGCACACGCTCTGGGAAGCACCGGAGCTCGCCCTCGCCTATACCTATCACTGATCGCCGGGCACCCGTGCGTCACGGGGGCAGCCACGACTCGCGTGACGAGGGCGCGTTTACCACGACGCGCTCGGGCTCCCGTTCGACGATGGGACGAGGCCTATCGCGCGCGGTGATGCCGAGACGCTGGATCTCGGTGGCGAGCGCGTCCATCAGGCGCTCGATGTCTTCCGGGGTGTTGTGGAGCGACAGCGTGAAGCGAACGCCGGCGCGATTCTTGGGAACGGCAGGAAACACGCTGATGCACGTGTAGAGGCCTTGTTTGCGCAACGCCCCCGCGACGGCGAACGCCGTCTCCGATTGTCCGCAGCGCACGAAGAAAATCGGGGTGCGATCGGAAGCCGCGAAGGGGACGCCGCGCGCGACGCCCAGGGCCAGAGTACGGTCGATGCGCTCCATCAGCGCCTCTTGCAAGCCGACGAGCTCGGGCGTGAGGTGGAGTCGCGCGGAGGCGACCGCGGCGCCGAGGAGCGGCGGCTGGAGCGGCCCCGAGAACAACATCGGACCGCCGCATCGTCGAACCCGATGCATGTCGTCTTGGTTGGCAAAGACGAGTGCGGCTCCGCCGACGGCGAACGCCTTGGCGAACCCGAGCGCGACCACCACACGGCTCCGATCCGGGAGGCGATCGAGTGCGTAGCCGCGACCGTGCGCCCCGATCCACGACGTGCAATGCGCGTCGTCCACGTAGACGTGGAGTTGGGGGTAAAGCTCGAGCAAGCGCGCGATCTGCGAGAGGGGAGCGAAATCGCCCATCATCGAGTAGAGGCCGTCGACGACCAGCCAGACCCGTCGATGCTTTTGGACGAGGAGCGCGACCTTTTCTTCGAGCTGGTCGATGCGATTGTGTCGGACTGGATACACGGGCGCCGCGCGGAGGAGCGCCGTGGCCGTGTGGAGGCTCGCATGTGCGAATTGATCGACGATGACGGCGTCTCCGGGCTCGACGAGCACCGGGAGCGCCGCGATGTGCGCGAGCGTCGTCGACGGCGCCACCAGCGCATGACCGCCGGTCATCGTCGAGAGGAGGCCCTCCAGTTCCCGATAGAGCGGGAGCTCGAGGTAGGCGCGAGAATAGGAAAATTGCGTGCCGTAGCGCTCGATCGCGTCGATCGCGCCCGACTTGAGCTCGGTCCGCTGCTCTAGGCCGAGGTAGCTGCAGCTCCCGAAGTTCAAGAGCTCGCTCCCGCCGATCTGGACGTGTCGCCCGTCGTAACCGACGTCGTCGACCGCCTGCATGATCAAACCCGCGGCGACGGCCTCCGCCACGCTGCGGTCTGCCTCGGTGACGGTGTGTGCAGGGGCGAATCGAGGAGCTTCGGCCGTCATGGGCGAATGCTCCGATGAACGATTGTTCGGCGAAGAAACATCGTTGGCCTATCAGTGGTAAGATTCGCGACTATCGTCGGGAGCTTCATGCAAGGGACCTTTCGAAGTGCCGGTCGCACGGTGCGACTGCTTCACTGTGACGAGACCGTCGTGGTCGCCGAGACGGGCGAGCTCTGCGTGGTCATCTGGCGTGGTGCGGTCACCAAAGAGCCGTTCGAGCGGCAGCGCGCCGGGCTCGCGGAGGTGATCAAGCGCCGGCCCGACGGCGTCGGTTTCATCTGCATCGTCGAGCGCAGCGCCAAGCCGCCCGAGGGGGACGAGCTCCGGCGCGCGTCTTCGGAAATGATTTCCATGCACGGCGATCGGCTCAAATGCGTGGCTTGCGTCATCGAGGGGGAGGGGTTCAAGACCGCGATCAACCGCGGCGCGCTCGCCGGAATGGTCCTTCTGTTGCGCAACAAGAAGACCGCGGTTTCGGTGTTCGCGACAGTGCCTGAGGCCGCCGCGTGGATGGTGAAACACATGGGCAGTCGACCCAAGGAAGAGATCGTCTCGATCGTCCATCATATTCGATCTCAGCTTCCACCCCTACGTCTCGCCGAGTGAAAACTTCAGTGTCGACGAGGCGCACATCGTGCGCGCCTCGCCGTCCTTCAGGCATGGGCCCGCCATTTCTAGGTTTGTCGCCAACGTGGAGGTTCGCACCTACATGGGCGGCGCGCGTGTAAGTCGTGTGTGTCGATGCACGTTGCGCGCGGTGCCTATCGACAAACCGCTTCGAATCACTCACGAAAATGCGAAGAGCCATTGAACGCGACTAGACGGATCTCGGAGTCGATGCGACTCTGTTCGGCGGGAGTGTGGAACGACATGACGATGAGTCGGTTGCGATGGATCACGCCTTGGTTGATGACGTTGTCGCTGTCCGCGTGCGGTAGCGCACCGGGTGAGGCGAGCGAGTCGAGCCCTCCGACGGGCAGCACGAAAGAGGCTGCAACGATGGCTCCATCGTTGCCGGACATCTCCGTCACGAATCGCTCGATCAGCGTCGATTTCATGCATCTCACGTACCTGCCCGCCGGCGTCGCAGCCGGCGAAAAAGCCGTATTCATCGGCGACCCGCTGGAAGGGCGAGTGCTCGTGTATTCGCGCTTCACCGGGAAACAGATCGGCGAGCTACCCCAACCGCCGGGCGGCTTCGTGATCCCGTTCATCATGCACGCGGCCGGCGAAGGCAAAGTGCAGATCCTCGGCGCGGGTGGGCTTCCACAGCCGAAGCCGCTCGTGCCCGCTCATCCGTTCATCTACGAGTACACGTACGACGTAACCGCCAGTGCAGGGTTCAGCGCGACCCTGTCCCGCTTCGTCGACTCGGGCGACACGTTGGTCGGGTTCCCGGAAGACTTCGTTCGCCTGAACGACGGCCGTCTTCTCATGACCGACGCCGTGCTCGGTAGCATCTGGATCGTCGAGAACGACGGCACGTTCGTCCCCGGCATCGTGCCGAAGACGTTCGATCCCGCGGACGGCATTCCGACGATGGCCATCTGCCCCACCATGCCCGAGGTGACCGTGAACGGTGTTCCGTTCCTGTTCTCCGGCTCGACGATTCCCGGCATCGAAGGGATCGCCGAGCGTGATGGCACGGTCTACTTCTCGTCGTCGTGCGCGCGCGGTGTGTACACGTTCCCGCTCTCGATTCTGACCGACCATCGGCAGCCGTACCAACGCGCCGCGGACATCCGTCTTCTTTCGCCCACGCCGTCGAACCTCCAGGTCGAAGAGCTGCTCGAGATGCAGTTCAATCCCTACGACAGGAGCGACCCCTACCTGTACTCCGCCCACGGCATGCAGCTCGAGATCACGCGGATCGACCCGCACACCGGACAGCGGCAGGTCGTCGCGCACGACGCGCGGCTCTTCGATTTTCCGTCGTCGCTCGCGTTCTTGCCCCCCGTTCTCGGGTTCGAAAGCGGCATCAATCAGTTCCTCGTCGTCTCGAATCAGCAAGAGCGAACGCCCATCACCAACGACGCAGCGCCGGCGGATGCCTTCAATCTTCCGTTCCTCGTGACGAAGGTCGTCGTCACGCACTGACGCCCGGGTTCGAGGGCACGAGCGAGCCGATTCGCCTCACTTTTGCGCGCGGGTCGCGCAAATACGGCCGCGTCTCTTCCGGTTTCGCGCGCGGGTCGCGCGGACACGGGCGCGACACGGCGTTCGGTAGCGGCCGTCGCGGTGTGGCTTTGTTCTTGCTTCGAGTGCGGTCGTGGCGCAGCCCAACCACGACATCGTAGGGCGATCGTCGCCTCCTCCCGCACCGAGCGCGCGATCGACCGTGCGATTCGAGCTCGCTCCGCGAACGATCCTGCTCTTGCTCGCGACGGCGTTCGCGGTGTGGCTGCTCATCGGTCTCTTGCCGGTGCTCTTCGTTCTCGTCGTCGCGTTGTTTCTCGTGGGCACGCTTGGCCCCTTCGTCGAACTCCTGGAGCGTCGAGGCGTGAAGCGGCCGTACGGGATCGCGATTGTCTTCACTGCGCTCCTCGCACTCGTGGTCGCCGTCGGGGGTGTCACCTTGCCGTCCCTCGTGACGCAGGCCGGTCACCTGCTCGAGCAAGCGCCGGGGTTCAAAGAAAAAACGGCGACCTTTTTCGCTCGTTCGCGGTTCACCGCGCCGCTTGCCGACTCGATCCGCAACTTCCACGGACCCTCCAAGGACGTCGCCGCGTCGGCGCTTGCGTTCTCGGCCGGGGCCGCCGAGAGGATCGGGTACGCGGTCAGCTCGGTGTTTCTGGCGCTGTACCTGATGATCGATCGCGACCGCGTTCGCGGTGGGCTGTTCGCGATGGTTCCGCGACGCCATCACGTCCGCCTCTCTCGCGTCATCCTGAAGCTCGAAGAGATCGTCGGCGGTTACATTCGCGGCCAGCTCATCACGTCGGCGCTGATGGCGGTGTTTACCTTCGTTCTCCTCGCTCTCGCCCGGGTCGAGAGCGCACTGGCGCTCGCCGTATTCGCCGGAGTGGCGGATGTGCTCCCCTACGTCGGCGTCTTTCTCTCGGTGGGTCCCGCGGTGCTCGCGACGCTGTCGGGTAGCGTGGTCTGGACGCTCGTGGTCCTCGTGGCGATGCTCGGATACGAAGAGCTCGAAAGTCGCTACATCGTCCCGAAGGTCTATGGAAACGCCCTCCGCCTTCCTTCGTCGATGGTCATCCTCGCCTTGCTCGCCGGTGGCACGATCGGCGGCATCCTCGGAGCCCTCTTCGCGCTTCCCGTTGCCGCTGCCATCCGGATGCTCATGGAGGAGTTCAAACTCCAGCTACCCGGCGAAGCGGTGACCGACGCGGACGACGCCGTCCGCGCGCGCGAGCAGCATGCCCAGACCGAATACGAGGCTCGCAGCGACGGCAAAGGGTCGACCGAAGCGGCGGCGATCGCGTTCGAGATCGCGGACCGCGCGGCGTAGCGTGAGGCACGGCGGATGCTTTGGAAGAGGGAATGGACACGAACCTCCAGCCCTTGTCGCTGAATTTGCTCGAGATGGAGAGGCGTCAGCGCGACGAGCGGCGGCACGACGTCTCGCCCACCAGGCGGAACGTGGCGTTTTGGAGCGTCGCGGGGCTTCTGGCGCCGGGCGTAGCGTTCGCGTTTCGCCGGAATCGGCGCACAGCGTGGCTCGCCGCGCTCGGCGCGGCCGCAGCGGCTGCGTTGTTTCGCTCGCAGTTCCAGCGCTGGTTCGTCGAGGAGCCGACGTACGCCGTGGAGGGCCACTTCGGCGACATCGAGGTCCGCCGCTATGAGCCCGTGATCGTGGCCACGACGAATGTCGAGGCCCATTCGTTTCGCGACGCGCTCGACGTCGGCTTCCGGCGACTTGCACGATACATTTTCGGCGGCAACGTCGTCCGCGAACGGCTTTCCATGACGGCGCCGGTGACCCATCACGAACGGCGCATCGCGATGACCTCGCCCGTCGTTCAGACCGCGCGCGGCGCGCATCGCTTCTCGATTTCCTTCACGATGCCCAAGGGGCGCACCCTGGAGTCGTTGCCACGACCTCTGGACGCTCGGGTCCTGCTCCACGAGCGGCCGTCGCGCCGCGTCGCAGCGCTCCGTTACAGCGGGTCGTTTTCGGGCGAGGTCGCCGAGAGAAAGCAGACGGAGCTGCTCGAAAAGGTACACGCCGCCGGGATGGTCCCGGTCTCCGCGCCGAAATTCGCGGGGTACGATCCTCCTTGGGTGCTGCCGTTTTTGCGCCGCAACGAGGCCTGGGTCGAAACGAAGACGCTCGACGACGAGCTTCGTTGAAGAAGAAGGAGCGAGCGCGCGTCGATCGGGACTCGTCCGTGTCGCCGCAGCGACGGTGTCGCTCCATCACCACACTCGACGCGCCGCGCTGAACGGTGTTTTGCGGCATTTCGCGGCGCTTCGTAGCGATTCGATGTGGCATGTCGGCTGCAAAGACGACCCTCGCCTGAATCGATTCGTCGATCGGTTCCGGTCCCCAGCGCGGTGAGGCTGGTGCGACCGGGGTTGGGGTACGTGCGCTCGCCGCCATCCATTTGAATCGCGCCGCTCGATCGGGATCGAGCCCGCGCCACGCCACGGAGGACTCGATGAGATCGCCGCTGCTTGCTCTAGCTTTGTCCAGCGCCTGCGCAATGGTTCCGACCACCGTTCTGGCCGCACCCACGTCGTCGCGAAACGTGAAGGTGTGCGTGAAAATCGACGAGAAAAGTTGGACCCGTGACGGCGTCGCGAATCCGGGCGCGCCCGGCGACCCGCCGGGTGCGCCGAAACCCAACGCGCCTCCGATCCCGCCGAACGCAGCGAGGTTCGGATCGGTGCCGCTCCCTTCTCAAGACGGCTCGGCGCCGCCGCGCGCCGAACAGGGCCCCCCACCGGGCGAGCCGCCCCCCGACGGCGCGCCGCCGAATCCCGGTGAGGTCCCGGCGCCGCCCGTCGCGGTCATCGCGAACGCCGAAGAGGCGGACTATTCGGCCATCGACCCCATCCTCTATTTGAAGAGACTCATCGAGTACCAGGTCACGCACGAGCCCGGCTTCGAGTCGGTGCCCGACGGCTGCGCGCAAACCGTCGTCGTGGAGCTCTATCCGGTGCGACACGGCTGGACCGCATTCGCGCGCTACAGCGGCAACGAGCGCGAAGAGAAAGTCGACGTCGTGCACCTCGACGAGCTCGACGTCTTCGCCGAACGGGTGACGACCGCGCTGCTGCATGACAAGAGCATCTCCGAGACGTTGACGCGTACGACCGTGCTCCGCGCCGACAGCGACGATCGGCAACGGCAGATCACGACGCGAACGCATTTTCTCCTGGGGATGGGAAGCGGCGTGCGGCTCGGCTCTCTGCCCACTGCGCCGAATGCGACGGCCGCAGCCGTGGACACGTTCCGCGTCGAGACGCCCCTCGAGTTCACCGTCGGCGTGCGGAACAAGTTCCGCGCGTGGGCGCTCGACGCGACCGGCAAGCTCGACGTCGGGCTCACCGAACAAGCCGCGCGCCTCAGCGCCGGCGGCGGACAAGTCGACTATTCGGTGGGGCTCGGCGCCGGTCTGAAGTTTCTCGCGTACGCCGATCCGGACGCGGTGAACACGCTCTATTACGGCGGCGGCGGGAGCTTCGAGCTCAGTCGGTATCAAACCCAGGGCGCGCGCAGCGCGAACGGCGTCCAGCCGTCGCCGGACGGGCTCTGGGGCGGCGGCCTCGATGTCGATCTCGTCCTCGGTTACGAGTTCATGCGAACGAGCACGTTGCATTTCTTCGTGCAGAGCACCTTGTCGCTTCCGGCGTACGTGTTCCAGTCGCAAAACGACCAGAGTCGCATCAATTCGTACCTGCCGAGCGCCTACGCCGTGCTCGGCATTTTGCTCTGAACCGCCGAGTCCTCGGCATGAGCACCGCCGCGTTTCGTCGCGCGTTCTTCGCCGCCGTCGCCTGCGCCGCCTCGTTCGGCGCCGGCGCGGCGAGGGCACAAGAAAAAGTGCCGACTTGCATCGTCGTGGAAGCGCCGGATGCCGAGCGACCCGGGTTGTCGCGGCTCGTCGCGAGCGAGCTCGATCGGCATCCGTCTCATCGCGCCGTCACCGACGGCTGCGCGGCGCACCTCCGCGTCGAGCTCATCGTCATCGACGGCAGTCGGTTCCTGACCGGTCGAGTCGGCGGCGAAGTACCGGACCGGGTTCGCGTCGAGGGCAACGACGCGAAGGCGCTCGAGGCGGCGCTCGCCGAGCTCCTCCAAATCGTGCTCGGCAACGATCCGGCGGTGCTCCACGCGCCCGGAGGACGGAGCTGGTTCTCCGACAAAGTGTTCACCTTGAAAGAGCGCGGCCGAAACTCGCTCGACGTGGCATTCCTGGAGACCGCGAGCCCCGTGCTTGGTCGCATCACGTTCGATCCGGGCATTCTCGTCGGGTTCTCGCGCGAGCTCGAACAATGGCAGGTCGGCGTGGAGGGACTGTTCGCGCAGAATCTCGACCATCACGACGGTGTCGCCGCGCTCGACACGTCGCTTCGGTTGCAGGCCACGGTCACGTTGTTCTTCGGCGGCGACGCGGACGTCTCCACGTTCGCCGCCGCGAGCCTCGGCATCGACTACGAGCGGTTCTCGGGCCCGCGCGGAAAAGATCTGGGCGGCGGCAACGACGTGTACGCCATCACGGAGCCCGTGGTCGGCCTCCGCGCCGGGGTCGAGCTCTTCCGCACGACGTCGATGCGTGCCGACGTCTTCGCCGATGCCTCCATCCCGATGATCCCCGCGAACGACATCGAAAACGAAGTCGTGCAGGGTTGGATCCCGACGTTGTCGCTCGGCGCCGGCGCGCGGTTCTGAGAAGGCCCATTAATTCGAGTGAGCACCGCCTAGGCGAGGGCTTTTTCGGTGAGCGTGACGTCGCGTTTCAAGAAGCCGTGCTTCGCGTACCAGGCCACCACGTCGTGGAGGGTCTCCGAGAGTGGCCGAAATGTCGCGCCGAGCTCGCGCTGTGCGCGTTCCGACGACACGCGGTGGCGCCAGCGGAGGAGCCGAACGGCCTCGCGCGAGACCAGCAATTTTCCGCCCATCAATTTCACGCGTTGCTCTTCGAGGAACGCGAACGCCATGACTGCCGCGTACGGCACGCTCAGGCGAGGGGCCTTCACTCCGGTGAGCGATTCGAGTATCGCGAGCACCTCGGCGATCGTCCGGAACTCGCCGCCGACGATGTAACGCGAGCCGTGCGGCGCGCGCTCGAGACACGCGATCATCGCTGCCGCGACGTCGCGCGCGTCGACCAAACAGGTGCCACCCTCAGGCACGATGGGGACCTTCTTCGCGACGAAGTCGAGCGCGAGCTGACCCGCCGCGGTCGGCGCGGCGTCGCCCGGTCCCCACATCCACCCCGGAAGGATCTCCACGACGGTCATGCCGTGCGGCGGAGTCCATGCGCGGATCTTTTCGTCGCCGACCACTTTGCTTCGAAAATATCCGTTCGAGAGCTGCTCGTCGCTCGGCGCCGTCTCTTCGTCGCCCGGGCTGCCGTCGGGCTTCATGCCAATCGCGCCGGACGAGCTCGTGTGTACGAATTTTGCGACGCCGCGCCGGTCGGCCTCGGCCATGAGCTCGAGCGTCGCCTGGACGTTGATTCGCTCGAGCTGCTCGGCATGCTCGCCGGGCTGGTAATACTCGCGAAAGTACGCGGCGGTGTGAAACACGGCATGACATCCGTCCAATCGAGCGGAAAACTCCGAGATCCGCCGCATGTCGCCGATGACGAGCTCGACGTCCACGTCGCCCAGAAACCGCTTCGCCTTTTCCTCGGAGCGCGCCAGCGCGCGCACGCGAAAGCCGTCTCGCGCGAGCTGTCGCACCAGATTGTTTCCGAGAAGTCCGGTCGCGCCGGTGACGAACACGGCGTTCTTCGTGGCGGGGCCATCGACGAGATGTGAGGGATGATTCATATTGTCGAATATGAGGAGTTCCTCGGTTTCTCGCACCTCGCATTCCAAGGCCGCCCGCGCGCCCCGCGTTTCCCCCAGAAAACTCCCCAAGCAGGACCGCTCGCAGGTCACCGTCCTGGCGATCGTCAAGGCGGCCGCTCACGTTTTGGTGAAGCACGGCTACGACCACGCGACGACCGGTCTCATCGCCGAGGCCGCCGGCGTCAGCATCGGGTCGCTCTACCAGTACTTTCCGAACAAGGAAGCGGTCTTCAGCGAGCTCTTGCAGCGCGAGCTCGCTGCGCTCGAGCAAGCGACCCTCGCGGCGGTCGAGGCGGTCGCCGGCACCGGTCTCCGAGCCACGGTCGTCGCCGCCATCGGCGCGCTCGTCGCGACCAAGGCCAAAAATCCGAAGCTGCATCGCGTGCTCAAGACCGAGCTCGGCCGGCTCGACGGCGTCCGTGTCGTGCGAGCCACGACGCGACGTTACCTCGAGTTGACCTGTGCCATGCTCGCCGCCTACCACGACGAATTGCCGCTTCCCGATCCCGCTCGCGCCGCCTTTCTCGTCGTCAACGCGGTCGAAGGCGTCGTCAGTGCCGCGCTCCTCGAATCCCCCGCGACCCTCGCCGATCCGAGGTTCCTCGCCGACCTCACGTCCATGGTGCTCGCCATGCTCCGTGCTCTCGCCGAACCCACATCACGCCCTCGCTGAAGGCGTGGCGTGAAGCCGGAGCGCGACCTGCATCGAGAGAGGGGGTTTGTTGGTGCGACTTTGTAGACGGCGAACTCTCGCTCGGTGGTCGCGGAAGCGACCGTTTTCCAGCGCCGCGTCAGCTCGCGAGGACGGCTCTCGGCGACACGGTTTCCAGCGCGGACAAG
>CAZDNG010000023.1:81475-114856 GCA_964506835.1 uncultured Polyangiaceae bacterium
GGCGCGCGCCACGTCGAGGATCGCTTCGGTGAGCGGAAGCCGATCGATGCGCAAGCGCGGCCGAGAGCGGCCGAACACCCGCGTCATGAACCAGTGGACCTCGGCGGGCGGCGTGTTGCCGGACAGCATGGCGTGGCTTCTTAGATCGTCGCGCGTGAGCGCCTTCTTTTTCGCGAGAGGATGAGACGACGCCACGAGAAACACGACCTCGTCGGAGAAGAGCGAGCGGACCTGAAGCGAGCCGCGCGGCGCCTCTGCCGTCGTGAGGAGCGCGACGTCGACGTGCCCGGCTTCGAGCGCCTCGACGGGCGCGCCGGTGTGCTCGACGGCGAGCGACACCTCCAGATCCGGCAAGCTGCGCCGGAGCTCGAGCAACGCCGAGGGAAGCCAGTGATACGCGGTGTAGCATTCGCACACGATGCGGAGCTGCGTGACTTCGGGCTCCGGCGCGCGCACGCGGTGCTCGAGGTCCAGCCACTCGACGAGGAGCCGCTGCGCGCCCGCGGCGAGCCGCTCACCGGCCGACGTGAGCGCGAGCCCGCGCGGCGTTCGATCGAAGAGGCTGACGCCGACCTTGTCTTCGGCCGCGAGCAGCGCGCGGCTCACCGCCGGTTGCGTCAAATGGAGCAGACCCGCGGCCTTCGCGGTGCTGCCGGCGGCGGCGATGGCGAGGACGATGCGCAGGTCACGAACGTCGAGGCACGGGGTCGGGAGCTTCTCTATGCGTTCCACGCATCGAGTCTATGACAACAATGCGTTGGGCGCATCCCATCCCGGCGCCTACGTTGGGTTCGGTCGCGCCGTCGATCGACTCCGCGACGAAACCCCAGGGAGGCTCGCACAATGGACTTCTATTTTTCACCGCTCGCGTGCTCGATGGCCACACGGATCTCGCTTTACGAAGCGGGGGCTACGGCGAACTTCGTCGAGGTCGACCCGGCGACGAAGCTGACCTCGCAAGGAACCGATTTTCGGAAGGTGAATCCGCTCGGGCTGGTGCCGGCGCTCGGCCTCGATGACGGTCAAATCCTGACGGAAAACGCGGCGATCCTGCAGTACGTGGCGTCGCGCTACCCGGCGGCGCACCTCGCTCCGGAGGGCGGCTTCGAGCGGGTGCGGTTGCAACAGTGGCTCTGTTTCATCGGCACCGAGCTCCATCAAGGCCTCTTCAGCCCGCTCCTCTCCAAGAAATCGAACGAGGGGGCACGCGCGTACGCGCTCGAAAAGGCCGCGGCGCGCCTCGGGCTCCTCGAAGCGCACCTTGCGGGTCGTGAATTTTTACTCGAACGGTTCTCCGTCGCGGACGCGTACCTCGTCACGGTGCTCGGTTGGGCGCCGGTCACGCCGGTCGACCTCGCGAAATGGCCCGCCGTCGCGGGGTACGTCGAGCGAATGCGCCTGCGCCCGAGTGTCGCGAAAGCGTACGCAGAAGAGCTCGGGATGTATCTGAAGACCGAGGCTCACCGAAAGACGGCGTAGGCGAGAAATCGCGACTTCACGCCCGCGCGGGCGGCACTCCGTCGGCCGGGAGCCGAGCGCCGCGCGTCGACAGGACGAACGCGCCGGTGAACGCGGCGAGCGAGGCGAAAATGAACACGGCGGGAAACCCGAGGGTGCTCGCAACGCGGCCCCAGGTCAGCGTCGCGATCGCGGTACCGACGTTGAACGACCCGCCGTAGAGCGCGATGACTCGGCCACGCGTACCGTCGGGCGCAGCGTGAACGCCGTGGGTGTTCAACGTCGGGTAGAGCACGCCGTGCGCGGCACCCAATCCGAGGCCGTACAACACGAGACAGTCGACCTTGAGCCACGCCGTGGCGAGCGCGACCAAGCCGTAAGCGATCATCGCGACCATCGAGACGCGGCGATGGCCCAGGCGATCGCCGAGTGAACCGAAGAGCACCCTGACGGCGACCGCGGTCGTCGTGAACCCGACGAAGAACGGCGAGACGGCCTTACCGCCCAGCTTCAGCACGTAGGGTTGATGAAAGGTGAACATCGCCGAAAAGACGGCGCCGGTGAGCGCGGAACAGACGAGCACGCGCCCGAGAGGCCCTCGTAAGTAGGGCAAGACCGAGACGTCGCGAGCCTCGTGCGTCGGTCTCCGTCGATCCTTCACCCGGCTCGACACGACGAGCGCCAGCACCGCTAGCCCGAGCGACGTTTCTAACGCCGTTTTCCAGCCGAATCGCCCGGCGAGGTGCTCGGCCAACGTCGTGGCGAACGCGTTGGTCATGACGTTGGAAGCGCCGAGCAGTCCGATTGCTTCGCCGATCCGCTCGCGGGGCGCCTCGTCGGCGATGATGGCGGCCGAGGAGTTGTAGGCGAGTGCGTAGCTGATCCCGACTCCGGCCTGCAGCAGGTACAGGAGGGGCGTCAGGGTATGGACGGTGGTGTACCCAATGGAGGCGCCGATCAGAGACAACAATCCCACCCGGAAGAGCCAGACACGGCTCACGCGGTCCATGAGCGCGACGGTCGCCGGGACCATGCACACCGACGCGAACGGGCTCATGAGCATGACCCGGGCGATCTGGTCCGGATTGGCGCCGAGCGCAGTCGCCAGGAATTTCGGCTCGACGAGGTAGGCGCTCCAACCCAACCCAAACATCGCCTGCACCGAAAGCACGAGGACGACCCGGCGCGTCCAGAGTTTCGGGGTAGGTGGGGCGACTGAGATGGCGGCGGTCATTCGAAGCTCCGTTCGCCCTCGCTACTCGCGGGAACCGGAACCTCGTGTTCCACTCCCGCTCGTGGCGCGGGAGTGTCGGGTCTGCTCAGATCAAGACGCGGCTACTCCCGGCGCGCACATCACGTGGCACGGGAATCGCTTAGCCGAAATAACGAGCGAGACGTTCATTCGCCCCACCTAATTACTCCACGCCCCTCATCGCGGCAAGGGGGTGTCAATCGTGCGCCATCGTCATCGACACTCGCCGCGTCGGCGCCGCCGTGGCACGAGGTCGTGGGCCATGTCCGAGCCGGATCTTGCCGTCGTTGCCGTCGATCTCGACGACCCGTCGCACCAGCGAAGCCTGGTCGATTTGCTCGACGAATACGCGCGAGGTTCCACGGGTGGCGGGGAGCCGCTGTCGGAGTTCGCGCGGAGCCGCCTCGTGCCGGCGCTCCGTGGACAGTCGACGTACGCCGGCTTTCTGGCGCTCCGCGGCGCGCGAGCGGTGGGGCTCGTCAACGCCTTCTTCGGATTTTCCACGTTCGCCGCGCGCCCGCTCTTGAACATCCACGACCTCTTCGTGCATCGAGAAGCGCGGCGTCGCGGCGTCGCACGACGCTTGCTCGAAAGCGTCGAAGAGCTCGCTCGCGATCGCGGCTGCTGCAAGCTCACGCTCGAGGTGCTCTCCGGAAACGGTCCGGCGCGGGCGGCGTACGACGCGGCCGGGTTTCGCTCCTCCACGCTCGACCCGGCGATGGGTGAGGCACTGTTTCTGGAGAAGAAGCTGCCTCAACATTGACCGAACTGCGGTGCGTGCAATCGCGCGAGAGCGATGCCATGAAATGCCGATGCAAGCTTTGTCCTTCGAGCGAACCGGCGAGCTCGCGGCGCTCCACCTGACGCGATTGCCCGAACCCGAGCTCGAGTCGGGCGGGGTGGTCGTGAGGGTCGTCGCCGCCGGCTTGAACCCGAGCGACGTGCGCAACGTCGAGGGCGCCTTTCCGTACACGACCCTGCCGCGCGTGCCGGGGAGAGATTTCGCCGGTGTGGTCACGCAAGGTCCGCCCGAGCTCGTCGGCACGGAGGTCTGGGGAACCGGCAAAGAGCTCGGGTTCGTACGAAACGGAAGCCACGCGGAATACGTCGCGCTCGCGGCGAAGGGCGTTTCACCGAAGCCGGCTGCGCTCACCTTCGCGCAAGCGGCGAGCAGCGGCGTGCCGTACACCACGGCGTGGGAGGCGCTCGAACGCGCCGGGGCCACTGCCGGCACGCGGGTTCTCGTCATCGGCGCGATGGGAGCCGTCGGAAAGGCCGCGCTGTCGCTCGGTTCGTGGCGCGGCGCTCGGCTCGCCGGTGCGGTTCGACGACCCGAACAAGCCGCGGAGCTCGAGAAGAACGGCGTTCGCGCCCTGCTCGTCGAACGAGCCGACGCGTTCGAGAGGGCCGTTCGCGAGGTGTACCCGGATGGCGCGGAGGTGATCTTCGACACCACGGGCGCGTGGCTCTCGCACGCCGTGCACGCGCTCGCGACGTACGGACGCGTCGCGGTGATCATGGCGCCGAAAGGGGGGAACGCCGAAGTGCCGGTGCTCGCGCTGTATCGTCGAGGGGGGAGCATCGTCGGGGTCAACTCGCTCCTTCACGATTCGGTCGCCTGCGCCGAGGTGCTCGCCCGGCTTCGCGTCGGCTTCGACGACGGACGACTCGCGCCGCCCGGTGATTTTACGACTTGTCCTTTTGCCGACGCGCTTTCGGCGTACCAGGACGTCAAGGCAGGCGGCAAAAAGCGCGTCTTCGTGATGGAGCGAGAAGGGACAACGGACCACGCATGATCGCCTTTTATGGAATGGGACTCCTCGGTTCGAATTTCGTGCGCGCGCTTCGCCACCGCGGCGAGGCGGTGCGCGTGTGGAATCGGAATCCGGAGCGCGCTCGTCCGCTCGCGGCCGACGGCGCCATCGTGGTGGAAGACCCGGCCGTCGCGGCGCGCGGCGCCACGCAGATTCATCTCACCCTCTCCGACGACGCGGCCGTCGACGGCGTCCTCGAACGGATTTTCACCGGGCTCGAGCCGGGCGCCGTGATCGTCGATCACACGACGACGTCGCCCGCGGGAACCCTCGTGCGCGCGAAGCGCTGGGCCGAGCGCGGGTTTCCATTTCTGCACGCGCCCGTCTTCATGGGTCCGCAAAACGCGCTCGAATCGAGCGGCGCCATGCTCGCTTCCGGTGATCGCGCTCTCTACGATCGGCTCGCGCCGGACCTCGCGAAGATGACGGGCAGGCTCGTTTACCTCGGGCCGGAGCCGGAGCGCGCTGCGGCGTTCAAACTGCTCGGCAATGCATTCCTGATGTTCATCACGGCCGGCTGCGCGGACGTGCTCGCGCTCGGCAAGGCGTTCGGCTTGAAGCCCGCCGACGTCGCGACGCTCTTTCAGTTCTTCAACCCGGCGGGCACGGTTCCGCTGCGCCTCGAGCGCATGATGGCCCAGAATTTCGACAGCCCGTCGTGGGAGCTCGCCATGGCGCGCAAGGACGCGCGTCTCATGATCGAGGCCGCGGCGCAAAAAGAGGTACCGCTCGCCGTGATTCCGACGATCGCCGGCGAAATGGATCGCTTCATCGCGCGGGGCCACGCCCACGACGACTGGACCGTGATCGCCAAAGACTCGGTCTCTTGAGCGCGCAGAGGGTTGAACGACCATGCCGAAAAGCCCCGCTTCGCCTCCCTTCAGCACCGATCGCCTCGCCGCGAGCGGCTCGCCTCCGGAGTTCGATCCGAGCGGCGATCGGCCGTTCATCATCGAGCACCGTGAAGCGTTGCTCTACATGCTCTGCGCGGCCGCGGAGCTCGAGCATGGCCTCATGTGCGAGTACCTCTTTGCCGCCTTCACCTTGAAGTCGCGCCTCGACGAGGGGGTCACGCCCGCGCAGCTCGAAGCTGTCGAGCGGTGGCGGAAGGCGATCCTCGGCGTCGCGGGGCAAGAGATGCTTCACCTCGCGATCGCGTCGAATTTGCTCTCCGCGGTCGGCATGTCGCCGCATCTGGTACGGCCGAACATGCCGCACCCGGCGCGGCACTATCCGCCCGGCGTGACCGTCGCGCTCTTGCCGTTCGGCGAGGCCGCGCTTCGTCACTTCATGTTCCTCGAGCGCCCCGAAGGGATGGCGCTCGCCGACACCGAGGTATTCGAGGCGACGCGGCACGCGGTGCCGCATCTCGACCCTGACGCCATCGCGCCGGTGCTGCAGCCGTTCGCGACGGTCGGTCATCTGTACCGGTCGATCGAGGCGGGCATCCGTCACTTGGTCGAGAAATGGGGGGAAGAAAAAGTGTTCGTCGGGCCGCCGCGCGCACAGGCTCGGCCGGAGCACTTTCAGTGGTCGAACCTCGTGCAAGTGACGGATCTGGCGTCCGCGGTGCGCGCGATCGAGACCATCGTCGAGCAAGGGGAGGGCCCGCGGGGCGACTGGAAAGCCGCGCATTTTGGTCGATTCAAAGCCGTCTTCGACGAATACATGGCGCTCACGGCCGCCGATCCGTCCTTCGAACCGACGCGTCCCGTGCTGCCCGCGACGGTGTGGCCGAGCGATTCGGCGAACATGCCGCGTATCGGCGATCATGAAACCCGACGAGTCGCGGACTTGTTCAACGTCGCCTACGAGATTTTGCTGCAGATCCTCTCGCGGTTCTTCAACAACATCGACGAGAGCGACGTTCAGCTTTCGACGCTGGCCGACGTATCCGTCGGGTTGATGTTCGACGTCATCAAGCCGCTCGGCATGTATTTGACGGAGCTCCCGGCGGGGCCGGACCATCCGGGGAAAACGGCGGGTCCGAGCTTCGAATTGTTCTACACGTCCGACTATCTCCTCCCGCATCGCCGCGCCGCGTGGATCCTCATGGAAGAACGGCTGCGCGAAGCGGCCGCCTACGGACGGCGCTTGAAGAACGGCGGCACGGACCCATTGAGCGGCGTGGTCACGGCGTTCGAGCGCTTCGCCGATCGCCTGCATGAGCGCGTCGAAGAAGGACCGAAGTAGCGGCTGTCTCGTCCCACGCGAAGATTCTCGCGCACTCGAATCAAGACCCGCCGTGACCCCCGAAGGCCACTATCCGAACGCGATGAGGATTCTTGGGCTCGTCTTCGCCGTCGTGGGGTTTCTGCTGCTGTTGACGGCGCGGGTGCACGCGACCACTTACTACGTCGCGCCGAACGGGAGTGACGGCGGCAACGACGGCTCGATGGCGTCGCCCTTCGCGTCGATGGGCCACGCGCAGTCGGTCGCACGGCCAGGGGACGTGTTCGATTTTCGAGCCGGCACCTATCCCTACACGGCGGGGACCGAGGGGTGCTCGGGTACGAGCGCGACGATCAACGCCGTAGTCCTCGACGTCAGCGGCGCGCAGGGATCCCCCATCACCTACGAGGCGTTCCCCGGCGAAACACCGATCTTCGATTTTTCGGGCATCAAGGATTCGTGTCGCATCACCGGCATTCGCGTGACGGCGAGCTTCATCGAATTGAAGGGGCTCGAGATCGAGGGCGTACCTCAAAACAACAACCTCAATCACGAGTCGTGGGGCGTGTGGAACTCGGGCAGCAACAACGTCTTCGAGCGCCTCGATCTGCACGACAACATGGGTCCGGGCCTCTTCATCCAGGACGGCGCGAACAACCTCGTCTTGAACTGCGATTCGCACGACAACTACGACGCGCTTTCGTCCACCGGGCCGGGCACCAACGCCGACGGTTTCGGTTGCCACATCGGCGGCAACGGCACGGGCAACGTCTTTCGCGGATGTCGTTCGTGGTTCAACAGCGACGACGGATACGACCTGATCCAGGCGCAAGTGCCGGTCTTGATCGAGAACTCGTGGGCGTTCAACAACGGATACCGTTCGGGCACGACCACGGCGAGTGGCGGCGACGGCAACGGCTTCAAGGGCGGCGGTTACGGTCTGCCCCCGACGCACGTGCCGGTGAAGCCGCCAGAGCACACGATTCGAAACTGCGTCGCGTTCCAGAATCGCTCCGCGGGCTTCTACGCGAATCACGAACCGGTCGCCGACTTTTGGTACAACGACACTGCGTTCGACAATAACTCGGCGAACTTCAACATGCTGGGGTACGCGAACGGTGCGGCCGTCAATGTGGGGGTCTTGCGCAACGACATCGCGTACACCCGGACCCTCATCGCGAACGGCACTGGGGGACAGATCGACGACCAGTTCAATTCGTGGGACATGTCACTCGGCGTGACCGTGTCCGACGCGGATTTCCTGAGCACGTCGACGACGGGATGGGACGGTCCACGCGGAGCCGACGGAAGCTTGCCGGTCCTGACGAGCCTGCACTTGCAACCGGGCAGCGACCTGGTGGATCGCGGAACGAACGTCGGATTGCCGTTCAACGGCACGGCGCCGGATCTCGGCGCGTTCGAAACCGGTCCGCCGCTCGTCGACAACGACGCTGGTCAGGGCGGAGCATCGGGAGTCGGAGGCGCAGCGGGGACCTCCGGCGGTTCGTCGACTGGCGGCACGGGCGCGTCGGGATCCGGCGGAATTTCCGGCAATTCGGGCACCGGCGGCGTTGCCTCGGGTGCCGGCGGCGACGTGGGCGCCGGCGGAACCGCGGGCGCAGCGAACGGCGGCGGCGTGGGGTTCGGCGGATCGCTCGGGAGCGGCGCCGCGCAAAACGGCACCGGCGCCTCGGCGAACGGTGCGAACAGCGGCGCGACCGACAACGGGGGTGGCAACACCACGACCGGCGGCGGAAGCCAAACGAGCGGCTGCTCGTGCCACCTCGCGGCGCGGTCGCACGGGACGTCATCCGTCGTCGTGCTCGGGCTCGCGTTACTCATTCGCCGCCGACGGCGCGCCTACGCTTGCAACAGATCCACGAGGGTTTCGGCGAAGCGGTGGGCGTCACCGGGCCAGCGCGCGGACAGGTAGTTGCCGTCGCGCACGACGAAGCCGCGCTCGAGGTGCGATTCGCTGTCGCGCGAGAGAGGGATAGGATAGCCGGGCCCCGCGTCGTAGTCGTCGGGTGAGCGAAGATACGAGACGAGCTCGTCGGCCATCGGAATGTCGTAGGTGCGGTAGTAATCGCCGAGCGTCGCGCGCGTGAGCCAGAACGCGACGAGCTCTTGCCGTCGCGTGAGGCCCGTCGTTTTTCGTCCCCACAAGACGGAATGGTCCCCACTCCGAGATCGCGCGGCGAGCAGGGTGCCATGACAAATCGCAGCGACGACTTTCCCTTCCGAAAAGAAACGCGCCACGGTCGCTTGCAACGCGGGAGCTTCGAGATACTCGCGCATGCCCTTGTCGTGTCCGCCGGGGAGCAAGAGCACGTCGAACGGTGTTCGTTCGAGCGACGCATAGTCGAGCGGATGCTGGAACTCTGCCGACGCTTCCATCTCGCGATAGCGCGCGACGGCGTTCGGCTCGGCCATCAACGAGGCCTTGAAGAGCGCGGGCAACCCTTCGCCGGTGACCATCCGCCGGTCGGCGGCTGCGACCGCGCCGTGGGGCGTCGCGAACGTGACGACGTGTCCGGCGCGCTTCAAACGGCTCCACGGAACGGCCGATTCGGTCGGGTCGAACCCGTACGACGGAAGCGGAACGAGCACCGTCTTCATCCGGGACACGGGAGTCTGCGACGCGAACTGCGTCAATCGCGCCCGTGGGCCGCGCGTTCGCCGAACGATGTTCGGACTCGGTTCCAGCGGTTTTCAGGTGCGAGTTCAACGGGTTGCGTTGCGACCGTGCCAAAGGGAAACCGTCGGTGTCGTCGTCACGAGGAATGCGCCGTCGAGACCGCGGAGGCGACCCGCCGTTTCCGGCGGGTCCGCCGGATCTTTTTTGAGCCAAGAGCCCGTGCTCCGGAGCCTATTCTTCTGGGTTCATGTCGAGCTATCCGGGTGTCGCAGGTCGGCCGCAGCCGGCGCACCTCCGGGTAGTCTCCCCGGGGCCCGCTCCACGCGAAGACGACGCCGCGCTCGTCGCCGGGGTGCGCGCAGGGGCGCCGCGCGCCGCGGCGCGGCTCTGGGATCGGTACTCGACGTTGGTTCGTCGGATCCTCCGGCGCGTGCTCGGCCCGAGCGCCGATGTCGAGGACGGCGTGCAAGATTCGTTTCTTCGTTTCTTTCGCGATCTGCACTCGCTCCGCGATCCGTCGGCGCTCCGGAGCTTTCTCATCGGGATCACCCTGCACGTCGCCAAGAGCGAGCTCCGTCGGCGCCGCGCGAAGCGCTGGCTCCTGCTCTCCGACGACGGCGTCGTCGCGGAGCCGGAACACGCGGTTCAGGTGCACGACCATGAAGCGCGCGCCGCGCTCGTTCGTCTCTATCGCGTGCTCGATCGCGTCAGCTCCGAACGCCGCGTCGTGTTCGTCCTTCGCTACGTCGAAGGGCTCGAGCTCGCCGAGCTGTCGGTCGTCCTCGGCTGCTCGCTGGCGACCACGAAGCGCCGGGTTGCGGACGCGGCGCGGCGCGTCTGTCTGCTCGCCGCTGCCGATCCGTTGCTCGCACCCTACGTCGCGGGTCAATCATGACGACCGCGGACGAACCGATGCCTCACGACGAAGCCGCGACGAGCCTCGCGGCGGTCGCGCGCGGTCTCGACGGTTCGATCGGCGAGGCGGGGGATGCGGTAGGGCGCGAGCGGCTCGTCGCGTCGTTCGGCAAGGTGTCGCGGACCTCTGGAACGCGGTGGTTCTTGTTCGCCGCTGCGGCGTGTCTCGCCGTCGTGGCCGGCGTCGTGTGGATGCGAAAGCCGGGACTCCTCGAGTACCGCGTGTCGGGGCCCGTCGTCGCGGACGGCGCTTGGCTCGGCGTCGCGCCGGATCGCGGCGCGCTCTCACTCCATTTCTCGGAGGGCACGGAGATCGAGCTCGGTCCCGGAAGCAAAGGGCGCGTCGCCGAGGTCACCGCCGACGGCGCGCGCGTCGTGCTCGGCACCGGGCTCCTTCGCGCGCGCGTCGTTCATCGACCGCGCACACACTGGAGCATCGCCGCCGGGCCGTATTCGATCGAAGTGACGGGGACGGCGTTCGACGTCGGCTGGTCGACCGCTGGAGAGCGGCTCGAGCTCGCGCTCCACGACGGCAGCGTCATCGTGCACGGGCCGTCGTTCGGCGACGGTCTGCGAGTGAGCGCCGGACAACGACTCGTGGCGCACGCGCGCACTGGAGGCGCCGAGCTGTCGTCGCTCTTCGCGCCCGAACCGAGTGCGGCGATCGCTCCGGCGACAGAAGACGCGCCGGCACCCGTCGCGCCGGATGCCCCATCCGACATCGCGCCGGTCGAATCGGCGGAGCCCGCAGCGTCCGCGCATGCGTCGCCGACGTGGTCCGAACGACTCGCGTCCGGCGACTTCAACGGCGTGCTCGACGCGGCGCGCGCGCGCGGCATCGACGCGGCGCTCGACCACGGCTCCCTCGCCGATGTCGCGGCGCTGTCGGACGCGGCGCGCTACGTCCATGATCGGGCGCTCGCACGCCGCGGACTCCTCGCGGAACGCGCGCGATTTCCGAGCTCGGCGCCAGCGCACGCAGCGGCGTTCGTGCTCGGACGCATGGCGGACGACGCGGGCTCACGCGACGAGGCGCTCGGCTGGTACGACGCGTACCTCGGTGAATCGCCGCGCGGTTCCTTCGCGGCCGAAGCCCTCGGTCGAAAATTGGTGGCTCTCGTTCGTTCGGGCAATCGCGACGCGGCGCGCGGCGTCGCGGCTCAATACGTCAAGCGCTTCCCGCACGGCGCGCACGTCGCGTACGCCCAGGAGATCCTGTCGAGTCCATGAATCGACGGTTCGGCGCGGCCGCGTGCCTCGTCGCCTCGTTCGGTGCCGTCGCGGCGCCGGCGCGAGCCGACGCCGTGCGTTCGACGGTCGCCGTGGTCCGCACCTCGTCGACGGACGCGCTCCTGCGCGAAGCGAGCACCCGTCTCCGCGCGGAGCTCATCGACGCCGGATTCGAAGTGGTGGAGGTCGAGCGGACGCCGGGCGATTCGCGCGCCGAGGTGGAAGACGCCGCGTCGGGTACGGCGAGCTTTGCGACGGTCTCCATCAATCGCGCGGGGGTCGGCGCCTTCGCCGACATCTGGATCAGCGATCACGTCACCGGCAAAACCGTCGTGCGACGCCTCGAGGTGGGCGGAGCGTCGAACGCAGCCGCAGTCCTCGCGATCCGCGCGATGGAACTCCTCCGGGCAAGCTTGCTCGAAGTCGCGACGAACGAGCGGACGTCGAGCCCGGCCAAGGCGGCGCCGCCGGATGTTCTCGAATGGGTCGAACCGGCGATGCCGGAGCGACCGGCGAAGCCCCGGCGGCCGTTTCAAGGCGGCGCCCTCGGCATCGGCGCGCTCGGGTTGCATGGGCTCCGCGGCGTGGGCCTCGCCGTGGGACCCACCGTTCGCATCTCGTACGGCCCGGTGCGGCCTTGGTTTCTGCGATTGACGCTCGCGGGGCCGCTCGTCGGGCCCGAGCTCGACGCGACCGCGGGGAGCGCGACCGTGCGGCAAGAGTTCGCGTCGCTCGACGTCGGGTTCGCGACGGACGCGAGGCCCCTCGGTTTCTTCGCCTGGGCCGGGATCGGCGCGTTCGATCTGCACACCGCGGGCTCCGCCGTCGCGCCGTACCATTCGACGAGCGACAGCGTCGTGTCGTTCCTGTCGACGCTCGGCGTCGGAGGCATCGTGCGCTTGGGTGCGCGAACCGCGTTCACCGCCGATCTCGCAGTGCTCTCGCTCGACCCTCGGCCGGTCGTCATCATCGGCGGACACGACGCGGGTAGCGCCGGCGCGCCTTCTCTCGGCGTTTCGCTAGGCTTCCTCGTCGGGCTCTGATTTTTCTCTCGAGCGCGCGTGGTTTTTTTTTGAGCCACGATGACCGTGCCCTGCGCCCACTGACAAGGCGATCCGGTTTCGCGCGCTCGCCCGTGAAATGACGCTCGCCGAACCCCCAAGGAAAATTCATGCGGCAAATTCGCTTCTCGGGCGCGGTGTTCGTTGTTTGCGGCGCCGCGTCGTTTGCCCTGGCATGCTCGAAAAAAGACGCGACCGCCGTCGACGGCTCGGGGTGTGATCCGACCTGCGGCGGCTCGTCGGCAACCGGTGGCTCCAGCGGAACGATGGGAAGCGGTGGCATGAGCGCCGGCGGTTTTTCGGGCAGCGGCGGCTTCGCGAGCGGGGGCCTCTCCGGCGCGGGCGGCGCGAGTGCGTCGGGCGGCGGCGTCTCCGCGGGTGGCGTCGGCGGCGCGGGCGGCGCGAGCGGCGCGAACACCGGCGGCGCGAGCACCGGCGGAACGGCCGCGGGCAGCACCGGCGGCGACGCCTCGACCAGCATCCCGATGTACACGCTCGTCGTCGATGCGCCGAGCGATCAGGCGACGGTCTCCAACGTCTCCGTCGTGGTCCGCGGACGCGCTCCCGGCTTCCTCAACGTCGAAGTGTGGGACGCGACGCATCAGATGCCGCCCCTCGCGCGAGTCGCGCCCGCCGCGGATGGTACGTTTTCGGTGACCGTCGACACGACGTCGCTCGCGGACGGCGCCACGACGTGGACCGTCTGGGGCTGGGACAGCCCGCCGAACCAACCCTTCAACCACACCGCGAGCGTCACGCTCCATCTCACGATCGGCGCCGTGGTCTCGAATCCACCCGACGCTGGAAACCCGCCGGCGGGCGGACCTGAGACGATCGGGACCGGCGACATCACGAAGCCGGCAGAAGGCCCCGCGCCCACCGAAGCCGGCACGGTCGGCGGCGCGCCCTTCACCCTGGTGAAGAACTGGGACTTCGGCACGAACGACACGATCACCGACACCGCGACGTTGATCTCCGAATTCAATTTTCACGACCAGTTCGGAACCATCGCGAACGGCACCAATTACGGGGCGGTCACCGTCGCGGCGAACTCGGCGACGGCCATTTCCGCGCCGAATCTCGGCCTTCCGAACGACATGCAGCCCGTCGAAGATCCGGCGCATCCGACGCGCGAATTCACCGCGGATTCGATGAAGGCGTACGTCCGTCCTCTTTCGACGTCGCAAACGACGTGCACCGTGTCGAAGCACGACGCCGGCAACGGCAGCATCACCGCGAAGTGGGCGCTGTCGAACGGCGGCACGTTGCTCGGCAAGGATCTCCTCTGGGAAACCCGCGCGCGCATGCCCGTCGCGGCCGCGGCGTACTGGTTCGCCATCTGGACCGCCGGCAATCAGTGGAACAAAGGCGCTGAAATGGACGTGCTCGAGTCCTTCGGCACGCCGAACATCTACCCGCCGCCCGCCGCGTTCCACGTCGACTCCGTGGGTGGCTCGGACAACATCGATTACTCGAGCTGGCCGACCGGTCTCACCTCGGCGGGCGTGCCGACGTCGGATCGCGATCTCACCGGCTATCACACCTGGACCTGGCTCTATAAGAAGGACGACTCGTACGTCGTGTACTTCGACGGTTACGTCGTGCAGACCGGGAGCATCCATTGGACGCTCGGCGGCGGACAGAGCGGCCAAGCGATCGACATGTCGTTCCTGTTCGACTTTGGTTGGGGCCACACGCAGATCTCGGACGTGAACATCTCTCTCCCGGTGTCGAGCTTCCCGATCACGTACGAGATCGACTACAGCCGCGTTTACTTGCGATAACGCGTCGTCGTCGCGCGCCGCGCGGGACTCACTCGATCCCCACCGCGATCTCGAGCGGGTCGGGGCTCGCTTGCGCCACTCGAGGCCCCGCGCCCGGGTCGGGCGGATCGAGCAAGTAAGCGATTTTCTCCGCGCTCGCCTTTGCCCACGCTCCGGTCGACACGATGCCGAGCACTGCGATCGCCACGCCGTAGCCCACGACGAGCCACCACACCGGATGGGTCGCGGCCGCGAAGTGCGGGTTGTGCGCCGTGCGGATCCCACCGCTCGCGATCGTGCCGGCGATCGCGACGCCGAGCGACGCCCCGACCTGGCGACTCGTGGAAGCGACGGCTGCGGCGAGCCCCGCCTGCGCTCGCGGCATCCCCGAGACGGCGGTGTTCGTGATCGGCGCGTTCACCATGCCGATCCCCACGCCGAAGACCGCATACGCGACGACCAAACGCAGCAAATCGGTGTCGGCGCGCAGATCGGTGAGAAGCAGCGCCGCAAGGGCCATGGCCACCCCCGCGGTCACCAGAGTGAATCGCGCATGACCCGCGCCGACCAAGCGGCCCGAGAGCGGCGCGCAAACGACCGTGGCGAACGCAATGGGGAGCGTGCAAAGGCCCGCCGCCGACGCCCGGAGTCCGCGCGACTCTTGCAGATAGATGGAGTTCAGAAACAAGAAACCGCTGAACGCCGCGAACGCGATGACGGCCGTCAACGTCGCGCCCGCGAACGGCGCGCTCCTGAAAAACCGCACGTCGACGAGCGGCTCGAAGCGGCGCGACTCGTACGCGACGAGGAGCACCACCGCCGAGGCCGCGGCGACGAAACTCAGGACGATCGGCGCCGAAGACCAGCCGATCCGCCGTCCGTCGATCACGCCGGACGTGAGCGACGCGAGCGCGACGACGATGAGCGCTTGCCCGACGAAATCGACGCGCCGGGGTTTTTCGGCGCGCGACTCGGGAATGAACCGCGCGGTCAGCAGAAACGCGACGAGTCCGATCGGCAGGTTGATCCAGAAAATGGAGCGCCATCCAATCGATTCGGTGAGCACGCCGCCGACGAGCGGCCCGACCGCCATCGATACGCCGAACACGGCTCCCCAGATCCCGATGGCTTGTGCGCGTTCTCTCGGAACGGTGAACGTGTTGGCGATGATCGAGATCGCGACCGGGTTCAGCATCGCGCCGCCGAGCGCTTGCACCATGCGAAATAGCACCAGTAAGAGCGTCGTTGGCGCGAGGCTGCACAACAGCGAGCCCAGGCTGAACAAGGTGAGCCCCGCCTGAAACGTGCGCTTCCGTCCGATTCGATCGGCGGTGGAACCCGCGAGCAACAGGAAGCTCGCAACGACGACCGTGTACCCGTCGATCGACCACTGCAGCCCCGCGACCGACGCGTTCAGATCGTGCCGGATCGAAGGGAGCGCGACGTTGACGATCGTCACGTCCATCGTGACCATGAGCAGACTCAGGCAACACGTCGCGAGGACGACCTTCGGACGAACCGCGGGCAGGGTCGCCGAAGCACCGGCTGGCATCCAACGGGTTCTTACATGACGACGCGTCTCCGACCATCGTTCCGCGCGGGGCAATATGTCGCCCTCGGTTCTCGTGCATCGCGACCGCTGCGACCACGCCGGCGCGATCGAAGCTCTGGTCTCGCGCTCTTTGGTTTTTTTGGGGCACGCGGCGCGACGAGTGTCGTCGGAGGTGTGTACGGTGGATGCCGTCCGCGCAGGGGCCTTGACAGAGTCGGCGGACGCCGCGAAAGTGTGCCCACCCAAGAACTGATGGCGGTGGAGTCCGCCGAGAACCGCGGTCCTGGACCGCCAATGACTCCTACGAGCCCAAATCGGGCGCCGTAGGAGTTCGCGTGAGCCCCTCCGGCGCGAAAAAAGCAGGAGAACGAGGCCACGTGAACGTTTCAAACCAACGTCGAAGTCCGAGCCGCGAGCGCGTCGGGGCGCGGCCATGAGCCAGCGCGATCGACTCGCCGCGCTCGTGCAATGGCTGGTGCTCGGCACCCTGGTCGGCCTGCTTTCGGGCGCAGCGTCGGCTCTTTTCCTCTGGCTACTCGAGCGAGCGACCGCATTTCGCCTCGGTCACGAACGCATCGTGTACACGCTCCCGCTCGCCGGTCTCGTGATCGGCTGGGTGTACGAGCGCTTCGGAAAGCCGATCAAGGCCGGCAACAACCTCGTGATCGACACGATCCACGACGAGGGCCCGGAGATCCCGCTTCGCATGGCGCCGATGGTGCTCTTCGGAACGGTGCTCACGCATGTCTTCGGAGGCAGCGCCGGTCGCGAGGGCACCGCGGTGCAGATGGGCGCGAGCCTCACCGACTGGCTCTCGCATCGCTTGAAGGTCAAAAAAGACGTTCGCCGGCAATTGCTCGCGGCCGGCGTGGCCGGTGGGTTCGGTTCGGTGTTCGGCACGCCCATCGCGGGCGCGGTGTTCGGGCTCGAGTTCGTGGTGCTCGGGCGCGTGGAATACGCCGCGCTGGTGCCGGCCCTCGTCGCCTCGGTCGTCGGCGATATGACGACGCGAGGCCTCGGCATCGTGCACACGCACTATCCACAGGCGAGTCACGTTCCGCTCACGGCGCTCCTGCTCGTGAAGTGGGTCGTGGTCGCCGCTGCGACCGCCCTCGTCACGACGCTGTTCATCGAGCTCACGCATTTCATCAAGAAACACGCTGAAATTCGAGTTCCGAGGTTGCCGCTCCGGATGGCGCTCGGCGGCATCGCGGTCGTCCTGATGTGGAGGCTCGTCGGCACGAGCGACTATCTCGGACTCGGTGTACCGATGATCGTGCGCTCGTTCGTCGATCCGCATTTGCCGGTCTATGCATTCCTGTTGAAGCTCGTGTTCACCGCGGTGACGCTCGGCGCGGGGTTTCTCGGCGGCGAGGTCACGCCGCTGTTCTTCGTGGGTGCGGCTCTCGGCAACGTGCTTGCGCGCGGGCTCGGCATTCCGCTCGCCCTCGGCGCGGGTGTGGGCCTCGCCGCGGTGTTCGCGTCTTCCGCGAATACGCCGCTCGCCCTCTCGATCATGGCCGTGGAGCTGCTCGGCGCGCCGGTGTTTCCGCACGTCGCGATCGTCTGCGTGCTGTCGTACTTGCTCGCCGGGCATCGCAGCATTTACCCGTCGCAACGCCTCGTCCGCGGCAAAGCCGGCGGCGGGCTGCTGTCGCGTCCGACGGCGCTCCGCGACCTCTGAGTCGTCAGCCGAGGCGCCGTTCGTCGACGATTTTGAAGAGGCGCTCGCGGCGGACGTCGCTCCACGTATAGAGCGCGATGCGATCCAAGGTCGCGACGACACGGCGAAGATCGAGGTTCGACGCCCAGACGAGCCCCGCTTGGCGATCGGCCTCGGTCGCGCGCCCCCGCGGTCGAGCGATGCTCACGTGCGGTTTCGGTGGGCGTTTGTCGCGCCGGCCGGTCGCGGTCTCGGTGAGCCCGTCGCGGAGCGCCGCGAGGTAAGCCGTGGTTTCGTCGCGACCCTCGACGAGCAGCGCGGACAGCGCCGTGTACAGACGACGCGAACCGCCCATCGGGACGACGTCGCCGAGCGACACCGGGATCGACGGCCACGATTTCTCGCCGAGGCGCGCGTCGAGCGCGTCGAGCGCCCGGCGAGCCGCTTCTTCGCCGCACCCGCCGAGAAACGCGAGCGTCAAGTGGACGTCTTCGGGGTGAAAGCGACGAAGCGACGTCGGCACCGGCGGGAGCTCGAGGACGAACGCGCCGTCGATCGGAAACGCGAAGAACCAGTTCGGTCGAGGCATGCGGCGTCGCGCGAAATTACGGCGCGCCGCGAGCCGTCGCAAGCGAAGCGTTCTTCCGTATCGAGCGGGCGAGCGTCGCGGTAACCTGCGACATTTGCCGGCAATACCCGACGCGGAAGACGGGAGCGCGGCGTCGAACGGCGTCTTCGGGTCCCGTTCGAGCACGCGGTTCGCGTTCGCCGCGCTGCCTGCGTTCTTCGGCGCGGCGCTCCTCTTCGTCGTCGAACCGATGCTCGCGAAGTGGCTCTTGCCGACCCTGGGCGGGAACCCCGCGACGTGGTCGGCGTGCGTGGCGTCGTTCCAGCTCTTGCTTCTCGCCGCGTACCTCTACGCGAACCAGCTCGCGCGATGGTCGCCGCGCACGCAAGCCACGGCGCACCTCGTCGTGCTGGTCGTCGCGATGTTCGCCGGGCTGTTCGCGACGTCCACGGCTTCGATCGGGCCGTCGTTGCCCCCCGCGCTCTCCGTGTCGTGGCTCTTGCTTCGTCGCGCGGGCCTGCCCTTTTTCGCTCTCGCCGCGACGACGCCGCTGCTCTCGCACTGGGTCGCTCTCGACCGTCGACCCGCGCACGGGCTCTACGCCGTATCGAACGCCGGCGCACTCGTCGGACTCCTCGGCTATCCGTTTCTCGTCGAGCCGTTCTGGGACGTCGGTGTCGAGCTCCGCGCGTGGGCCGTCGGGTTCGTCCTGTTCGTCGTCACGATGATGCCGAGCTGCGCCCGCGCGCTCCGAGCACGGGTCGACGCTCCGTCCACCGATCCACAGGAACTCGGCGAGGCGCCGTCCTTCGCCGAACACGCTCGCTGGCTTGCGTACTCGTTCGTGCCGAGCGTCCTGCTCCTCGCCGCGACCAATCACATCACCGTCGACGTTGCCGCGACGCCGCTCCTCTGGGTCGTTCCGCTCGCCCTGTACTTGGGGTCGTTCATCGTCGCGTTCGGGGCGTGGCGTCCGTCGTGGCGCGGCCCCGTGCTCGGCGCGTGGATCGTCGGCGCGCTCGGTCTCGCCACGAACGCCTATTCGCAAGGAGCGACCGCGCTGTACCGTCAGATCGGCGCGACGTTGCTCGCGCTCGCGGCCGCTGGGGTCGCGTGCCACGGCGAGCTCGCGCACGACCGCCCGCGTCCGGCGCGCCTCACGAGCTACTACTTGACGATCGCCCTCGGCGGCGCGCTCGGCGGCGCCTTCGTGAGCTTCGTCGCGCCGTTCGTCTTCGCCGACTACTACGAGCTCGAGCTCGGAGCCGTCGCGACGTTCGTCGTTCTCGTCGTCGCCGCGCGAACGGAGGCGCGAGATCCGTGGACGCGACCCGAGCGGCTCACTCTATTTCTCGGGTGCGGCGTTTGCCTACCGCTTCTCGTGGTGGGTTTGTTGGTGCGACTTTCACCCGCGCTGCGTGACGGCACGGTCGTCGAAAGGCGAAGGAGTTTTCTCGGCTCTCTCCGCGTCGTCGACGTCCGGGACGGGCGCATTCTCACTCACGGTCGCATCCAGCACGGCATGCAGCTTCGCGATCCCGCGCTCCGTCGCACGCCGACGATGTACTTCGGTGCGGGCACGGCGCTCGAGCGGGCGATGATTTTCGGCGCCGATCGACCGCGCCGCATCGGCGTGGTCGGCCTCGGTGTCGGCACGATCGCCGCGTACGGAAAACCCGGCGATCGACTTCGCTTTTACGAGCTCGACCCGAACGTCGTCGACATCGCGCGCCGCGATTTCACGTTTCTCGCCGATTCCGCGGCGAACATCGACGTCGTGGTCGGCGACGGACGCCTCTCTTTGTCCAAAGAGCGCGATGCGGCGTTCGACGTCCTGGTGCTCGACGCGTTCGCGAGTGACTCGGTGCCGGTTCACCTGGTGACGCGCGAGGCGTTCGCCATTTATGCGCGGGTGCTCGCCGCCGACGGACTTCTCCTCGTCAATGTCTCGAATCGACACCTCGCGGTCGACCGCGTCGTCCGCGGGAGCGCGCAGGCGAACGGTCTCGCGAGCGTCTTCGTGGAGACCGCGACGAGCGCCCGCGAACACGTCGCGCACGTCGAATGGGCCGTTGCGGCGCGCGACCGGACGTACCTCGCGCGCGTCCTGGGCCGGGCGTCCGACGTCCTACCGAAATTGCCCGACGTCCTCTGGACGGACACGCGCGCGAGCGTGCTGTCGATCCTGCGCTAGCCACGAGTTCGGGATTTCGTCGTCTAGGCGCGCGCGTTTTCGGCGGCGACCCTGCTACGCTCGGGCGATGGCCGTCTCGCTGCGAAAACTCGGGCCCGGTGATGAGTCGGTGTTGCACCTGCTCGCCGCTGAAGACGCAGACTTCGACATCGACGATCGCGGCAGGACGCTCACCCCGTCCTCGCCGGCGGCTCTGGCGGCGTTTCTCGCGGACCCAGCCATCGTGCACTTCGTGGCCGAGGACGACGGCGGCGTCGTCGGGCATCTCTACGGCCACCTGCTCCGAAAACGAACGGGTCACCTCGAGGTGCTGCTGTACGAGATCGGCGTGCGCGGGGCGTACCGGCGGCGCGGCATCGGTCGCGCCCTCGTCGACGCGCTCTCCACGTGGATGAGCGACCGTCAGCTCGGCGAGCTGTGGGTCGTCGCCGACAACCCGGGCGCGGTCGCGTTTTACCGTGCTTGCGGCTTCTCGTCGGGCGACCCCGACGACGCCGTGTACATGGCGCGCTCGCGCTGAGGCGTCACTTTTCCAGAAGCTTCTTCAGGATGTTCAGATCCTTTTCGACCCACTTCACGTCCGCTTCGAAGGCCTCATCGGTCGCTCCCGGCTGACGAAACAGCGTGAAGACGACGAGGCTTCCGCTGCCGCTCTCGAGCACGCGCACCGGATTTTTCACCGTCGTTCCCGATTCGAGCACGACGTCGTGATCCAGCACGCCGAACGCGTTCGGCGTTGCCATGCGCACTTTGACGCGACCGATGGGGCCGTTGGCGATCCACTCGCCGTCGACCTTGTCGATCGACCCGCCCAGGCCGGTCGCCCATTTCGCCATGTTTCCGACGTCGGATGCGAACCGATACACGTCCGTCGCGGGTCGATCGATGAAGACGCTGACGTGCCGAACTTCCGCGGGTGCCATGGAGAAGATTTAAGGCCGCCGCGCTCGAAGCTCAATCCGCCGGTTCATCCCATTCGGGGTTGTACGCGACCTCCCAGAGGTGGCCGTCGGGGTCGTGGAAATATCCGGAATAACCACCCCAAAACCGCATCTGCGCCGGGTCCGTGATCACGCCTCCCGCCGACGCTGCGGTTTTCATCGTCGCGTCTACCTCTTCGCGCGACCCCACGACGTGCCCGATCGACACCGCGCCGAGTCGCACGGTAGTCGGCGTGATCTTCGCGTCCTTGGCGAGCGACGCGGCCGGGTAGAGCGCCAGGATCAGGCTTTCGTTCATGTGGAAGAACACGACCGCGCCGTCCTCGAACTCCTTGCCGATGACGCCTTCCGTCGGCAAACCGAGGCCGTCTCGATAAAACGTCAGCGAGCGCTCGAGATCGCTCACCGCCAGCGTCAGCACCTTGATTTTCGGCTTCATGCTCTCCGCGAGCATCCCATCGCCGGCCGCGCGGGTCGAGCGCTCAGAGCGTCTTGATCAAACCGCCGTCGATGACGAAGTTCGAGCCGGTGACGTTCGCGGTGCGCGGGGAGGCGAGCATGACCACCAAGGTCGCCACTTCTTCCGGAGTCGTCATGCGTCCGGTGGCCAAACCGCCGATGCTGGCGAATATCCGGTCGCGCGCGGTGTTCTGGTCGACGCCCATCGCTTTCGCGACGGTGTTCGCGACGCCGTCTTTGCCGAGCCAGAGATCGGTGCTCACCGGGCCGGGCGACACGTCGTTGATGCGGATCCCTTTGGGGCCGAACTCTTGTGACAAAGATTTGGTCAGATTGACCAGTGCGGCTTTCGCGGCGCCGTAGTCGATCGTGCCGGCGTCCGGCTGGAAGAAAGCGTTCACCGACGCGACGTTGACGATCGTTCCGCCGCCTTGTGTCAGCATTTGCGCGATGGCCGCGCGGGTCGCGCGGAGCGACGAGAAGAAGTTCATTTGCATCCCCCACTCGAACTCCTCGTCGCTGGTCCCGAGAAACCCCCCGAGGCGGATCTTCACCGCGCCCATGTTGTTCACGAGGACGTCGACTCGTCCGTGCTCTTTTATCGCGCGATTCACGAGGTCCGGCGGCCCCGCGGGTTTGGAGAGATCGACCGCGACGGCAGTCACGCCCTTCAATCCACCGAGGCTGTCGACCGTGCGGGCGCCGGCCACCACTTTGGCTCCTTCATCGGCGAGCATCTTCGTGATGGCGAGCCCGATGCCCTTGCTGGCGGCGGTGACGACGGCGACTTTTCCCGAAAGCTCGAGGTCCATGGTGCTTCTATCCTGATTCGCGGTGCAAGCACCGTACCCGATGTCACCCGTGGCGCGAACGAGCCGTACGACGCTGTCACGGCGCCGCTCAGCGCGGGAGCCCGAGTGCAGTCGCGAGCAGAAACGTCATGCACGCCACGGCTCCGGCGCAGGGGATCGTGAACACCCAGGCCGTCACCATGCGTCCCGCGACGCCCCAGCGCACGGCGCTGAGCTTCGTCACGCTGCCGACGCCCAAGATCGCGCCGGCGATGGTGTGCGTGGTCGACACCGGGATCCCGAGCTTCGTCGCCAGGAACAAAGTGATCGCGCCGCTGGTCTCCGCGGCGAAACCGCCGATGGGTTGGAGCTTGGCGACCCCCATCCCGAGTGTCCGGACGATGCGCCAGCCGCCGGTCATGGTGCCGAGCGCCATCGCTGCGTGACAGGCCAGGACGACCCAGAGCGGCACGTGCGGCCCCTGGTGTCCGTTCGCGACATGGCCGCTCGCGACATGGCCGGTCGCAACGAGAGCCGCCGTGATGATGCCCATCGTCTTTTGCGCGTCGTTGCCGCCGTGCCCGAGCGAATAGAGCGCGGCGGAGACGAGCTGGCCGCGACGAAACGTCCGATCGACGAAACGGGGCGAGCGCCTGCCGAACCCGGCGATCAGCGTGCGCATGATTACCGCGCCGAGAAAGAGACCGAGGAGCGGCGAGAGCACGATGAACAGCGCCGTAATGCCGAGGAAATGAAGATCGAGCGAGCCGAAGCCTGCCTTGGCGACCGCAGCCCCCGCGAAACCGCCGAGCAGCGCGTGCGACGAGGACGACGGCAGCGCGAGCCACCACGTGAGCACGTCCCACACGAGCGCGCCGATGAGCCCGCAGGCGACCACCGTGAGCGACACGACGCTCGCCGAGACACCGTGGGCGATGTTGCTCGCCACCGTCGCCTGGAAGATCAAGAACGCGACGAAGTTGAAAAAAGCCGCCCAGACGACGGCCGCGAGCGGGCTCAATACGCGGGTCGAGACGATGGTGGCGATGGAGTTCGCCGAATCGTGGAGGCCGTTGACGAAGTCGAAGAGGAGCGCGAGGGAAACGACCGCGACGAGCGCGAGCATCAGGCGTACTCCAGCACGACGCCTTCGAGGGAGTTCGCGACGTCCTCGCAAAGATCGGTCACGGTCTCGAGTTGCTCGTAGATGTCGCGCCACTTCATGACGAGCAGCGGGTCGCTCCCCGGTTTGAAGAGCTCCGCGATCGCCGTGCGATAGAGCGCGTCCGCGGCGCTTTCGTGCGCGCCGATCTCCGCGCACAGGGCCAGAATTTCCGGCGATCGGCGTCGCGCCTCGGGCAACAAATCGACCGCCTTGGACATCGCCACGACGCTCTTTCCGAGGACGCGCGCCGCATCGAGCGCGATCGGCGGACACTCGCGAATATCGAACAAGAGGATTCGCTCCGCGATCGATTCGATCGCGTCGAGGACGTCGTCGAGGCGCGTCGTCAGCGCCAAAATATCGGGCCGGTCGAGCGGCGTGATCCACTGGCTTCGCAAGCGCGAGATCGTCCGGTGGGTGATCTCGTCGCCCTCGTGTTCGGCGAGGGTGATCCGCTTTTTTAGATCCTCGACGTCGCCGGGGCGCTCGAAGAGCTGTTCGAGGAGCTCCGCGGCGCGCACCGTGACCTTCGCGTGGGCGGCGAATGCCACGAAGAACGGATCTTTTCCCTTACTCAGCCGAAACATTCGCCGGCCCTCATCTGGGGCGACTCCATCCAGAAAGCAACGATTTCGAGACACTCGGGTGACGAAACTCGTCCGGGTCGATTCCTCGGAGCGCCGAGACCGGCGGTCGCGCTCAGGACACGATGTCGACGAGCTTCAGCACGGCCCGCGCTTCGGTGCGCGACGCGACGAGATCGACGCGGAAATCGAGTGCCCAGTCGTTGGCTTCTTCTTCGTCCCAGATGATTTGCTGGACGGCCCACGATTCGTCGTGGCCGGGCGTGACCTTGGTGTTGGTCGGAGCGCGTGCTTTGGGGTCGAGGCGGATGCCCGCGTGCTCGGCCCAGAACGGCGCGAGCGCCGCCTCGATGCGTTCGCGAGTCCACTCGTTCGGCACGAGGAGATTCGTGACCCCGACGTAGTCTTTGCGCGCGAGCGCGCGCAAGACGGCGAAGACGGCGTTGCGCACCAGCACCGTGAACTCCTTCGGGCTCCGCGTGACGTCGGCTTCGCCGGGCGCTTCTGTCGCGAGCGCCGGCGCGGTGGCGCCCGCGATGGGTGCACCGTCGTGCAGGCGTTCCCACTCGTCGAGCAAGCTCGAGTCCACTGCGCGCACGATGGCGCCGAAGTACGTGACGATCTCGTCGACCTCCGGCGTCTTCGCCAGCGCCGGCACCGTCTGAGTCAACGTCTTGTATACCTGCGACAGGTAACGAAGGAGCACGCCCTCGCCGCGCTCGAGCCCGTATTCCCTCACATATTCCGGAAACGATAGGAACATCTCGAACATCTCGCGGGCGATCGATTTGGGGCGGATGTTCTCCGCGGCGATCCACGGGTGCGAGCGCACGAACGCGTTGAACGTGTCGTAGACGAAGTCGCGGTTCGGCTTCGGGTACTCGAGTTTCTCGAGCGCGGCGATGCGGTCGTCGAACTCGACGCCTTGCGCTTTCAGCTCGGCCATCTTCTCGGTCTTCAGTTTGTCGAGCTGGCGAATGAGGACGAGATCCGGATTTTCGAGGATCGCCTCGACCAGGGTCAGGAGATCGAGACTGTACGTCTCCGAGTCACGTTCCAGGAGATCGATGGCGTGAAGCAAATAGAGCGACAGCGCGTGGTTCAGCGAGAAGTCTTCCTGAAGGTCGGCGTTGACGACCACGCTTCGATCGGACGCGATCTCGACCACGTGCGCATCGAGGAGCGAGCGGAACATCTGCTCCGCCGTCTTGGCGATGATGCGCTTTTGAGCGCGCCGTTCGTCGGAGCTTTGGATCAAGCGTGCCATGGCCTTGCAGCCGCCTTTGCCGCGCGAAAGCACGTTGAGCAGCATGCCGTACGACACCGAGAAACGTGACACGAGGGGTTCGGGGCTCGACGTGATGAGCCGTTCGAACGTCGCGCGGTCCCAGTGGACGTAGCCTTTTTCGGGCGGCTTCTTCTTGACGATTTTGCGTTGCTTGGCCTTGTCGCCGGCGGCCTTCTGCGTCATCCGCAGATTTTCGGTTACGTGCTCCGGAGCTTGCGCGACCACCGTCCCGCGAACGTCGAAACCACGGCGGCCCGCGCGGCCGGAGATCTGCTGAAAATCGCGCACCGAGAGGATCGCCGTTTTCTCGCCGTCGTATTTGCACAGCTTCGTGAGCAAGACGGTGCGGATCGGGACGTTGACGCCCACGCCGAGCGTGTCGGTGCCGCTGATGATCTTCAAGAGACCGCGCTGGGCGAGCCGCTCCACGACGCGCCGGTATTTCGGGAGAAGCCCGGCGTGGTGTAGCCCGACGCCGTGACGCACGAGCTTCTGCATTTCCTTGCCGAACGGGCTGTCGAACCGCGTACCGACCAACGCCTCGGCGATCGCCTTCTTTTCCTCCTTGGTGGAGAAATCGACGCTGAGGAGGTTCTGTGCTTCTTCCGCCGCGCCACGCTGCGTGAAGCTGACGAGATATACCGGCGCTTTTCCGATTTTCACCAGGTCTTGCACCGTCTCGTGGAGCAAGGTCTCGCGATATTCGTAGTCGAGCGGCACGGGTCGCTCGGTGCCGAGCACGATCGCCGTATCCGCGCCGGTGAGCGCGGTGAGTTTTTCCGCGAATCGCTCGGACGGGCCGAGCGTCGCCGACATGAGCAGGAAGCGCGCTTGCGGCAACGTGAGGAGCGGCACTTGCCAGGCGACGCCGCGTTCGCGATCGGCGTAGTAGTGAAATTCGTCCATCACGACGTAGTCGACGTCGGCCTGGTCGCCCTCGCGGAGCGCCATATTCGACAGGATCTCCGCCGTGCAGCAGATGATCGGCGCGTCGCGATTCACCGAGGCGTCGCCGGTCATCATGCCGACGTTGTCCGGGCCGAAGTCGTCGCAGAGCGCGAAAAACTTCTCGCTCACCAGCGCCTTGATGGGGCAGGTGTAAAACGAGCGTCGTCCCTCGGCCATCGCGAGAAAATGCATCGCCGTCGCGACGAGCGATTTGCCGGAGCCCGTCGGCGTCCCCAAGATGACGTTCTTGCCCGCGACGATCTCCAGGATCGCCTCTTCTTGCGCCGGATAGAGCTCGAGGCCGCGCTCTTTGACGTAGTCGAGGAAGCGGTCGAGCACCTCTTCTCCGCGCACGTCTTCCGGGCGCGGCGGCAAGGCGTCGAGCTGACGAGCGAGGGGAGGGGCGCTCATGGTGACGATAGCGGCGTATAGCCGAGACCGGCGCGGGCCGACGGCCCAAATCGTGGCGGTCCGGGTGTGACAGCGGCGGTCGTGCGCGGTAAACTGAAGACGCGTGGATGCGTTGAAGGCCAGCGATCACGAGCTCGACCGGTCCCTCGATCCGGCGCGGAAGCTCGCCCTCGCGCTGGAGACGATGTCGGCCGGAATTCGATTGAAGCGCTCGAACCTGCGCCGCCAATTTCCGGACGCCGGGGACGCGGAAGTCGAGCGATTGTTGACTGCCTGGCTCACCGAGGATGACTGCTGAGCCGGCGCCCGAGCTTGCCCTCTCGGCAATTTGTTCCGCGCTCCGGTCGCGGCGCAGGGTGTTCGCGTTGGTCGGCGGTCTGGCGGTCTCCGTTCGATCGGAGATTAGATTCACCCGAGACGTCGACGTGGCCGTTGGTGTCTCCGACGATCGCGACGCGGAAGATCTCGTCCATGACCTTCGCTCCGAGGGTTATTTGCCGGTCGCGAGCGTCGAACACGAGACGCGCCAGCGGCTCTCGACGATTCGTCTGATGTCCCCGCAGGGAGTGAAGATCGATTTGCTGTTCGCGAGCTCCGGCATCGAAGCGGAAATCATCGCTCGGGCAACACCCGTGGACATGGGGAGCGCCGGCATGGTGCCCGTCGCCAATGCGGAGGAGCTCCTCGCGATGAAGGTGCTCAGCATGTCTGAAAGTCGTCTCCAGGATCGTCTGGACGCGATTCGGCTCCTCGAGTTCGTGCCGCAGGTCGACCTCGACATCGTGCGGGACGAATTGCGGCGTATCACCGAACTCGGTTTTCATCGCGATCAGGACCTCGTTGCAAAGCTCGAGTCGGTCCTCCAAGCTTCGAAGAGAGAACCGGCAGGGTGAAGAAACGGGCGCTCTTGCGTGGTAGAACGGACCGTTGACCGATCCGATGCCGACCCCGAGAGCACCGCGCCGCGCTGCGCTCGCGTTCATCTTCGTGACGGTGGCGCTCGACATGCTCGCGCTCGGGATCATCATTCCGGTGCTGCCGAAGCTGGTCCTGAGCTTTCTCGCCGGTGACACGCAGCGTGCCGCGCGCGTGTACGGCGCGTTCGGCACGGTGTGGGCGTTGATGCAGTTCGTGTTCTCGCCGGTGCAAGGCGCGCTGTCCGACAGCTTCGGCCGAAGGCGCGTCGTGCTCCTCTCGAACGTCGGGCTCGGGCTCGACTACGTGCTCATGGCGGCGTCACCGACGATCGGGTGGCTCTTTCTCGGGCGCATCGTGTCGGGGATCACCGCGGCGAGTTTTTCGACGGCGGGCGCTTACATCGCGGACGTCACGCCTCCCGAAAAGCGCGCGGCGGGGTTCGGGATGATCGGCGTCGCGTTCGGGCTCGGGTTCGTGCTCGGCCCGGCGATCGGCGGACTACTCGGCGGGTTCTCGCCGCGGCTGCCGTTCTGGGTCGCGGCGGGCGCGAGCCTCTTGAACTCGCTCTACGGCTTTTTCGTCTTGCCCGAGTCGCTGCCGAAGGAAAACCGGGTGCCGTTCTCTTGGCGGAGGGCCAATCCGCTCGGTTCGCTCGCGCTCCTGCGCTCGCATCAGGGGCTCCTCGGGCTCTCGCTCGTGAATTTTCTCGGCGACGTCGCGCACTCGGCGTTGCCGGCGGTGTTCGCGCTGTATGCGGGGTACCGTTACCACTGGGACACGCGCATGGTCGGGCTCACCCTCGCCGGCGTCGGGGTGTCGTCGGCGATCGTGCAAGGCGCCCTGGTTCCTTTCGCCGCGCGTTTCGGAGACCGACGCGTGCTCGTCGCGGGTCTCTTGTTCGGCGCCGCCGGCTTCGGGCTCTACGGCTTCGCGACGACGGGGACCGTGTTCTGGCTCGGCATTCCGGTGATGGGGCTCTGGGGCTTATCGGGCCCCGCGGCGCAATCGCTGATGACGGCGCGCACGTTGCCGACCGAACAAGGACAGCTCCAGGGAGCGAACAGCAGCATCATGGGCATCGCGGGCTTGTTCGGGCCGGGCCTCTTCACGCTCACGTTCGCGGCGTTCATCGGGAAGGACGCGCCCGCTCATCTGCCGGGCGCGCCGTTCCTGCTCGCGGGACTCCTGCTGGTGCTCGCCGCGGCCGTCGCTGTCGCCGTGACTCGCCGAAACAGCGCCGCGTTGCTCAGCCCCGTCCCACCGACTTCAACCACGCCGGGCGCTCGCTGACCTTGCTCCACCACGCACTCACGTGGGGATACTTCGCGAACGTCGGCTTCGCCGCGGTCATCATCGCGTATTCGAAGTAAGGCATGAACATGACGTCGGCCAGGGAGAAGTCCTTGCCGGCGATGAACGGCGTCTTGGCGAGCTGCGTCTCCATGACGCCGAGCGCGAGTTCGAGGCCTTTTTGCGCCGTCTCGAGCACGGCGGCGTCCTGCGGACGCTTGAAGACGTCGTTGTAGATGAACTTCATCGCGTGGGGGGTGAAGTTACTCGTCTCGATGCTGATCCACTCCTCCATGAGCGCCCGAGCCTTGAGATCGTCCGGGATCAACTCGCCGTCGACCTTTTCGTTGATGTAACGACTGATGGCGCGCGACTCGTACATCGCGAAGCCGTCGTCGTCGATCGCCGGGATCTGCCCGAACGGCTGCCGGCTCAAGTGCGGCTGCTTCTTGTGCTCGCCCGTCGCGAAATCGACCGTCGTGAGCTCGAACGGCGTCTTGGTCTCGTTCAGGGTCATCAGCACCTTTCGCGTACAGGTGCTCGCGGGATGTCCATATAGCTTGATCATGGGGTTCTCCTTGTCGAAAGCGCCCGACGCTAGCACGGACGTCATCGTCCGGGTTCGCCGGTTCGGTCACGGTCACGGTTACGAGGCGGCGCTGAGCTCGATGCGATCCATGTCTTCTTCCAACCGGTGAAAAGCGTCATCACCGATCTCTGCCCGGGCGCGCATCTCGGACACCGCGTGTCGCGCCGCGGAAAGCGCACGTCGCCCGAGTTCCTCTTCGACCGACACGTCGGTGCCGACGTCGGAGCCATCGACGGAATTCTGTAACAATGTGGCGTAGGCGTGACGAACGGCGTCGGCAGCGGATGACGCTTCCCCCTCGATGCTCGCGAGCACTGCACGGAGCGCGCGGGCACGCGCCAGGTCGACCTCGCGTCCGACCGGATCGTCGTCGCGGAGGTCGAGCACGCGGAGCAGCGGTTTGAGAGTCAACCCCTGCACCACCAGCGTGCCGAGCACGACCGAGAATGCCGTGAGCACGATGAGGTCGCGATACGGGAAGCCTCCGTGGACGCCCGCGGGGAGTGAGAGCGCCGCGGCGAGCGTCACCACGCCGCGCATGCCGCACCACGAAATGATGACGCCCCCGCGGATCGTCGGAAGCGGCGTCGGTCGTCTCGGATGAAACCCGAACCAGCGGACGCGGAGCCGATCGATGGTGTTGTAGGCCATCACCCACGCGATGCGCACGACGATGACCGTCACGACCTCGGCTCCCGCGACGACGAGGTAGCGGACTCGAAGCGCTGGCGCGAGCCCGTCGAGGACCGGACGGATCGCGAGCCCGATGAGGATGAACGCGAGCACGTTCGCGACGAACACGACCGTGTCCCACACCGCGTACGACGGCACCCGCATGCGCGCCGGAGTGCGTTCGGGAGCGCGCCGCGCGACGAATACCGCGAAGCACACCATCGTGAGCACGCTCGACAGCCCGAGCCGATCGGCGACGATCCAGATGCCGAACGTGCTCACGAATTGCAGGACGATGGAGCTCGGCACGTCGCGCACGTTGTCGGTGAGCCGAAGGGTGACCGCGCCCCACAGGATGCCGAACCCCGCGCTACCGACGACGGCGAGGAGAAACGTCGGCGCGACGCTCGCGAAGCTGAGCACGCCGTGCGACAGGGTCATGCCCACAGCGACGCGATAGACGAGGAGGGCGCTCGCGTCGTTCAGGAGGCTCTCGCCCTCGAGGATCATCACGATGCGATGGGGCGGCTTCACCTGCGAGAGCACCGCGGTCGCGGCAGCGGCGTCGGGGGGAGCGACGATCGCGCCGAGCGCGACCGCGACGGCCCAAGGCATCGACGGTATCAACGCGCGCGCGACCCAGGCGACCGCAAGCGTCGTCAGTCCGACGGCGACGAGCACGAGCCCGGCGAGCGCGACCCAGTCGTCCTTCAAGTCGCGCGGCGACGCATCGTACGAGGAGTCGAGGAGCACCGGCGCGACGAAGAGCGCGAGCGCGAGATCCGGCCTGATCTCGAACCGCGGCGTTCCGGGGATCAACGCCAGGAGCACGCCGCCGATCGCGAGGAACGCGGGATACGGCACGCCGATCCGGCGCGCCAACCCGGCGAGCACCACCGAGACCAGGAGCAGGCCCATGAGCAACTCGAAGTCGGCCATCGGGGCGCGAGCTTACAAGATCCGCTCGCGGCGCCCGAGTCCGCAGCGACCCGGTTCTGCGGTCGAAAAACGCGACGCCTCGGCGCGCGCACGCAACGACGTATCGCAATCGGCGAAATCGACGTATGGCACCCGAGCTTCGATGCGCGCGCGCGCCCTTCGTCTCTTCGTCGTTTCGCTGCTCGGCCTGCCGTGCAGCGGCTGCCTCTACGCGCGCATGGCGTATTACAACACGCCCACCCTGAACGCACCGAGCTACTTCGACGAGCGGGTCGTCCGTGCGTCGAGCACGCCGCTGCCGCTGGCGAAGAGCGCCGAGGAAGCGAGGTTTCCGCTGACGCCGAAGGAGCGCGCACGATATCGCTCGCTCGACCGGCTCCTCGAGACCGAAAAGACGCGCGCGTTTCTGGTGATCCACGACGACCAGGTCGTGTACGAGCGTTACTTCGACGGCTTTTCTGCGGCGACCGAGCTTCCCGCGTTCTCGCTGACCAAGACGTACGCCGCCGTGCTCGTCGGCCGCGCCGTGAGCGAGGGTGTCTTCTCGTCGGTCGATCAATCCATCGTCGACTACGTTCCGGAGCTCGCTCGAAAGCCGCGCTACGACGAGATCACCCTCGACGAACTGCTCCGCATGACCTCGGGCATCGATTTCGACGAAGAGTCGCTCGAGTCGCCGAAGTTCTACTACACGACCGATTTGCGGAGTCACTCGTACGACTACGACGTGAAGTGGCGCCCCGGAACGCGCTACCTCTACGGTAGCGTCAATGTTCAGCTCCTCTGGGACGCGCTCCATCGGCGTCTCCGTGGCGAAACCATCTCGAGCTACTTCGAGCGAGAAGTCTGGGGGCCGCTCGGCGCCGAACGGCCCGCGTCGTGGTCGCTCGACAGCCGTGAAAACGGCGTCGAGAAGTTCTTCGGCGGATTCAACGCCACGCTCCGCGATCACGCGCGGCTCGGCCTGCTCTTTCTTCACAAGGGCGTGGTCGGCGGAAGGGCGATCTTGCCCGACTCGTGGGTCGACCGCTCGCTCTCGCCGGATCCCGTCGCCGGATGGCTCCACACCGCCGACGGTTGGGTGAGGCGCGGCAAGTACCAGTGGTTTCTGACGAGCGACGGTCGCGCGTACTTTGCGAAGGGTTATCGCGGCCAATACGTCTTCGTCGAGCCCGACAAGCACGCCGTCTTCGTTCGCTTCGGCGAAGGCTACGGCGACGTCGATTGGACGTCGCTATTTCGGCGCTTCGCCGACGCGTTCGTCGAAGCGCCGACCACGCCGACCACGCCGACCACGCCGACCACGCCGCCGGTGTGAGCGCGTTCACGTTTCCGGCGGCGCTCGAAAACCGGGGAGAATCTGCGCCGATTCGAGCGCGCGGCAGATTCGCAAGAGCCGCGTCTCCGACCACCGCGGTCCGACGATCTGCACGCCGATGGGCAAGCCCTCGAAGTCCTCGGCCGCCGGTGCGACGAGCGCCGGCAGCCCACCGAGGTTCGCCATCGTGAGCACGGCGGTCAGGTCGAAGTAGGGTTCGTTTTCACCATCGACTTCGAGCGGCGCACCCGGTTCACAGTGCGGAAAGGCGGTCGTCATGGCGGCGGGCAGGATCAGCGCGTCGACGTCGCGGAACAGGGCGTCCCAGGCGTTCATGTACTGATCGCGTTGGTGCAGCGCCGCGAGGTACCACGCGAGGCTTTCGGTGATCGGCAACGACGTCAACGTTCGGACGAGCTTTCCGAAGAGCGCGCCCCCTCCTTCCCAATCGCAATCGGGGAGTCGCTCTTCGACGCGCGCGCCGGCCTTGGCTGCCTCGGTTGCGACGCGCGTTACCTGCTCCTTGATGGCCCTCCCGACGGTGGCGCCGGGAAGGCTCGTCGCGAACGCGAGTCGCAGGCCGTCGAGGCCGACGTCGTCCCGCTCTCGGACGAGCGGAACCGGCGGCACGTCCATGTCGATTCCGTCCGGTCCACCGATGATCGACAGCGCGAGCTCGAGGTCGGCGAGATCGCGCGCTATCGGACCCAGGCACGTGATGATGCGAAGCGGTGGCGGCGTTCCCGGTGGCAGCCGGAAAAATCCGGTCATCGGCACGCGGTGTTCAG
>CAZDNG010000024.1:0-114352 GCA_964506835.1 uncultured Polyangiaceae bacterium
GTCGCCATCGGCTGTTCCTTGCGAGAATCGGTCCCCGTGACCATCATCGCGCGAAAACAGGGGAGAGACCACGTGACGTCCAGCGTTTCGAGCACGACTGAATAGATCTGGAGCATGAGTTGATCCTTTCTGATCAACTCCCAACCCCGCCGAGTCGCAGGCCTGTCCAGGGCGACTCGGCTCGGCTCGGCTCGGCACAACGCCGCGGTGCACACACGGTCCCTTCCCCCTTTTTCCTTCACCCCTTTACCGTTGCCCGTTGCCCTCGAACTTCACGACGAAGCCAAGGCTCGATCGCAAAGACCGAGCGGGCCCCGTGCTCGCAGCGAGCGAGCCTCGGCGCAATCAGCGTCTCTGAACGACCATCTTCCGCGGAACCTGTCCGGATTGCTCGAGCAGCTTCTTCGCTTCTTTTTGCAGGAGCGGATGCGTTCGCTTGCTCATGAACCCGGCGAGAAGCCGCGCGTCCTGATCGCCGAGCCGCTTCAACGAGCGTCGCATTTGCTTCACGTCGCCGGTCGCGGCGTAGACGTACGCGCGCGCGCGGTGGAGCTGCGCGGCGATCTGTGCGTACTCCGGATCGTCCACGTTGAAGAGCTCGATGGTCTCCGACGCTTTCTTCGCTTGACCGGTGCGCGCCCAGGCTTCGGCGATCACGCCCGCCATCATCGCGCGCGCCTTCGGATCTTGCTGGCGCGACAGATCGATGCCGTCCGCGAGATCGCGCGCGGGCGTCACTTCGCCGAGCAGGAGATGAATCATCGCGCGTTGTCCCCTCGCCTCGTCGGCGACGGGGCCGAGCACCTTGCCGAGGTCGATCTGCTCGAGCACCTCGAGCGCCTTTCGCGGATCTTCCTGCATGAGAAGCTGCGCCTTCGCGAAGATGGCGGCGGGATCCTTCTTTCCGTAGTTCTGCTCGATCTCCTCGATGGCGGCCTTGCGATCGGCGGCGGTCTCCACCTTCGACAAGATGCCGGCGACGCCCTTGGCCTTCTTCGCTTGTCGGACCGCCCAGATCACGAGCCCGGCCAAGGCGATCGTGATGACCGCCGGAATGCCGAGCGCGAAACCCATCGTCGTCTTCGACTGGCTGATGGCTGCGATGCATCCGCCGAGGACCCACACCGCGGCGAGTGGCAACCCGAGGCGGACCGCCATCTGGCGGATGTTCTTCCGGCTGAAGGGATCGGGCGGCTCGATGCGCTCGACGATGGGGCTCTTCGAGGCTCGCTTTTTCGCCTTGCCGGCCGACGGATTTGCCATCGAGGCCGTGATAGCGCCGCTGAGGCAGGCAGAGAAGAGGGGGCCGCGCTAATCCGCCGCGGAATCCCCGAACGGGGCACTAATCGGAGACCGGAGTTCGTGGGGCGGACGTGGGAGCGGGCGTGCGGGCGCGGGTGGTCTGCAGAATGACGCTATCCGGCGGGGCGTCCGGCAGCGATTCGAAGCGGAAGTGGTTGAAGATGCTCTGGGCGAGCGACAGGGTCGGCACGGCGAGGAGCGCACCCCACAGGCCGTAGAAATGCTCCCCGACCAGGAGCGAAAAAATCACGAGCACCGGGTGCAGCTTGGCGGCAACTCCGATGATCTTCGGGTTCAGCAGATTTGCCTCGACCTGATGGATCCCGATGACCCAGAGGAGAACCCAGAGCGCCGTCCAGAAGTTCTGGGTGAGCCCGATGAGAACGACCGGAACGCTGCTCAGGATCGACCCGAACACGGGCACGATGCTCATCATCGACGCGACGAGCGCGAGGATCGGCCAGTACTTGAGCCCGAAGAGCCAGAACCCGATCGCCGAGAGGATGCCGTTCAGCACCATGATGATGAGCTGTCCGCGCACGACCCCGGAGAACCCGCGATCGATCCGGAAGAGCAATCGGTCGAAGCTGAGTCTCGACCGCATCGGCACGAGCGATCTGAAAAACTCGATGATCGCCTCGCGCGTGTACATCAGGTAGGCGGCGACCATCAGCGTCATGAACATCAGGAAGATGCCGCGCGTGAGCTTCACGAAGACGACCTGACCGATCTTCAGGAGCTCGAGCGCGTTGCGGCGAATGTAACCAGCGGTGTCGGCGATGGCTTCGCTCACCATCGCGGTAATGCTGAACGACTCTTCCCGATGGTGGACCGGCCGGAGCCGCCACACCTTCGGCCCGTCCTGAACGACGTCGACGCCGGCGCCGAGGCGAACCGAAAAGGACCCGTCGGCTTCGCGCACGATCTTCAGCGCCGGCGCGGTTTCCGGAGGCTCCGCCGGTGGTTCGCCGACCTCGTCGAAGACGTCGCGAGCGCGCCGTTCGAGGGCGGGGGCGCCTTCGGCCACGAGGCGTCGCATCATCGACGGCGCTTCCCCGATGAGGTTCGTCGCTTCGATGAAGATGCGCGGCGCGATCGCGGCGACCAGGCCGTAGAGCGCGCCGATCGTGATGGCGTAGACGAGCAGGATCGAGAGCGCGCGCGGGATCTTCATGCGCTCGCACAGCGCGACCGCGGGGGCGAGCACGTACGCCGTGATGCCCGCGAGCATGAACGGCAGGAGCACCTCGGACGTGAAGAACAGCAGCACCAGGACGGCGACGCCGCTGACCGTCAGAAACACGACGCGGTCCCGAGTCCATCCGGAGCCGCTCGGCGGCATGGGGCTATCGGAGATCATGCTCCGACCTCACCCCTCTGCCTCGTCGACGGAGCGACCGGATCCTGCATTCGCCGAGGAAGCCTGATCCGGTCGTTCATGTGCCCGCCAGTCCGCTCGAGGGACCGCTCGTGGCCGCTCTACTCGCTGCCAGACTTGTCGTCGCCGCCGGTCATCGAGGAGAGCTTGTCGCCGAGCTTCTCCTTGAGGAGGTCGCCGAGCGTGCCGCCGCGACTGGCCGAGCGCGTCTCGCGCTTGCCACCCTCGGCCGGCTCGCCCTCGGAGCCTTCGCCGACTTTACGAGCCGTCATGGTGATGCGGCGGTCCATCAAGTCGATGTTCTGAACCTCGGCCTTGAACGTATCGCCGGGGTTCACGGTCGGCTCGGGCAAGTCCGAGGTCGCGATCAAGGCTTCGATACCGTCCTCGAGTTTCACGAAGGCGCCGTAATCCGCCTGACGGAGCACGGTGACCTGATCGACGATCGTGCCGGCCCGATACTTGTCGGGGATGATGCCCCACGGATCGTCGTAGACCTGCTTCACGCCGAGGCTGACCTTCTTCTCGTCGTGATTGATCGAGAGGATGATCGCGGTGACGTCGTCGCCCTTCGCGTAGAGATCGGCGGGGTTATTGACCTTGAGCGACCACGACAGGTCCGTCTTGTGGACCATGCCGTCGACGCCGTCTTCGATGCCGACGAACACGCCGTAGTCGGTGATCGAGCGGACCTTGCCGACGATCTTGTCGCCGGGGTGGTACTTGTCCGTGAAGAGCGTCCAGGGATCGGGCTCGAGCTGCTTCAGGCCGAGGCTGATGCGCTTGGCGCGCGCGTCGACCTCGAGCACCTGACATTCCACTTCCTGGCCGACCTCGAGCATCTTCGAGGGATGCTTGATCTTCTTCGTCCAGCTCATCTCGCTGACGTGAATGAGCCCCTCGATGCCGGGCTCGAGCTCCACGAACGCGCCGTAGTCGGTGATGCTCATCACCTTGCCCTTGACGCGCTTGCCGAGCGGATACGCCTCCTCGGCGTGGTTCCACGGGTCTTCCTGGGTCTGCTTCAGGCCGAGGCTCACGCGCTCGGTGTCGGCGTTGTACTTCAGCACCTTCACGGTGACCTTGTCGCCGACCTTGAACACCTCGCTCGGGTGATTCACGCGGCCCCAGGACATGTCCGTGATGTGGAGCAAGCCGTCGATGCCGCCGAGATCGACGAACGCGCCGTACTCGGTGAGGTTCTTGATGACGCCGTCGAGGACCATGCCTTCTTGCAGGGTCTCGAGCGTCCGGGCCTTCATCGTGTCGCGCTCCTTCTCGAGGAGCACGCGACGCGAGAGCACGATGTTGCCGCGCTTCTTGTTGAACTTGATGACCTTGAACTCGTACGTCTGGCCGATCAGCTTGTCGAGGTTGCGCACCGGGCGCAGATCCACCTGGGAGCCCGGGAGGAACGCCTTCACGCCGCCGCGGATGGTGACGGAGAGGCCGCCCTTCACGCGCTGCGTGATGGTCCCCTCGATGATCTCGTCGCGCTCGCACGCGCTCGAGATCTCGTCCCACACCTTCATCTTGTCGGCTTTTTCCTTCGACAAGGAGATGAGGCCGTCGTCGGTCTCGCGGCTCTCGACGAACACGTCGACGCGATCACCGGCGCGGACGTGGACTTCGCCCGCCGCGTCGATGAACTCGTTCTTGGAGATTACCCCTTCGCTCTTCCCACCGATGTCCACCACGACGGAGTCGCGGTTCACCTGAACCACGATACCGTTGACGATCTGACCTTCTCCGCCTGTGTCGAGACCGCCCGTTTCCGTTGCAGTCGTCTCGAAGAGTGCGGCGAAGTTCTCACTCTGGTTGGGGTTGGTTGTTATTTCAGTGGCAGACATGGATTCTTGGAAAAACCTCCGTGGAGAGACCTCGGGTGCGAAGGGCCACTCGGAGCACCGCTCGCGCGGGCCCTTTTCGACCGAGCCGGGCTGAGGTACCCCACGGCCCCGGTCGAGTCAACTCTGGGCGCCCCGTCGCGGCGCGCCGCCCGGGCTCACCGCCGGCTTCGTTCGGCCAGTGCCGCCAGCGCCCGGTCCGCTTCGATCCGTTCCCAGGTGAGCGCGAGTACCGGATCCGTCCCTTCTTCGGACTGGATGGTGGACCGCTCGACCCCGGCGAGGAGGGCACCGCCGAGCGCCGTCGGGACCGAGCGGCTCAGCGCGCGCAGCAGGCCCAGGGTTTCTTCGGCGGCTCGGCGCGCCACATGGGCGTCGGCGGCGGAAAATGCGGCTCGAGCTTCGATGCGTTCGCCGGCCCCGAGCGAGCCGCTCACTCGAGTGAGCTGCTGATAGAGCCCCGCGAGGTCCCCGGTCGCCAGGACGGCCGGGGTCCGAGCGAGACGATCGAGCGCGGCGCGTCCGAGTCCGAAGCTGCCCGCCCCCGCTGTCTTGAGCCCGAGTCGCTCCGCGCCGTCGCTTCCCGAAGCGGCCTGGTCGAACCCCGCCTTGCTCGAGGCGATGAGCACGACGCCGTCGTCGGCTCGGCCCACGACGACGCCGCTCGCCGAGACCGCGGTGCCGCCCGCGTGGGTCCATCCGGGCTCGTTCGCCAGGGTCGGCACGAGCCCGCTCGATGCCGTGTCTCTCGGGAAGAGTCCGTTCAGCACGATGACCCAATCGTCGGAACCGACTCGCCCGGCGAAGACCACCTCGCGGAGATCGCTCCGCAGGAGTCCGCTCGCGTGCTCGATCGCCGTGATGTGTTGGTCCCCTTGCTCGAGCGGAAGCTCGGGGCCGCCGAGCGTCGGCAGGAAGTAGCGCCGGACCGGTTCGTAGAAGACGGCTTGGCTGACGTCGAGCCGCAGGGCGAACGCGGCGTTCGCCGGGACGTGGCGCGACGCGATGCGGTCGTAGTAGACGAACTTGAAATACAACTCGCCGCCGACGGAAAGAACCACCACCGCGAGCGCGAGCATCGCGAGCGACAAGGTTCGAAACGACAGCGGCGTTCGCTGCCGCAACGGGGGCGCTGAGTCGGTCACGCGCGCGGACCCTACTTCGAAACCCGCGGTTGCCACCACGGGCTCGGTTCGGCGACCGAGCGACAGCGCCGGAGCTCCGGCGGGAGCTCGGCGACGATGTCGCGGACGGCGACCGGCCCTTGCTCGGGGCCGAGCCACCGCGAGGCCTCGGCGGTCGCCTCGGACGGCAATCCGGCGAAAGCGAGCAATTGGACGTACAGCCGTGCGAGCGCCGCGTCGGGCGCCGCGTCGTAAGCCGGGCGCAGCTCGCGAAGCGCGGCGAGGTAAGCGCCGAGGTCCGCGAGCGCTTCGGCGCGGCGCACTCGGTTCTCGATCGTGCGCGGCGCGCTCGGGTCCGAAAAGCGGCGTTCGGCGCCGGCGATCTGTCCCGCGAGCTCGATCGCGTACAAGGGCGGACCGTTCGCGCCCCCACTGAGACGCGAGAGCCAGCCGCGTGCCCCCTCGAAATCGAACACGGCGGCTTGGGCAAGTACGAGACGCGCCGGATTGGGCACGTCGCCGAAATCGTCGGTGGGCACCCGCCCGAGCCACGCGCGCGCTTCGGCGCGATGGCCGAGACGCGCAGCGACGATGCCGCCGGTGGCGAAGAGGAGCGCGCGGGACGGATCCCTCATCAAGGTGCGGAACGACGCCGGGTCGACGTCGAGAATTCGTGGCACGTCGGTCGCACGTGACGGATCGGCGCGGGCGCCGCTCCCGTCGCCTTTTGCGATCGCGCGCAGTTCGCCGAGCAACGTTTCGAGTCGCACGACGTCGCCGTCGGCGAGCCGTAGCGCGAAGAGATCGAGCCGCCGAAGGCCGGTCACCAGGCGAAACCACGGCGTCGCGATCTGAACGAAACGAAGCGCGTCGGGGGAGAGCGCGCGATCGAGGAGTGCTTCGGCTCCCGCGACGTCGCCGGCATCGACGGCGACGCGAGCGAGCTCACGGAGCGCGAGCGGATTTTCTGGATTGGTGCCCAGCTCGGCGCGCCACAGCGTGGAGTCGTCGCGGAAGTCGAGCATGCGTACCCCGTCGACGCCGCACGCGACGACGAGCACGCCGCCGAACGCCAGCCACACCGTTCGCGGGCGAGGTGGCGCCGGCCACGTCGAGACGAGCCGCGCAGCACCAACGGCGAAGAAGAAGAGCGGCAGATAGAGAAACCGATCCGCGCTGGTGTTCGGAATGCCGGTGTTGAAAAAATTGAGGAGCGGCAGGACGAACGCCGCGGCTGCCGCGAACGCGGCCGCCGCCACGCGATCGCGACGGAACGCGACCACGACGAGCGCGGCGTAGCCGGCGCCCGCGCACGCGCCGAGCACGACGAGCGCCGCGGGATGAACGACACCGCCGGGCCCTGCGATCGCCGGCTGGTAGAAAAAGGTTTGCGGCCACGGAAACACGACTCGCTTCGCGTACGCGGCGACCGAGACGAGGCCGTCGAGCGGCGTGACGCGCGCGCGCGCCGTGAGGATCGGCAGGAACAGGAAGCGAACGCCGAGGTACATCGCCGAGAGCGCGGTCGCGCCGGCGAGTGCCGCGCGCCGAAGCCGTCGCTCGCGCTCACCCTCCGCGGCGAGCACCTCGACGAGAAAGAGGAGCGGAAGGCCGGCGGCAGCCTCCTTGCAAAGAAACGCCGCGCACGCCGACAACGTCGCGGCGACGAGCAGAACGACGGTTCGTGCGACCTCTGCTCGCGGTCGCCGATCCGGCGGTGCATTCTGGCCGGGCGCGCCCGTCGAACGAATCGCGGCGTCGGTGAGCTCGATCGCGGCGAGCAGGAACACCGTCATCAGGACGTCGGTGCGACCCGAAACCCAAACGACGCTTTCGGTTCGCGTCGGGTGCAGCGCGAACAGAAGGGCCGCCGCGACGCCCCACGCGGTGCTCTTGGTCCAACGAACGGCGATCCGCGTCGCGAGGACGGCGGCGATCGCGTGCCAGAGGACGTTCGTCGCGTGAAAGAAGCCGGGTCTACCGCGGCCGAGCGTCCAATCGACGATGTAGCTCAACGTGGTGAACGGACGGAAATAGCCGAGGCCGCCCACGGCGTGATCGCGGGCCGCTTCCGACCATCGCCAGACGCTGAAGGCGGCGCGCACGCCGCCCCAGCCGTGAACCGCCGGATTGTTCTGGATGATCACGACGTCGTCGAAGACGAAACCGTCGAACACGCTCGGCAAGAACACGACCAATGCGACCGCGCCGACGAGCCACGGCGCAGAGCGCGCGATGTCGATTCGACGCTCCGCGCGAACGGAGCTCGACGTGGGACCGGCCTTTCCGGCACCGCCCGCCGTTTCCATTTCCGGCTCGCTCACGTCACGCTCCGCTCGAGGTTCCGCTGAGCGCTCCGACGAAATTTGCGAACGCGCGCGCATCGAGCGTGATGCGGACGACCAATGACGGCCCGACGACGGTGGCGTCGGCGCCTTTCGCAAGAATGCCGAACACACCGTCGCTCGCACGGAGGATCTCGAGCAGTTTTCGCATGCCCCCTTGCGCGGCCTCGGCGTCGGTCTCTTCCGAAAATTGCACCTCGAGCGTCGCTTTGAGCCCGCGATCGTCGGCCGCCGCACTCGCTTGCACGAGGGACGCGCCGCGGAGCGTGTCCGCGACGGCCGGAAACCGCGCAGCGACCATCGGCACGAGCGGCTCGGTGCGCGCCGCGAGCGCGACGAGCCCGCGATCCGGCGGCTCGACGTGTTCGTCGATCTGCCGCCGTTCGACGACCCGCGCGGTGCTGTCGACCTCCGCTTCCGAGACGAACACGATCCACTCGCCGCCTTTGACGTAGATCCGCGCCGGCGCGGAACGACGGGCGGGTCGCGGTCGCGAAAAAGATTGCCAGCCGGCGCCGAGATCCGCCGGAACGCCGAATCGCGTCTTCGGATCGAGGCTCGGATCGAACGCGCCGAAGTCGCCGCGGAGGACGAGCACGTTGTCGGTGAGCCGCGCGGGAAGACCGGGGCGAAGCGCGATCCAGGCCGTCTTTGCCTTCGCGAACGCCTCGGTGACGAGCGCGGCCGTCGCCGGATCGTCTTTCGCGTCGACCACCCCGAGCTCGAGCGAGCGCGCGACGTTCACGCCGAAGAGCCGACGAGCCCCGTCGAGATCGAGGCGGATCGCGACGTCGAGGTCGGCGGGCAAGACCGAGCTCGGGCGATCGAAGAGCGGCCCGGGATCGGTGGGGGGCGGGAGCGATTCGGCGCAACCGAAGGAAAGGAGCGCCCCGGCGATGAGCAGCCGCGCGCGCGTCACCCCCGCGTCTCGGCTCGCAGACGATCGCGGACTTTTCCGATGGCGAGGACGATGAAATCGACGACCTCGTCGAACGTCATGTCCGTGCTGTCGACGAGCATCGCGTCGGCCGCTTGCGCGAGCGGCGAGACGGAACGCTCGGTGTCGCGGCGATCGCGCTCCTCCACTTCGCGGCGCACCGTTTCGAGCTCCGTAGCGACGCCCCGCGACAAGAGCTCCTTGTAGCGGCGCTCCGCGCGAACCTCGACGGACGCCGTGAGATAGAACTTCGCTTCGGCGTCCGGCAAGACGACGGTGCCGATGTCGCGCCCCTCGAGCACGACGCCCCCGAACCGCGCCGCGTGGCGCTGCATGTGGAGAAGCGCGGCGCGAACGGCTGGAAGCGCGCTCACCCGGCTCGCCCCCTCCCCCATCTCCTGAGTGCGGATCGCCGTCGAAACGTCGGTGCCTTCGAGGAAGAGCTTCAGACCGGCGCCCGGAAGCGGCTCGAATCGGATGGCGTCGCGAGCCACCAGATCGGCCGCGAGCCCCGAAACGCCGCTCTCGTCGTCCCACGAAACTCCGGCGTTCTTTGCCGCGAGGGCGACGCTCCGGTAGAGCGCGCCGCTGTCGACCAGGACGTAACCGAGTCGATCGGCGACGCGCTGGGACACGGTGCTCTTCCCGGCGCCCGCCGGTCCGTCGATGGCGACGCACGGTTCGCCGGGCCTCATGTCTGGACCTCGACGCTCGCACCGAGGCCGCGCAACGTGCCGACGAAGCGCGGAAAGCTCGTCGCGATGCAATCCACGTCGTCGATGACGGTCTCGCCGTCGGCGACGAGCCCGAGCACCGCCGCGGACATCGCGATGCGGTGATCGCCGTGGCTCGCGACTCGCGCCGCCGTGAGCCGCCCTTCCGGTCGACCTTCGACGGCCATGCCGTCTTCTCGCTCTTCGGCAGCGACGCCGAAGGCGCGGAGCACCGACACCATTTGCGCGATGCGATCCGATTCCTTGACGCGCAATTCGCCGACCTCGCTGAAGACCGTCGTCCCCGTCGCCCGCGCCGCGAGCGCGCAAGCAATCGGAATTTCGTCGATGCTGCGCGTCGCGAGCTCGCCGCCGATCGGCGTCGCGCGCAAGGCCGAGAAGCGCACCGTCACTTCGCCGAACGACTCACCGAGGACGTCGCCCCGGGTTTCCGCCGCGAGCGCGCCGCCGAAGGCGCGAATGACGTCGATGATGCCGGCGCGCGTCGGATTGAGCCCGGTGCGCCGCGTCGTCACGGTGCTCCCGCCGACGATAGCGCCGGCCACGAGCACGAAGGCTGCGGCCGAGAGATCCCCCGGTAGCTCCACGTCGAACTCACCGATGGCGAGCGGGTTCGCCGGCGGCTCGAGGCTCACCATGGTGCCCACCGAACGGATCGGAACGCCGAGCGCCGACAGCATGCGCTCGGTGTGATCCCTCGAGACGATGGGCTCGTAGACGACGGTCGGTCCCGACGCGAAGAGACCCGACAGAAGAAGCGCGCTCTTCACCTGCGCGCTCGACACGGGCGCCTTGTACTCGAGTCCGCCGAGGCGAATGCCGGCCTCGAGCGGGCCGATCTCGAGCGGCGCCGTGATCTCGTCTTTGCGCGTCGGGTGCTGCGTGCCCTCGATCGTCGCGCCCCGAGCGCGAAGAGGGCGCGCGATGCGACCCATCGGACGCCGCGACAGCGACGCGTCGCCGATCATCTGCGAGCGAAACGGCTGCGCCGCGAGCACGCCCGCCAAGAGACGCATCGTGGTCCCCGAGTTACCGCAGTCGATGGGCGCGGGCGGCGCCGTCAGCGCATCGAGGCCCCGTCCGGTCGCCGACACGGTTCCCTGCCCGTCGTCTTCGAAGGCGACGCCCATCTGCGCGAACGCCTTCATCGTGGCGACGTTGTCTTCACCGTACGAGAAACCGCGAATCGTCGAGCGACCGCGCGAGAGCGACGCGAAGATCAGCGCCCGATGCCCGATGCTCTTGTCGCTCGGGACGGGCACGCTGCCGGAGAGCGGCCGCTCTGCCGGACGCACGACGAGACGACTCATGCGTCCCCCGTTCTCACGGGTGACTGCCCGACTGCAAGGATTGCGTGGAACTCTGAGCGGGAACGGCGGTTTGCGGGGCGCTCAGTCGATCGATGAGTTGCCCGAGCGCCCATTGGACCGCGTTCGCCTGAAGGGAAAGGGCGAACTGCGCGTCGCTTCCGACCGCGGTCGCGTCGAGCTTCTGGATCGGGTTTCCGATGCCGGCGAGCGACATCAAAAAGCCGTAGGAGCTCACCATCTGGTTGATGTTCAGGATCGACGCCGCCGCAGTCTGGGCGGTTTGCGCGTCCGGATACGTCAAACTACCGACGAAGTTCATCCCCGGCGCTTCGAAGTTACCGAGCGCGCGCGCGGTCTTCACGCCGGAGAGGAACGGCAAGGTCTTCACGAGCGACTCGACCGGAGCTTGTCCGGTGAAGTCGAACGCGAGGGCGAGCGCGGCGTTCGGCGTCGTGAGCACGCCGTCGATCCACGCCGGCACTTCGTGCTTCGCGCGCCCCTCCGAGACTCGGTCGAGGACGCGACGAATCCCGGTCTCGTCGCCGAACACCACGGTATTCGCGGTGAGCACGGCGAACCCGACGTTGCGAGAGACGTAGATCGTCCTCCCCGTATAGTTCGTCTTCACGAGCGGCGCGCCGAGCGGCGTGATCGTCGTGCCGTCGGCGGCCGCGTCGATCGCGCTCGGGTTGAACGTGCCGACGGCAACGCCCGCGGAATTCGCGCCTTCCATCGAGTAGACGCCGACGTACAGCGCCGACAGGTCGCGCTGTGGGTCGAAGCCGGCGCTCGGGGGGAGCGGGATGCGCGCGTTCACGGCGGAAAGGAGCCGCGGCCCGAACTGCGAGCGGAACACCTGAGGTACGTCGACGCGCGTGATGCCGACCGCGCCGCCCGGCAAGAGCGCCACGGGGTCCTTGTCGATGTCGGCGTCGGTAACGTGGACGCGATCCGACGTCTCGACGACCACGTCGTCCTTTTTCGCGCACCCGCCGAGGACGAGAGAAACGGCGAGGAGCGAGCGCGTGGCGAGTTTCATCTGGACTTCCCCGATCCGAGACTCGCAGACGCGACGGGCTCGAGCGATCGAAAAAACGAGATCACTTTCCGAACGCTTCGAGAAAGCGGTCATTTTCGGGCGGCGTTCCGACCGTGACGCGAATGCTCGTGGGCAGCGCGGCGAAGGGACGGACGATGACGCCTTTCCGGAGCAGCGCCTCGTAGATCGGACGCGCCGGGCGCCTCGCGTCGAAGTACACGAAGTTCGCCTGACTGGGCGTCACGGCGACGCCGAGAGCGCCGAGCGCGCGCGTGAGTCGAGCACGCTCGGAGGCGTTTTCGCGTCGGCTCCGGACGACGTGCTCCGTATCGTCCAGCGCGGCGAGCGCCGCCACTTGTCCGATGGTGCTCACGTTGAACGGGGCGCGCACGCGGTTCATGTAATCGACGAGTCGTGGCGGTGCAACGCCGTACCCGACGCGCAGCGCGGCGAGTCCGTAGATCTTCGAAAACGTCCGGAGCACGACGAGGCGCTCGCGCGTTCCGCGGAGCTCGAGGCAATCGGGAAAGTCCGGAGCGTCCGCGTATTCGATGTACGCCTCGTCCATCGCGACGATGACGTGCGGGGGGACGGCCAGGAGAAATCGCTCGAGGGCTTTGCGGCTCACCGCCGTGCCGGTCGGGTTGTTCGGATTGGCGATGAAGACGAGCCGCGTGTTCGGCGTCACGGCAGCGAGCATGCGATCGAGGTCGTGGGTCTCGTTCGTGAGCGGCACCGCGGTGAACGACACGCCGTGTGCGAGCGCCGCGAGTCGATAAACGACGAACGACGGTTCGGCGAAGACGATGTGGTCATCGGGGGTGGTGAACGTGCGCACGAGGAGCTCGAGCAATTCGTTCGAGCCGTTGCCGAGAACCACCTCGTTCATCGGCACGCCGAGCTTCGCCGAGAGACGTTCGCGAAGGCCGTACGCGCTCGCGTCGGGGTAACGATGGGCGCTGGCCAGCGCCATTTTCGCGGCCTCGACGGCCAGCGGCGACGGGCCGAACGGGTTCTCGTTCGACGCCAGCTTCACGACGTCGCGAATGCCGAGCTCGCGGGTCAGCTCCTCGATGGGCTTGCCCGCTTCGTACGGAACCAGTTGCTCGATGGACGGCGTGACCAGACGCATCATGACGGGCCAAGCCTACACCAAACCCAGCGGCGGTTCAGCGCACGGGCGCGGACGTTCTCGTCCGGAAGCCTCAGCTCTCGTTCGGGAAGGAACCGAGTAGCTTCAAATACTTCGTCGAGCCCTTCACCGCGCCGAGCGCGGTGACGACGGCGCGATCGGTGTTGTGACCCGCCACCTCGACGTAGAAGATGTAGTCCCAGCTCGCGCCGCGAACGGGCCGCGATTGGATCTTCTTCAGGTTGATCCCGCGCTCCGCAAAATGCCCGAGCACCTGGAACAGCGTGCCCGGCGCGTCGTCGAGACTGAAGAGCAATGCCGTCGTGTCGCTCCCCGTGCGGCTCGCCGGACGCGCACCGACGACGCCGTACCGCGACCGCAAATCGGCTTCGTCGCCGACGCTCTCTTTCACGATCTCGAGCCCCGCTTCGCGACCCGTCGCCTCGGGGACGACCGCCGCGCTCGTGGGATCGCCCTTGGCGGCTTTTGCCGCTTCACTCGGCGAGCGAACGTCGAGCACTTCCGCCCGCGGATACTCGCGCTTTCGGAATCGCTCCGACGCCGCGTGGCTGAGCGACGACCCGTAGATCTTTTCGATGGGCCCGGCCGAGCCCGTCGCGCTCATGAGGTTCAGCATCGCCGGCAACGTGCGCTCGGCGACGAGGACCAGATCCGTCTCTGCGAGCGCAAAGATCGCCGGTAAGATGAGCCCGTCCACCGACGACTCGAACGGGAACACGCACAAGGTGGACCGTTGCCGCTTCACCTCTTCGAGCGCGTCGGCGACCGTCGCGCATTCGACGAGATTTGCCGCAGTGCCGAAGTGCAGCCGAGCCATCAGATGGCAAAAGCCTCCGGTCGCGCCGACGTACGCGACGCGAATCGGTCGTTCGAGCGAACGGCCCGCGGCGGTGACTTGAGCGAAGATCGCCCGCAGCGCGTCCTTCGAGAGCGGGCCTTCGGGGAGCTCGTCGATGAACTTCAGAGGGTCGCGATCGAACTCGGCGACGAAACCGCCCGCCTCTGCCAAGCTGCGGATCGACTTCGATAGCGCGGCACGCTCTTCGAGAGAGCGCGCGACCGCCCGATCGAGCTCGGCAATTTGAGCCCGGACTTCGCTGAGGCGACCCTTTTCACTCATGGTGATTTTGGAGACTACGCGGCGGCCGTTTTCGACTTCGAGTCGCCGCTCGGTTTCGAGTCGCCGCCCGGTGTTTTGGTCGACGTGTCCGTCGACTCCGACTTGGTCTCTGTCGTCGTGCTGGTCGTCGATGCCTTCGTGGAGCCCGACGATTCGGATTTGGTGCCCCCGGAGTCCCCGCCCGACTTGCCGGAGCTAGAGCCGTAACCGTCGGCGTACCACCCGCCGCCCTTCAAAATGAAGCCGGCCCCGCGCGAAATCTGCCGTTTCGCGTGCAGTTTCCCGCACTTCGGGCACTTCTTCAGCGGCGCTTCGCTGATTCTCTGTTCGGCTTCCCATTCGTGGCCGCAGGCACCGCAGGCGTACTCGTACGTCATGATCAGTCTCCAGTTCCTTCCTACCGCGTCTTCAACTGTGCAGCGAGGGTCCTTCTGTCAACTGGCGGGCACGGCATTCCCGCGAGGTCGAGCGCGGTCAGCGTGCCCCCAAACATGAGGGCCCACCATGAAACGTCACAGAAATTCGGGCTTGTGGAAAACCCTGCACGGATGATACTGGTGGTCGTGAGCTGACGTGACCATACATGGCATGCCGTGACGCCACGGCGCTCGTCATTTAGCACGTTTCATGGCCCGCTCGAGCACTTGAGATAAGTAGGGAAGCCGTATCGATGCACATCAAGAAGCTGGAGATCTGCGGATTCAAGTCCTTCGTGGACCGCACGGTGATCCACTTCGACCACGACGTCATCGGAGTTGTCGGGCCGAACGGCTGCGGCAAATCGAACATCGTCGATTCGATTCGCTGGTGCATGGGCGAGCAGAGCCCGAAGCACTTGCGTGGCCGGGCCATGGAAGACGTGATCTTCAACGGTTCCGAGTCGCGAGGGCCGCACGGGTTTGCCGAAGTCACCATGACGTTCGACAACACCGACAAGGAGTACGCGCGCTCCCTCCCCGTCGAGTTCGCGAACTTCGCCGACATCGCCATTACTCGGCGGCTGTTTCGCGACGGCACGAGCGAGTACCTCATCAACCGCACCACGGTGCGGCTCCGCGACGTCACCGACTTGTTTCTCGGAACCGGCGTCGGCACCAAGGCCTACTCGATCGTCGAGCAGGGCCGCATCGGCCAGATCGTGACGTCACGGGCCGAAGATCGCCGGCTCTTCATCGAAGAAGCCGCCGGGATCACCAAGTACAAGAAGCACCGCCGTGAAGCCGAGCGGAAGATGGAGCAGACGCGGCAGAATTTGCTGCGCGTGAGCGACATCATCGCAGAGATCGAGCGGACGCGCTCGTCCTTGAAGCGCCAGGCAGCCAAGGCCGAGCGCTTCGTCGTTTACCGCGAGGAGCTCGAGGAGTTGATGCTCCACCAGAGCTCGCACCAGCTGCTCGAAATCATCGTGATGGACCAGGTCTTTCGCGAGGCGCTTCATCGCGCCGGCGTCGAGACCACCGAAGCGCGAGCGCGCGTTCAAACCGATGAACTGTCGTTGACGACGGCCCGCGCCGAGGCCGCCGAGGTCGAGGAGCGCTCCGAGGCCGCTGCGCAAGCGGCGTTCAAGGCCGACAATGCCGTCAGCATCCTCGACGGCGAGCTCACTCGAGCGAAGGACCAGCTCGCGCACCTCGACCAGCGTTTGACGGCTTCCGGGGTCGAGAAGGAAAACCTGTCCACGCGGATCGCCGAGCTCACGGCCGAGAAGGCCGAGCTCGAGTCCCGGCTCCGCGCGCTCGAGGCCGACGCGGAAGAGCGCGGAACCGACGCAGCCGCCGAAGAGACGGCCCTCGCCGAGCTCCGGAAGGAGGCGGACGGCGCCGATCAGCTCGCGGAAACGTTGCGTCGCGAGGTCGCCGACGCATCCACGTCGTCGGCGGCGGTTCGTGCGCGGCTCGACGGCGTCGGCCGCCGCATTTCCGAGCACAGCGCTCGCCGCGATCGCACCGCGGCGGAGCTCGAAGGCATTTCCGAGGAGCTCGAGAACCTCGTCGCGCACGAAGCCGCGCTCCGGCGAAGCGTCGCCGAGCGTGAAGAAGGCAAGCGGCTCAGCGCCGTCGAGCTCGCCGAGCTCGAACGCGATCTCGAGGGCCTCCGTCCGCAGGCGCGTGACGCGGAGCGAACGCTCGACACGGCGAAGAACGAGCTCGGGTTGAAGCGAAGCCGCCTCCGCGCGCTCGAAGATTTGCACCGCCGGCTCGAAGGCGTCGGAACCGGCGTGCGCGCGCTCTTGTCGGGCGGCGAAGCCGGCGTGCTCGGCATGGTCGCCGACCGTCTCGAAGTGCCGGAGGAATACACGGCGGCCGTCACCGGGCTTCTCGGGGATCGCTTGCAGTGCGTGGTCGTCGCGGATCCGGAGCGCGGCGTCGAGCTGCTCGACGCTCTCCGGGCCAGCGGTCGCGGACGGGCCACGGTGCTCCCGGAAAACCCCCGCTACGTCGCGGGCGCGCGCCGCACTGCCGCCCCGCAAGCCCCGGCGATCGGCTGGGTCGCGGACGTGCTCGGCTATGCGCCGGGTCACGAAGGCTTGGTGCGCGCGCTCGTCGGCGACGCGGTGCTTTGCAGCACGCCGGCCGAGGCGCTCGCCGTGGTTCGCCAAACGGCGGGAGTGACCGCGGTCTCGCTCGACGGCACGGTCGTCCGACCCGACGGCATCATCAGCGGCGGCTCGAGCGACGACGTCGCGTCGGCGATGCTCGAGCAAAAGCGCGAAATGAGGCAGCTCGCGCACGAAGTGGAGCACCGCGATCGTCAGGTCCACGACGCGGCGGAGGCGCACCGCACCTTGCGCGCGCGCATGACCGAGCTCGGCGCGTCGCTCGATCGCGCTCGCACCGGCGCCCACGAGACCGAGCTGCTCCACGTCGGCGCGGAAAAAGACCTGTCGCGGACCGTGAGCGAAGCCGAGCGCGCCACGCGACGTCGTGCGACGCTCGCGACGGAGCTCGCCGAGCTCGCTCGCTCACTCGAGGCGGCGCATGGTGAAGAGACCGCGGCGCGCGCGCAACTCGACGATCTCGAGCGACGGCTCGAACAAGGACGCACCGCGCTCGCTCGCGCCTCCGAAGGCGCCGCGGCGTGGAAGGAGCGCGTTTCAGCGCACGCCACGCTCGTCACCGAGCGCAAAGTGCGCCTCGCGCAAGTGCGCGAACAGGTCGAAGGGTCACGGTCGGCCATCGCTCGGCTCGCGAGCTCCCTCTCGGACAACGTCGAGCGCTCGCGCCGCGTCGAAGAAGACGCGCGCGACGCTGCTGAGAGCTTCGGCCAGACCGCAGCGCACATCGTGAACGCGCGCGAAGAACGCGCCGCGGCGCACGGCGTCGCCGAAGCGGCGCACCAGGTCCACGACGAGATCAGGAAACGCCTCGACGAGCTCCGCGGCGTGCTCGCCGAACAGGAAGCGGCGCTCCGAGCGCTCCGCGGCGCGCTCTCGACGCTCGAAGATTCGGGGCGCGAGCACGAGCTCCGTGTTCAGAAGCTCGAGCTCGAGCGCGAGCACTTGCTCCAAGGCGTCCGCGAACGATTCCGCGGGCTCGATCTGCACCGCGTCGTCGGGAAATACCACGCGCGCCCCGCGCCGGACACCGAACACCGTCGCCGCATCGACGAGCTCGCGAAGCTCATCGAGCGCATGGGCCCGGTGAACCTCGATGCGAAGACCGAATACGAGGACGCCGAGACGCGCTTCGTCGAGCTCAACGGACAGAAGGAGGACATCGACAAGGCCCTCCTCGACCTCGAGCGCGCGATCAAGCACATGAACAAGGAGTCGCGCCGGAGGTTCAAGGAAACCTTCGACTCGGTGAACGAGCTCTTCAAGCGCACCTTCCACGAGCTCTTCCGCGGCGGCCGCGCCGAGCTGTCGCTCACCAATCCGGAAGACTTGCTCGAGACCGGCGTCGAGATCATGGCTCAGCCGCCGGGCAAGCGCCTCGGGAACATCGAGCTCATGAGCGGCGGTGAAAAAGCGCTGACCGCGACCGCGCTGATCTTCGCGATCTTCCGTCATCGTCCGTCGCCGTTCTGCATCCTCGACGAGGTCGATGCGCCGCTCGACGAGGCGAACGTCAAACGTTACAACGAGGCGATCCGCCGGATGACGGATCGGTCGCAGTTCATCCTCATCACGCACATCAAGTCGACCATGCAATCGGTCGACGTGTTGTACGGCGTGACGATGGGCGAGCCCGGCGTCTCTCGCATCGTGAGCGTCAAGGTGAACGAGGAAGCGACCTCGCGCAGCGAGCGCGAGCGCCCGCTCGAGCTCGAAGCGGCCGCCGACGTCGCGCTCGAGCAACAGTCCGTCTCCGCATAACGGCGCCCGCGACGAAGCCGCCGAGCAGAGCGAGAGTGCCGCCGCCCCACGACGCGCTGATCGCGCCGTTCGTCGCGTGCACGCGACCCGGCGCGACGACGGCGCATCCGAGAGTGCTCGGCGCGCGGCTCGCGCTCGTCCGATCGGTGGCTCCGGCGTCGAACGAGAAGGGCGGAAAAACGAAGCCGGCGTCCGGAAGCGATGGACCCGGCGCGAGCTCGGGGTTCCACGGAGCCGCGGCATCGCGCGCCGGCTCCGGCGCTCGGGTCGTGCCGGCTTCCCGCGACGCGACCACCGCTGGAACGAAGCACGGATCCGGCGTTCGCGGCCCCGCGACCGCCGAAGAGCGAAGCACGTAGCGACCGTCGCAGAGCACGTTCACGTCGTCGAACACGACGCCGCCGTCGCCGGCAACGTCCCCCGTTTCCGCGACGAGCTCCGTCGTCGCCGCACCGAAGCACGACGGCGCACCCTCGTACGCGAACTCCGCGAGCGTCGCGCCGCTCGTGCCGATCCATTCGAGTCCGTCCGCCGGCCCATTCTGCAACCAGCCGTTCTTCAACGTGCTCTCGCCCGCGGTCGTCACGTCGCAAGCGCCCTGCGCGGCCCAGGTCGAGTCCGCGGCGCACACGACGACGTCACCATCGGCGGGAACCGGAACGTCCGCGAGCTTCAAAGTTCGATACGTCTCGCACGCGGAGCCTCCGCCGTTCACGAGGCGGATCGCGCCGAGACCGCAGTCGCCGAGCGTGAGCGCCCGAGCGACTCCGGCGGAGCCATCGACGAACGCCCCTGCGCTCGCGTCCATCGTCGCTTTTTTTGTGGGGGGCACCGTCGGCGGCGAAGGCGGCGCGGAGTCGGCGACGTCGTCCGAGGCGGGCACGCGGACGACGCGAAGCTCGATGAACTCCGCGTCATCGGCGCCCGGGGTGTCGTAGCTGAGCTCCTCTAGAGTGACCGCGCATCGCGGCGCGCTCGACGCATCGAGCCCGCTGGACGATGGAACGGCGCGCGCCCCCCGAGCGACGAACACGACGGCGAGAGCGACCCACCCCAATCGAAAAAGGCACGACATGCGCCCGTTCATCGGCCGCCGCGCCGTCGAGTTGCGTCGGCGCTTCAGTGGAAATCGCGCGACGGGGTAGCGACGTCGCGGCCGGGCGAGTCGAGGCGTTCGAGGTGTTCGACGATGACGTGCACGACGGGCGTTGCGGCGCCGACTTCGCCGGGGCGCGGGAGCGTCACCTGGCGTTCGATTTTACCGCGGGCGAAGAGAAGGACCGCGTGGCGCGCGACGAGGTAATACCTTTCGAACACCCGGCCATAAACGATGAGGTTCATCGTGCCGGTCTCGTCTTCGAGCGTGATGAATACGACGCCGCTCGCCGTGCCGGGGCGCTGGCGGCTGAGCACCAATCCGGCGACATTGATCCGTTTGCCGCGCGGCACGCTCTCGATGCTCTCCGCCGTTTTCACCCGCTTTCTTCCGAGCGTTCGCCGGAGATGCCGCATCGGGTGATCGCCCACCGAGAGCCCTTTGCGTCCGTAATCGAAAAGGAGCTGCTCGGTCGCCCGGAGCGGCGGAAGCACGACGTCGGGTTCGGTCGGATCGACGGCTTCGAACAAGCCGGCCGTCCGTGGCGCGCGCGCCTTCCACAGCGCCTGCCGTCGATTTTCGACGAGCGGCTCGAGAGCGCCCGCCTCGGCGAGCGCTTCCACTTCGCCCTTGTTGAGCGCCGCGCGCCTCACCAACTCCGGAAGCGTCGAGAACGGGTGCTCGGCTCGCGCCGCTTCGATCCGCCGCGCGGCGGCTTCGCCGAACCCTTTGATGAGACGAAAACCGAGCCGGAGCGATTTTTTCGCGCCGTGCGCCAGGCTCGCGATGCGGCACGCCTCGCTCGATGCTTCGAGCGACGAATCCCAGAAGCTGTCGACGACGTTCACGTCGCGGACTTCCACGCCGTGCTTCTGGGCGTCGCGCACGAGCGACGACGGCGAGTAAAACCCCATCGGCTGTGAATTCAAGAGCGCGCACACGAAATGCGCCGGATAGTGCGCTTTCTCCCAGGCCGACGTGTAGACGAGGAGCGCAAACGACGCGGCGTGCGACTCCGGAAATCCGTAATCGCCGAACCCCTTGATCTGCTCGAACAGCGCCTCGCCGAACTCCTTCGAGATGCCTTTTTTCGCGAAGCCGTCGAGCAGCCGTTCCTTGTGACGGAGGAGCTTCCCGCTCTTCTTCCAGGCCGCCATGTCTCGCCGGAGCTGATCGGCCTCACCGCCGCTGTAGCCGGCTCCGACGATCGCGATCTGCATCACTTGTTCCTGGAACAACGGGACGCCGAGCGTCCGCTCCACGATGGGCACGAGATCCGGATGCGGCGAGCGAATCGGTTCTTCGCCGTTTCTGCGACGCAGATAGGGATGCACCATGCCCCCTTGAATCGGACCCGGTCGAACGATGGCGACCTCGATGACGAGGTCGTAAAACCGCTGGGGACGGAGCCGCGGGAGCATGGACATCTGCGCGCGGCTCTCGATTTGAAAGACGCCCACCGTGTCGGCCCGCGACGCGAGATCGTACACGGCGGGATCTTCGGTGGGCACGCGAGTGACGACATCGAGCGGGTCGAAGGGTTCGTCGTGGGGTTCGGCGGACGCGGGCACGGCGAACGACGCTGGCTCTGCAACGGGCGCGCGGAGGCCGCCGCCCGAGTGAATCAGTTCGAGACATTTCCGGATCGCGGTGAGCATGCCGAGCCCGAGGACGTCGATCTTGAAAAAACCGAGGACCTCGATGTCGTCTTTGTCCCACGGGATCACCGTGCGATCTTCCATGCGCGCCGGTTCCACCGGCGTCACCTCCGACAGCGACTTCGCCGAGAGCACGAAGCCGCCGACGTGAATCGACAAGTGCCGCGGAAACCCCTCGAGGAGCCGGGAGAGCGAGAACACTTTCCGGATGCGCTCGTCGTCGAGATCGAACCCGAGGTCGCGTGCACGCCGCGAGCCTTCGTTGCTCGAATCCCAGTGCGTCAAGGTCCCGCTCAATCGATCGACCTGATCGCGCGAGAGCCCGAAGGCTTTGCCGACTTCCCGGAGCGCGCTCTTCCCGCGGTACGAGATGATCTCGGACACCATCGCCGCGCGATCGCGCCCGTAGCGCGCGTAGATCTCTTGAATGACTTCTTCGCGACGCTCATGCTCGAAATCGACGTCGATGTCCGGCGGCTCTCGCCGTTCGATGCTCAGGAATCGTTCGAAGAGGAGGCTGCTTCGCGACGGATCGACCGCGGTGATGCCGAGCACGTAGCAGACGGCGCTGTTCGCGGCGCTTCCCCTTCCCTGACACAAGATTTTGCGGCTTCGCGCGATCTCGACGATTTCGTGCGTGCTCAAAAAATAGGGCGCCACGTCGAGCTCGGCGATGAGCCGGAGTTCCTTTTCGAGCTGCGCCTGCACCGCTTCGGGAACGCCGGACGGGTAGCGGCGCTTCGCTCCTTCTTCGACGAGCCGCGCGAGCGCCGCGTTCGCCGTGTCACCCGGCGCGAGCACACAGGGAAAGTCGTAACGGATCTGCTCGAGCGAAAAGAGCAGCCGTTCGGCGAGCTCGCCCGAGCGATCGATCCACGACTCGTCGTTCTGGAACAAACGGCGCATCTCGAAATCCGAGCGCAGATACGCCTCGGCGTTCGCCTCGAGATCGGTGCCGGCTCGGTCGAGCGTCGTGCCCATCCGGATGCAGTGCAGGACGTCCGCGAGCGGCTTTCGGGAACGGTGGTGATAGAGCGGCCGCGCACTGGCGACGACGGAAAGCCCGTAGCGATTCGACGCGTCGACCGCCGCGGCGACGCGCTCGACGTCGAATTCGTCGAGGCGACGCCACGCTGCGACGAACGCCCGATCGGCGCCGAATGCGTCGGCGAGCGCGCCGTACAGCGCGGCTGGAGGCGTATCGCTCGCGCCCGGAAAGCTCGCGCCCGGCACCACCGCGACGAGCCCTTCGTGATGCGCGTCGAGCGCGTCGATTTCGAGCAGCGCTTCCCCTTTGGGGAGCCCGGCGTGCGCGCGCGTGAGGAGTCGGCAGAGGTTCGTGTACCCGGTGTGATCGAGCGCGAGGAGAGCGACGGTCGGCGCGTCGCTGAGCGCGTCGTTCGGCGATGCATCGACGACGTCCTGATCCGAGCGCGGCGCGCGTTGCCAGGAGTCCGAGCGCTCGACGACCGCGCCGGGCGGCGCGAGCGACAGCTCTGCGCCGACGATGAGCCGCTGCTCGGTTTCGCGCGCGCGCGCGAACGCCCGCACGACACCGTAAAGCCCGTCGCGATCACAGAGCCCGAGCGCGCTCTGCCCGAGCTCTTTCGCCCGCGAGACCATCTCTTCGGGCTGAGACGCGCCGCGCAGGAACGAAAAAGACGACCGGGCGAGCAGCTCCGCGAACGGCACGAACCCTCCGGACGATGCTCAATCTGCGAACGCCTGAATCATGCGCGCGCCGGTGTTGCGATCGACGTACACGATGGCTTCGAGCCCGCCCGTGGCGCCGCGGAGCCACACCCGCGCGTAATCGCGAGACACCGGCTCTGGCGTCCACCACTCGACGGCGTCGAGCCGCTTCTCGAAACGGACGCTTTCCACCGAAAACAACCGATGCTCGACGGAAACGGTGACCCCGGTTCGAAGCGGCGCCTCGAAGGCGATCGGTCGAGGCAAGAGCCGGGTCGGCGCTCCGCGACGTTCCGCGCTTTCACGCAGCGACGCGGACCGAGTTTCCAGCGAGCCCGCTTCGCGACGCATCTTGTCTCTCCGAAACGGTATGATCGCCTCGGAGGCGGAGCTCAGACGGCTTTTCCGTTCGGGCCGATGCGACCCTTCGAGCTTCAAAATCCCGACCTTGTCTTTGCCGAGATCGCCAGTGAGCTCGGCGAGGAGCACCGGAAGCGTCTCCGGCCCTTTCCCGGCACTCCCGCCGAGACCAGAGCCGTAACGCGACAAATTGAGCTGGAGCGCGAGCGCCCGGGTGATGGCGTGCGCTTCGAGACGAAGCCCGACCGACGGCGCGGGCAATTCGGTGCGACCGAGTCGCGACGCGACGACGCGAAAGAGCTCTTCCGGTCGCCAGAGCGGCGTGGAGAGCTCGAAGCGCAGCAGGGTTTGCCGGGGCACTTTTTCGAAGCGAGCCACGGCCGAGTCGTGCGAGACGACGAGCTCCAGCACTTGAACGGCCTCGCCGCGCCCTTCGAGGCGAGCCCCGAGCCGAGAAACGAGACCGCGGAGCACGAAGAGCAGCGGCTCCACGCCGCTGACCGCGTCGTCCCAGCTCGTCTCTTCGCGAGGAATGGCGGGCGGGACGTACGCGACGAGCGGTGATTCGTCGCGCCCTTCCGCGAGATCGAGCAGGCGCGCACTATCGCCGCCGAGCCGCGACGCGGTGGCGGCGCGCGGTAACCTCGCCAGATCTCCCACGGTGTGAATGCCGAGCCGCACGAGCCACGCCGTGAGCTCGCCGTCGAGCGCGACGGCCCTGACCGGCAATTTTGCCATTTCATGAGCGGTGTCTGCCTCGCCGACGACGAGGCTCCCTTCCCGATTCATGCGGCCCCAGCGCCCGAAGGCCTGTGCGAGCCGCGGCCCGTCGGAGACGGTGACCCGCACCACGTGGCCGAGCGCCCGCACTCGCGCCCCGAGCTCGAGCGCGAGCGCGTCTTCGCCGCCCGCGAGATGCGCGGAACCGGTGATGTCGACCCAGACGGTATCGGGCGACTCGAGCGCCACCGTGGGGCCGAACCCGAGCGCCACTTCGGCGACCTCGCCGAGCCGGGTGCACACCTCTCTGCGCGTCACTTCGCGAATGAGGAGACGCGCGACGAGCGCGTGCGCTTCGGCGATGGTTTGTCCCACGCGAACGCCGTATCGCTCGGCGCCCTCGTTCACGGCGGCGAGCACGGACGTCGCTTCCGGCGGTGGTTTCTCTCCGTTGCTCGACGCCGTGCTCTCGTCGACGAGGAGGACACCGAGCGGCGTCGCGGCGCGCCGACGCGCACGCGCGGCGTCCGTAGCCTCGAGCTTCGGCGTGACGAGCACGGCGCTCGCGAGCTCCGTCAACAAATTCGGGAGCACGATGGCTACGACCCGCCGCCGCTCGGTCATGCGAGCCTCTTCAGGGTGATCGGAGCGGCGATCGGAGCGACGGACGAGAGCGCCGTGACTCCGCCGGACGGAGCGTAACCCCGGCGCGCCCACGCGACGGTTCGCGGACCGGATACGCGACCGCGACGATCCTTCGCGACCTCGATGGACAGACGGTCGGCCGCAGTGCGAATCAATTCGAGGCGCATCGCGACGGGGAGCGGCAACGGACGAGGCGCGTCGCTGTCCGTAATGAGGAGCACGGTGGTACCCGAGCCCTCCATCGCCAACGACAACCGGCGAATGACGCGCGGCCAGGTGCCGAGCGACACATTCGTTCGAGCCCCGGGAACGCCGACCGTGTCGAGCACGACGACCGCGAACGCTTGCGACTCGACGAGCCGGATCGCGGTTCTTTCGAGCGCCTCGAGCGACGGCCTGACGACGAGCAAGCGGTCGAGCCGCACGCCGGCTCCGACGACCCCCGGAGCGTGCAAGGTGCCCGAGGGGTCGACGAAGGCGCACCAGGGGGCGTCGCTTCCCTGAGCCTCCGCTTCTCGCTCCGCCGACCGACAGGCACTGAGACCTACCGAGGTTCCGAGCGCGATACCGCCCGCGACGGCGAGCTCGATCACTTTTCCCCGGGGAAGCCCCGCCTCGGGAAGCACGGCATCGAGCTCGGCAATGCCGAGCGGCAACACCGGAAGCTCGTGCCGGAGCTCCCCGCGCCCAAACGACGCGGGGAGCTGTTCCAGGAGGGGCATGGGCAACGCCATCGGCTGATACTGAACATAATGCCAGCTACCCTTCCTGCAACCAGATTTTAGTGACGGAAGGGGCTTCCCCGGACAAACAATGACATCGCGGCGCGGCGATCCCTCGAGACGCACTTCGAATTCTCCAACCGATGACCCAGATTCACCTTTGCCGCTCCCTTCTCGGCTGAGGCTGTAGAATGGCGATAATGATGGGGCTTGGGACCGCAGCCCGATTCGGGCCCGCAATCGCCGGGTGCGCGCTCGTCCTCACGGCCTGTGGAGCGCCTCAAGAAACCGCGTCCGAACCGACGTCGGTGAGCTACTCGTCGCCTCCGCCGGCGTCCGAGCCCGAAGAACCGCCGCAAGGCCCCTACGAGGCTTGCTACTCGACGTTTGCTCCCACGGGCGACGCCAAAGACGATCTCGCGCGGCTCGTGCGCGACTGCGGTGCGACGGGCGGGATGCGTCCGGTGACGTCCGTCGTCGTCGCCGACCAGGCCGAAAACGACCCCGTCGATCGCTACACCTTCGACGTACCCACGAGCGGCAAGTGCTATCGCGTCTACGCGGCCGGAAATTCCGCCGTCAAAGATCTCGATTTGCTCCTCGTCGGTCCGTCGAGCGAAACCGTTGCCACCGACGTGACGCGCAGCTCCTGGCCGGTCTTGCCGCCCAAGGAGCCGGCGTGCCTGACCACCCCGGGCTCGTATCGTCTCGAGGTGAGCGTCTACCGCGGAGCCGGCAACTACGCGCTTCAAATCTGGGGGAGATAGCGCGTGACGGGTTCGCTTCGCTCCTTTCGCGCCGAGAGAGCGCATGGGTGAAGAGTCGCGCGAAGCCGATTTCGGACCGCTCGATCCCGCCGGGCGACGCGTCGGCTCGCTCCTCGACGGAAAGTGGACGCTCGATCGAGTGCTCGGCGTGGGCGGCATGGCCGCGGTCTACGCCGCGACGCACCGCAACGGCGCTCGCGCGGCCATCAAGCTGTTTCCGTTTTCGGTGACGACGAGCGCCGAATTCGCCGAGCGCATTTTGCGAGAAGGCGTGCTCGCGAACAAGATCGGCCACCCCGCCGTCGTGCGCGTGCTCGATGATCACCTCGATCGCGAGCACGAATACGCCTATCTCGTGATGGAGCTCCTCGACGGCGAGACGGCGCGGCAGCGTGTCGAACGGACCGGTCCGATGGCTCCGCTCGAGGCCATCGGCTACACGCTCGAGCTTCTGGAGTGCCTCGCCGCCGCTCACGCCAAGGGCGTCGTGCACCGCGACATCAAACCCGAAAACATCTTTCTCACGAGCGAGGGCGAGCTCAAGGTCCTCGACTTCGGCGTCGCACGCGCTCTCGACGGGACGTCGTCGAGCGTGACGCGCACCGGGGCGATGCTCGGCACGCCCGCGTACATGTCGCCCGAACAGGCACGCGGTCGCCCGAGCGAAATCTCGCCGCGCAGCGACGTGTATTCGGTCGGCGCGACGCTCCTCTTCATGCTGGCCGGCGATTTCATGCACGAGGGCGAGAGCGCGCAGGAAATCATGGTTCGCGCCGCATGGACGCCCGCGCGTCGCGTCGTCGAGCGGGGGCTCGGTCTGCCCGAATCGCTCGCGCGCGTGATCGATCGCGCGTGCGAATTCGACGCGGAAAACCGCTACGACTCTGCCCGCGAGATGCGCGACGTGCTCGTCGAGGTCAAAGGCGAGATCGCGCTTCGCCCCGATTCGAATCGACCGATCACGCGCATCGTCCGCTTGCCGCAAGCGAACACCGCGCCGCTCGAGCTGTCGAGCCGTCCGCGCGGCGAACCCATGTTCGAGACGATGTCCGACGACACGCCGATCCCCGCCGAGGGAACGAGCATCCGTCGCGCGACGGCGTTCGCCACCCCGCGACGTCGCTTCGTCGCGGCCGCGATCAGCGTCGCGCTCGTCGCCGTGCTCGGCTTCGTGTGGGGAAGAAGCGAACAGAAATCCGAAACCCGAGCGACTTCGCCGCACGACGTCGGTTCGGCCGCGCCCGTCGTCGCGGCGCCCACGCCCGTACCGCTTCCCGTCGCGCCGCCCGCGCCGGCGGCGACGACCCCCGCGGCGAGCGCGGGCGACGAACCTTCCCCCACCCCGTCGCCCTCCGCCTCCAACGGTGCCCCCCTGACTCGCCGAGCGCGCGTCGTGCATGCGGCGCGCGCGACCGCTCCGCGCGTCGCCCTGCCGATAACCCCCTCGACCGCGCCGAAAGTCGAAGCCACGCCGACGGCGGCGCGCACGAGCTCGCCGAAGCCGGGCGGCGATCGCGACGTCGGTTACTGACGACCGGGGATGTTTCCGAGCCGGTTTGTTGGTGCGAATTTGAAGCCGTCGCGCCGTGCGGGCTCGCGGCACCGATCGACGTGTTCGAAACCGATTCCGCGCGGTGAAAAAGCGCCCTATCGTGGAGGGATCGGCATGGCGAGACCGCTCATCGGGTCGTTGCTCCTCGGGGCCACCTTGACCGCGGCCACCGTGCGCGCCGATCCGGAGCAAGTCGCGACCGCGCGACAGCTCGCGATTCAGGGCATCGACGCCGTCGAGAACGGACGCTGTCAGGACGGCGCGCCGCTCCTCGAACGCGCCGAGTCGCTTCACCACGCCTCGGTGCATCTGCAATACCTCGCGCGGTGTCGCGCGAAAGACGGCAAGCTCGTCGCGGCGACGGAACTCTGGCGGCGAATCATCCGCGACGGCGCGCCCCCCGACGCATCGCCCGTCGTGAAGGCCGCTCTCACCGAAGCGAACACGGAGCTTGCGCGCACCCTGCCTCGTCTCGCGTCCACGACGATGAGGAGCGCACAGGCTTACGACCAGCTCTCGCTCACGCTCGACGGCGAGCCGCTCCCCGCCAACATCGTCGGAGCTCCACAGGTCGTCGACCCCGGCGCGCACGACCTGATCGCCAAGGCGCCCGGGTTCGCGCCGTGGACGAAGCATTGGACCGTCGCGGAAGGAGGCGCGGCCACGTTCATCATCGCGCTCGAGCCGAGCACGAGCGACGCCGTCGCGAACGGTTCGTCGCCCGCCGATTCCGGCGCGAGCCGAGGCCCGTCGTGGCTCACGCCGACGGGATGGGTCACGGCCTCGGTCGGTGCGGCCACCTTGATTGCCGGAACGGTGACCTGGCTCGCGCGCAACAATCGACGGAGCGACCTCGAGCACAAGTGCCCCGATGAGGTGTGCACCGTCGGCGCGTACAAGAACGCGGCCGACATGGACAGCGCGAAGAGCTCGGTCCAAACCCTCACGACCGCCACCAACGTCCTGATGATCAGCGGCGCCGTGGTCCTCGCCGGCGGCGTGACGCTCATCGTGGTGGGAGGCCACGACAAGACCGAGCCGCACACGGCCGTCCTCGCCGGGGCTCCCCTGGCCAATGCGGGCCTCACGCTCCTCCAAGAGTGGTGAGCCGCGCGCGCCCGCGCTACATTCCTCTACGCATGTCAGGCGCTGCCCCCGAGGCCGGTTCAGACACCGTCGGAAAACTCGCTCATCTCTCCGCAATCATGCGGGAAATGGGGTCGGTGCTCGTGTGCTATTCGGGCGGCATCGACAGCGCGCTGGTCCTAGCCGTCGCCACCCGGGAGCTCGGCGAGCGCGCCGTCGGGATGACGGCGGTGAGCCCCAGTCTGTCCGAGTCCGAGCGCGCCGATGCGCGGGCGATCGCCGAGAGTCTCGGCGCGGTGCATCGCTTCGTCGATTCGTTCGAGATGCTTCGTCCCGGTTACGTCGCGAACGGACCCGACCGCTGCTTCCATTGCAAGTCGGAGCTCTACGACATCGCGAAGCAGAAGCAGGACGAATGGCGTCTCTCCGCCATCGCGAACGGCACCAACCTGGACGACCTCGGCGATCATCGTCCGGGTCTCGCGGCGGCGAAGAACGCGGCGGTCCGTAGCCCGCTCATCGAAGCGGGGTTCCACAAGGCCGACGTGCGCGCAGCCGCGCAGAGCCTCGGCATGAACGTCTGGGACAAGCCCGCCGCGGCCTGTCTCTCGAGCCGCATTCCGTACGGCACGTCGGTCACGCGCGAGCGCCTCGACCAGATCGCCGGTCTCGAAGCGGACCTTCGCACGCTCGGGTTTCGTCAGCTCCGCGTGCGCTGGCACGACAAGATCGCGCGCATCGAAGTCGGGCAGAGCGAGCTCGCGCGCATCGTCTTGCCGGACATCCGCGACGCGGTCGTCGCCGCCGGCAAACGCCACGGCTTTTCGTACGTCACCATCGATCTCGCCGGCTATCGCCAGGGCTCGCACAACGAAGTGCTCGCCGGCCGATCGCTCCGCGTCGTTTGAACTCGTCTTCGAGCGGCCCGCTCAGCGCGGCTTCGCGACGTTGACGGCACCCGACGTATCGGCCTTGGCCTTGACGCCGAGCTTCGTGGCGAACGGCGCTTCGTGGCGTGCCTTGAACGCGACGCAGCGACGGCCGATTTCGATGGATTGATTCAGCGCGCGGTCGGCGCCTTCGAGCGACGCGAGGCGCGGGCGAAACAGGGCCTCGGCACGGGTCACTTCGTCGGCAGAGCAGGCCCGGGAAACGATCGACACCATCCGCGAGGCCATCTGCGACGGCAGCTTCGGCAAGAGTTCGTCGATGTGCGCCGCGATGAACGCGAACGCGCGTTCCCTCACCTGGGGGCGCCGGAAGAGGCGCCGCACGACGTAAATCTGATCCTGCGCCCGGATGGTGCCGTCGAGCAAGAACGCGAGCACGCGATCGACGAGCGCCGGATCGGTGAACGACGCGAGCCCGGTGATCGCGAGCACACGGTCTTCCGGAGTCGCCGGCGCGCCGAGTCGACGGACGAAGGCGTCGAAGAGCGCCGCGTCACCGTGAATTGCCGCGAGTGGAACCGCGATGCTCGCGGTGTCGCCGTCGACGGTCTTCGGGTGTTCGAGCCACGCGCGCGCGAACGTCGTGGCTTTCGCGAGGACGCCGGGGTCGCCGCCGGCATCGCCGAGCACCGCGAGCGCGGTGCGACGCGCCATCTCCTCGTTCTCGCGATCCTTCGGGCGCCGCACCCACCCGAGCGAGCGCGCCGCGGGGCCGAATTGAGCCCGGACCCAGCGTTGAAACGACGCCTCGCCGACGGCCGGGACGAGATCGGTGAACAAGAAATCCACGAAGTCCCCGAGCTCACCCAAGGCCGTGTGGTCGAGGTCGCCTCGGAACTTTTCGGCGATGCGCAGGAAATCCGCGACGTCGAGGCCGCCGCTATCGACGAGGGCGCGCGCCTCGATGAGGAGACCGAGCCGCTCGCGCGCGGTCAGCTTGCCCGCGGGAAGCGCCGCGAGCCGTTCCAGCATCGGGAGCGGGATGTTCGCGTGGTAGTAACCCGCCTCGTCGACGTTCGGGTAAAGCCAGGTCGGGCACGCCGCGCCGTCGAGCGGCACCGTCTTTTCCGGCGTGTCGAGCAACGTGCACACATTGCCGTCGTGAGCCTTGTCGCCGAAGCGAACGCACACGGGGATCTTCCAGAATTTCCGAGGACCCGCCGTCGCGCCGAGCGGCGCGTATTCGTGCTCGGCGAAATGAAGCGATGGGTGTCGGTCGTTGCAGGCAATCTCGGCGTCGATGATCGGGACGCCGGTTTGCTCGGTGAACCCGTACATCACCGACGTGACGTCTTTCTTGCTCGCGGCCTCGAGCGACGCGAACAGATCTTCGGCGGTGCCGCTGCCCCAGCGGTGCTGCGTGAGATAGTCGACGATGCCGTTCTGAAAGACGGATTTACCGAGCCACGATTCGGTCATGGCGAGCACCGCGGCCGCCTTTTGATACGTGATGCCGTCGAAGGCCTCGAGCGCTTCGGTCGTGCTGCGCACCGGTTCGCGGATGCGGCGCGACGTGGACAGCGTGTCGCCGCGCATCGCGCGCCCGGTGTCGGCGACCGAGTCTTCGCCCGCGCCGAGCTCGGGTCGCCACTCGTCGAGCGTGCGCGTCGCGCTCCACGTCGCGAAACCCTCGTTCAACCAGAGATCGTCCCACCAGCTCATCGTGACGAGATCGCCGAACCAGAGGTGCGACATCTCGTGCGCGAGCACGTCGTAAAGCGACACTCGGCTCCCGACGGACGCGGTCGTCGGATCGACGAGCAAGCGCTCTTCCCGAAACGTGATGAGACCCGGATTCTCCATCGCGCCGGCGGAGAAATTCGGCACGGCCGCGACATCGAGCTTCGCGTAGGGGTAAGGCGAGCGAAAATACTTCTCGAGGAGGGGCAGCTGCTGAGCCGCAGTCTCGAGCGCGAGCTCGCCGAGGTGCGACCGGCCCTGCGTCGCGATCAACCGCAGCGTCGTGGGCTTCGTCGCTCCGGCGAGCACCTCGAGCGGCCCCACCGCGAGCGCGACGAGATAGGTCGGGAGCGGCAGCGACGACTGAAACTCGAACGTCGTGGACCCGGGCTCCGCCGGATGACGCGTTTCCTCGGGCGTGTTGGTGAACGCGACGTTGCCGTCGGGAGTCGTCACCGAAATCGTGAACGGCGTCTTGTACGACGGCTCGTCGAAGCACGGGAACGCCTGGCGCGCATCGGTCGGTTCGAACTGCGAAAACACGTAGGCGCCGTTCGGTTCGACGACCTTGTAGATGCCGCGGAGACGCGCCGCGTACGGCGCTTCGTAGTCGATGACGAGCGTCGCCGGGCCGTCGTGGATCTCTTCGGCGGTGGTCACCACGAGCTCTTCGGGTTCGCCTTTCGAACGGAGCGCGGCGCGCGGCGTGGCCGTCGCGGGGATCTTCTCGCCTTCGGCCGTCTTCACGACGACCCGGTCGATCTTGAAGCCACGACCGTGGAGCACGATCGCGCGCGTCGGCTCCTCGACGTCGACGTCGACCTCGACGTGACCCGTGAACGCATCCGCGCGCGGATCGATTCGGAGTCCGAGGCGGTACGCGAACGGATTCACGCCGCCGGGAAGCCGCCCGTCGTCGCGCGGGAGCGGAACCACCGCAGGGCCGAGCGGCATCGCCGGCGGCTCAGCGCCGGCTATTCCACCGACTGGCGCGTCGGCTTCCGGCTCTTCACACGCCGCGACCCACGCCAAGGAGGGAAGCAACGCGAACAAAAGGAGTCGCGGTATTCCGCGGAAGGTCGTCGACATGCCGATGATTCGTCATCGGGTGTAAAGGCGTCCGAGCGACGCGGCAATCACTTCGAACATTCCCGCGGGGTCGGGGGGCACGGATCGATCGCGGTCTGGGCGAGGATCGCGTCGAGCTTCGACGAGTGCCCCGCGAGCCACTTCTTGCCGGCGAACAGCGTGATATCGGCGTCGTTTTGGTCGAGCGCCACGCCGACACTGACGAAATCGAGGACCGCGAGGCGGATCAAAACGGCGGCCCGCGTCGCTCCCGGCGCGGTCTGGAAGTGTCCGAGCGCCGAGAGCGGCCCCCCGGAGAGGCTCGGCGCCGCGACGTCCGTCAGCCGACATTCACGGCGCACATCGAGGACGCCCGTGAGGCCGTTCAACGGCAAGAGACCGGGTAGCCACTTCGGCACCTTGTCCTCGTGCGCGAGAATATGCAGTGCCGGCAAGGCGTCGCGGAACTTCGCGTGCACCCTCCCCGTGAAGTCGAGGTTGTTCATCGCGTTGAACTCGGTCGGCGACACCGCGAGGTCCGCCCACCAGCCCGTCACGGTCCGATCGCCGGCCCGCACCGCCGCGTCGAGCACCTGGACGTGCCCGGAGAGACTCCCGGAGCGTTCGTCGAGATCGAACTTCGACAGATCGAGCGCGGCGTTGACGTCGGTGCGCATCGTCGTCCGTCCGATCGCGGCGTTCGCATTCCGCACCGTGACCGTCACCGGACCTCGAACCGTCGAACCCACTAGGTCGACGTCGGCCTGCACCGTCGCGCGAGGCAGCTCGGCGCTCCAGTCCGCCGGCGGTCCCGAGCCGCTCTTCAAGTGCACGCTGCTTGCCTGAATCGTCGTTGCGATTTTCGAGTCTCGAGGTTCCTTCTTCACCTCGGACGCGAAGGTCCCGTCGCCGGAGATCGTGAAGTCTCCCCAACGCCCGACGACGTTCTTGAACACGCCCTCCGCGTAGGCGGTCGCACGCGAATCGGGGAAGAGCGAGATCCGCCCCTCCGTCGACAGCGAATCGGCGTGCGCGAACGGACAATCCACGCGCCGCGTCGCATCGTCCAGGCTGATGGCCGACGTCTTCAGACGCACGGTCGCGGTCCCGGTACTACGATCGGGGTTGAAGGCGTCGAGGGTGGCGTCGAGATCGGCGCTTCCCCGAATTTCCGTGGTGCCCTGGATCATCTCGCCGTCGTGGACAGCGACCGTCGCCGTCCCGCTCTCGGTGCCGTCGCGGACGCGTCGTAAGAATCCGCCGATCTCGAGCAACTTCGCGGCCGCGGCGGGCTTGCCGTCGACCGACATCCGCGCGTCGGAAAGACGGATGGTCGTGCTCGCGTGCGGCTGGCGACCGAAACGACTTTCGTCGGCGAAATCGCCACGGAGGGACGCGCGCGCGGTCCAGGTCGAGTCGCCCGACCCTGCTTCGAACGCGGGCATCCGAAATGCGATGAACCCCTGCGACGCGCCGCCGACCCGAGCCACCGCGCCCTTGGCGTCGAATCCCCTCACCGAAATGTATTTCTTCGACGGCTCGTCGACGCGGAGCGCGCCGCCCTCGACGTGCGCCGCGAGCACGCCCGAGCCCTGGTCGATGCTTCCCGATGCGACGTCGAGGGCCGCCACGGCGCTCGCCTCGAGTCGTGCGTCGCCCGCGTTCAGCACGACTTTTTGGAGCGCCGTCTTCCACGTCGCCGTCGCGCTTCCTTCGGCGTAGTGCACCTGTCCGCGAAAGCTCGCAGAGCCCGAGCGAAAGCGCGGCGCACCGAGCGCCAGCGCGCCGTTCAAGAGCCGGACGTCGGGGACGTTCGCACGAAGGACGTCGAGCTCGGCGTCGCGAACCGTCCAAGGTCGCATGATGTCGAGCGACGAAGAGGTCACGAGCAAGCCCGTATTGCGAACCACCCCCGGCTCGGAGGCGTCGCCCACGTGGTTCACGTGCGCCTCTTCGGCGTCGAGCACGAGACGGCCCTCGTGCTCCGTGCCCACGACGCTCCCCGCGATCTCCCACGGCCCCCGGAGCGCGACGGCCGCATCCGGCGTCGTCACGTCGAGGTGATCGCCGTAGATCGCGAGCCGGCTTCCGCTCTCGAGCACGCCGCGGTCGTACCGGGCGTCGATGACCAGCCGCGATCCGTCTTGCCGGATCGCCAGGCCGTCCTTCTCCGGAATGAAGACGTTCGTCGCCGCCGCGCCCGGCGCGATGTTGCCGGACAGCGTCACGTTCGCGGAGATGAACGTCATGACCCGCATCCCGGTGACTTTTTCCACGTCGACGGCGTGCACGACGCAGTCGATCCGCCCCGCGAAGTCGTCGAGCACCGTGTGCCCTGCTGCGAGCACCTTGCCGACGCCGAGCTGGAGCGACGCCGGCCCCACCCAGAGATGCTTCGCGGGCCGGAGCCGGAACGCGCCGGTCGCGCGCGCCGCACCGAGGTAGCGAAATTGCTCCATCCAGAGCTCGTCGACGAGCACGTCGACGCCTTCGAGATAAACCGTCCAGAGGTGATACTTGCCGTCCGGGGTCGGCGCGTCCGGCGCGTACGCTTCGAACACCGGCGGGTCGGGGAATTCCTTGATCGGCGGCAGCGCCTTCACGGCCGGAAGGTTCGCCGACTCCGGCATCACGTGATGGCGGAACCGATAGACGAGCCCCGAACCGTGCAAACTGGAGGTGTGAAACACCTGGTGCGCGAGATCGGCGAGCTCGATCACGAGGACGCCGCGTTCGAGGTCGATGGACGACTCGACGTTGTGGTCGCGGATGAGGACGCGCGCTTTCCGCACGTGCACCGTGCCGGGCCATACCGACCAGGCCGACGCGAAGTTCACCTTGACGGTATCGGTCCCGGCAAAGAGCTTCTGGACGACGCCCAAGCTGAGCCCGGCGTTCACGGCGACGATGTAGAACAGCTCCAGCCCGACCGCGCCGAGCGCTAACCGTCGCAGCGCGCGTCCCCACATGCGGAGCACTCGCTTTCTGACGTGCGTTCGATGCGAAGAATGCAGAATCGAATGCACGCGGTTCCTTGGCGCTCGGTGGTGCACGGCACGTACCACTCGAACACTACTGCGAATCCTCGACGGTTCGGACGCGCCATATCGATGCATCGTTCCCGGACGGGTCGCGATTTGTCACGACTGAGGCAAATTTGCAGAATTTGCGGAGCATGCGCCGATGGCGTGGCTACGGCGACGCGCAACGACGAAGGCGCGCGCGAAAGCTCTTTGGCCTTCGCGCGACGCCACCCCTCTTCTTTTCCCACCGCCGAATGCGCCAATGATGCGACCATTAGGGTGGTCACATTCGGAGAACTACGCGCTGCGCCATCCCGACGCCAAGTTGATCAACACCGAGATGATCGCGAGGACGAGCAGGATGTGAATCCACGCGCCGATGCTGTACGCGCCCACCAAACCGAGCAGCCAGAGAACGAGCAAAATAACGGTGACTGTCCAAAGCATTTCGACACCTGGTCCTTTCAATGCCGCGATCTGCGGCGTTGAAAAGGGACTCAGCAAGGGCCGTGCCTTTGCGGAAGCATGCAGATTTTGCTCTCCGATGGCCGCTCGGACGTCCGTGCGACGACGGGTGTGCGCCGTTCGGTCTCGCCCGCGAGGACAAAGGTGTGCATCGACGTACCGGAGTGCCTCACCGCGTCCTCACTTCGTCGACCCCGCGCGCTTCGCGTCCCCAATTCCCCGGACGCAACCTGTTGCGCGCCACGCAAAAAAGAATCGACCCCGGCTCGTGGTTCCACTCACCGGGGTCCGTCTTTGGTGTTCGGGGGCCCTTCGCCCCCGCGGCTCGCTTCGCGACCGCTCCCCCCGCCGCTTCGCGGGCTCGCTTCGCGAGCGGGTTAGCGACCTAACGTCGCGGGTATCGCTCAGCCGCGGCGGGGTCGATCGCGACGGTCGCCACCGCCGCCACGGCCGCGATCGCGATCGCCGCGAGGACGATCGCCGCCGCCGCCACCACCGCCACCCGTGCTCGGCGGGCGCACTTCCATGCCTTCCGGCACGGGGAGAAGCGCGCGACGGCTCAAACGGATTTTGCCGTCGCGTTCCATGCTGAGGACTTTGACTTCGATCTCGTCGCCCTCTTTGAGGACGTCCTCGACGCGCTCGGTGCGCGTATGGGCGATTTCCGAGACGTGGAGCAACGCTTCGGTGTTCGGGATGATCTCGACGAAGGCGCCGAAGTCGACGATGCGACGGACGGTGCCCTTGTAGACCTTCCCCACCTCGGGCTCTTCGACGAGGCTCTTGATGATCTCGATGGCGCGTTGCACCGCGGCGGCGTTCTCCGACGCGATGGCGACCGTGCCGTCGTCCTCGATGTTGATCGTCGCGCCGGTCTGCTCGGTGATGCCTTTGATGGTCTTGCCGCCCGAGCCGATGACGATGCGGATCTGGTCCGGCCGCACCTTGATGGTGACGATGCGCGGCGCGAACTCGTTGAGCTCCGTGCGCGACGCCGGCAACGTCTCGAGCATCCTCTGCAAGATGTGGAGGCGGCCTTCCTTGGCCTGCTGAAGCGCGTTCTCCAAGATGGAGCGCTCGAGACCCGAGATCTTGATGTCCATCTGGATCGCCGTGATGCCGCGTTCGGTGCCGCAGACCTTGAAGTCCATGTCGCCGAGGTGATCTTCGTCGCCGAGGATGTCGCTCAGGATGGCGAGGCGCTGTTGCTCCTTGATCAGCCCCATGGCGATGCCCGCGACGGGCCGCTTGAGCGGCACGCCGCAATCCATGAGGCTCAAGGTGCCGCCGCACACCGACGCCATCGAGCTCGAGCCGTTCGACTCGAGGATCTCGCTGACGATGCGGATCGTGTAAGGAAATACCTCGTGGGTCGGGAGCATGCGCCGGAGCGCGCGCTCGGCGAGAGCGCCGTGACCGATTTCGCGGCGACCGGGGCCGCGGAGCGGCTTGGTCTCACCGGTGGAGAACGGCGGGAAGTTGTAGTGGAGCATGAACCGCTTCCACGATTCGCCGATGAGGGCGTCGATCTTCTGCTCGTCGGTCGCGGTACCGAGCGTCGTGGTGACGATGGCCTGCGTCTCGCCGCGCTGAAAGAGACCCGAGCCGTGGACGCGCGGCAGAAGCCCGACCTCACAGGAGATCGGCCGCACCGTGCGGGTGTCGCGACCGTCGATGCGCCGTCCGGTGTCGAGCACCAGGTTGCGAACGACGTCCGCCTTGCGGTTCTCGAACTCGTCCTTGATGAGCTTCGCGAGCTTCTCGTACTGCTCGGCGCCGAGCTCGCCGGTCAGCGTCTCGACCATCTTCTTCTTCAACGCGGAGTAAGCGTCGTAGCGCGCCTTCTTGTCGCGAATGACGCACGCTTCGCGGATGCCGCCGTCGACGAGCCCTGCGACGCGTTGCGCGATGTTCTCGGGGATCTTGTCGACGGTGAACTCGCGCTTCGGCTTGCCCACGGCGCCGCGGATGCGCTCGATGAGATCGATGACCGCCTGCCCCTTTTCGTGGGCGTACATGAGGGCGTCGATGATGTCTCCTTCGGTCGCCTCGTCGGCGCCGCCTTCGACCATGACGACCGCGTCTTTGCTCACCGCGACGACGAGCTCGATGTCCGCCGCTTCGGTTTGCTCGAACGTCGGATACGCGACGAATTCGCCGTCGACGCGCGCCACGCGGATGCCCGCGATCGGGCCGTCCCACGGAATGTCGGAGACGTGAAGCGCGGCCGATGCCGCCGTGAGCGCCATCACGTCTGTCTGGTTCGACTTGTCCGTCGACAGCACGGTCGCGATGACCTGGGTGTCCTTGCGAAACCCGTCGGGGAAGAGCGGGCGCAGCGGACGATCGATGAGCCTCGACGTGAGGATCTCGTTCTCGCGGAGCCGACCTTCGCGCTTGAAAAAGCCGCCGGGGATCTTGCCGGCAGCGTACGTTTTTTCCTGGTATTCGCAGGTGAGCGGGAAGAAATCGAGACCCGGACGCTCTTCGGTGGAGACGGCCGTGACGAGCACGACGCTGCCGCCGCAGGTGATTAACGCCGAGCCGTGCGCTTGCTTGGCAAGACGGCCGGTTTCGATGGTCAGCGTCTTGTCGCCGACCACCACGGATTCACGAACAAACATGTTGCTGCGCTCCTCGCGCGTGAGCCGCTTCGTGCGGCTTGACGCCGGACGCGAGCGCGACCTTCAGCCTCGGTTCTCGAACGTGACGAGGCACCGCCCATCGAGGCAGTGCCAGTGGCGTTCACGAAGCGAAGTTGAAGTGTGTCTCGATTCGCATCCGGAGAGTTGAGGGGGAAACTCGCGCTACTTGCGGAGATTGAGCGAGGACACGACCTTGCGGTAACGGTCCACGTTCGAACCCTTCAAGTAGTTCAACAGACGACGCCGCTGGCTGACGAGAGCCAGAAGCCCGCGTCGCGAGTGGTGATCCTTCTTGTGAACCTTGAAGTGCTCGGTCAGGTATTCGATGCGCTGGCTCAAGAGAGCGATCTGCACTTCCGGCGAGCCGGTGTCCGACTCGTGCAGTCGGAACTTGCTGATCACGCCTTGCTTGGCGCCAATTTCCAAAGCCATTTCTTTCTTTCCTAGGGTGATTGGGGTCCGCGAGTATAACCGCGACTCCCCCTCGGTCAATGAACCTCGTCCGGGAGGCGACGCCGCTTTACCCCGAACGGCAACTCAGTGGAAGCACGGTTTTCGCTTGGCTTTTTCCGACGCTTCTCGACCCGGCGATATGCGTGCGCCGATCGGGCTCCGGGTTCCACGAGACCAGGTCACTGGAATCCGACGCGTCCGTCCACGACGGCGCCGCTTTTCTCGTCCCAACAGGGCAAGGTCGGCGCGACCGCGCACGGCTTCTGAGTGCGGAGCCGGGCGATGACCGCGTCGCGAAGCCCTTCGCGGGAAATCGACGCCGGGGCCGATGAAATCGCCAGCCATCCGCCGGCTTCAGTGAGAAACGACGTGGTCACGACGCGATACGTCGCCGATCGATCGAGGGGACGGGCTCCAACGGACACCGTCGCGGTTCCGGAGCCAGCGCAATCGAACACGACCGTCGCGCCCGCGATCTGGACCTGGCTTTCGCGCCCCCGCCCGCACGACGACTCGGCGATTTTCGTGAAAGCACTGGAGAGCGCCGCGCCCGAGGTCTCGAGCGTCGCGACGCGGTCTTCGAACGGGACGACGCGAACCACGTCATCCAGGGTCACGGTGCCGGCCGGGACGTCCGCGCGGATCCCTTCCGTGTTCACCATCGCCAGGTCCGCCCCCGCGCTCTCGAGAAGCGAGTCCGCGACGAAATTGCCGAGCGCGGAGTCGCCTCCTTGCGGAGCTCGGGTCAGGTCCGCCGGAGCAAACGCGAAGGGACTCTCGAACCCTGCCTCTACCAGCGCCTCTTGGTACGGCGCGAGCAACGCCTGGACGTCGGCGCGCGGGGGTACATTTTCGTTCACGGGAACGAGCGAGACCCGGGTACTCGTGACGACGCTCGGCGCGCGAGGATCGGCGCCGGCCCGATCGACAGGAAGATCGGACACGACGAGATCGACGCGGCCGAGATAACGACCGTACGCGCCGGGGTGAACGATGGGCACCCGACGCGGCGTGCAACCGAAACGCGACGCGGTCTCGTCGTCGCAATCATCGACGAGGTTCGGTTCGAGCACGTCGTGCGTGTGTCCTCCGAGCACCACGTCGATCCCGGTCGTTCGCGGAACGAGCGCCGTGTCGAGATCGCTCCCGAGGTGGGAGAGCACGACAATGACGTCCGCTTGGGCGCGGAGCACGCCGACCGCGCCCTGCACGGCTTCCGCGGCCGCACCGATATCGGGTGCCGACGTTGCAAGATGACCCAGACCGACCACCCCGACGGTCACGCCGTCACGCGATCTTGCCACCCAGGGAAGAGCGACCCCGTTCGCGAGCTCCGCAGGAAGATTTGCGGCCAACGCCGGAAAGCGCGCCGACTGCGCGCGAAGATTCGCGAACGCCGCGTCGCCCGCGGTCAGATCATGATTGCCCACGGCCGCAGCGTCGAGGCCGAGCAGATCGAAGGTCTCCATCTCGGGCGTGCCGTGGAACAAAGTGAAGACGGCCGTGCCTTCGAGCAGGTCGCCTGCATCGAGATAGAGCGACCGATCGGCGTGCGCCCGTTCACGGTCGAGCACCGTCGCCAACCGCGCCGCGCCGCCGACTCGCGCCGTGAGCCCCGCGGGACCGAGGCCACGCGCCGCGTCGGCATCGTCGATCTCGAGCGGGGTGTCGAACAGATACGAATGCACGTCTGCCGTGTGAAAGAGCGTGAAATTCCTGCGACCTTCGGGAGCCCCCGCGGAATTCCGAGGCGCACACGCGAGGACGATGAAACCGAGCGACGCGACGTGCAGCAAAGCCGGGCAGCGCACGCCTCCCCTTCGGACCCGCGCGGGGCGAGTTGCCACGAAACGCCACGAGACGGCAACGCGAATTGTAGCCAAGGCGGACCGGCTGGCATAGCTTCCGGACCATGCTCGACGTTGCCTACGACTACGGTTCTTGCGTCAAAAACTCCGAAAAAGTGAGCTGGAAGCTCGACGACGTGATGGGGCCGTCGGCGCGTCTCGATCTCGGCCGTCCGTTCTTGCCGGAGTCGCTTTCGGGCTCGCATCGGTTGACCGGCTTTTCGTCGCCGGAGCGACTCAAGCTGAACCAGATCACCGGCAGCGCGTACCTGAACCTGTTCATCTTCGTCGAGGAGTACATCCTCGCCTTCGCCGTTCAGCAGGCGAACGCCGAGATGTACGGTAACCACGAAGCGATCCGTGCACTCCTTCGCTTCGCGGACGAAGAAGTGAAGCACCAGCAGCTCTTCTCGCGCTACCGCGACGCGTTCGAGCGCGACTTCGGAATGAAGTGCGACGTCCTCGGCGGCGCGAAGGACGTCGCAGGCGTCATTCTCGGCAAGACGCCCCTCGCGGTCACCATCCTCACCTTGCAGCTCGAGCTGATGACGCAGCTCCACTACACGGACAGCGTCCGCGACGCGACCGGCGTCGACCCGCTCTTCGTGAGCCTCCTCAAGCATCACTGGATCGAAGAGTCGCAGCACGCGCGGGTCGACACTTTGGAATTGCAGAAGCTGCTCGGAAAGGCGACGCCCGCCGACGTTTCCCTCGCGTTCGACGAGTACTTCGGGCTGCTCGCGGCGATGGACGGTCTCCTCGCCGAACAGGCGAAGCTCGACGCCGCGACGGCATCACGCGCGTTCGGCCGTACCTTGACGGATGCCGAAACCAAGGACGTGATCGCCGTTCAGCACGCCGCATACCGGAGGACGTTCCTGAGCCTCGGCATGAAAAATCCACAGTTCCTCGGCGTCGTGAAGCAGTTTGCTCCCGAGGTAGTGGCGCGAATCACCGAGCGCGCGACGGAACTGTCGCCGTCTTAGATTTGGGGGCACCCGGCGCGCCGATGTCCGACGCGCACACGACGTGTTTACGCGCGGATCGCGAGACCGAGGCGCTCGCGGAGCAGGCCGTACTCGTCGCTGATCGAGTACGCGAGCACGTCTTTGATCTGCTCGTCCGCCGTCGTCGAACCGGCGAGTGGGAAGCGGCGGATCAAGCCGACCGCGAGCTCGGGATCCCCCGACGCGAGCAAGCCGACTCGGCCCGCGGCGAGCTCGACCGCCTTCGCCCACGACGCGACGCGCGCTCCGATTTCGGCAGCGGGAAGCAATCGCACCAATTCGTCGAGCTCGTTCGCGGCGCGCGGCGACAGGTAGCGCTTCAAGGCGCGGGCAAACAGCTTCGCGTCGCCGTCGAGCCGCTTGAATGGCAGGTCCGCGGCGCCACCGAGCGACAGCGCTGCCTCGGCGAGCGCCGACAACTCGGGCGCGCTCGGAAAGAAGCTCGACGCCCGGTGCTCGGGTCGGAAAGCGGTAAGCTGCCGGCTCCAGAGGAACGCGAGCTCGGGCATGCCGAGCCCACTGCCGAGCGAACGACTGACGACGACCGTGGGCTCCGGCGCCGGAATGACGACGAACGGCGCCTGAAGCGCCGGATCGACGTGGACCCTCGGCACGGGAATGCTGAGAAGCCGAGCCGACCACGCGAGCGTCTTGAGCAACGTCGTCGTGCTCGTGTTCGGGTCTTGCTCCGTCGCGGGATCGGTCGCGACGAGCCGGCGTTTCCGGCGCGCGGTTTCGACGCCGATCTCGACGATGGCCTGGTCGCCGATCGTGTTGAGCAGTCGATCGACGAGCGCGTCGCGCTCGGGGCAAAAGAGCCGCTCGATCCACGGCCCGTCGCCGAGGCAGTCACGCGCCGGAATCAAGCCTTCCGGCCGATGCGCAGAGGCGAGCAGCGACTCGTTCACGTCCGCGGCGCCGAGCGCTTCGAGCGCACACGCGGCGTGCCACGCGGCGTCTGCGCGATGGGTGCGCTGAAAGAGATTCAGCGCGGTGCGATACCCATCGATGCGCCCCGGTTCGGCGCGAAGCCCGACGGAGAGGTGCGCGAGCGCCGCGGCGAACTCGTGCCGCGCCTCGTAGATCTGGGCGAGCCGAAACTGGAGCCCTGCGTTGTCCGGCGCGAGCCCGGCAGCCCGTTCGAGCGACGCGGCCGCGCGGCCCGGCTTTTTCAAGAAATCGCGACAGAGTGCGTCGATCTTCAGCGCGAGCTCGACGGCGACGGTCGCGTCGGACGCTCGCGCGAGCACCGACTCGTAGAGCGTCGTCAGCTCTTCCCACCGCTGCTCTTCGGAGAAGACGTGCGCGATGCGATCGGCCGCGTCCCAGGCGTCCGGATCGACCGCGAGCCGTCGCTGAAGGAGCTCGACCGTCTTCGCTCGATCGCCGCGCGCGAGCGCCAGGTCGGCGGCGGCTTCGAGGGCCGGCGCCAGGTTCGGTTCGAGCTCGAGCGCGGCGTCGAAGTACGCGCGCGCATCGTCGTCGCGTGAGGCGGCACGTAAGGCCGCGCCGATCTTCGCGTACAACGTCGCGTGATGCGGCGTCGGCGCGGCGCCGAGTTGTTCGAGCGCCCGCGCGAGCTCGCCGAGCGCGGCCTCGACGTCGCCCGACGCGAGCATCGTCGCCGCGCGCGTCTCTCGTTCGTCGCCCGACGGTTCGGGGACGCCCATCGGCGGCGGCGCGCTGACGACGCGCGACACTTCGGGCAAGAGGAGCTGAAACGGCACGGTCGACCGGAAAAAGCCGACGGAGGGGATGCGCGAGAACAGCGCCTCTTCGCGGTTCATCGCGGCGAACAGCTCTTCGGGCGACAGGCCGTGCGCGCTCGCGTGCCAGTCGAGGGTCATCGCGAGCAAGCTGGTGAAAGGCGATGGGCCCGCCCCGCGATCGGCGCCGCCCGCGTGCGCGGCGCACAGGTGAATGCCCGATTGCTCCCCCGAGAGGACGTGATTGAACAAGTGCACCATCTCGTCGGAGCGGTGCTCTTCGAAAGCGCTGACGGTGTCGAGAATGACGAACGAGGATCGGGCGCGACTCGAGAGGAGCCGCCGGAGCCGCTGGAGGGACACGGTCGACAGTCGCTCTCCGTCGAGGAGCAACCCCGGAAATCCCTCATCGGATACCGCGGCGTACCCGCTGAAGAAGAACAGCAGAGACTCGATCGGTTCCGGACTACTCGCGAGAAATTGCTCGAGCCCTTCGGAGAAGCCGCGCTCGGCCGCGACCGGCTGGACGGTGAAGGCCGCGTCGGGTTCCGCGAGACGCTGCGAAAACAGCTCCGCCTGTGACGGCGCGTGCGACAGCTCGGGGAGCTTTCCGTTCTTTGCGTACGAAGACGCTGCGATGATCGCCAGTCTCATTGCCCGACCGCATTCTGCCGGATCGCCGCCTAGCGATTCCGGTGCAACGCAAGTAGCACGACTTCTCCGCGTCGCGATCTTAATGGCTCGAAACGACGCGTCGTTCGAACCGTGCACCGAGCGGTACGATGCCGTGAATCGCCGTGAAAGTAGGCGACTTCGCGCGCGTGTGGCGCTCTCTGCTCATTTGCGTGTCGTCATTTGCACGCAGCGACTTGTGCGCACTTAGATCCAATCAGTTCAAAACATTGCGACGAGGATCAACGAGGCGCCTTCGGTTCCGACGCGCGCGAAGTGGTGGTCGCGTTCCCCCCCGCGCGACGTTGCGGCGCGGGTTGGGGGGAACCGGCGCGCGGCACGCGCGACGATGGGGGGCACCCGAAGGGAGCTCAGTCTGCGCCCAACGCGGTCGTATTTTCTTGGGGGAATCGGCGATCGTCGCGACGCCGCCACTCGGCAACACGGGCGAAACATGGACCGCGGTTGTCTTTTTCGCGTGATCGCTCAGCCGGCTCGGATCGACGCAGCGTCGCTCGGCGTCGTGCCGCGTTGGGACGCGCGGCTCGCGCTCGAGTTCGCGCCCCTGGCCGGCGAGACTCGGCTCGTGCGGCGGTCGCATTCGGGTCCGTTGCAGGTCCAGCGGCCGTTCCATCCGGAAGCAGGCGGCGCCGCGCACGTCTACTTGTTGCATCCGCCGGGCGGCCTCGTCGGCGGCGATCGACTCGAGATCGACGTCGTCGCTCGGAACGGCGCGAACGTGCTCCTCACCTCGCCCGCGGCGACCAAGTTTTATCGGAGTCGTGAGCGCGAAGCCGCGCAGCGCGTCGCGCTCCGCGTCGAGAGCGGCGCGAGCGTCGAGTGGTTGCCACAAGAGACGCTCGTGTTCGGCGGAGCGACGGCGCGCTCGGAAGTGGCGATCGACGTCGTATCCGGGGGCCGATTCATCGCGTGGGATATTTCGTGCCTCGGGCGGCCGGCGTCGGGCGACGATTTTTCGACGGGCAGCTATGCCCAGCGACTCGACGTGCGCGTCGACGGCGCGCCGGTCGCCGTCGAACGCGGCGTGTTCGGCGCGGACTCGCTGGTGCGTCACGGCCGCTTCGGACTCCGGGGCCGCGCGGTGTTCGGTACCCTGATCGCGCTTTCGACCGAAATCGCGCTCGCCGACGCCGTTCGCGCCGTGCTGCCGGCATCGACGGAATCCGATCTGTTCGGCGTCACCGCACGACGTCAGGTGCTCGTGTGTCGCTATCTCGGCGACAGCGTCGCACGCGCCAAAGAGGGTTTCGTGCGAGCGTGGTCGACGCTTCGCGGGGCGCTCTTGAATCGCGCGCCCGTGCTTCCTCGAGTCTGGGCCACCTAAGGGAATATTCGATGGATCTTTCGCCGCGTGACAAAGACAAGCTGCTCATTTTCACCGCCGCGCTGCTCGCCGAACGACGGAAAGCGCGCGGACTCAAATTGAACTACCCGGAAGCCGTCGCGTACATCACCGCGGCCATTCTGGAGGGCGCGCGCGACGGCAAGACCGTCACCGAGTTGATGAGTTACGGCGCGGAGCTCCTGACGCGGCAGGACGTCATGGAAGGCGTGCCGGAGATCATCCCCGAAGTGCAGGTCGAAGCGACGTTTCCCGACGGCACGAAGCTCGTCACCGTCCACAATCCGATCCCGTGAGGCGCGACCATGATTCCCGGCGAAGTTTTTCCAGCAGCGGGTGACATCGAGCTGAACGTCGGGCGACCGACGGTCGTCGTGCGCGTCGCGAACACCGGCGATCGACCGATCCAGGTCGGGTCGCACTATCACTTCTTCGAGACCAACTCGGCGCTCTCGTTCGATCGCAAACTATCGTACGGCTTTCGGCTGAACATCGCCGCCGGAACGGCGGTGCGCTTCGAACCTGGGCAGACCCGCGAGGTCGAGCTCGTCGCGTACGCGGGCCTCCGCGAAGTGTACGGATTCCAGGGCAAGGTCCAGGGACCGCTCGAGCCATGACGAAGATATCTCGCTCCGCGTACGCCTCGATGTTCGGGCCGACCGTCGGCGATCGGGTTCGCCTCGCGGACACCGCGCTCTTCATCACGGTGGAAGACGACCGCACCACGTACGGCGAAGAAGTGAAATTCGGCGGCGGCAAGGTCATCCGCGACGGCATGGGGCAAAGCCAGCACGCGAGCGACGAAGCCGTCGATCTGGTGATCACCAACGCGCTCATCCTCGATCACTGGGGCATCGTCAAAGCCGACATCGGCGTGAAGAACGGGCGCATCGACGGCATCGGCAAGGCCGGCAATCCCGACGTGCAGCCGAACGTCGACATCGTGATCGGCCCCGGGACGGAGGTCATCGCCGGCGAAGGACTCATTGCGACCCCGGGCGGCATCGACGCGCACATCCACTTCATCTGCCCTCAGCAAATCGAGCACGCGCTGATGAGCGGCGTCACGACGCTCATCGGCGGCGGCACCGGCCCCGCCGCGGGCACGAACGCGACGACGTGCACGCCGGGCCCCTGGTATTTGCATCGCATGCTCGAGGCGGCCGAGGCGTTCCCGGTGAACCTCGGTTTTCTCGCGAAGGGCAACGCGAGCCTCCCGGCGGCGCTCGAAGAGCAACTCCGCGCGGGCGCGATGGGGTTCAAGCTGCACGAAGATTGGGGCACGACGCCCGCGGCGATCGACAATTGTCTTACCGTCGCCGACAAATACGACGTTCAAGTCGCGATTCACACCGACACGTTGAACGAATCCGGCTTCGTCGAAGACACGTTCCGCGCCATCAAGGGGCGCTCGATCCACGCCTATCACACCGAGGGCGCGGGCGGCGGGCACGCGCCGGACATCATCCGAGCGTGTGGCGAGGCGAACATTTTGCCGTCGTCGACGAACCCGACCCGGCCGTACACGGTGAACACCATCGACGAGCACCTCGACATGCTCATGGTGTGTCATCACCTCGACCCGGACATTCCGGAAGACGTGAGCTTCGCCGAATCGCGCATCCGGCGAGAGACGATCGCGGCCGAGGACATTCTTCACGACCTCGGCGCGTTCAGCATGATCTCGTCGGACTCGCAGGCGATGGGTCGCATCGGCGAAGTGGTGCTCCGCACCTGGCAAACCGCGCACAAGATGAAGACCCAACGCGGCGCGCTCCCCGGCGATAGCGCCGATTCCGACAACGCGCGCGCCAAGCGCTACATCGCCAAATACACGATCAATCCGGCGATCACCCACGGCATCGCGAACGAAGTGGGCTCGCTCGAAGTGGGCAAGCTCGCCGATCTGGTGCTCTGGAACCCGGCGTTCTTCGCGGTGAAGCCGGCGCTCATTCTCAAGGGCGGCATGATCGCCGCCGCGCCGATGGGAGATCCGAACGCGTCCATTCCGACGCCCCAGCCCGTGCACTTCCGGAAGATGTTCGGCGCGTACGGCAAAGCCGTGACGAGTACCAGCGTCACGTTCGTCTCCGGCGCGGCGCTCGAGGCCCACGTCGGTGACGAGCTCGGGCTCCACCGGCGGCTCCTCGCCGTGTCGCGCACGCGACGCGTGACCAAGGCCGACATGGTTCACAACAGCGCCGTGCCGAGAATCGAGGTCGACTCTCAGACGTACGAGGTGCGCGCCGACGGAGTGCTCTTGACCTGCGAGCCCGCCCGCGAGCTCCCCCTCGCCCAGCGCTATTTTTTGTTTTGACCCTGGGAACCGATGCTCGTCATTGAAGCGCTCGAAGAGACGGTCGCCGGAAGTCGCGTCGCGACGAACGGGACGATCTCACGCACCGTGACGCTGCCGTTCGACAAGCGGCGGCTCAGCCGACAACGCCTGCGGCTCGACGACGGCGGTGAAGCGGCATTGTTCCTACCGCGCGGTACCGTGCTCGCCCCCGGTGCAATCCTGGTCGCGACGGACGGCACGCGCGTCCAGGTCGTCGCCGCGCCGGAGCTGGTGTCCCGCGTGCACACCCCAGATCGGCGATTGCTCGCGCGCGCCGCTTACCACCTCGGCAATCGTCACGTGCCGGTTCAGGTCGACTCCGACGCGCTCGCGTACCTGCACGATCACGTCCTCGACGACATGCTCGAGCACCTCGGGCTCACCGTCGAAGCCGTCTCGGCCCCCTTCGAACCCGAATCCGGCGCCTACGGCGCGCACGGCCACGCGACGCACCACGGTCATCCTTCGCATGCGCACGCGCACGGTCATGACGAGCACGCGCACGCGCATGACGCGCACGAGCATGACGCGCACGCGCACGAGCACGAACCGGGGCATCACCACGGAGCGCGCGGCGGCGCGTGACGATGCTCTCCGACGCTCCGCTGCTCCGGTTGCTCGGTCTCTCGAGCCCGGCCTTGCCGATCGGCGCGTTCGCGTATTCGCAGGGGCTCGAATACGCCGCCGAAGCGGGCTGGGTCACCGACGAGGCTTCCGCCGTCGAGTGGATCGCCGGCGTGCTCGCCGAGCCCTTCGCGCACCTCGACCTCGCAATGTTCGCGCGGCTCTACCGGGCGCACGCGAGCGGCGACACGGAACGCGTCCGCACCACGTCGCGCGAGCTTCTTGCCTTTCGCGAATCACGCGAGCTCGAGCAAGAAGACGTCCACCTCGGGCGGGCGATCGCGCGGGTGCTCGTCGGACACGGCGTCGATGCGGCGAAGCCGTACCTCGATTCCGACGACGTGACGGGCGCGTCGCTGTACGCGCTCGGCGCGGCCACTTACGGCATTCCGCTCCGGTCGGCGCTCGTCGGCTACACGTACGCCTGGGCCGAAGCGCAAACCGGCGCGCTCAGCCGGTTGCTCCCGCTCGGCCAGATCGCCGTGCAGCGCATCTTGTGGAAGGTGCTCGACGGGGCACCGGCCGCGATCGACGTCGCGCTCGCTCTCGATGACGACGAAATCGGCGCGTTCGCGCCGTCGTACGCGATGGCGAGCGTGCTCCACGAAACCCAATACACCCGGCTCTTTCGTTCCTGAGGATCCATGACCCAACCTCCCCATGTCCTTCGCGTCGGCATCGGCGGCCCCGTCGGTTCCGGCAAAACGGCGCTCGTCGCGTGGCTCTGCCGCAAAATGCGCGACGAGTTCCGGATGGCCGTCGTCACCAACGACATCTACACGCGCGAAGACGCGGAGTTTCTGATCCGGCACGAGGCGCTCACTCCGGATCGCGTCATCGGCGTCGAGACCGGCGGCTGCCCCCACACCGCGATTCGCGAAGACGCGTCGATCAACCTGACGGCCGTCGACGAGCTCTGCAAAAAGCACAGCCCGCTCGATCTGGTGATCATCGAAAGCGGCGGCGACAACCTCGCCGCAACCTTCAGCCCGGAGCTCTCCGATCTGACGCTCTACGTGATCGACGTCTCGGCCGGCGACAAGATCCCGCGCAAGGGCGGTCCGGGCATCACGCGCAGCGACTTACTCATCATCAACAAGACCGACCTCGCCCCGCATGTCGGCGCGTCGCTCGAAGTGATGGACCGCGACGCCAAGAAAATGCGCGGTGAGCGCCCGTTCCTGTTCACCAACCTGAAGACCGGTGACGGCGTCGACGCCGTGACAGCGTTCGTCGTGAAGCAGGGCTTACTCGGCGTCGCGAGAACGACGCTGCGCTCCTGAGCCGCGTCGCTCGCCAGCCGCCGGCGCGCGGCGCGCTCTCGTGATAGGGCTAAGTCGTGGAGGGTAGTCATGTCCTTAGTTCCTTGTCCTGAGTGCCGCAGACACGTCCGACGCAACGAAGAAATGTGCCCGTTTTGCGCCGCGGCGATAGCCGAACGGCTCGCGGCAATTCCCGAACGCCGCTGGAGCACCGCTCGGCTGGGCCGCGCGGCGCTAATCTCACTGGCCGCCGCCGGCGTCGGGACGATCGACGCGTGCTCGATGGAGACCGCTTACGGCACCGCGATCCTCGCGCCCAGGGAGCCGAGCACAGGCGAGACGGGCGGTTTCGCGTCCACCGGGGGACGACCCCCGATCGACGCGGGCCCGCGAGATGCAGAAGCCGACGGCGACGATGCCACCGGTGGCGGAGGGACGTCCGGGGCGAGCCCCGACTCGGGCCCTCCTCGCCGACCTTGAGCATCGCGATGCACAACGCGAGCGGCGCCGAGAAATCCACTGCACGCCGATCGCCGCGCTAGCGCGTAGTTCCTCGTTGTTTTTTGCCTTTCGGCCATTGGTCCGGAACTTGCGAAGCGCATGCGCGTGGGACCACACCAGCGGAGTCGCAACGTCGCGGCTCGAGTGCGCGTGGCGGGAGCTCGCATGAACCCGAGATTCGGTTGGATGGTGCTGGGTACTCTCGGAATGACCGTTGCGTGCGGGAGCGCGCCGGCCGATCCCGGGACTCAATCGGAAGGGCCGGCGGGCGCGACGAACCTCGCCGGATCCGCCGCCGCTGCCGGAGGACCGGATACATCGGCTCTCATCGGCAAGGCCAAGGAAGCCATCCAGAACGCGACGTTCATCTCGGACCCGCAAGACTATGGGTTGGTGCTGATCGTCAACAACAACGGCTATTGCAGCGGCGTGCTCGTCACGAACTTCTGGGTTCTGACGGCCGGGCACTGCGTCGTGCAAAACGGCTTCAACTTCGTGTTTCAGGAGACGTCGAAGAACAGCGAGGCCACACAGGCGGCGCTTGCCGTGCAGACCGCGGTGTCACCGACTTTCGGCCTCGACGTGGGCCTCCTCAAGCTGAGCGCTCCGTTCTCCATCGGGAGCGTGACGTCGGGCTATCACCTCAACATCTACGGCGGCGACTTCAACGCGGCCGTCGGCGCCCCGCTCGTTTGTCTCGGCTACGGAAATGCCACGCCGTCCGAGACCACGAGCGGAGATCCGAATTTCGGCCGTCCTCAGGGCGCGGTCATGGGCGTCTCGCAGCTCTTGAGTCCGACGGACTACATGGCCAAGCCCTGGAACAACGATGGCCAGCTCATGATGCCCGGAGACTCGGGCGGCCCTTGCTACTACGCCCTCGGCTTCAACGGCTTCTTGCTCCTCGGCATTCAAAACGATCTGTTCGAGCCCGATAACAATCCCGCCGATTGGTACGACTCACAGGCTCGCTCCGACGCTTTCGCGTCGTGGGTGAACGCAACGGCGATCTGATTCAACGCGCGGCGCCCGGTGCGCATGTCGCGTCTCGGGCGCGCGTGAGGAGGAGTGAATATGAAGACGAAATTCGGTGCTATTTTGTTGGGTACTCTCGTTACGACGGCCTGCGGAAGTGCGCCTTCCGATCCGGGCGCGGCATCCGAAGAGCCAGGTGGCGCGCAGACGCTCGCTGCCGAAAGCGGAGATCCGAGCGCGACGAGCCCGATCGGCAAGGTCAAGGAAGATATCCAGAACGCGACGTTCGTCACGAACGAAACTTCGCTCGGCCTGGTGATGCTCGACTCGAATCTCGGTTCGTGCAGCGGCGTGCTGGTGAGAAACAACTGGGTGCTGACGGCCAAGCATTGCCTCCAGGGGATCAACGCCGACTTCGTGATCCAGACGCGCGGCGACGGCACCGAGCCCGAGCAGGCAACGTCGGGGATCGCCGTCGCTCTCCACCCCGATCCGAACACCGACGTCGGGCTCCTGAAACTCGCGACGTCGCTCAGCGTGAACGGCACAACCAGCGGTTACCGGCTCAACATCTATGGCGGCGACTTCAACGCGGCCGTCGGTGCTCCGCTCGCCTGCTTCGGTTACGGTGACGCGAACGCGAACGAGGCCTCGAACGATCCGAACTTCGGGCGTCCTCAGGGCGGCATAATGATAGTCAACGAGCTCCTGAGCGCCACGAACTATCAAGCCGTCCCCGGCACCAGCCCGCCGCAGGTAATGATGCCGGGCGACTCTGGCGGACCTTGCTACTACCTGTTCAGCAGCAGCTTGCTGCTCCTCGGCATTCAGTCGTTGTTGTTCCAACCGGGACCCAATGCCTATGACCAACAGGTGCGCTCCGACGCGTTCGCGTCGTGGGTGAACAGCACGGCAAACTGAACGAACGGTACGTCGGCTAACGGCCCCCGAACCCGCGCTGCGCGGTACTCGTTCGGGGGTCGCACCCCTTAGCGGATCGTGAACCGCTCTGTGTGCGCGTCGCGCCGGTCGGCGTGGTCGATTGACAGCGTCCTTCGGTGCGGGGACGCTTCTTCGTGTGACGAGGCGGAAGCTATTCGGTGCGGTCTTGTTCGCATCGAGCACGGTGTTCGCGTGCGGCAGCGGTGATTCGAATCCTTCGCCGTCGTCGAGCGACGGCGGCGCGGGCACGCCCCTGTCTACCGGCGGAACCGGGAACGAATCCGGCGCGGGCGGCGGTTCGCCGGCGAGCTCCGGAGGCGTCGGCGGCGCGGGCACGCCGGGCACCGGCGTCGGTGGGACGACCGACGGCACTGGCGGCGCGACGTCCGGGGGTTCGTCGGGGTCGACCAGTGGCGGCTCGAGCGGCGCGGCATCCGGCGGCTCATCCGGCTCGAGCGGCGGTGCCAGCGGTGCGGGCGGTGCGACAGAGCCGGAGCCCGATTCGGGATCCGCGAGCACGTGCGCGCCGTCGAGCGACGCCTGTCCGATGTCGAGCGGGCTCGTCCACGCTTGCGAGCAGCGCTTCGCGTTGGGGCTCAACTATGCGTGGCACAACTTCTCGTGCGACTTCGGCGGTCTCTCGGCGTGGAACACCAAGGGCGTCAGTGACGATCCCACGACCGTGGACACCGATCTCGCCGCGATGCACGCGGCCGGCGCGTCCGTCATTCGTTGGTGGGTGTTCCCCGATTTTCGCGGCGACGGCATTTCGTTCGACGCCAACGGCGACCCGAGCGGCATCACCACGACGGCGGTCGCCGACGTCCAGAAGGCCCTCGACCTCGCGAAGAAGAACGACGTGTACCTGGTCTTCACCGTGTTTTCGTTCGACGCGTTCCGACCCGACACCACCGACAGTGGCGTCTTGATCCGAAGCATTGCGCCGATGGTGACGAACGCGACACGACGCGCAAAGGTGATCGAAAATGTGGTCCGTCCCTTGGCGCGCGCGGCGGCCGGTAGTGACGCCGCGTCGCACCTCCTCGGCTGGGACGTCATCAACGAACCCGAGTGGGCGGTGACCGCGACGGGAAATGCCCCCGGTGGACAAGACTTCACGCCGAATTCCGAGCTGACGACGGTCTCGCTCGCCGACATGAAGTCGCTCATCGACGAAACGGCGCAAGCCCTGAAAGCGGAGGCGCCCGATTCGCTCACGAGCGTCGGGTGGGCGGCCGCGAAATGGGCCTGGGCGTTCGACGACGTCACCAACATCGACTTCGATCAGCCGCACATCTACGGGTGGGTCGACCAGTATTGGCCCTACACCAAGAACCCCGCCGATCTCGGCTACGGCAAGAAACCCACCGTCATGGGCGAGTTTTATCTGCAGCCGATGCCCTTCTCCGACGGCGGCGACAACGTCGCGTTCGCGCAGATCCTGAGCTCGTGGTGGGACAACGGCTACGCCGGCGCGTGGGCGTGGCAGTACGCCGACGAATCGCAGAATCTCACACTCCTGCAGTCCTTCAAGACGACGAAGGGCTGTCCCGCGGGCTTCTGATGCGAAGAGCGCACGCCCTCGGAGTCGGCCTCGCCGTGCTCGGCACCGTGTGGTGCCCGTGCGTGTTCCGGAGCGTCTCTCGTGCGCTCGTCGCGAACCACGGAGCGAGCGCCGCTCCGCTCGCGACGGCCTCGCCGCCGAGCGCGGCAACCTCGACCCTTCCTGCTCTTGCCAGTGACGACCCTGCCGTGTTCGCGTCCACGAGCGGGCCCCCGCAAAAACCCGACAACGAATCCGACTACCTGCGCGAGCTCTCACGTCTCCACACCGTCGACAAATCCCGCGCCCTCGCGTTCGCACGACAAGGCGACATCTGGTACTCGAGCACTGGCGCCCTCGCTGAAGCCCGTCATGCGATGGTGGTCACGCTCCTCGTCGACCTCGGCGATATGAGCTCTGCTCGACAAGTGACCCGCGCTCTCATCGCTGCAAGTCCCCGAAGCCCCTATCTGCCGCTGGTCGAAGGCGTGACCGGAATCCATCCGCGTCCGCACGGTCCGAGTTTCGTGCAGTAGCCTGCACATCGGCGGCCAAGCGGGCACCAACTCACCGGTGCCTGCAATCGCGCGCCCTCGAAATGTGTCGGCGAAGTATCGGGCGACACCCGTGCGCGTCATCGAGCCGTTCGGGAATGGTTCGCGGGCCTCAACTGTCTCCGCCAGAGGGTCGCCGCTGTCCCGAGAACGACAAAAACAGCGGCTAGTCTGTTACGGATGATCGGGGACGGGGGTCGGCTATCGCAAGTTCCACTTGCGATAGTCGAGAATGAAGGCAGCGGTGACCGGACCTTGAGCGAACCGGAGCACATTTTTGGCCGTCACCCAGGGGGCCAAAAATGTGCAGACGCCCAGTTCAAGTGGGAACCGCTTGGAGGGCCAGGGGTGGCCCGGGTTGGATCGGTGGTGAAACGCGACACTCGCGAACGCGCGGGTGGGGGAAAAGCAGTGAGTGTCAGAGATTGGCTGAAGTTCGCTTTAGCATTGTTAGTAATTCTTCATCCGGGGCTCTATCGAAAATTGCCTACGCCACACACATAAAGTCGGCGCACCACGCTGGCGCGACGCGATCGACAGCTCATGGGGGGCCACCGTCAGCGCGGACGGGGATCGACGCAGAAACGCGCGGACCATCGCGCTCGCTGCGCGGTGACGGAGTCGCGCGTCGTCATGGGCGGTAGAGGCCGAGCCGTCGTGCCCGATCGTAAAAGGGCGAGGGGTCGTCGAAGCGCGGCTGTCGTACGAGGTGCCGCTGCTTCACGTACAGCTCGTGACTCGCGCGCAGGCGCTCGTCGAATGATGGGGCGAGGTGCCTGCTTTCGGCGTCGGCATGCGTCGTTTGTTTGATGGACGCGATGCGCCGAAAATAGTCTCGGTCCGCTCCTTGACGGCCACGACGTAAGCGCACTTCGCCCGCAGAGCCAGCGCCGCCGGAAAATCAGCGGCGCCGGGTGCCGTTCACCAAACCACTACCCCTACTGGCAATTGTGCTCGGTCTTGAACGCCGTCGTCACCTGGATGTTCGTCGCCGGCGTGGCGAGCGTCAGGATCGAGTCGTTCGCCGCAGTGTACGCCGGCCACATCGGGCTGCCCGTGCCGTTGGGGTCCCCGGTCTTGGCGAATTGCGTCCAGTATTTGACCATCGTATCCGACAGCGCCTGCTCATCGGCGCTGAGGGTCGAGCCGGAAGACATGGGCGTCGTGATGTCCCAGATGAACTGGAGCTCGCTCGCGTGCGCCGCGTGATACACGAACGTCGGATCGATCGGGGGCACCGGCAAAAATAGCTCCGGCGCGTTCTCGTCGCTGAACTCGTAGACGAACGTCGGCTTGTTCGCCGCAAGCTGGGCGGCGGCCGCGCGGCTCGGGCACGAGAAGACGAAGCTGGTGCCCGCCGCGGTGAGCGCGAGCGCCGGGTCGTTCATGTAGCTCGAAAGCGGGTACGCCGAGATCAGGGTATCTGCGATGGTCGTCGCGACGCCGAAGGTCGCCGCGGCGGCGGTCTCGTAGTCCATTTGCGTCGTGAGCTTCATGTCCGACTGGATCAAATAGAGGCCGACGAAGAGCGCCCACTCGTCGTGGTTCGATCCTTCGATGACCGGCACCTTCTCGTACGCGCCGCTCCCGAGAGACCCGCCTACTCCGGCGGTCGGGACGACCGTGCCGTCGCTGGAAGGGAGCAAAGTCTGTATCTTCAGCGCGTCTTGCGCGGCGAGAACGTCCGACGCTTTCAAGCCGCGCAGATAGTCTGCCGTGCACGGAGTGGGGCACTTCGCATTCGTCGCGAAGGTGTCGCCCTGTGTTTGAGCGCTATCCAGCGTCGGCTCGAGCGTGTCGCCGTAGGCGCCGCTCTCGACGATGGCTTTCTCGAAGAGCCCGTGCGCCCCCGGCATCACGAGCTGCGAATGCACGCTGAATCCGCCCGCCGACTCGCCGAAAATGGTGACGTTCGTCTTGTCGCCGCTGAAGCTCGCGATGTTGTCCTGCACCCATTGCAGCGCGAGCTGCTGATCGAGCAAGCCGAAGTTCGTCGAGGCCACGCCCGAACCGTTGTCGATGGCCTTGTTCGCGAGGAACCCCAACATGCCGAGGCGATAATTGATCGTCACGACGACGACGCCTTGCGCGACCAGCTTCGTCGGATCGTAGTCACTTCCCTCACCGCTCAAGAACGCGCCGCCGTGAATCCAGACCATCACCGGGTACGGGCCCGTCCCTGTCGGCGCATACACGTTCAAGAAGAGACAGTCTTCGTTCGACGACCCCGTGCCGAACGGACTCTGGTCCTGCACGCAACCGCTGCCGAACTTCGTCGCGTCGAGGGTTTTCGTGAGCGCCGCCGCCTTCTGCGGCGGCTTCCAGCGGAGATCGCCTACCGGCGGCGTCGCGTAGGGGATGCCCTTGAAGCTTCGTATCGTCGCGGTCTTGCTCCCGCTGATCGTGCCCACGTTCGGCACCGTCACGACGTCGGGCGTGGACGGGCCGGCATCGGAGCCGGAAGGACCGGCATCGGAGCCGGTGGGCTTTCCCGGGTGCGTCGAGTCATCGCTGCTGCATGCCACCAACGTTGCACCAGCACAGATGGCAAGAACCGGGAGGAGCGCGTTCGGGGCCCTCCGGATCTCGCGAACACCGTCACAGCCGAACCTCGTGCGATTCACCTTGAACATCTCTCGCCCTCCAAGAAAAGTGAGACTCGTTTGCCGCGCTCGATGAGCGGGCGCGCGAAGTCTAAAGGAACGAGAGCGGTCTGCGGTATTGCTTTTGTCGCTACCCTTCGGCGCCAAACGAGCGTGCCTGGTTTCCCGGCGCGAGGCCCCGGGTTCCGGGCTCGGGATAGGGCGCCGTCGAGCTCCTTCGCGCTCGCGAGACGCGGAGGCCGGTCCTTCTCGGGTGCCCGACTACATCGACGTGCATTCCGTGGAACACGAATCGTTGCCACAGCTGACCAGAGCGTTGAACGCTGAGTTGCTCTGACCACAGGTGTCGTTCGGCGCGCAGCTTGAGCAGGATTGATCGTTCGAACACCCGTTGATCTGCTGACAACAATGCGCCTTCAGGCAGGTGTCACACGCGGTGTCTCCCGCGGCAGCAGGACAGGAACCGTTTGCCGCGGCGCCACTCCCACCGGTGCCGCCTTTGAGGCCTCCGAGGGAGCCTGTGCCGCTACCGCTTCCCGAGTCGCTTCCGCAGGCGGTCAAGCTGAGGAGAGCGGCGAGAAGCGCCGCGGTTCGGAGACGGAATCGTGTGTCCATGATGATTGTCCTTTTTCGTTTTCGCGGCGCCACTTCGCGCGACGGCCGAACCAGGCGTCACTCAGAAGAGGTAGCTCGCCGCAAACAGGATCCCCGCGTGTCCCATCCCCGCCGACTTGATGCCGTTGCCGAAATCGATGCTCGTGAACCCCGGATGAATCTCCGCGGCGGCACCGAACGAGAAGTTGGGAATGACGACGACGTTCATGCCGAAGAGGAGCCCGAACCCGAAGCCGTTCCCACTCGTCGTCTTCGCGCCCTCTTGGTTGATGATCGCGTCGGAAAGATCGCCGGTCACGCCGTAGTGGTCGAACCCGAACGTCACTCCGGCATAGGGAGCGAACATGCCGAGGTGGACCGCGGCTTCGACGCCGGGTTGCACGCCCCAGTACAGCGTGCCGCCGCTGATGCCGGTGTTGTTCTTGTCGTCCCAGCCGAAGTGCGCGAGCTCGAAGGCCAGGTTGGGTTTGATACCGAATCGCCCGAACATGAACTCGTAGCCCACGTGCACCCGCCCGCCGATTCCCGTCGTGGATGAGTCGGAGAGATCGGACATCGGGAAGTACGGGCCGAATTGAATCCCGAGACGCCATCCCTCCTGCGCGACCGGCGGAGGAATGTCGGCGTGATGTTGATCGGGCGCGGGCGCGCCGTAGGGCTGCGCGGGGGCCGCGTACCCGGGCGGCGGTTGCGCGCTGGTCGGCTGGGCGTACGCCGTCGCCGCCGGCTGGGCGCGCATCGGGTTCTGCTCTTTGGTGATCTGCTTGATCTTGTCGTTCGGGATCGTGAGCGTGCCGCCGCCCGACGGGAGCACGATCTTGTAGTCCACGCCGTTGGCTGTTCGCGTTTGCTGCACGACGACGCCCTTGATGATATTGCCGTCAGTGGTCTCGATCACATCCCACAGTTCCGCTTGCGCTGGATCGATTTGCGGCGCCTGAGGCGCCGGTTGCGGCGCGGGCTGAGGCATCGGTTGCGCCGCGGCGGGCTTGGCACTCGCGAGCGTTGCCCATGCGACGAACAGCGCAACGCCACAGCGCACGCCGATACCGTCTCGGGATTTCGTGATGAGAGAACGTCGTTGCTCGGCCATGAAACTCCTGTGCGATCGTGAATCGGTGACGCGTCCTAGCAGCGCCCGACCCGTGCACACCATCCGGGAGAACCCTGACTCGAGAGGCGCGCCGCAACCTCGTTCATTGGCGGCATCGCACCAAAACTCCACCTATTCTCGCGTCGCCCGCGCGCGTCCATAGTAAGGCATCGGTGATGCAGTGCGATTCCTTACACTGCGATGAGCACGGAACTGGTCCCGTCGTCGTGCTCATCCACGGTACTCCGAGTTCCGTAGATGATTTCGCGCCGCTGATCGACGCGCTGGCGCTCGATCACCGCGTCGTCGTTCCACACTTGCCGGGATATGGACGGACTCCCCCGGACGTCGAACCCGATTCGTTCGACGGCATTGCACGCCGCATCGAGCGACGACTGCTCGGCATGGGGATCACTCACGCCGACTTCGTCGCGTTTTCGGGCGGCGCCCACAAGGCGGTCGCGATCGCGCTCGAGGGACGCCTCGTCGTTTCGCGACTCGCGCTGCTCGCACCAGTGGTCGGGCTCGACGAGGAGGCGCGACGCATTTATCGGGAGATCGCGGCCGCATCTCTGTCGGGCGCATTCGATCCGCGGCCAACGTGGCTCGCGCGCATGGCGAGCCCGGGGTTCGGAGCTCGTAACCCGACTGGCGCCGCGCGCATCCTCGGCTGGCTCGACGCGGTTTCTCTCTCGACGATCTGCGGCGAGCTCGTCGCGCTCGCCGATTCGATCGATCTCCGTCCGCGGCTCGCGTCACTCGACGCCGACGTCCTGGTCTGTTCGGGGACGGCCGACGCCGCCGTCCCTCCCGCATGGGCCGAGGACTGTGCTCGACGCGCTCGACGCGGGAAATTCCAGCACATCGACGGCGCCGGCCATGCCCTGCTCGTCGAGGAACCCGCGCGCGTGACGGCGCTCGTTCGAAGCTTTCTCGCCAGCTCGAACGCTGGAGCCTGACGGACGCCGATGTCACGAGTCGAAGATCTCAATCGGGCGCTCGGCGCGTGGACTCCCGGCGCGCCTCCCGCCGCTACCTGGCTGTTGCCCGAGCTCCGCGAGCTTCTGAAAGCCGAGTTCGCGGGAGCCTATCGACCGAGCGCGACGAACGTGGGGTGGACCCTCGACTTCATGCACGGAGCGGGCGTCGGCGCGTCGAACTACGTACGCCTCTTTCGACAATACGTCGGAACCCTCCCCGGCTCGGAAGGCTTTCTCGCACTCGGCAATCCTCACTTGGTCGAGCCCGCACAGCGCAATCGCGTCATGCTCCTCCGCGACATCCTGCGTCTACGAGGGTTCGGCGAGCGAGCGGAACCGTTCGACTCGCTCTATCGCGCGCTGGACATCGGAAACCACGACCAGCTGCGCGTCGTCGTCTGCGACGGCCCCCGACAGCTGGCCTGGGTGGGTGCGACGCGCGCAGAACCTTTCACCGAGCGCGAGAGCCGGATCTTGCGCCGGTTAGCGACGTCGCTTCGCGAACGATTGCGCCTCGAGAACCAGCTCGCGAACCCGGCGCTGCTCGCCGCGGCCTTCGAGGCGACCCTCGAAGCGCTCCCCACCGCGGCCTTCGTGATCGGACCTCGCGGCAAGCTCGAGGTCGCCAATCGCACGGGCATCATGCTCTGGGAACGCGATCGCAAGGAGGTGCTCGACGCGATCCGCGAGAGCGAAACCGGGGGACCCGATGTCGGCGCCTTCTCCATCACGCGACTCGTTTCTCAAGGGAACCCGCCCTACCTGCTCGCGATCCGCAAGGAGCGCACCGGCGTGCTCGAACGCGTTCTCACCGCTCAGCGCAAGTGGGGCCTCACCGTGCGCCAAGCCCGAGTGCTCGAGCTCGTCGCGACCGGCGCCACGAACAAGGAAATTGCCTGTACCCTCGCCTGCTCCGAGCCCACGGTGGAAAATCACGTCACCGAGCTCTTCCGCCGTTCCGGAGCGACGTCGCGCGCCGGACTCGTCACGCGCCTGTTGCTCTGACCCTTCGCCCGTTCGCGCGGCTCGCGGTGACGACCCACGGTGCGTCGTTCTTTGTTACCCTATCTGCATGATCTACGGCGCGCATGTCATCGTCTACAGTACGGACGCGGAGGCGGACCGCGCGTTCTTTCGCGACGTACTCGGCTATCCATACGCCGACGCGGGACACGGCTGGCTCATTTTCGCGCTTCCGCCCGCCGAAGTTGCGGTTCATCCGGCCAGCGCGAACGGCGCGCACGAGCTCTATTTCATGTGCGACGACGTTCGGGCATTCGTGGCGGACATGAGCACCAAGAACGTCGCGTGCTCGGCCATCGACGAGCAGCGCTGGGGTTCGATCACGCAAATCACGTTGCCGGGCGGCGGCCAGATCGGGGTCTATCAGCCCAAGCACGCATCGCCGTTGAAGCAGGCGACGGTCGGGTAGAGTGCGGCGATGATTCGGTCTTGGCGAGGTCGACCGGCGAAAGCGGGAGCGTCCGCGAAAGCTCGAGGCGGGAACTCCATCGTCATTTCAGCGATGATCCTCGGCTTGGTTTTTTTGAATCCCTGCGCGGCGCGCGCGTCGGCGAAAACCGCAGGTGGCTCGGACGTCCCGCTCTTCACGATCGCGAAGAGCGAAAACAAGAACGAAGTGCAGTACGCGGTGCACGTCGACGAGCATTGCGTGCCGATCGCGGGGGCCCCGGTGTTCGCCTACTGGCGCATGCTCGAGCTCGGCCCCACGAAGGTGGCACCGATTCTGCCTCGCGAAGTGAGCGCTTACGGCGTCGCGAGCCAGAACGCGACGTCGCAAGGCGGCACCGGCGGCACGGCTCGGGTCGTGCTGCATGCGATGCCCACGAGACCCATCGTCGTGGAGACGGCCCGCGCGAGCAACGGCGCGTGCCGTGCGGTCGCGACGGTGACCATCGCCGGCGCCCCGGCGCATCTCTTCAACGTGTACGTGAAGCTGAAGGAAGTGCTCGGCGTGGACTATCTGCTCGTGCGCGGCTGGTCGCTCGACGGGACCAAGATGCTCACGGAGAAGCTCAAGAAGTAGTTCACCCGAGAACGGGACCGGGTTCATCCTCCGCGCCTCGGGATCGGAGGCACCGTCGAAATACGAGGCTCGCGACGCCGTTCAGACGGTGAGGTGCTTTTGCACGAGCTCCGACGTGAGCTCGTCGATGGCACCGGTCGCGACGGCTCTGCCTCGCTCCATGATGACGAACCCGGACGCGACCTTGCGCGCGAAAGGGAGCTTCTGTTCGACGAGGAGGATCGTCAGCTTCTCTTCGCGGTTCAGCTTGGTGAGAATCGCGGCGATCTCGCTCACGACGTTCGGCTGGATGCCCTCGGTGGGTTCATCGAGCACGAGGAGCTTCGGACTGATGGTGAGCGCGCGGCCGATCGCGAGCTGCTGCTGTTGACCGCCGGACAAGTCGCCGCCGCGACGACCCGACATGGACTTGAGGATCGGAAACAGCTCGAATACGCGGTCGGGCACCTTGCCGTTGCCTGCCGCGACCGCGGCGAGCTCGAGGTTCTCCGCGACGGTGAGCATGGGGAATACGTCGCGGCCCTGCGGCACGTAGCCGATGCCGCGACGCGCGCGTATCTCCGCGGGCTTGCCGCGGAGGTCTTCGCCGCGAAACTTGATCGAGCCCGCGCGGACCGGCAGAAGGCCCATCACCGACTTCAAGAGCGTCGTTTTCCCGACGCCGTTGCGGCCCATCAAACAGGTGCAAGAGCCCTCCGGCACCGAGATGGTGACGTCGCGGAGGATGTGGCTCTCGCCGTAGTACTGATTCACCGACGCGAGTTCGAGCACGCTCATTCTCCGAGATAGACTTCGACCACGCGGGGTTCGGCTTTCACTTCTTCGAGCGTTCCCTCGGCGAGCACGCTGCCTTCGTGCAAGACCGTCACCTTCTTGGCGATACTCCGCACGAACTCCATGTCGTGTTCGACGACGACGATCGTGCGCTCGCCGGCAAGCGACGTCAAAAGCTCCGCCGTTCGATCCATCTCCTGGTGACTCATGCCGGCGACCGGTTCGTCGACGAGGAGCACCCGCGGGCTCTGCACGAGCAGCATGCCGATCTCGAGCCATTGCTTTTGCCCGTGCGAGAGTTCGCCGGACACGCGATCCTTCACGTCGGTGAGGCCGATGGTCTTCAGCGCTTCCCCGATGACGTCTTTTTGCTCGCCGTTCAGCTTCGCGAAGATCGAGCGAAACACCCCGCGCTTGCCGGTCAGCGCGAGCTCGAGGTTCTCGAACACCGTGTGACCCATGAACACGGTCGGGCGCTGGAATTTCCGACCGATGCCGAGGTTCGCGATCTCGTACTCGGAGAGATTCGTGAGGTCGCGCATGTCCCCGACCATGAAGACGCTGCCTTCGTCGGGCCGCGTCTTGCCGGTGATCACGTCCATCAGCGTCGTTTTGCCCGCGCCGTTCGGACCGATGAGACAGCGCAGCTCGCCTTCGTCGAGGATCAACGTGAGCTGGTTCAACGCCTTGAAGCCGTCGAAGCTCACACTCACGTTGTCGACGCAGAGCGACGCCTTGCGGCGCGTGACGAGCGCGTCGTAGCGCTCGCGATCGACGCCGGGCCCTCGCAGCCACCAGGCGCGCTTCGGCTCTTTCGCCCTCGGCTGTGCACCGGAGGGTCGCTCGGCGGCGGAGTCCGGGGAAGCGTCCGAAGCGGGAGCCGGGTTCGCCATGGTCGCGCTCACGAGAAAGCCCGTCCGCTCTTGTCGAGCGAACCGATGACGCCCTTCGGCACGAAGAGGGTCACCGCGATGAACAGCGCGCCGAGGATGTAGAGCCACGCTTCCGGCAAGGCCACGGTGAAGTAGCTCTTGGCCGCGTTGATCAGGAGGGCGCCGACCGCGGCGCCGACCAACGTCGCGCGGCCGCCCACGGCAACCCAGATGGCCATTTCGATCGAATTCGACGGCTGCATCTCGCTCGGGTTGATGATGCCGACCTGGGGAACGTAAAGCGCTCCCGCGAGGCCGCACAGCACGGCCGACAAGGTCCACACGAAGAGCTTGTACTTTTTGGGGTCGTATCCGCAGAACATGACCCGGCTCTCGGCGTCGCGGATCGCGCGCAAGATCCGTCCCACCTTGGCGGTCACCAGGAACCGACACAAGAGGTACGTGAGGAACAGCGCGACGACCGTGATGACGTAAAGTCCGAGCTTCACGTGCGGGTCCGCGAGCGGGTATCCGTAGAGCTGCTTGAAGTCCGTGAGGCCGTTGTTTCCGCCGAAACCGGTGTCATTGCGGAAGAAGAGCAGCATCAGCGCGAACGTCAGCGCCTGGGTGATGATCGAAAAGTAGACGCCCTTGATGCGCGAGCGAAAGGCGAAGTACCCGAACACGTACGCGAGGAGACCCGGCACCACGAGGGCCGCGAGGCACGAGAAGAGGAAGTTGTCGCTCGCCCGCCAGAACCACGGCAGCTCCTTCCAATCGAGGAACACCATGAAGTCGGGAAGCTTGCTGCGATAGACGCCCTGCTCGCCGATCGAGAGCATCAAGTACATGCCGATGGCGTAGCCGCCGATCGCGAAAAAGACGCCGTGGCCGAGGCTGAGGATGCCCGTGAACCCCCAGATGAGGTCCATGGCGATGGCCACGATGGCATAGCAGAAGAACTTGCCGAGCAGCGCGACGAGGTAGTCCGGCATGTGCACGAGCGGCAGCACGACGCCGACGACCGCAAACGTGGCCGCCAGGGCGATCCAGCCACGCTTGCCATGCATCTCGCCGAGGCGAGTCGTGAGCGCGCTCATCCGACCTCCGCGAAGCGCCCCTTGAGGGCAAAGAGACCCTGCGGCCGCTTCTGAACGAACAAGATGATGAACCCGAGGATGAAGATCTTGCCGAGCACGGCTCCGGCGAACGGCTCGAGGAACTTGTTCGCGATGCCGAGCCCCATCGCTCCGACGACCGTGCCGGCCATCTTCCCGACGCCGCCGAGCACCACGACCATGAACGAATCGACGATGTAGTTCTGGCCCAGCTCCGGACCGACGTTGCCGAGCTGCGATAGCGCGACGCCGCCGAGCCCGGCGATGCCGGACCCGATACCGAACGTCCACATGTCGACGCGGCGCGTGGCAATCCCGATGGCCGCAGCCATTTCACGGTTCTGAACGACGGCGCGGAGCTCGAGACCGAGTTTCGTCCGGTTCATGACGAACCAGGTGAACAGAAGCACCGCTGCGCTGAAGACGATCACGACGAGTCGGCTGTAAGTGAGCACGACTCCGGGAAGGAGCTGCCAGCCGCCCGAGAGCCAATCGGGGTTCGCGACGGCCACGTTCTGAGCTCCGTAGATCACACGAACCGTCTGGATGAGGATCAGCGAAATGCCCCACGTCGCGAGCAACGTCTCGAGGGGTCGCCCGTAGAGCCGTTGAATGATGGTGCGTTCGAGAAGCACCCCGACGGCGAACGACAAGAGGAACGCCGCAGGCACAGCGGCAACCAGGTACCAATTCATGTGGTTCGGAAAATGTGCCGCGAAGAAATTCTGCACGGAGAACGTCGCGTACGCACCGAGCATCAGCATCTCGCCGTGCGCCATATTGATGACACGCATCAACCCGAACGTGATCGCGAGTCCGAGGGCGGCGAGCAAGAGCACGCTCCCGAGGCTGATCCCGTAAAAGAGATTTCCGACCACGCTGATGAGCGCGATCTTGTTTTCGATGGCCTTCAACGTCGCGGCCGCGGCCTGACGAACCCGCGGATCGGGCTCGTTGAACTCGCCCTGCGGGTCCTTGGTCGTCAGCCGCTCCATATCGCCCTTGAACGAGATGTCTCCCGACTGTTGCAACGCGACCACTGCCGCCAGACGTCGGTTCGCGTCGTTGCTCGCCAGATCGACCTGTGCGAGCGCGAGCACGATTTCCGCGTGAACGTCGGGGTCCTTCTCGTTCTTCTCCGCAGTGCGGAGCAAAACCGTCGCGTCGTCACTCGGATGTCCCGCGAGCTCCTGCGCGGCGGCGAGGCGTACGTCCTTTTCAGGCGCAGATAACCGGAGGGCCGCCAGTGCGGGCCCGAGCTCACGGCGCATCGAATTGTCGACTTCGACGGCCGTGAGCGCGCCGACCGGCGCGCGATTTGCGCCGGGCACCGCGCTCTTCACCGAGCCGTTGTCGTCGATGAACGCATGGCCCGCCGTGTCCATTTTCAGCTTGCCGTCGTCGAGCGCCTGGAGCGCCGGCAACGCTCGCGCGTCGCCGGCTTTCGCCAGGTGGTCGACCGTGTCGTGAAGCGCGACGGGATCGGTGGAGCCCAGGTGATCGATGTCCGACGCGAGGGTGTCGTCCGCCCAGGCAGGCCGTGAACGGCCCACCCAGGCAAGAGCGACGAACGCGAAGAGCGCCGCGAGGAGCCAGCTTCGATTTCGCGTCGGAGATCGCATCACAGGGACGCCGTCGCCGACGCCGATTTGTACTTGCCCTCGGTGCAGTTTCCGCACACCCAGGGGAACGTCCAGTCCGCGACCTTCTTCGCGCTATCCGGAACGAAGGGGCTCCAGGGCGCAGCGACGATCGGGCCGTCGGTCTTCCACACGACCTGGAACTGTCCGTCGGCTTTCACCTCGCCGATGAACACCGGCTTGTGGAGATGGTGGTTCTTCGCGTCCATCTCGATGTCGAAGCCCGAGGGCGACTTCACGTGCTGGCCGCCGACGGCCTGACGAACCGCGTCGACGTCCGTCGTTCCGGCCTGCTCGACCGCCTGCGCCCACATGTGCATGCCGAGCCAAGTGGCTTCCATCGGATCGTTGGTGACGCGCTTGTCGCCGTCGGGAAGGTTCTTCTCCTTCACGTACGCCTTCCACTCGGCGATGAACGCCTTGTTCTCTGGCGTGTCGATCGACATGAAGTAGTTCCAGGCAGCGAGCTGGCCGACGAGCGGCTTCGTATCGATGCCGCGAAGCTCTTCTTCGCCGACGGAGAAGGCAACGACCGGAATATCGGATGCCTTGATTCCTTGGTTGCCGAGCTCCTTGTAGAACGGCACGTTCGAGTCGCCGTTGATCGTCGAGACCACGGCGGTCGGACCGCTCGCGGCGAACTTCTTGATGTCCGCGACGATGGTCTGATAGTCCGCGTGCCCGAACGGGGTGTACTTCTCCATGATCGCGTCGTCGGCGACGCCCTTGCTATGGAGGAAGTAGCGGAGGATCTTGTTCGTCGTGCGCGGATACACGTAGTCGGTACCGAGGAGCACCCAGCGCTTCGCCCCGCCGCCCTTCGCGCTCATCAGATATTCGACCGCGGGGATCGCCTGCTGATTCGGCGCCGCGCCGGTGTAGAACACGTTGAAGGACGATTCTTCACCTTCGTATTGAACGGGGTAGAACAGGAGACCGTTCAACTCCTCGAAGACCGGCAACACGGATTTCCGCGAAACCGACGTCCAACAGCCGAACACGACGGAGACGCTGTCCTTCTGGATGAGCTCGCGCGCCTTCTCGGCGAACAGTGGCCAGTTCGACGCCGGGTCGACGACGACGGGCTCGAGCTGACGACCGAGAACGCCGCCGGCCTTGTTGATCTCTTCGATCGTCATGAGCGCGACGTCCTTGAGCGACGTCTCGCTGATCGCCATGGTACCCGAGAGCGAGTGAAGAATGCCGACCTTGATCGGGCCCGTCTCCTTGGCCTTCGGTGCGGCAGGGGCTTCCGCGGCAGCGACAGGCGCGGCGGACGCCGAAGCTGCGGGCTCGGCGGGCGGCGGTGCATCGCCGGGACCTTTGCACCCGGGAAGCCCCGCAAGGGCGAGGGCGAACGTGGCGCATAACGCTTTTGTCATCGAAGTCTCCTGGTCACCGTAGAACGGCTCACTGTTCTGGATTCCCTGGCCGACTAGGCCGGGAGTCAGTTTCTATTCACCCTTGTTCGCAGAAGACTCGTTTCGGCCACATGTCGTTGCCATGATCTCGCAGTAACGTTGCGTCGGATCGCCCCAGTTCTGTCGCTCGTGCGACGCGTTCGTGGCGCGCGTGCGCGTGGCACGCTGAGACTTAGTGCGCGTGGCCGGCCATGTGCTGGCCAATGACCGCGAGCTCGGCGCTTGCCGCGGGCGTGTCGTAAACGATCTTGCCCTCGCTCATCACGAGGATGCGATCGGAGAGCGCGAAGATCTCGTCGAGGTCCGCGCTGACGAGTAGCACCGCGGCGCCCGCGTTCCGCGCCTCGAGAATCCGGGTCCGGATCTCGGCGACCGCGGCGAAGTCGAGACCGAAGCAAGGATTGGCGCAGACGAGGAGCGCGATGTCGCCGTGCAGCTCGCGCGCGAGCACTGCGCGCTGCACGTTGCCGCCCGACAAGGTCGCGATTGGCACGTCCGGCGATGGCGTGCGGATGTTGAACGCCGCGATCGCCTTGATCGCCGTCTCACGGAGCGCGCCGCGGCTGACGCCGAACTTCGCGAAGGTGTACCCGGGCGAGTCGTACACGCGGAGCCCGATGTTGTCGGACACCGGCATGAACGGCACGCAGGCGTTCTTGAGCGGCGCCTCGGGAAGGAGCCGCACTCTGGAGCTCTGGATTTCCTGCCTCGTCGCCGTGTATTCCTTGCTCCCGACGCGCACGCTTCCGGAGCTCGCGCTGCGCTGGCCGGCGATCACCTCGACGAGCTCTTCCTGGCCGTTGCCCGAGACGCCCGCGATGCCCACGATTTCGCCGGCGCGAACGTGAAGCTCCACGCCGCGGAGCACCGGAACGCCGATGTCGTCCTCGGCCTTCAAGTCGTGCACTTCGAGCACCGCGACGCCGGGCGCGCGTTCGGCGCGATCGACGACGACCTTGGGCGGCTCCGCGCCGACCATCATCTCGGCCATCATCGCCGGCGTCAGATCGGCCACCTTTCCGCGACCGACCACCGCGCCTCGTCGAAGGACGGTCACCTCGTCGGCAAAGCCGATCACTTCGCGAAACTTGTGCGTGATCATGAGCACGCTGACGCGCTTCTCGCTCGCCATCGTGCGCATCAAGCCGAGCACTTCATCGGCCTCGGACGGCGTGAGCACGCTGGTCGGCTCGTCGAGGATAACGATCTTGCTGCCGAGGTAGAGCTGCTTCAAAAGCTCGAGTTTTTGCTTCTCGCCGGCGGCGAGCTTCCGAACGTGCCTTTTCGGCTCGATCTGAAACGGCATCCGTTTCATGAACCGCTCGATCTCCGCCTCTTCTTTTGCCCAATCGATGATCGCCGGGAGATTCGGACGTGAGAGCACCAGGTTCTCCGCGACCGTCATGTTCTCGACCAGTGTGAAGTGCTGGTAGACCATGCCGATGTTGTGGCGCTGCGCGTCCTTCGGGTTCTTCAGCACGATGGGCTTGCCGTCGATGCGCACCTCGCCCTTGTCGGCGTGATAAAACCCCATGATGCACTTGACGAGCGTGCTCTTGCCCGCTCCGTTCTCGCCGAGCAACGCGTGCACGCTTCCCGGCTCGAGCCGTAAGTTCGCATCCGAGAGAACCGTGATCCCACCGAATATTTTGGTGACCGAGACGGCCTCGAGCAGCGGCGGCGGCGCGTCGGCGAGGTCCCGAGTCAGGACGGGAGCGGCGCTCAAGCGAGCGCCTCGAGAACAGCCCGCGAGCTCGACACCGCCCCGAATACCCCATTTTGCATCGTGACCATCTTGAGCGCCGCGTCGTGATTGCCCTTGTCGGTCGCCGCCGTGGAATCCGACAAGATCAAGCATTCGTAGCCGCGGTCGTTCGCGTCGCGCATCGTGGTGTGGACGCACACGTCGGTGGTGATACCGGTGAGTACGATGTTCCGGATCCCGCGCTGGCGAAGGATCATGTCGAGGTCGGTCGCGTAGAACGAGCCCTTGCCGGGCTTGTCGATGATCGGCTCCTCGGGCCTCGGCGCGAGCTCGGGAATGATGTCCCAACCGGGCTCGCCGCGGACGAGCACCCTGCCGCACGGGCCGAGGTCGCCGATGCCGGTTTGCGGCGCGGTCCCTCCCTTGGTTTGTCGCGATCGCCAGCGCTTGTTCGCCGGCAGATCCGACAGATCCGGACGATGACCCTCGCGGGTATGGAGGATGTGGAAGCCGAGCGTGCGGAAACGTTCGAGCAGCTTCTGAATCGGCGCGATCGGCGCGCGCGTCACGGAAATATCGTAACCGAGCAGATCGATGTAGCCGCCTTTGCCGCAAAAATCGGTCTGCATGTCGATGATGATGAGGGCCGTGTTTTCGGGTCGTAGATCGCCGTCGTAAGGCCACGAATACGGGTCAGCGGGCACGTATTTCATTTGCCGGTCTCCTTCTTCATCTGAGCACGGCGAGCTCGGCCGGCATGTCGGCCGAGGTGTGTGTCGCCGAGCTCGACATCAACATGATGACGAGCGTGAGCACGTAGGGCGCCGCGTTGTAGAGGTAATAGCCGCTCGTGATTCCGACGGATTGAAGCGCGGGACCGATCGCGCTCGCGCCGCCGAAGAGGAGCGATGCCCAGAGACACCGCATCGGGTGCCAGCGCGCGAAGATCACGAGCGCGACGGCCATGAGCCCTTGCCCGCTCGAGAGTCGTTCGTTCCAGCTCCCGGGATAAAACAACGACAAGAACGAACCGCCGACGCCCGAGAGACTGGCCCCGACGATCGTCGCGAGCAGGCGAACGCGATTCACGTCGTAGCCCATCGCTCGCGCGGCCTCCGCGCTCTCGCCGACGGTCCGCAAGATCAAACCCCATCGCGTTCGTTGGAGAAACCAGACGAGGCTCGGCGCGAGCACGAGGCCGACGACGAACAGGGCGTTCACGTCGAGCGCAGCGCGGACTTCGGGGTTACTGCTGAACGCGCCGAAGTGAATCGCCGGGAGGTGAGGCGCGCTCGGCTGGATGAAGGGCTTTCCGAAATAGAACGCGAGCCCCACGCCGAAGAGCATCATCGCGATCCCGAGCGCGATATCGTTCACGCGGGGCCGGGACGACAGATATCCGTGAAGCGCGCCGAACGGCACGCCGAGACCGGCCGCCGCGAGCACGCCGAGCCACGGCGAACCCGTGAGGTACGAGACGCCGTAGGCGCCCATCGCTCCCATCACCAAGGTGCCCTCGAGCCCGAGATTGATCCGCCCGCTCTTTTCGGTGATGCACTCGCCGAGGCTCACGAACAAGAACGGCGTGCTGATCCGGATCGCGCCGCCGAAGATCGCGAGCGGCACGCCCCAGAACCCGAGCTCGCTGGTCACGGCGTCCATCAGACGGCCTCCGCGAGCTTCTTCGGCGCGGCCTCGGCGGCCTTCGCGCGCGGACGAAATAGAGGGATTTTCCCGTACAAGGATTCACTCGCGAGGATCATGATGAACAGGATTCCTTGGAGCACCGACACCGTGGCGTCGGGGAGATCGAAGACGCGCTGGAGCAAACCTCCGCTCGCGTTGATGCCGCCGAGCAAGAGCGCCACCGGAATCACCGCGATGGGGTTCTGGCGAGCGAGGAACGCGACGAGAATGCCGGCGTAGCCGTAGCCCGCGACGAGCGACGCGTTGGCGCACCCCTGAACGGCGGACACCTCGACCATCCCCGCGAGGCCTGCCGCGCCACCGCCGAGGAAGCACGCGATGATCGTCAACCGCGCGACGTTGAGGCCGGCCAATTTTGCCGCGCGGAGGTTGCCGCCCACGACGCTCGCCGAAAAGCCGAACGTCGTGCGCATCATCAGGACCCAGAACACGACACACGCGATGACGCCGAACGCGAGCCCCCAGTGCACTTCGAGGCCGGGCATCGGCCCGAGCATGTACGCGTCCGCGAGGTGACGCGTGGACGGCTTGTTCAAGCTCGCCGGATCCTTCAACGGACCTTCGACGAAGTGGTTCAGGAGCGCGATACCGATGTACGTGAGGAGCAAGCTGCTGATGGTCTCGTTCACGCCGCGATAGATCCGCATGATGCCGGCGAGGGCGATCCAGATCCCGCCGACGGCGAACCCGGCGAGGGCCATCGCGGCAATGACGACGAACGGCGACCCGCCGTCGAGCGCGATCCCCACCACGGCGGAAGCGAGCCCGCCCATGACTAGCGCCCCTTCCCCGCCGATGATCACCAGGCCGAGTCGCGCGGGAAGCGCCGTGCAGAGCGCGGTGAGCATCAATGGCGAGGCGCGGAGGAGCGTGTTCTTGAACGAGAACCAGCTCCCGAACGCCCCGCGATACATCTGATAGTAGACCTCGAGCGGGTCGTGCCCTCCGAGCGCGACGAACCCGCCGAACACCGCGAGCGTCGCGACGAGCGCGCACAGCGGAATGACGATGGGCTCGAGCCGCGCTCCGAGGCCGGCGGACATCAGTTCACCTTGCCCTTCACCCCTTCGACCAAATAATTCATGCTCTCGAGGGCGATGTCCGTCTGCGGGTGAGTCTCGTCGGCTTTGAACAGCTCTTTGCCGGTGTTGTCCTTGAGCGGCCCCTTGTAGATGACGAGCGAGCCGTCCATGAACCCGGCCTTCGCCGCGTCGGCTTTCTTCTTCGCGTCTTCGGAGACGGGCGCGCCGTAGGGCGACATCTTGATGAAGCCCTCCTTGAAGCCGCCGCGGACGAGGTGCTTCCACTCCTTGCCCTTCGCCATCTCACCCTTCTGAACCTCGTCGATGTACATCTTGTACACGCTCTCCCAGTTCCACTCGGCGCCGGTCAGGTAACCCTTCGGCGCGAGTGATGCCTGGCTCGCGTGGTAGCCGGTGCTGAAGATGCCGCGCTTCTCGGCGCTCTCGATGACGACCTTGGGCGAGTCGACGTGCGCCGTCAGCACGTCCACACCCTGATCGATCAAACTGTTCGCGGCCTCGGCTTCCTTCGTCGGCATCGACCAGTCGCCGGTGAAGATCACGGTCGTCGTGGCTTCGGGGTTCACCGATTTCGCGCCGAGCTCGAACGAGTTGATGTTGCGGAGAACCTGCGGAATCGGTTTGGCGGCAATGAAGCCGAGCTTTTTCGACTTCGTGGTCAAGCCTGCGACGATGCCGGACACGTATTCGGCTTCGTCGATGTAGCCGAAGTAGCTGCCGACGTTCTTCGGGTGCTTGCCTTCGGTGTAGAGACCGCCGCAGTGAAGGAAGATCACGTCGGGATACTTCTCGGCCATTTTCAAGATGTGCGGGTCGAAGTAGCCGAACGACGTCGGGAAGAGCAGCTTCGCGCCGTCGAGGTTGATCATGCTTTCCATGGTCTGCTGAACGGCGACCGTCTCGGGCACGTTCTCCTCTTCCCGGATCTTCACGCCCGGCATCGCGGAGACGGCTTTGGCGCCTTCCGCGTGCGCCTGGTTGTATCCGAAGTCGCCCTTCGGCCCGACGTAGATGAACCCGACCGTCAGCGCTGTCGACGCAGGCGCCGCAGCGGCCGCGGGGGCACCCGCGGAGTCGCTTGCCGCGGGTGCGGGCTCGGTCGACGCATTCGACTTGCTACAGCCTGCGGCCGCGATCGACAGCAACGAAAAGAGAAATGTTTTTGCCCAGCCGGAGACCGAACTGCACTCTGGAATTCCCATGGGGCTTTATCCGAGCACGCGCGTTTCCGCTTTCTTTCGGATTCGCTTCGTCCCGCTTCGGGGATCGGATTCCGTTGGCGGATCTCGGCGGCATGGGCGTTCGCACATCGTTTCCGGCGTGCCGCGTCGCGAACAGCGTTGCTGCGTCGAAAAGACGTCTTGCTTTTTCGCGCTCAGACGGCGGTCTGGGGCTCGGCAAAGGCCGTCGTTCCTGCCGAGAGCTCGCGCGACGCCGACGGTCGGCCGTCGCGCAAGAGCTCGCGCCACTCCTCGGCGCTGTGCCGGGCGGGAACGGTGGTCGCGATGAAATCGCGAAGCACGGCGAGAAATCGCTCGGGGTCCGCGTGATGCGGAAAGTGTCCCGCGCCCGCGAACACCTCGAGGCGGCTGCCCGGCATCGCACGATGGGCGATCGCGGCGTGCTCGAAGGGAATCACCGGATCGTGATCGCCCCAGACCAGCAAGGTCGGCATGCCGCGTGTCAGGTAGCAGCGGTCGAGCATCGTGATCACTTGGCCTTTCCAATCGACGACCTCGCGCAAGGTGCGCACTAACGCGCGACGCGCCGTCGAGTCGGGCAGTGAATCGAACACCCGGAGGAGGTGCTTGCCGTCCTTGCCGAGATCGCTTCCGAGCACGCGCATCAGGCCAAACGCGCCTCTACCGAGGATTCTCGCCATGGGCAAGCTCAAGAGTGGGAGCACGAAATCGGCGTTGGGCGCCGAGGTGAGTCGCAAGATGGGATGCACTTCGCGGTGCACGCCGCCGGTGCTCACGAGCACGAGCCGTTCGCAGCGCTCCGGGTACTGATACGCGAACTGCATCGCCACGCCGCCGCCGAGCGAGTGACCGATGACGGTCGCGCGCTCGACGTTGAGGACGCTCAAGAGATCGCGCATCGCATTCGCGTAGGCGGCGACGGAATAGTCGGCGCGCGGTTTGTCCGAACGGCCGTGACCGAGGAGATCGGGCGCGATGACCAGGTGGTCGGTCGCCAGCGACGGCATGAGACCACTCCAGGTGTCGGAACTGTCGCCGATGCCGTGGATGAGAAGAATCGCGGGGCCGCTCCCGCGGTGAACGAACGCGCGCCGGTAACCGTGGATCGTGCGGAACTGCACGTACAAATCGTCCCAGATTCTTCGACCCGGCGGGAGTGGGATCGTCGCCCCGTTCGCTCGGCGCGCCGCGACATCGATGCGAAACGTCGCCGACACGAATGTCGCCGCGCGTCGTCTCGACGAGTGCGCAACGGTGCCGAAAACCTTTGGACACGACTTCACCCCTAGCGTCGCTTCGATCTGCAGCGTTCGTCGGTGAACGTCGCAGTGCGAACGGCAAAATATTCCGCGCTCACTCGATGGACGCGGTCAGGGACGGAAGTACCAAGCAGCATGCCCCTCACGACAGTCGACGCCGAGCCTGAACCCCTAGCGATCGACCCCGCGAAGACGGCGATCGTAATGATCGATATGCAGCGCGACTTCCTCGAGCCCGGCGGATTCGGCGAATCGCTCGGCAACGACGTGTCGCTCCTGCAAAAGGCCGTCGGTCCGTGCAAGGCGCTCCTCGACGGCGCGCGCAAGAAAGGCATGCTCATCATTCATACGCGTGAAGGTCATCGCCCCGACATGGCCGACGCGCCGAAGGCGAAGGTCGAGCGAGGCGCACCGAGTCTGCGCATCGGCGCGCCCGGTCCGATGGGACGCATCCTCATTCGCGGCGAGGAGGGTCACGACATCGTGAAGGAGCTGTACCCGCTCGACGGCGAACCGATCATCGACAAGCCCGGTAAGGGCGCGTTCTACGCGACCGACCTCGGCTCCATCTTGCAGCACCGCGGCATGGAGAACCTGATTGTGTGCGGCGTGACGACCGAAGTGTGCGTGCACACGACCGTGCGCGAAGCAAACGATCGCGGTTATCGCTGTCTCGTTCCCGGCGATTGCTGCGGGTCGTATTTTCCCGAGTTCCATGAAATGGGTCTGCGCATGATCAAAGCGCAGGGCGGCATCTTCGGATGGGTCACCGATTCGAAGCGCATCTTGTCGGCCATCGCGTGATCGGTGAATCGAGCTTCGGCGTTCCTCGGACGCCGATAGCCGCGACGGTGTAACTCGCTGTCGCTGCAATCCTCCTCGGTGCAAGCCCGCGACGCGCTCACGCTCGCTTGAATGAAGACGGCGTATTCGCCTCACCGCGCGCCCTCTCACTTCCTAGGACTGCCAAGTGAGTTGTCTCCTCGACGCGACAACACGACACGGATCGACTGGGTCTTTTGCAACCTCGACGGCCAGAATGGTGTCTCCTGCCGTCGTACCGATCGTCACAGGTTTCGGCCTCGCGGCCAAAGATTTTCCGCAACATTCCCAGCTGCCGATTCTCGAGTATAATCCCCCGAATAGACCGATTGGGCTCCACCGAGGACCCCGCGATTCGAGGACGGCGCATCGCAGGCATCCCGTACGGATCCCCCCGACTTCTCGTTCGGAGGTGAGATCATGCGGCCGCTACCTGTACTGGTACTTTCGACTTTCTTGATGACTGGATGGGCGTGCTCGAGTCACGACGACTCGGGCGGCAAAGGACATCACGGTGGCGGGGCCGATAGCGGCACCATCATCTTCACCGGCGGCAACGGCAACGGAAGCGACGGAGGCGTCTTCGGCAATTCCGGTGGTCGGGCCTGTGCAGCCCAAAGTGCCGCGACCGAAGCCGCGCCGCTCGCGATCTACGTCATGTTCGACGAGTCGTGCTCGATGAGCTGCCCCGCGGAAGAGGGCGGCCCCGGCCTCTGTTGCAAGGGTGGACCCAATCCGCGCATCGATCTCGTGCGGAACGCGATGGACCAATTCATCTCGAACCCCGAGAGCAGCGGCATCGCGATGGGCATCGGTTACTTCGGCAACGAGAACGTCGGCCAGACGTCGTGTAACCCCGCCGACTACGCGAAAGAGGCCGTCCCGATCGATCTGTTGCCGAAGAACGCGTCGGCGCTCACGAACTCGCTGGGGCAAGCGACGCCAAACGGCGAAACGCCGACCGGCGCCGCCATCCGTGGGGCGTGCACGTACGCGACGGCGTGGAAGAACCTGAACCCCGGCTACAAGACCGTCATTCTTCTCGTCACCGACGGCTATCCGGAAGCGCCGGTCACTCAGGACTGCAAGCCGTCGGTCGCGGACGCCGAAGCCGCCGCTCAGGATTGCGACACGCAGAGCGGGATCGGCACGTACGTCCTCGGCGTCGGACAGAACCTCGACAACTTGAAGGGGATCGCCGCCGCCGGCGGAACGAATCAAGCCTATCTGGTCGGGTCGATGAGCTCGACCGTAAGCCAGAACGTGCTCGACGCGCTGAATCAGATCCGGAACGGCGCCGCCGTCCCTTGCGACTTCAAGATCCCGCCACCTCCGTCGGGCGACACCTTGAATCCCGCGCTGGTCAACGTGACGTACATCGACGCGACCGGAGCTGAAAAGCTGATCACCTCGGCCGGCAGCCAAGCCGGGTGCGGGACTGCGGGCGGCTGGTATTACGACAACCCCACGAAACCGAGCGTGCTCAAGCTCTGTCCGACGTCATGCACCGACGTCACGGCAGCGCTGGTCGTCGGCGCGGCGCTGGGCACGGGCGCGCACGTCGACATTCAATACGGCTGTGCCACGGTGGGAACGACGCCTTCGTGAACGACCTCAGAATGTGGGCCGCCGCGGCGATCGTCGCGGCTCTCGGGGCCTGGGCAACCGGTTGTGGAAGCGACTCGGGCAGCGCGGCGAATGGCTGCGCCGAGTTCGCGGACGGCCTCGCAAACGCCTGGGTTCGATGCAACGTGCAACCGTACGCCACTGGCGAGCCGCTCGTCGAAAAGCAGTGCGCCGGCGGGTCGTTCGACTCTGGCAAGCTCGACGCGTGCTTGAACGATCTGAAGACCGCCGATTGCAGCGTCGTTCAGAGCGGTGCGCCGCCGAGCTGCCAGAACATCGAGACGAAGTAGCGCCGCGCACAGAGCGCACGGTCGTCTCGACCGGCGCTCAGGCGTTCTTCCAGTAGTCGCGCATCAGCTCGGTCGACCACTCGGGTTGTCGCACGTCGCCTGACGGTAAAAACTCGCGCATCACCGGCTTGAGGTCGACGACCGGCGTCCCGTCGACCGCGTCGAGATCGCGGACGATGAGTACCGCGCCGCTTCGCTCGACGATGCGCGCGACCGCGAGCCCGAGTCGATTCGGACGTTTCTTCGCGCGTTGCGCGAAGATGCCGACGAGCGGCCAATTCGCGTTGTTCCTCGGATGCCGCGCGCCGGCGACGACGTCGCTTTCGTCGACGAGGTGGAAATGAAACGTCACTTCGACGTGGGAAAATGCCTCGAGCCCGCGGATGCTCTCTTCGCCGAACTCGGGCTCCATCGCGATCTCCGAGATCACGCCACCCCAGTAGTCGTCCTCCACGTGAGCGCGCGAATTTCTCACGGTCGCAATGGGTCGAATGGTGATCATGGCTCCCTTTTCGGCGCGTGCTTCCGGCGGTGCGTCGCTTTGCCCCGCGCGGCGAATACGTTCATCTGCATCGTAACCAAAGTATTCCGCGCGCACTACATGCGAGGACTACCTACGGACGGTCAACTCGAGCGGGAACCGTTGCAAATCGCGGATGGACCCCTGAAGTCGCGCTGAAACTACGACGTGATCTTTCGAGACACGTCGGCTCGTTGGTTTGCGACTCGCGCGGATTCATGCACGTCGCCGAGAATCGAACACGCGTCGTTTCGACGCGACGACCGCGGCACGACGAAGCGAGCGGCAGTTCGCGCGCGTGCGTGTTATGGATCTCGGACGCGTTCGTCCGGGGAAGAAATCGCGTCATCGCCGACGTCGACCGCGTCGCTTTCATCGCTTCCGAGGGCCACCATGACACGATCCCAGTACCTCTCCTTTGGACTGAAGCACGCCCCGTGCATGGGTCTCGCGGCGTCGCTCTTGGTTGCGGCGTGTTCGTCGGGGCAGAGCGGCGGCACGACGCCAGAAGGCACCGGCGCGAGCACGACGAGCACCGGCGGCGCGGCGCAAGGGAACGGCGCCACGCAAGGCAACGGCGCGACGCAAGGCTCGGGCGCCACACCGGGCAACGGCGGATCATCGTCGAACGGTGGAGCGCCGGGCGGTGGCGGCTCAGCGAACGGCAACGGCGGCGCGCCGGGCGGCGGCTCCGGCAACGGCGGCGCACCCGGCGGAACAGGCGGCACGTCCGGCGCGTCGGGAAGCGGATCGGGCGGCGCGTCCGGCAGCGGTACCGGCGGGACGAGCACCGGGACGACGGGAGGGAACCCCTCCGCGCTCCAGTATCACAACCACGCAAACCGTGACGGCATGTACGTGGACGGCGCGTTCACGCCGGACGCCGCGGGCAAGCTTCACGTCGATACGACGTTCAAGGCGTCGATCATGGGACCGGTGTACGCGCAGCCGCTCTATTACGACGCCGGAGCCGGCGGCACCGACCTGGTCATCGTCGCGACCGAGCAAAACCAGGTCGTCGCGTTGAAGGCCACGGACGGCAGCGTCGCTTGGACGAACACGGTGGCACCGCCGGCGACTCGCTCGAATCTCGACTGCGGCAACATCAGCACGCTCGGCATCACCGGAACGCCGATCATCGACACGACGTCGAAAGCCGTGTTCTTCGACGCGATGACGCTCGCCGGCGGCCAAGCGAAGCACATGATCTACGGCCTATTTCTCGCTGACGGTTCGAAGGTGCCGGGCTTCCCGGTCGACGTCGATGCCACGGCGAAGAGCGGCTCGCTCACGTTCACGTCCAAGTTCGAAAATGAGCGAGGCGCGCTCGCCATCATGAACGGCACCGTGTACGTCCCGTACGGTGGCCACTACTTCGACTGCGACGACTATCACGGGTGGGTCGTCGGGGTGAACATCGCGCACCCGACGCAAGTGACCGCATGGGCGACGCGAGCGACGAAGGCGGGAAGCTGGGCGGTGGGCGGCATCGCGTCGGACGGCAAGTCTTTGTTCGTCACCACCGGCAATAGCTCGGGCGCCACGTCGTGGGCGGACGGCGAAGCCATCATCCGGCTCACGCCGGGTCTGACCTTCTCCCAAGCGCCCGCGGATTACTTCGCGCCGTCGAACTGGCAGACGCTCGACAGCTTGGACCTCGACGTCGGCGGCTCGGCGCCCCTTCTCGTCGATGCGCCGGCGATCACGCCGAGCGCGCTCGCGGTGGCGCTCGGCAAGGACGGCAATGCCTATCTCCTCGATCGCGGCAAGCTCGGCGGGGCGAGTGGCAACACGCCGCTCGCGATGGCGTCGGTCTCGAGCGACCAGATCATTCAAGCGGCCACGACCTACACGACTGCGAACGTGACCTACGTCTCGTTCAACGGCGTGGGCAAGGGTTGTTCTGGCGGCGGCGGTAAACTAACGACGCTGAAGATCACGGGCGGCTCATCGCCCGCCATCTCGGTCGCCTGGTGCGGGGGCAGCGCGACCGGCGGAGTCAACGGCGGCTCTCCGATCGTCACCACGACGGACGGTACGTCGAACCCCATCGTCTGGTGGATTGGCGCCGAAATCGACAATCGCCTCCACGGGTTCGGCGGGGAAATGGGGAACGCGATTTTCACCGGCGGCGGCCAGGCCGAACAAATGAGCACCGTTCAGCACTTCCAGACCCCCATCGTCGCCAAGGGCCGGATCTTCGTGGCTTCGAACGATACGGTTTACGCATTCACCACCCAATGACGAGTCGCGATGGAAAACGGCCGCGCCGCGCTTGACGGGGCCCGCCATCGAGTGAAAAGTCAGAAACGAAACGAGGTTAGCCAGATGATTTGGGAAACTCCCGCCTTCGAAGAGATCGACATGAGTGCTGAGATCGGGGCTTATCAGGGCGACTTCGACGGCATCTGACGGCCGCGCCCGTCGATGAAAGTCCGCGTTCTCGGGTCGGCCGCTGGCGGCGGCCTTCCCCAATGGAACTGTGGCTGCCGGAATTGTCTCGCCGCGCGGCGGGGCGACGCGGGGATTCGTCCGAGGACCGAAGAATCCGTCGCGGTGTCGACGGACGGCGAGCGCTGGTTCGTGCTCAACGCCGCGCCGGAAATCCGCGCGCAGATCGAGGGCTTTCCACCGCTTCAGCCACGGGAAGCCAGGCATTCGCCCATCGAGGCGATCTTCCTGACCAATGGCGATCTCGATCACTGCCTCGGGCTCCTGTCGCTCCGCGAGTCGCAGCGGCTCGCGGTCTACGCGACCGAATCGGTGCGGCGCGGCTTCGTGAACGACAACGTTCTTTATCGGACGCTCGAGCGCTTTCCCGGCCAGGTCACCTGGCACACGCTCATCCCGGGCGAACGCACGACCCTTCGCACTTCCGACGCCCGTGACGCGGGCTTGAGCGTCGAGCCCGTCGCGGTACCGGGCAAGCTCCCCGTCCACCTCGAGCGCTTGCACGCCGAAACCCCTGGCGACAACGTCGGTCTTTCGATTCGCGACGAGAACACCGGGCGCACGCTCGCGTATTTTCCCGGTGTCGCCTCCGCGACGGCTCGGATGAAGCAGGCCCTTGCCGCGGCCGACTGCTTCTTTTTCGACGGCACGTTCTGGTCGAACGATGAGCTCGTCACTCTCGGCCTCGGCACGAAGCGCGCGGTCGACATGGCGCACTGGCCGCTCAGCGGCCACGATGGAAGCCTCCGATGGCTCGCGGAATTGTCGCGAGCACGACGCATCTTGATCCACGTCAACAACACGAACCCGATCCTCTACGAAGAGTCCGACGAGGCACGCTTCGTTCGCGAGCTCGGGGTCGAGGTCGCCTGGGACGGAATGGAGTTCGAGGTATGAGCAGAGACGCCGAACCGGGTGCACTGTCGCGGGCCGCGTTCGTCGCCCGCCTGCGCGACGAGGGGCGCGAGCGCTACCACGACCATCATCCGTTTCACGTGGCGATGCACGCCGGCCAACTCTCGCGAAGCGAGCTCCAGGCCTGGGTACGAAACCGTTACTACTATCAGACGCGGATCCCAGTCAAAGACGCGATCATCCTCTCGAAATCCGAAGACCCGGTGTTTCGAAGGAGCTGGATCCGGCGCATTCGCGACCACGACGGTGACGTCGAAGGCGAAGGCGGGCTCGCGCTGTGGCTCCGCCTCGCCGAGGGCGTCGGGCTCGACCCCGTCGAAGTCGCGAGCTGCCGCGAGGTGCTCCCCGGCGTGCGTTTCGCTTGCGACGCCTACGTAGACCTCGTCCGCGACCGCACCTTGGTCGAAGCCGTCGCGTCGTCGCTTACCGAGTTCTTCGCTCCAGATCTCATGTCGAAGCGCATCGGTGCCTGGGAACAGCACTATCCGTGGGTGAAGAGCGAGGTGCTCGACTATTTCCGGAGCCGCGTGCCGCGGGCCCAGCGCGACTCGGAAGAGGCGCTCTCGTTCGTCGTCGAACAGGCGACGAGCCGCGACCTTCAAGAGCGATGCGTCGCGGCGCTGATCACGAAGACGCAGATCCTGTGGCACTTGCTGGACTGCATCGTCGACGCCGGACGATCGCGCGAACGCCCCTCGGAGAGGCCGTCGTCGCCGTGATTTCGACCGAGACGAAGCCGCGCCTCGCGCAGAAGACGCGCCTGCATTTCGACCGCCATACGAACCGGCACTTGCTGCTCTATCCGGAGAAGGGCCTCGTGTTGAACCCGACGGCCACCGAGATCGTCAAGCTGTGCGACGGCGCGCGCACGGTTTCGGAAATCGTCGTCGATCTCGCGGCCCGCTACGACGCGGCACCGCGGGACGTCCTCGAGAAGGAAGTGTTCGGCTTTCTGAACACGCTCCGCGAAAAGGGTCTTCTCGAGGACCCGCCATGACGGGCGGCGCCGAACGGCCGTACACGCTCGTCGCCGAGCTCACTTATCGGTGCCCGCTTCGCTGCGTCTATTGTTCGAACCCGGTCGATCAGAAACCGCGCCGCGGCGATCTCGACACGGCGACGTGGCGCCGCGTGTTTCGCGAGGCGGAGGCGCTCGGCGTCGTTCAGCTCCACCTGACGGGCGGCGAACCGCTCCTGCGCGACGACCTCGAAGACCTGGTCGCCGGCGCGCGCGAGCTCGGCCTCTACACGAACCTCATCACGAGCGGCATTCCGCTCACGCTCGAGCGACTTCGGACGCTCCGTGCGCGCGGGCTCGACGCCGTTCAGATCTCCGTCCAGGGCGTCCATGAATCCGACGCCGTGCGCATCGCGGGGCGCGCATCGCTCCCGGAAAAACTCGAGGCCGCGGCGTTCGTACGCGAGGTGGGCTTACCCCTCACCTTGAACGTCGTCCTCCACGCCGAGAACATCGAGCAAGTGCCGGCGCTCGTCGCGCTCGCCGAGCGACTCGGCGCGGCGCGCCTCGAGCTCGCCAACACGCAGTACCTCGGCTGGGCCCTCCCGAACCGCGCCGCTCTGCTCCCGACCGAAGAGCGCATCAACCGCGCCGCGAAGGAGGCCCGAGAGGCGCGCGACCGCTTGCAGGGCAAGATGGAGATTCTCTTCGTCTTGCCCGACTACTACCGCGGGGTGCCGCGGGCCTGCATGGGCGGCTGGGGCAAGCAATACATCGTCGTCACGCCGGACGGCGTGGTCCTGCCCTGTCACGCCGCTCGTTCGATCCCTGGTCTTGCATTCGCGACCGTCGACGAAACGTCGCTCGAGCACGCCTGGCGCGAGTCGACGGGAATGAACGCTTTTCGCGGCGAGGCGTGGATGCCGTCACCGTGTCGCGAGTGCGATCGCCGAACCCAGGACTTCGGTGGATGTCGTTGTCAGGCGTTCGCTCTCACCGGGAATGCCGGCGCGACGGATCCGGCGTGCCGGTTGTCGCCCGATCACGCCCTGATCGAACGCGCGCGGAGCGCCGCACGCCCGGGCGAGCGCAACTCCGTACCGGGTGAAAGCGAACACAACGGCGACATGCCAGAGCAGCTCGTCGAGTTGCGGTATCGGACCTTTCGTGCAGCACCCTCGCCGCGAGACGACGCTTGACGTCGAGATCGCTCGGCGAGCACATTGGCACGATGCGACGAACGGCTTGGGCGACGCTCTTTTGGCTCGCCGCGTGCTCGAGTGATCAACACGCCGGCGTGACGACGCCCGCCCCCGACGCGAACGTCGAAGCCGGGCACGGCGTGCCAGACGCTTCCCTCGACGCGTCCGCGGACGGCTCTCGCGAGGGACCCGAAGCGTCGCCGGAAGCGGCGGCGGAAGCCGCTGTGCCCCTCGAGGCCAGCGTCGACGCGGGGCTCGGCTATCCCACCCTGCTCTCGGAAACCGGGCTTTTCACGGACATTGCCAAGGAAACCCTCGGCGCAGGCATCCGCTTTTATCAACCGAAGTACACACTGTGGTCGGACGGCGCGACGAAGCGTCGCTGGTTGTACCTTCCACCGGGTGCGCACATCGATACTTCGGACATGGATTTCTGGACGTATCCGGTCGGCACGCGAGTCTGGAAGGAATTCACCGTCGGCGGGAAACGCGTCGAGACGCGGCTCCTCCGCAAGGCAGGCCCCGACCTCGATGACTGGATCATGATCGCCTACCAGTGGAAGGACGATCAATCCGACGCCGTCGCGGTCCCGGACGGCGTCGTCGATGCGTCGGGCACGCCGCACGACATCCCCGACCAGCGCACTTGTCATATCTGCCACGACAACACCAAGGGGCATCTCCTCGGCGTCGGGGCGATCCAGCTGTCGCACCAGCTCGAGGGCGTCAAGTTGACGGATCTGATGAGCGAGGGACGCCTCTCGAATCCACCGGCGGGGCCATTCACGTTGCCGGGCAATGCCGTCGATTCCGCGGCGGTCGGATATCTGCACGCCAATTGCGGCGATTGCCACAACCGAAGCTCGCCCCTCTATCCGGGGATCTCGATGCAACTCTTCGAGCTCACCGGACAACTCGCCACGCTGCAGGACACGACGGTGTATCAAACGGCGGTCGACCAACCCTACCCCGGCAACATCCCCGACCGCATCGTGCCGGGTGACCCCGACTCGAGCGAAATCTACGTCCGCATCGGCCTTCGAGGGAGCGGACAGATGCCACCGGTCTGCACCGAGCTCGTCGACCCGACCGGCGTCGCCCTGATCGGAAAGTGGATTCGCTCCCTGTCTCCGGGAAGTGACGGCGGAAGCGACGCCGGGGACGCAGGAGCGAAGCAATGAGCATCCACCGCCACATTTCCCGAATCGCGACCCTCGTTCTCGTATCGGCTACGGCTCTCGCGGCGGGCAAAGCTTGGTCGGATCACGCCGCGGTCGGCGTGAGGGTGAACGGCCACGCCTTCCACGACGTCACCGTGAACGCCCATGACTGCGCGCTCGACGTGCGCCTCTCATTCACCGCGCCCGAGCAGGGCTATTCGGATCCGCGGAACGTGGTCCGGAACTATCACCGATTTCAAGCACGCCTGAAGTTCGCCGGCGGCCAGGTCGTCGAAAGCCGCATCTTCTCGAGCACGGCGGCAGGCGAGCGCACGTACGATTTCGAGTCGAGCACGGCGGACGTCGCTTGTTGGTCCAAGGATCCCAGCAAGATCGTCAAACTCGACGTGATCGGGTGCCGCGGCAAAGCGTGCGATCTCGGCGCGTTCACCGACTAGAACGCCGCGATTCGAACGAGACCGAGGTGCGCCCGACGGCGCCAACGTGGGAGCATCGGGCCATACGGGTTGCCAGAACGACACGCCGCCACCGAACGCCGCATCGGCGTAAGTATGAACGGCGCATTAACTCGAGTGACGCGAAGTCATGCCGTACGTCGAATGTGGATTCCATCGCCGTCAGACGCCAGACCGAACGTGTGGAGTCGATGTGAGATGAGCCGTTCTTCGAAGTTCGATTCTCTTAAAAATTAGTCACTAAGTATTTCGGCTTCGGTTACTACAATGAACGATATCCCTCGAGCTGGCGCATGACGCGCGGCGTTGGCTCCGAGGTCGATCGGTGCGTCGTTCTCGAACGGGGCAGCGATCGAGCACCGTTTCCTTTCGCGCGACCGACGATGGACATGCTCATGCTCGCGCGACGACGATCCTTCACGACACTTCTCTTCTTGATGGGCTCCGCGGGCGCAGCATGCGCGCCGAATTCCGGAAATCAAAACGGCGAAGGCGCTGCAGCGGCGCCCGCGACCGGGTCTGGTGGCAGCGGCGCGGGCGGCAGCGGCGGCACGACGACGAGCTCGTCGTCGGGCGGGTCCGGCGTGAGCGACGGCGGAGGCACCGGGTTCATCGTGCCCACGGGCGGCGCCGGGGGTTCCTCGGGCGGCGGCGATCAGGACGCCTGCGCTTCGACATCGGCGTCGGTCGAGCGAACGACGGTCACGACGACGGTCACGAGCCCGGTCGCGATCTACCTCGTCCAGGATCGGTCGGGGAGCATGAAGGATACGCCCGCGGGCGCATCGACGAGCAAATGGAACCAAACCACGACCGCCGACAATGCGTTCGTGGCCGATCCGCAGTCGGCGGGGCTCGACGTCGCGCTCGGGTTCTTCCCGACCGCCAATGGTCAGTGTGACGGCACCGGCTATGAGACCCCTGCGGTCCCGCTGGCGCGGCTCCCGAGCCCGGCGCAGGTGACGGCCGTCGCAAACGCGCTGACGTCGAATGCTCCCGGAGGATTCGGCTCGGGTACGGGAACGCCGCTCGAAGGTGGCCTCCGCGGCGGCGAGAATTTCTGCCTCGCCTATCAGGCGAACAACCCACAAGAGCGCTGCGTCGTCGTGCTCATCACCGACGGCGCGCCGAACGGATGCGCGAGCGACCAGCCAACGCTCGCCGGCATCGCGTCCGCGGCGAAGTCACAGGCGAACATTCTCACCTTCACCATCGGCATGGACGGCGCCGACTTCGGCTTACTCGACGCAATCGCCGTCGCCGGCGGCTCGAACTGCAATCCGCCCAACGCAGGGAGTGAGGCGTGCAACGTCGCTGCCGGCGGCACGAGCCTGGTCGACGCGCTCAATCTGATCCGCACCACCGTCACGAAGACGCAGGTCATCAAGACGGCCCTTCCCTGCGAGTACACGATTCCACCGGCCGAGGGCGGCCAGACGTTCGATCGCAACGAAGTGAACGTCCATTTCACGAACGCGAGCCAAGTGGTCGAGAAGCTCCTTCAGGTCAAAAACTCGGGGGACTGCGCCAACTATGCCGGCCAAGGCTGGTACTACGATGACCCGAACACCCCCACGAAGGTCGAACTCTGCCCCGCGACGTGCACCGACGCGGAAGGAGCGAGCGCGGGCGATTCGGGTCCTCCGCCGCACGTCGACATCTTGTTCGGATGCGCGACCGAAGTAGCGATTCCCTCCTGAGGCTGCGCGCTCGCCGAGTAACGCGTTCGCAAATCACCGTCGGCCTCGGTCAACCGATCGGCGCCTCGTGTCAGCAGGGGCTCGCACGGGCCATGGCAGACTTCGCGCCGCAATGCCGACGCCGAAATTTGCCGGGGCCTGGATCGCCATTTTCTTCGCGAGTGCGACTGCGTGCTCGAGCGACGACCAGTCGCATTCGAACCCCGCCGACTCGGGAACGCCCGACGCGCAGCAAGGCGCTGGCGGTGGTGGCGGTAGCGGCGGTAGCACTGCCCTGCCCGATTCGGGGACACACGACAGCGGCCCTGCCACGACGACGGTGACGCTCGCGGACGGTGTGGTTGAAGGCGAAGACGTCGGCGGGGCGTGGCGGTTCTTGAAGATCCCTTACGCGAAACCCCCGGTGGGAGACCTGCGCTGGCGCGCACCGGTGAAGGAAGATCCGTGGACCGGCGTCCGCCATGAAACGACGTTCGCGACGGGCTGCCCGCAGAACGCGAGCTCTCAGGGCGGCGCGAGCACGACCGAGGATTGCCTCTATCTCAACGTGTGGGCTCCCGAGCCGTTGCCGAAGAATGCGCCGGTCATGGTCTGGTTCCATGGCGGCGGAAACTTCGCGGGCTCGGCGGGCGACAAGCTCCCCGTGCCGTCGCTCAGCGCCGATCAAGCGCCGCTCTGGTACGACGGGCAATTCTTCGCGAAACGGCATGGAGTCGTGCTCGTGACGACGAACTACCGACTCGGACCGATGGGGTTCTTCTCGCTCGCGTCGCTCGGCAAGGAAGGCTCGCCGCTCGGCAATCAAGGGCTCCTCGATCAACGGCGCGTGCTCGGGTGGGTTCAGGAAAATATCGCGACGTTCGGCGGCGATACGAAGAACGTCACCATCTTCGGCGAATCGGCCGGCTCTTCCGACGTCTGCTATCACGTCGCGTCGGGCGTGACGGGCTTGTTCGAGCGCGCCGTGAGCGAGAGCGGCGGCTGCACGGTCTCCATCTCGGGCGGCAAGGACCCGACCGCCGCGGAGTCGCAGACCGGCATGAACGCGTTCACGAAAGCGCTCGGCTGTGACACCGCGACCGATCCTCTCGCGTGCCTGCGTGGGAAATCCGTCACGGACATCATGGCCAACGCGCAGCAGCCCAATCCGTCGAGCGGAAGTGTCGTGGCAGCACCGTGGACGTTCGCGCCGGTCGTCGACGGGCCCAGCGGGTTTCTGCCGGATCAAGCGCGCACGCTCTTCGACGAAGGAAAGGTCGCGAAGGTTCCCTATCTCCTCGGGAGCAACAACGACGAAGGCACGCTCTTCGTGCTCGGGCTGACCGTGAGCACCGCGGCCGACTATCAGACGGCGCTCCAGCAACGCTTCGGCAAGCTCGCCGCCGACGTCGCGGCGCTCTATCCGGTCTCGAACTTCGGCGGGAACTACGGGCAGGCGCTCGCCCGGGTCGTCGGAGATTCCGGACTCGTGTGCGGCACCCATGACACCGCTCGACGCGCCGCCAAGGCCGGGCTCGACGTGTTCATGTACAACTTCAACATCCCCTGGGCGATCGCACCGACGGTTCTCTTCGTCTCGCATGCCTCGGAGATCGGTCACGTCTTCGGCGACCCGTGGATGCCGGATGCGTCGAGTCAGGCCGTCAGCGACGCGATGAACCAGTACTGGGCCACGTTCGCCAAGACCGGCGATCCGAACGGCTCGGGCGCTCCCGCGACGTGGCCGGCGTTTGCGCCGACGGCGACCGACGACGACGAACGACTTCAGCTCGACGCGGGTTGGGAGACGTTGACGGATTTCCGGAAGCCCGAGTGCGCCTTCTGGCGGAAGGCGTACGACGCGGCGTTCGCGGGCACGTCAGTCGACGGCGGCGCACCGACGAGCGACGCGGGAGACGCCGGCGCTCAGACCGACTCGGGACGTCCCTGATACCGCGACGCGCCCTGCGTCGGCTCACGCAAACGCCCCCGGAGCACTGCCGGGGCGTGCGCCCTTCGATAGTGGAGGGGCGTCTGACCGGTCCAGCGCTTGAACGCGCGATGAAACGCGCTCTGCTGCGAGAAGCCGAGGATCTCCGCGATCTCGGCGAAGTCCAGGGTCCGCTCGCCGACATGATGAAACGCGAGCCGTTGTCGAAAATCGTCGAAGAGCGCCGTGAACGTGGTGCCCTCGCGTTCGAGCTTTCGCTCGAGGGTGCGCTCGCTCAGGTGAAGCAGGTCCGCGACCCGCGCAATGCTCGGGCCGCCGCCGCGAAACTCCTTCGCGATGACGTCGCGAACGCGTTCGGTGAGCCGCTCCGGGTGCAACATGCGTTCGAGCATGGTGTCCGCGTGACGGCGAATGACCTCGTGGAGCTTCGCGTCGCCTCCGCGAAGCGGGCGAGTCAGGCACGCCTGGTCGAAGGCGAACCCCGAGAACGACGCGTCGAAGCGAACCGGCACCCCTCCGAAGGTGAGCGCGTATTCCGACGAGTACGCCGGCGAGGGAAACGTGATGCAGACCTCGAATCCCGACAGCGCTTCCGATTTCCACAAACCGGCGAGCCCGCGATAGATGGCGCCGAGCTGAAAATCGACCGACGCGCGCGACAGGGGCATGTCGTTCTCGAGACGGACCTGAACTCGCCCGCCTTCCATTTCCACGCGCATCTGGAGCACGTCGTTCGCCAGACGGATGTACTTACCCGCGACGCCTAGTGCGTCGATAACCGTCGGCGCCGAACCCACTGCGTAGTCGATCGCGCCACAATCGCCGGCGATGTACTCGCGAGCCGCCTTCAAGCCGAACGCCGCGTCCCCCGTCGTCGCGATGGCTGCCTCGAGCGCTTGATGCGCCACTTGGGCCGGCACGCGCGCCTCGCTGTCGAGCGTCGCGAAGTACGCGAATAGTTCCTCGGGGAACGCGCCCGTCGCAGCCGCCACTTTCACGAAAGGGCGGATCAACCGCATCGAATACGACGGCGAAAGGAGACTCGCTTCGGAGTCCGAGGGGAGGATCGACACCACCGGCCCAGTGTAGCTGAACCTCCGACCTCCGCGACGCTTCCAGCATCGTCGCGTTTTACCGCTCAGGCTGGATCGGCGGCCCGCGAGCCGCCACGAGAGCAGCCGCGCGAATTCACGACTCGGGGGCGACGAACGCGACCGGGCGTTGCCAGACGACGAGGACGACGCAGCCTTCGTCGGTGGTCACCGAGTGAGTCGACCCCGGCGAGTTGATCCGGAGGCTTCCCCTGCCGTAACGACCTCGCTCGTCGCGCTGCGACCCACGCAGCACGAAGATCAACTCGTAGCCGGGGTGGGAATGCCGGCTGAGCGATGTCGATGGCGCGTATTTGAGGAGCGCCGCGGCCGGGCCGCTCGTGCCGTCACCGAAGAGGCGCCGGATCTCGATTCCCGGACGGAATGATTGCCACACCCGCCCTCGTTAGCGCGGCTCTCGCGGGACGCAAAGCTTCCGTCGGAAAACCACGCTGCCGCGGCCCCGCGTAGCCGTTCATCGACCGGCGGAACGCCGGTAAGCGAGCGGCGTCCGTCCCGTCCAACGCCGGAACGCGCGATGGAAGGCCGCCGTGTGCGAGAACCCGAGACGATACGCGATCGCCGAAAGGTCGAGATCGCGACTTCCCACGTAGTCCAGGGCGAGCTTCCGGCGCGCGTCGTCGGCGAGATCGCGAAAGGTCGTCCCCTCGCCTTCGAGCCGGCGCGCGAGCGTTCGCACGCTCATGCCGAGCTGCTGCGCGACCGAGGCGATGTCGGGGCCGCCGAGCTCCAGGGTCTCGACGATGATCGCGCGAACGTCGGCGGTGACGCTCTGAACGACCGCCAATTTTCCGAGGGTTTCTTCGGCGTAGGGCACGATGACGGCCCGTAAATTCGCGTCCGCGCCGGGTACCGGCCGATCGAGCACCGCGCGCGGGAAGCTGAAACCGAAGGCGGGCGCGCTGAAGCGCAGCGTCACCGACGGAAACGTGCGCAGGTATTCGGTGAGGTCGTCGGGCGCGCGATGGGTGAACCACACGGTCGCCTCCGAGGGCGCTCCGCTGATCCACTCTGCGATGTGATTGCAAAAGAACCCGCCGACTTCGAAATCTGCGGCTGCGCGAGGAAGCACGACGCTATTTTCGAGGTGGACGAAGGCCGTGGATCCGTCGATCTCGAGCCGAACCTCGAGCACCTCGTTGATCAGTCGGATGTAACGCGCCGCATCTTCCAGCGCCTCGCGCACGGTCGGCGCCGAGCGCACGACGTAGTCGACGGCACCGACGTCGCCGAGTACCAGGCGCCGAGCGGCGCGCAACCCCAGATCCGGATCGCGCGTGAAGTCGACGGCCATCTCCAAAGCGGAGTGGGCGACCTCGACGAGCACGCGGTCTCCCGCGTTCTCCAGCATTTGCTCGAGTAATTCCGGAATTTCGTCGTAGCCCTCGAGAAGCTCCGCGAACGGCAGCAGCAGGCTCGTCGCGTACGTCGGACGCTCGCGGCAGCGGACCTCTGTCATCGCCGGGAACTCTAGGCGAACCTGAGACCACTCGCATCCCCACATTTCAGGAGGGCCGCACCGATCGCCGATGTGAGCAACGACTCACCAAAAGGACGCGCACGATGATGACGGTCGACCAGCACCGCGACCCCCGCGATCAGCGGCGTGTCCGTCGTGTTGTCGACCAGCATGAGTGGACAAAAGCCGATGCCCTGGATCTCGGTCCACGATTGCTCGGCGCGCGCACCGAAACGCCAGGGCGTCGACTCTCGGACGGCGGCGTCGACGGACGCCGTGACGAACTCGAGCAGGCCGACCGGCGGATCGAGGTCGGCGCGCGAGGCAATCAGCTCGAGACCTCTTGCTTTCGCGACGTAAAGGTACCCGGCGGTCGCGCCGCGACCGTCGCAAAGGAGCCCGAGAAGGCGCGACGCCCGGGTCGCGCGATCATCGACGCCGCGCAATGAGTCCGCGACGGCGAGCATGGCGGAAGCTCGCCCATCGACGCGCGTCGAGTCGAAGCCGGTCGAGCCGTAGTCGGCCAAATCGGGCAACTCGCCGGAAACCGCACTGGCGACGTCGTCCATGAGCCGCTCGTACCGCGCTCCGAGGGGCGAGCCGCGACCCTTCCTGTACTCGTTCGCCGTGAGGCGCGCATATTCGTCGACCGCCGTTTCGTCGGCCGCCAGAATCGCGATGCGCGCGCGCGCTTCGTACGACGCGCCGAGACTCAGACCGCTCACGCCGAGCCGGAGCTGCTCCTCGATGACGGTCTGCAGTCGATTCGCCGCAGCGTCGTGCTCACCGAGCTTCGCCTCCGCCAGGGCGAGCGCCCGCGAAATGTCGTGCGACAGGACGCCGATACCGCGCTTTCGACACTCGCCGAGCGCCGCGGCGGCGACCTCGCGCGCCTCTTCGCTGCGTTGGAGGGCAATCAACGTTTCGACGAACCCGGCGACCGAGCGCGGCCACGCCGGAACGGTTCGCCAGGGGAACGCCGGATCGGGAGCGCTGAGCGCGATGGCTCGCGAAAAAGCCTCGAGAGCGAGGGGCAGGTCCCCGCGGATCTTCTGATAGAACCCCTCACCCATCTCGCGGTATGCGCGATACCCCTCGTGGCGCGCCGCCAACGGTTCGAGCCGATCGAGAACTTGTTTCAATCCGATCAGATCCTCGGCATGGCAATGCGCCTGAAGCTCGAAGATTGGCGACGTCGTGAACATCTGCCGCGGCGTCTCGAGGGCGAGGCTCTCCGCTTGCCGGCGAAATCGCTCCGCGCCGTCCCAATCGCCTTGATGAAGGCAGAGGATCTTTCGGAGGTAAAGGGCATTCACCTTCTGCAACGGGTCACGGTCGAGCACGTCCGCCCAAGCGTTGGTCGACACCAGACCGAGGCGCGATTCGATGGAGCCGAGACCGTACGCGACCGCGCGACGAACCGTGTCGACGCCCTCGATCGCGCTTTCGCCGAGCGCGCCCATTCGTTCGTAAGTGTCCTTCCAGCGGTTGCGGGCTTGCTCGAGCTTCCCATGCACCACGACGTCGCACGTCGCGATGGCGTTCTCGCTCACCGCGTGGATCACCGGCGTGATGTGCTCGAACGGCACGAGATAGTCGTGCAGGCTGAGGAGCAGGCGCCCATTCTGGGTTCGCGCGCCGATCGCGATGGATACGGCGACGTACAAGGCGAGCCATCGGATCGCCTCGTCCGGTCGATACACCCGCTCGGGCTCGGGGGTCGCCGCGTACCGCGCGAACGCGATTTGCATCGCTCGGGACAGACGTTCGACCCGATCTTCCACGTGCGCGAGCGTCTTCCAGTCGGCAAAGCCCGAGTCGACTTCGATGCGCGCGAGCCAATCGGGCGCCGCCCGGAAGAAATACTCGTCGTCCGAGAAGATGCTGAGGGACGTGAGCCACCGCCGAACCTCGTGCTGTTCGCGAAGGGTTCGCCCGTGACGGAGCGAGACATCGAGCGCGCGAGCGAACACCGGTGCGAGCGCGCTGGGATCCGTGGTCTGCCCGAGAGCGAAATCCATTCCGATTCGCTCCGAGAAGATCGCCACGAGCCGCTCGAGCCCCTCGATCTCGAGGCCGCCTTCGAGCAAGTGACGCACCGACGCGAAGTCTCGATCGCCCGGGTACGACGCGGCGATGACGCGGTGCCGGGCCGCGCGCTCCTCCGGCGACAGCGCCTCGGTGAGCGCCGCGAGCCAGCCGCCGTGCGCGATGGAGTAGACGTTTCCGTCGCTCACGATCACCTGTTGCGACAAGAGCTCGGTGATCGCGCGATCGACCGTGCCGGGGTCGGCGTCCGTGAAGAGGCCGTATTGCGCTCGCGTGAGCGTCTTGTCCGTCGCGAGCGCGTGCGTCTCGGCGAGCCGGCGGGCCTCGAGCGAGAGTCCCTTCAAGCGCTCGCGGAGTGCCCCTTCCGCGCTCGTCGGTAAGTCTGCCTCCTCGAGGTGCTGCGGCAACGTCCAGGTACCGCCTTCGTATCGAATCGATCCCTTGTCGACGAGGTGCTGGGCGAGATCCATGCACTCGCGCGGGTTGCCTTTGGCGACCGCGTAGATGCCGTTCGCGACGAGCCCGACGTTGGGCACGTCGCCGAACAACGAGACGAACAGAGCGTCCGCGTCCGCGCGTTCGAGCGCGCGGAGTGCGATTCGCGCCGCCCGCTCGCGCAGCACGTCGAGCGGTGTGGGGGCGAGAACCGGCGCCGACGCGTCGACGGTCGCCATGATCAGCAGGCGCTGTCGCGTCGCTTGACTGGCGAGGCTCGCGAGGAGCGCCGCGGACGGCTCGTCGAGCCCCTGAAAGTCGTCGACCGCGATCGCGATCGGCGTCGTCTCGCCGAGCGCCAAGAGGTAACGCGTGAGACCGGTCTGAATCTCGAATCGCGAGAGCTTGGGGTCGATGAGTTGCTCCAGCCTCGCGCCGCTCGCCCCGTCGTTCACCTCCGCAGGGAACGCCTCGGCGAGCTGATCGACGATGCTCTCGGCCGCCGCAAACCCGGTGGTTCGCGCCGAGGCCGCCTCGAGTCTCAGCACGACGGCACCCATCGTCTTCGCGGCGAGAGCGCACGCGTCGAGAAATCGCGACCGGCCGACCCCGCTGCCTCCGTCCACGACGAAGCAGCGGCTCCGGCCGCCGAACGCAACGTCCATTTCCGTCTTCGCGAGCGCCATCGAGTCGTCACGGCCGACCATTTTCGGCGTCGAGAGATACGACTGCGAGACACCGAGCGGCTCGACCTGGTCGAGTCCGGCGAGCACCGCGAGACGTTGCATCACCTCCGACGCCGACCGCGGACGACTCGCCGACTCGACGTTGATGAGCGAAAGAACGAGCGCATCGAGGGCCGGCGGAACATCGTGCGCGAAGCTCGACGGCCTCGCCGGCTTCACCTTCCAGAGATCCGGCAGGCGACTGAAATCGCGCGCGGGGTAGGCCTGGTGCCCGGTGAGCGCGTAGTAAAGGGTCGCGCCGAGCGAGAACAGATCCGTCCGTGCGTCGACCGATGACCGATTCAGCACCTCCGGCGCGAGGTACGCCGGAGTCCCGACAATCGCCGCGCCGCGCCCCATCGGCACCATGGCGCCGAAGTCGATGAGCTTCGCGTGCCCGTCCGCGGTGCACCGCACGTTTCGCGGGCTCACGTCACGATGAACGAGCCGCCGAGAATGGAGGAGCGCGAGCGACGAGCACACGTCGTGGAGCAACACGCACGCCTCTCGCCACGGAACGGGCGAGCGATCACGGAGGTCTCCTCCTTCGAGGAGCTGCATCGTGTAGAACGGCCCGTCCTCGGCGATCCCGTAGTCATAAACTTCGATGATGCTCGGATGAGCGAGCTCGGCGAGCGTGTGGTACTCGCGTTCGAAGAGCGCGCTCACCTCGGCCTGATGGCGCGAGCTCGGCAATATCGCGAGCTGTTTCAGCGCGAGCGACCGACCCGTCGCAGTGTCCTCGACGCGGTACACGATCGCCATCCCACCGCGGCCCATCACTTCCACGGGACGGTAGCGTCCTCCGATGGAAGTCAGTAACCCGCGAATCTCGCCAGGCTGCTCGGAATGTCTCGCCCGTGCGTCGTCCCTCAACCGCCCCGCGCCCCCCGTTCGACAATCATTCCAAAGCATTGTCCCACGGCAACGCGTTTCGATCGACGTCGCATGATCACCGCGGAGGTGTGCAATGCCGCACATCTCGAACTGAACCCACGCACGTGAAGAACCCTTCGATGTCTTCGACTACGAAGCTCTGCTTCGAGAGGCCACTTGTACATCCAGTTCTGCCATCCGAATCGGTTATGCTGCCACGAGCGCACGAGGGGGAATTCGGGCGCCACGCGGAGCGAGTTACATCATGCCGATCGAACCGATGAATATCTTCACTGTGCGCGCGCTCCTCGTCGCCTGTCTCGGCTATGTCGGTGCGTGTAGTTCATCGCCGAGCAGCGGCGCGACATCGCCCGATGGGGGCGGCGCGGCGAACGGCGGTGCCGCGAACGGAGGCGCCGGAAATGCTTCCAGCGGAACGGGCGGCGCCGATACGGGCGGCGGCGTGAACGGGGGCGGCGCAAACGGCGGCACTGCAAACGGCGGATCCGGCTCACCGACCGGTGGCAGCGGGAACGCCACGGGTAACGGAGGGGCGACCGCAAACGGCGGAGCGATGGGCGGCGGTGGTCAAGTCGTCGACGCGGGCCCCATCGTTGCGCCCGAGCCTCTGAGCCCGAACATCGTCGTCGATCAAATCGGTTATCGCACGTCAGCGGAGAAAGTCGCCGTCCTACGCTCGCCGCAAACGGGCTTCGACACGGGCAAATCGTTCACGCCGGGCGCGAAGTACGCGCTCGTCGATGCGCACAGCGGGAAAACCTCGTTCGAAGGCGCGACCACCGCTTGGAACGGCGGCGCGACCGACGACTCTTCCGGCGACAAGGCGTGGTGGTTCGACTTTTCGTCGGTCACCACACCGGGCGACTATTTCGTGCTCGACGAGACCAACAACGTGCGCTCCGACGTGTTCGCGATCGACGACGGCGTCTATCGCGACGTGCTCGTCCAATCGACGCGCATGCTCTTTTACCAGCGCGACGGGTTCGCGAAGACCGCAAAATACGCCGGCGCGGACTGGGTCGATGGCGCCGCCCACATGGGCCAGTGTTACCTCTACAGCGACGGCGGCATGACCTTGAACAAGGACCTCCACGGCGGGTGGTGGGACGCCGGCGACTTCAACAAGTACACGAACTGGGGCGACAGCGACGCGATCGAGTTGCTCCACGCCTACGTCGATACTCCGTCGGCCTTCACCGACGACACCAACATTCCCGAATCGGGCAACGGCGTCGCCGACATCCTCGACGAGATCAAGTGGGAGCTCGACTTCGTCGTGCGGATGCAAAACTCCGACGGCTCGGTCCTCTCCGTCGTCGATGAACCGTCGGCTACCGCGACCGTCTTCGGCGGCTCTCAGGACACGTCGCCGTCGAAGGTGACCGCGCCGTGCAAGTACGGCCCCGCCTCGACGTCGGCGTCGCTGACGACCGCGGCAGCCTTCGCGTACGCGGCGACCGTTTTCAAGTCGGCTCCCGGCGCGAGCGCAGCGTACGCCGGCTATGCCGACAACCTGGCGACGCGCGCCGGCCAAGCTTGGACGTGGGCGCAGAACAACCCCGCCGTCTTCTTTTACAACTCGCAGAACGGCGTCGCCGCCGGCGAGCAAGAAGTTCCCCAGAACGACCCGGATCGCAGCAATGCGCTCCTTCTCAAGCACCTGCAAGCCGCGGTCTATCTCTTCGAGGCGACCGGGGACACGACCTACCGCGACTACTTCGACGCCAACTACGCCGGCATCAATCTCATCAAGACCGGGTACGCCGACGGATTTCACGGCGAAGAGCAAGAGACCTTGCTCGAGTACACGCACGCGAAGAACGCGACCGCGTCGATCGCGCTACTCATCAAGAACGCCTTCGCCGGGGCGCTGAACACCGACCAGAACCTCAAATCAGTCACCTCTGCCAGCGCCGATCCGTACCTCGCGTACCTCCAGACGTATGTGTGGGGCAGCAATCAAACCAAATCCGACGAAGGTAACCTTCTCTACGACGCGATCACCTTCGACATCGACGCCTCGATGAACGCGACCGCCGCGAAGGGCGCCGAGCGCTACGTCCACTACTTCGACGGCGTGAATCCGCTCGGCCTGGTCTACCTCTCGAACATGGGCGACCACGGCGCGAGCAAGTCGATCACGCGCTTCTATCATTCTTGGTATCAAAAGGGCTCGTACTGGGACGCCGTCGGCGTGTCGAAGTACTCGCCGCCCCCCGGCTACCTCGTCGGCGGACCGAATCCTTCGTACGCCTGGGACTCGTGTTGCCCCGGTAACTGCAGCGGCAACTCGTGCGGCGGCAACGCCTCTCCGTCTCCCCCCACCGGTCAGCCCGCGCAGAAGTCGTATCTCGACTTCAACGACGGCTGGCCCCTCGACTCCTGGGAAATCTCCGAGCCCGACGACGGCTATCAAGCGAAGTACATCCGCCTCGTGTCGAAATTCGTGCACTGAGCGGCTCGCGATGCGGAGCCGGGCGCGCCGTGCCCGTCAGTTGTCGTCGCCGAACATGCCGACCAGAGCTTTCGCGACATAAGGCGCGACGGCGACGGCCAGATCGGATCGTGGCTTGTCCAGCACGAGGGTCGAATAGAGCGGGTAAATCGTGCGGTAGCGATGCGAGATCCGCGAGACTTCGACGGCCACCAAAGCCTGTCCCTCCGAGACGAGCACGCTCCCGTATTTGAGGCTCAGAATGACGAACGCGCTCCCTTGGGTCAGGAGAACGGCGACGGGCTCGCCCGACTGGAAGCCGTTCCCGCCGATGGCTTGAAAGATCGGCGCCGACTTCGCGGCCATGTCGTAAGCGAACCTCGACCACTGCCCGTCTTCGCCGTTGACGGATTCGCCGACGAACAGTGTGCCGTCGAAACGCCGCGCTTCCATCGCCCTCGTGTCGGCGTTGATGTCCTCCACGCGCAGATCGCCGAAATAGAGCATCAACAGCGCTTTCTTCGTCGGAATCTCGAACCACTTCAGATTGTCGAACAAGGACATGCGCCAGTACGCCGAGTTCGCCATCAACGACATGGGGACGAAGCGGCGCAGATCGATGACCGTCTCGATGTGTCCCAAGTCTCCGATGGGTTTCGGCAGCGTCGTCGCGTTCGCGTTCAGCGGCGCCCAACGCAGCCGGGAATACAATCCCGTGTTGATGTCGGAAAGGTCCTTGCTGTATTCGGCCCGCGCTGGGTGCGCCACCGCAAGGCAAGTCATGGCGCACGCCATCACCATCAAGACGCGCGATCGGCGGAGGGAAACCGAATGCATATCGCTACCTCGCTCACGCTGCGGACAACGATCGGTCAACGGAGTGAACTCGGCGACGGAGCGTAGTATCGGCAAATCACGACCACAACCGCCGCGCGGAAGGAAACGGTGAACGATCCTCGCGCTGCAGCAGCACCCGGCTCGACGCAGAGCCAGCCCCTCCGACGTTCTTCGCGGCGCGGGAATTCTACTTCGTCGCGCCCGAGTGGTTCCGGGACTGAGTGATGGCGTCATCGCGAACCCGGGGCGGCAAGCCGCCTGCAATCCCGTAACGATGCCCATGGAAACAGCGAGGGATCTCGCGGTAGCGTTCACGGTGCGGGGATCCGACCGGGCCGCGAAGGAAGCAGGGGCAGAGCGAAATGGAGCGTCGTCGGGTACGTCGTTGCGCGCTGGTGCTTCTGGCGGCGTGGTTTTCATTTGCGGCTTCGCGCGCGCGAGCGGAGATGCGGCCACCGGACAACGGCGCGCCTCCGGTTCATCCCCAATCCGGAAACGCCGCTCCCCCGGCGGCGGGCAACGCGCCCGCAGGCAACGCGCCGCCCGAGAACGCGCCAGCGGGCAACGCGCCGCCGGGCAACGCCGCGCTCGGGTGTCGGTACGGGCGCGACCGCTACGGCTCGTGCCTCCCTGCCCCGCCGACCTCGGGTCACGTCACGCGGACGCCCTCGCGGCCGGCGCCGCCCGCGCCATCACCACGGGCATCGGACGTCCCCGCGCCGTCGCTCGCGAAGTGGAGCGAGCTGTGGTCCGTACCCGTCGGTTCGACCGCGTCGGAGAAAGGCATGCTCGGACTCGGACAGATCGCGCCGCGGGGTTCGATGATCCTCGTCGCGTCGCGGGGTAAGCCCAACGAGGACGACCCCGACGACGGCGTTCACGTCATCGACGGAAGCCCGAAGCTCACTCTCGCCGAACGCACGGTGCGCATCATCAAGAGCCCGGTCGGAGGCCGTCACGACGCGGGTGCTACGGACGCGATCGGCGTCGCGGTCGACGGGGACTTCGTCGTGTTCGGGACGTACGGCGGGCTCGTCACCCGCGTGCGACTCGACGGCGTGGTCGATTGGGTTTCGCTCCCGCTCCCTGAAAGGACACGACCCGGACTACCGGCACTCGTCGACGTGAACGACGACAAGCAGTTGGACGTCCTCGTTCCGCTCATGCCGACCACGACGTGCGCAGCGGAAACGAAGTGTGGCGCCGAGTGGGACCAGTTCGCGGTCGCGTTGGATGGGAAGACCGGAAAAGAGTTGTGGCGGCTCGGCCGCGGTTTCGCACCGTCGGTAAAAATCCACGGTGATACCGACGAACGAGCCATTTTTTATTACTCCGATCGTCACCAGGGTGAGGTCGTCTGCGAACCCGTCGGTAGTACGTTCAGTTTTCATCTCGCCGAAGGAATGCCGAGCTTTCAGTCCGGGGACCCACCACAACGGGACTTGGCCACCCTGGCGAATAGCAAGGTGATCGTCGATGCCACCGTGAGCGATCGTGACCCGGACGCCCGACTCTTCGTGGACGCAGCCGCGAACGATGCCGCAGAAGTTAACGAAGGCGACGTCCTCACGCTTGCTGCCAGTAACTCGTTGAACGTGGGCGTGGAGAGCTCCGCTATCCGATCGCCTTGGGCCCTCGGAGCCGCGGCCGAATCTGCGCCCTCTTTGGCGGACGTGAACGACGATGGCCTCTGGGAGGTGCTCATCGTCGCCGGAGGAGCACTCCACGCCATTCAGACGGATTGGAGCGGCGACACTGAGCAAGCGCTGTGGCGCGGCGATCTCGAGGCGACGGGAGAAGCGCCGGCTCTCCAATACTCCCCCAAGGCCTACTATTCGTCGCGCATGATGCCCCGCGATCGGTCGCGCTGGCTCCAACGAGCGACGCCGCCCGACGACGCTTCCTTCGCAACACTCGCGACGGCGACCGAAAACAACCCGCCGAAGCTCGAGCGCGAGTCCGTCGTGCTCGGCGACGCGAAGGATCCGTCGGCGACCGTAGATTGCAGGGACCATACGTACGGCGCGAGCGAAGGGTGGCTCGTCGTGAAGGGCGGCGCGACGTGGAACAAGGTGCCGGGCGCGGCGTGGCCCGTGGTCGCCGTCGGATGCGCGGACGGCGCGGTGATCACCGAACGTCTCGATGGCGCGCGCTACGTCATGAAGGAGCCGTGGCCCTGGAAACGCTCCGCGCTGACCATGCTCGGGCTCTTCGCGGCAGCGGCGGCGCTGGCCGTCGCCTACACGTCGCGAGAGCGCGCGAAGCATCCGCGGACTGCGCCCGCCACGCCGGATCACGAGCCGCTTCCGCTCCCCGAAACGCGCCACGCGATCGTGCCCGACGGAGCGCGCACGGATCCGAACGACGCCCTCGAGAGCCAGCGGCGTTTGCTCACGGGCTTGATGAACGTGCTCGACAACGACGACACGCGCCCGCCGGTGACGCTCGCGTTGTACGGCGCCTGGGGAAGCGGAAAATCGTCGGTGATGCAGATGCTGCGCTCGAAGTTGAAAGCAACCGGGCGCTACATCGACGTCTGGTTCAACGCCTGGCGCTTCCAGCGCGAGAACGAGCTCGCGCCCGCGCTGTTGCAAACCATCGTCGACGAGGTGGGGCGCCAGAGCGACTCGATCACTCGATTCGCGGTGATCTGGAACCGAATCCGACAGGCGAGAACGATGGAGATCCTCGCCATCGTCGTCCCAGCGCTCGGCTTTGCAGCCATCCTCGCAGTCTCGCTCCGCTCGTTCCATAGCGGGATTTCGACCACGAACGGAGCGGGCGCGATCGCGTCGTTCATTGCCCTCGTCGGCGGCGGGATTCATCGCCTGATCGTTCCGCTCTTCAAGGTGTTCTCGCTCGATCCCGCGAAGCTCCTGTCGTCCGGAGATTCGAAGCGCCGCATCCGTTTCGTCCGTGAGTTCTCCGGGGAATTCGAGGAAATCTCGCGCAAGCTTCCCGACGGCACGCGCCTCATCGTGTTCATCGACGACCTCGACCGCTGTCCGCCCGATCGCATCGTGAATGTGCTCGAGACGCTCAGCATGCTCGCCGACACCGGCGCGGGCTTCTTCGTGCTCGCCATCGATCCCGTCACGGTGAGAAGGGCCATCGAGCTCAGCTACAAAGACCTCCTGACCGTCGCGCGCGAAGAAGATCCCGTCGAGGCGGCGACCTTCGGAGCGAAGTATCTCGAGAAAATGATCACCCTCGGGGTGAATGTTCCGATCCTCGCCGCTTCCGAGGTCATGCCCGACGCCAGGATCGACAAACGCGTCCCGGAAGAAAAGCCGCTCCACTGGTTCTCGACGCGGGTCATGCCCGGCAATCCGCTTCTCGTCACCCTCGTCGTGCTCGCCGGCTTGGCATACGCGGGTTTCCACTACGCGTCCTTCGTCGACAGCTGCCTCGATCTCGGCGCAACATGGCTCACTTCGCCGAGTCCATCGGAGAGCGCAGCGCCGAGCGCCGCAGCGACGACCACGCCGCCTCCCCTCGCGACCGTGGCGACCGCGCTGAGTCAGGCGCCGGACGTCGCGCCCGCGACGCCGGCAATACCTCCGGCGGCGTCCGCGAAGGTCACTTCCGGACCCGCACCGGCGCCGGTGCAACGCGCACCCATCCTCGATCCTCCGAAGCCACCTGCCATCGTGAATGCGCCGTTCGCCGAAGCGCCTTCGACCGTGTTGCGCTCGAGCGAACACGTCGTGTTCGGCATCGGCGCCTCGTTCGGACTGGCGCTGCTCGGCCTCGTCGTTCTCGTGCTCGGCGATGCGCTCCGGCGGCAACGCATCCGCGCATCCGGACCGATGGGAACCGACTCGACCGAGTTCGCCGACGCCTTCGCGATCATGAAAGAGTCGTTCGTCGATACGCCCCGCAACGTCGTCCGCTTCACGAACCTCTCGCGCTTCCTCTATTCGGTCATCGCAGCGCGGCGCCCGAACGACGACACCCGTGACTGGGCGCCGAGCTTCTTCCAACTCCTTGCCGCCCGCTGGAACGGAACCGCCGACCCTTCCGGCGCTCCGTCCTGGCTCGTCCACGAGATGGATCAGTGGCTCCCCCGCGACCCCACGATCGGCCCGAGCGACGCCGCCTCCGGAGCGAACGGACATCCACGCACGAAGGACTCCGTACCGACGAGCTCCGGCCCGGTCAGCGTCGCGCCGGCAGCGGCGGGGAGCGCGACGACGGGGGCAGCGAAGGGGTGAACGCCGCCGGAAGCACTGCTCGTGCTTATCGACGCGCGACGTTTTCCTTGCGACCGCTGAGAGTAACTCGCGTACCTTTCGAGGGCTCGCGAGCGGATGACCGATGAAGCTTCCGAATGGAGAGCGCGCGCTGGTCGAGCTGTCGAAGTTGGTGGACTACTGCCTCGACTCGACTCATCCGAGAGGAAGACACAAGGCTCGCGTGTTCGCCGCACGGCTCGGCGTCGGGCCGCCGGAAGCAACCAGTCTACGTGTCGCGCTGCTGGACGCTGCCGCTCGAAGCGACGAGGTTTTCAGCGGCACCGCGGATGGATTCGGGCGGAGATACATCCTAGACTTGGTTGTGAGCGGCCCGAAGGGCGATGCCCTTGTCAGAAGCGCCTGGATTGTCCGCGCCGGCGAGGATTTCCCGCGATTCACGACGTGCTACGTTCTCTGAGTCCCATGGAACCTGAAACTCCGATCACGGTGCTCGACGTGGTGGCGCTGCTCGCCGATCAGCCCGACCACGGACTGGTCCGCGGACAAGTCGGCACGGTCGTCGAGCAGCTAGCGGATGGCGTCTTCGAGGTCGAGTTCAGCGACGACGACGGCAGGACGTATGCGGAGCTCGCGTTGGAACGCCACATCCTGCTCGTGCTGCGCCACCGACCGGTCAAGGCGGCGTAGGCAGGCCATCGAGCACCGCCCAGCGCCGACGTTTTGCCGTTCTAGCGCTTGCCATGAATTCCGCTGGTGTCCGGGGACGGAATTGAACCGCCGACACGAGGATTTTCAAAGCGCGTCGATGATGCGCCACGTGACGTGACCGCGGAAAACATGCCGGATCGTGACGCGGGAGAGAGCACGAAAACACATGACGCTCACCCCCGTCTCACCCCGAGCGAGCCATCCGTGACTCACTTTCGCGATCCGATCGCCGCGGCCGGCGGGGACCCTGTCGAAGACGTCCGGCGCGACCCGATCGATCCTGTCGAGGCGGCCCTTGCCGACGCGCTACGCCGCGCGGCCGAGGCCGGCCAGTGGAGCACGGTCGAAGTGCTTGCGAAAGAGCTAGAAGCCCGGCGAGAGGCACAGGCGCGCAAAGCGCCCGCCGTGGTCGTCTCCCTCCGCGATCGGATCCCACGTTGAGCGCCGCGGCGTGTCCGTGGGGGTCAAGGAACGACGCCTCGGGCGGCACGCCGTTGCGCCCGAACGAGGCGCCCCTCTGCGCGACGGATCGCCCGGTCGATTGAACACCGTCGGGCGCCCGTCCAGGTCGCAGAGAGTCCGTGGAGCTCTGCGAGGGCGCGGCGGCATTCGGCGAGCGATCGGCATTCGCGCGAGATCCGGGCGACGCGGGCAATGAGATCCCGCCGGGCGATGCGCCGCTTTGCGCCTTCAATTGCGCGACCTAGGGGGGTGCCGAATCTGTAAGACATTGGAAAAGCGCCGGCCCCCCGGGGAGGAATGGATCCCCACGGCCCCGGCAAGGATCACTCGGCGGCCTGCTCGTTGAGCGCCGGGGCGACACTCCCGCGCGCCTCGCGGAGCTTCGACGCCTTGTCTTTACCAAACAGGGCGAGTTCCGCGGCCTCGAGGCGGGTGCGCTGTGCCGGCGTCGCCAAACGGGTGGTTCCCCACGGAAAGTTATCGGAAGCGCTCTGATACTCAGTTTCCGCGACCTTCCGCGCCGCACGTGCCGCGTCGTCCGCGGCCTTCTTGACCGCGGTGGCCTCGGCCAAGCGCGGCCACAAGCTGCCGTCGAGGGCCATCGCGATCGCTTCCTGCTCTTCGATCCCCGCGTCTCGAAGATCGTTCGATCGTAGGTAGAACGGGCTCGAATCGCCGAGAGCCACGAGAACGCGCTCGCAGAGATTCGGGACCGGCTTTTCGAGCGCGCTGGTCACCAAAAGGAGCGCGTCGAAATAACGCGGCGCAAGACGGTCGATCGCGACGCTCTCCCCGCATTCGCGCCCGAGCGCTTCCGCGTCCGCGGCGAGCAACCCTTGCCGCGCGATCGCGGTGCGTGCCTCGTTCTCGAGATGCGCGATCCGGGCCTTGCATTTGAGGAGCTCGGCGGCGATCGGCTCCAACGCCTTCCGCACCGGAGCGGGATCGGCGGCCGCGATCGCGGCCGGGAGGCGCGATCGCTTCTCGTTCTTCTCAGCTTCGGAAACTTTGGTGCGCCACGCGGCGACCACGGCCTCGAGGTCCGTGATCTTCTCGGCGGCCGCTCGGGCGGCCTTCCGCGCGGCAAGGATCTCCTCGGGGCCCGCGTCCGCGGCCGCTCGGGTCGCCTTCTCGTGTGCCGTTCGCGCTTCGGAGAGGGCCGCTTCCGCGGCGGTGAGTTTATTGGTTGGGTCTTGGGTCATTTCAGTGTCTTTCCAATGCAAGGCGTAGGATCTCGGGGTCGACGCCCGAGCGCGCCGAGGTGCGGTGTAGGATCTCCTCAAAAGCTTCGACTTTTTCGTCGCCGGCTAGGTCCCCACGGGAGAGGAGATCCCGCGTGAGGAACAGGTGGTCAACGGCCTCTCCCTTGGTTAGCCGGCGGGCACCTTGGCGAAGGTGCTCGATCACCGCATCGCGCGACAGCCCGGAGATCATCGGTGCGCCTTCCGAACGACCGCCCCGTCTTTGCGGATCCGCGAGAGGGGTGCGTTGAGCGCCGCGGCAACGGCCCTCTGTGCGTCATCCCGGACCATGGCTTTGCGGACCTTGCCTTGCATGCTTTTGAGGAGATTTTTGATCACACGGACGACGTCCGAGACCGTCGCGCCATCGGGGATCCCGAGGGTGAGAAGGATCTGTGAATCGACCGGTGCTGGCACGGCGGCACGGCTGTGTCGGGCTTTCGGCTTCTGGCGCGTGAGTTTGCCAAGCACGCGTTCCGCGGTTTTTCGGAGACGGGCGGATTGGGTCATGGTGTTTCCTTAAGATGGGGCTTCGGGGGAGGAGGCGGAGAGGGTACCGGAGCGGTCCAACCCCAATTTGTAAGACGAACCCACCCCGACGAGATGGGCGATCCGCGGTCGGCACCGCGAAGGATACAATCCCCACAGGTGTACGTGTACGGGGCGAGTCTGTTCTCATGGGTCGCACGGCGCTCGCAGTACCTGCAACGCTTTCCCCATAGGTTTTCGGTAGTACATCATCGCGGCGCCCCATAGTCTGCATCCCAATCGTTGTGTGGACCGTTGAAAGCCTTCGGTTGGGAGATCACAGGAGGACGCGCGTCGGTGTAGGCCTCATATTCCTCGGAAGTCTCGAACCACTCTCGGGTCGACGAGTGCCACGAACGATCGAATCGGCGTGCACCCCCCGAGAGAAAGGACGCCTCTACAGAGTTTGCCGCATGAACGGCGAGGACGGCCGCGGAGACGAGATCGCCATGGGATCCGGCAACCCTGGGGTGAGAAATCTTGAGGCCTCCACCTGGCAGAGGAGTGGCCACGGTATCCTTGAGCTGTTTCAAGAACCGGGCACGAACACGCACCTTCGGATCGTCGGGGTCGCCGTCGGCCGACGGGAGGATCAACTTTCCAGAGACGAGAAGGTCTCGAAACTTCGTATACGACGCTGCGATCTGTGGACGCGACGAGGGCGCGTCGACGAAGGTCACACCGTGGGTGAGCAGAATCTCTTGCACGCTGGCCTTCGCGTGCCCGTCGGCGACGATCTGCGCGGCGCTGTATCGCTTCGCGAGCTCCGCGAATTCGCCGCAGACGACCGAGGGGACCAGGGGCGATCCGGCCTTCGGACGGCGCTCCCGCATGTCGACGATTCGAACGACGTCACCCATGCGGGCCGCGATGACGATGGCGCTCGCGTCGGAAAGAAACGCGAAGTCCGCGCCGGCCGTGTGCGTCTCCGCTTTGAAGGCGTGTCGCCATTCTGTGGCCAAGTCGACGATCTCCGCGTCGAAGAAACCCGACGTGCCCCCTTCGAGCCACTTGGCCCCGAATTCTCTCTCGTAGTTTTCAGGATCCCGCGCGCGCTCCCTGGAGAGCATCGCCTCGGTCTTTTTATCGGGACGAAGAACCCAGGTCGGGGCGGTGCACGCGATCGCATCCTGAGGATTTCCGAGGTTCCGATTGAACAGATCCCAGACGGCCCCCTCTTTCACCCATGGGGTCGAAAGGATCGAGAGCATTCCGCCGGCTATGACCCGGGGGACGACCGCGTCGACGATATCCGCGACGTTCCGCACCCCGTCGGAGGACTGGAAAAAGCACGCTTCGTCGGCGACGCACGCGACGAGGGATTGTCCGCGCACGGCCGACCCGCCGCGCGTCGCGGGAAGCACTTGGATCGCGACGCTTGCCCCGTCTGGCCGTGCGATGACCACCATGTCCTTCGTTCGTTCGGTGATCATTTTATCGAGATCACCGACGGCCCCGCACATGCCGACGACGTACCGAAGCCCGATCCTTGCGAGCCGGACGTCAGGCGCGACGAACACCGCGGCGGCACGCTCCCCGGGCGCCAGGGTCGACAGATCGGCCGTCAGGGCACGCCACAAGAGGTACGCGGCACCGAGGACGTAAGATTTTCCGCCGCGTGCTCCGGCGACGCCAACGAGGATCGCCCGCGCGCTCTCTGGGATCTGATCGACGGCCCCGAAGATTTCCCGCGCGATGAGCCGTTCCGCGACGGGAAGATCCTTGGGGTCGATTCGGTCGTAGGCGACTATCGCGATAGTGCGCTGTCCCAAGGTCATCCTGATCCCGAGGAGCGCGACGAAATCGACGAAGGTGATTTTCTTTATCTTCACGGGGCCGCCTTCGCTTCGAGTGCGTCGGGTTCCACGGGCGGCGGGGATTCCTCTGAGTCATCGACGCGCAACCCGGAGAGCCGATCCCACATTTCGTTACGCTCCGTCGGCGCGCGCACCTTGCACTCACGCGCCGCGAGCTCCCAAGCCGCAAGCGCGTGTTGCCGTGCGGTCTCCGTGAGCTTCGCCGCGGTCTTGAGGAGCGCTTCGTCACCCGTCGCGGACGCCTTCCACGCAAGGAATCTGGCCGCCGCGCGCGCCTGTGCCTCGGAGTCGACGATCCCGCGAACGCCTTCGGAGATACTTCCGCCATGCGCGGCCGCGAGCTCCCGCTTTCTCGCTTTCGCATATCGTGCCGCCTCGAGGAGGAACGGACGGAACGCGGGATCGGCCTCCGCGGCGTCGAGGTTGCGCCGAGACACGCCTTTGAGACCAGTCCCGACCTTGTTCCCCTTCACGAAGAGCCCGCGGCCGTCGCGCCCTTTCGGCACGTCCGCAGGCGTCGCCGGGGGTAGCTCGTCCGCGGGAAGCACGCGCACTTGAGGCCCCGTGCCGCGGTTATGCGGAGATCGCGGACGCAGTGCCATCTTGAAGCCCCCTCGCCAACCGATTGGCCGCGCGCAGCGTCACCCGAGTCGGTTCGTCAAAGAAACGTGAATTGCCCCAATAGAGATCCTCGGAGGACCCGAACTCTTTCGCCGCCGCGTCGTCCAACATGCGACGGAACGTTCCGATCGCGAAACGAAGGTGCCCGAGTGATGGGACGCACCTTGGCATTTCATCGACGATGCCCCGAAAAGTCTCGCCCGCGAGCTCATGCAGACGACGGGGCATCACCCCAGGAGGTCTCTCGGGCGCGTCGTATCGAAAGCGCGAGGGCGCGTCGCCGGGAGGCGCCCCACCCTTCCACGCCGCGAGGACGGCCTTTTCCGCGGCCCGAGCAACGGGCGAGTTGGTCGGGTAGTGCGCAGTCACCAAAGAGAAGAGGTCCCACACGGCAAAAATGACCTTCCGGGCGCGTTCAGACGACAGGTTCACGGCGCCGTGAAGGAAATATCGAGGTTGTAGCAGCCTGTTGCGGAAGCGACTGAGTTGGTTCCCGTCTCCCCGGTCAATTCGATCGTGTATCTCTTGAATGGGGAGATCAGACGGGAGACCGCGGGGGCGATCACATGCTCCGCGTTGTATGCTCCGGCAGAGACGGACGGATCGGTACCAGTCGCGGTGTACGTCGGCATATACGGGCTGTTCGGATCCCACTCGTGGAAGAACACCTTTGGCAAGGTCGCCGGGAGTCCGGTGTGCGTGGGGCCTCCCCATGCGGACGAGAGAAATGCGCGAACCTGCGTCACGGTAACACCGACCGGGATATACGGAGTCACGTCCAGAACAAGGGTCGCCACGTTCGAGACGTCAGCGTTCACCCAGAGAGACACGATGGTATTATGAAAAAATGACCAAAGTTGCGACCCACCCAGCGAAAACGGAGACGAATGCGCGCAGCACAAGGGAAGGATCACGAACGATTCATCTTCCGCACCGAGCACGCGGTCACGAAGGTATCTCGTTCTGTTCGCGAGGGCCTGGGTGTCAAGTGTGCGATCGGCACCCGACACGAGATCTCCGTCCACGGGAACGACGACGGGAGTGGTGAAGACGGAGACGTCTGTGATGTTAGCGGGCATTGGGTTCCTTTAAGAAATCAAACGTAGCGGGTTCCGTCGCCGAAACGGGTTCCGTCCCCATGGCGCGGCGCGGACTTAAGTTTCTCCAGCGCGATAGAGATCCGCTCGCGCGTCGCGCGGTCGAGATTTCCGCCGAGGCGCGCGCGCTCTAAGGTCGTCCTCACGAGTCCGAAGAGCTTCAGAGCCTCCGCTACGCCAACCGTGCGGGTGATTTGGTCGACCTGAGACCTCAAGTCGTCCGAGAGTGGTAGTCGTGCGGCCATGTCTACAACCTAAGATCATAGACACTTGTGATCAACCGCCCGTGCCGCACTATTCCAGGCAAATAGCGGCAAATTGCTTATCCCGCACTGAGTTTCTCCTGACCCATGCGCAGTCTTTTGGGATTGGCACATGGCCAGAAAATCATATGATCCTGGATTGTGACCAGTCGCGATCGTTCGCATGATGTGGCTATGGGAAACACACATGAGGGAGCATCGCCGCCCGCTACTCCGCCCGGCGCGCAGCGTCGCACCACCTACGCTCTTGTCCCCGACGCGCTTCGCGTAAAAGTGGGAAATTTCGTCGCTCAAAAGGGAAGCGAAAATGCCGCCGCGAAAGAATTGGGCATCGACCGCGCTACCGTGCGCGGCGTCTGCGTCGGGGTGCGCCCGGTGCACTGGGCAACGATCCTCCGTCTCGAAGTCTTCTTCGGTCTCCCACCGAGCGACGCGACTCGCGCGTTCCGAGCGGCGGACCACGGCGAGGTGATCTGATGATCCCCGAAATTGCGAACGCCCCGGCGGTAACCGAGGCGTCCAGTGACCAGAACCTCCCCACAATCTACGGCTCCGAACCCGCGGCGCAACTCCAGATCTCTCGGTTCCGGGCTTTCGATCAGTCGAAGGCGCACGAGGTGCACGGCACGCATCATGTGCTCACATGGGAAGAGCTCGGCGAGCAGATCCGCAAACCGGCCGTCGGTGGAAAATACGACGTCGGTATTCTGCCGGGGACAACACGCGAGAATCGCGCGCGGAACGAAGACGTCGAGGCGATCTTCATTCTAGGGATCGATATCGACGAAAAGCCCGAAGGGATTGCGGCGCTCGTCGAACGTCTTTGGGACCGGGGGATCACATCATGGGGGCACCCTACGTATTCGTACCTCGCCGGCACAAAAGGGCCCAGCACTCGGCATTACATCCGGCTTTCCCGTCCCGTGCTCGCATCGGAATGGGCGCGGTTTCGGGGGGCCGCATTGGTCGATCTTGAGATAGCGGAGATCGTCGACCCTTCGACGCATAACGTTTCGCGGCTGTTCTACGTGACGTGCCCTCCGGGGAGAGAGAAGGACTTCTCGGACATGGTGGAGACCCTCTCGACCGACGGCGCGCCGTTGGACGTCGACGAAGTGCTCGCGCGGGCGCCGATCGAGACGACACGGGCCATCGTGCGGTACGCGCCCGACGACGACGAGCCCGCCCCGGACGAGGTAGTCGCCTGGGCCCGGGCACACTCGGCGCGCACCGAGCCCGCGATCGAGGGCAAGGGCGGGAGCAACGTCGCTATCCGTCTCGCCGGGGATCTTGTGCACGGACTCGCGCTGTCCCGGAGCCAGGCCCTCGATGTGATGCTTGAAGGGTGGAATGGTCGATGCGTGCCGCCGTGGGAAATTGAGGGTTCGCAGGGACTCCGCCGCAAGATCGAGGAAGCAACGAAGGGCACCTATGAAAAACCGCGAGGGCACCGAAGGGAGGACCAACGGGTGCCGGCGCTCCCAAAAGCCGGTAGGCACTTCAAATGCACGGACTTCGGTAACGCGGAAAGGCTTGTGCATGAGCACGGCGCCGATCTGCGCTATTGCTCGGCGCGACGCACGTGGTTTCTGTGGGATGGGAAGCGCTGGGCACCCGATGAGATCGGCGAGATCGAACGTCGCGCTAAATCTACGGTTCGATCGATCTACGTGGCGGCCGATTCGATCACTGACGACGCCGAGATTGAAGAGGAGGACGACGCGGGCAATACCACCAAGGAAACGAAGACCGCTGAGAAGGTCCGCACCCATTTGAGGGCGTGGGCGAGAACGAGCGAATCCAAGGGCAAACTTGATGCAATGGTCGATCTCGCGAAAACGGAGCATGGCATTTCCGTCCGATTCGGAGATCTCGACGCGGACCCGTGGGCTCTGAATGTCGAGAACGGCACGATTGATCTCCGAACAGGTGCGCTTCGTGAGCATCGACGCGGGGATTTGATGACGAAGCTCGCGCCGGTCACGTACGATCCCGCCGCGCGATCGGATCTGTGGGACCGATTTCTCGAGACGGCGACCGGAGGTGATCGAGAGCTCGCCGCGTATCTTCAGCGCGCGACGGGATATACCTTGCAGGGAACCGCGACGGAAAAGGCGTTCTTCTTTCTCTATGGTCCGCCCGACACGGCAAAGAGCACCTTCGTCGATGCCATCATGGGCACGTTCGGCACCTATGCGGTTTCGGCCGCGTTCACGACGTGGCTCGTTCAGACGAACACCGGGGGGAATCGCGGTGACCTCGTGAGGCTCGCCGGTACCAGGCTCGTCACCTCTGTCGAGGTGCGCCCTGGCGTTCGTTTCGATCAAGAGATTGTGAAGAAGGTAACAGGGGGCGACATGATCACCGCGGCCGCGAAGTACGAGAAGGAAGTCTCATTCCCGCCGACGTTCGCACTGTGGCTGGCCGCGAACGACGCCCCCGCGATTCGGGACGACGACGCGGGCATGTGGAATCGGGTCCGTCGCGTCCCATTCGATCATATCATTCCGAAGGAAAAGCAGGATCGGGAACTCCGCGCGAAACTCGCCGCCCCGGACGTCCGAGCGGCAATCCTCGCGTGGGCCGTCAGAGGTTGCCTCTCGTGGCGGACGGACGGTCTAGGCACCTGTGAGGCGATCGATAAATCAAACGCGGAATACCGAAAGGAAATGGATCGCGTCGCGCCGTTCTTCGCCGAGTGTCTTGCTTTCGATCCGTCCGGGTGGATTTCCAACGAGTCACTAAGAGGTGCCTACGATCGGTGGTGCCGCGAGAACGGCGTTAAGGCCCCTGTCGGAAGCAAAGACTTCGCCGCAAGACTCAGCGAACGTGGTGCATCGACGGCCAAGCGCAACGGGGTGCGAGGTTGGCGTGGGGTTGTTATTGCTCCCGACGAGGACAGGACGCCGGCCGTCCGAGAACCGCTCTTTCCGCAGCGACCCGCCGCGTCGTGACCCGTCAGGGACGTCAGGGACGTCAGGGACGCCGCTCCCCAGAACTTTCCTATAGAGAGATAGATCCTGATCTCAAATTTTGTGGATAGGAAGAGTTTAGGGAAATGCCGTCCCTGACGTCCCTCCCGTCCCTGACAGGTCTTGGTGGACGAGACGCCGAGAGGCGGTGCGAGGCCGCTCCCCGTCGGCCGCGAACGGCCCGCCCGACGCGCTGGCGCTCCGTTGGCGGTCTTTCGGATCGGCGTCCGCGCGAAGGCCAACGAACGGTGAAACGAGCTTAGAAGGCCTACCTCCGTTGATCGTTCCGCTGTCAACGTTCTCTTCAGTAGAGCCCCCTATAATCCCCCAAAATTGACTTTGAATTTCCTCACTCACGTCAGAGCCAAATTTGGCTCGATTTGCAATCGCACACGTGTGATTTACACACCGGATCGTCGAGAAATACGACCTTTCCGGCATGCGGATCACGGAGGCCCGCGAATCATCCCCAATCCGCGATCTATGTGATTGCCGACGATCACTCTGAAAAGGGGCCTTCTTCGCGCTTCGCGGATCGCGCGATCCAGCGGAAAAGATGCCGGATCCGTGATCTGCCCGAACGACCGCAGGAATCCCGTGCGATCGGCACACGCAACGAAAATCATACACATGTTGGTCGATTGTTGGCGCGCCCGTACGGTCGCTCGTTAGGAAAGGCCCATGCCGCTCGACGCTAGAAACGGACGTGCCAAACCTCGCCGATCCACCCATGCGACGGACTCACAGTCCGCGGGGATCGGGCGTGCGGCGAGTAGATCCGGCGACACGGAAACACCAAAGATTCCCGGTTTCTGGAATGTCGGTCCGTGCCGTTCCGAGCGCCGCGGGCCGCCTCACTTCGCCGTGTCTCGAGGCAACTCGAGGTGAGTCACTGTGACACTCAATGGTGTCATCGTCAGGCGATGGGTACGTGGGGGACAGGAGGCACCCCGGCGTCCGATCGGATCGGCACCCCGAGGTCCGCCCCCGGCGCACACGCACCCTCGAGGGGGGTGGCCCCCCGCGATTCTGGCGTCGGGGGGCGGGCGGGGGCCCACATTTTCGCCAGGGGAATTCCGGAGTTTCCCGGCCCCTGGGGTCCGAGCCCAAATAAATATCCAGATTGACGGCGAGGAAAATATTCCGCCGATTCCGAGCCCGCCCGGGGTCGCCTCCCAAGCGTCCCGGGGATCACAGAGGTACGACCCCCGGATTACGAAAAATCGACCGAGGGGCAGCAAACGTCCTCTTTCGGGGTTATGCTGGCTGCATGGCCCCGTTGAAACGAACCGCCGAGCCGGCGTTCGATCCCGCACGTCTTGCGATCGAGAACGCGTCGGTCGACGATGAGCCATACACCGACGATGAGCGTGCTGCGGACGAGGCGGCTCGCAAGGCCCCTCGTTCGGAAGACGTTTCTAGCGCCGAGCTCCGTCGTATTCTCAGCTTGTGAACGTCATTTGGAAAGGTCCCGCCCAGCGGGACCTAAGGGGCATCGACCCGACGCACGCCCGGCGGATCTTGGACGCCGTGGACCGCTTTGCGGCGACCGGACAAGGTGACGTCAAACGGCTCCGCGGATCAGACGGAATTCGCCTCCGAGTCGGAGACTACCGGGTTCGCTTCGTTCGAGAGGGCGAAACGATCGTGGTCCTTCACGTGGACCATCGTCGTGAGGCGTACCGCTGACGTAGGTCTATTTTGCGTGCACAGTGGGCGTCTACGGAGCGACGCTACTGGGTTATGACCAAACGCACCCTCAAAGAAGCCGTCGGATTCGCCTTGGTCGCCTTCCCGTACGACTCGACGAAGGATCCATTCGATCCCACCAAGGATCTCCTTCTTTCCCC
>CAZDNG010000025.1:0-7847 GCA_964506835.1 uncultured Polyangiaceae bacterium
CGACACGGAACACTCGCATGCGCTTCTCGCCTCCGGCTGCGATGCTCGCTCGCGCGCTACACGTGCGGTTCGTGTGGGGGCTGCCTCCCATCCCCCACACCCCCAGAGGCGGACACTGACGACTCGACGTCGCGAGCGACTAACCTCGCGCAGCGGCTCAACATCGCGCAACGGCTCAACGTCGCGCAGCGGTTACATTGAGCGAAGCGAATACCAGGGGGACCGCCCGGAACGGGCGAGGGGGGCGGGCACGCCCCCCAGGAACAATCTCACGACGTCACAGTCCACCAGGCGGCGCGGGAACACCCCCCAAGAACAATCTCACGACGGCAGCGTCCGATTACTTACTGTGCGGAGGCATCTTTGCCTCCTTGAACACGACGTGCTGACGGACCTTCGGGTCGTACTTCTTCAGCTCGAGCTTCGTGGTCTGAGTGCGCTTGTTCTTGGTCGTGTAGTAAGTGAAGCCGGTTCCTGCCGACGACACGAGGCGGACGTTTTCTCGCATGGCGGAGGACCCGTACCATCCCGTCGTTTTTCGGGCAAGGCGGGTCGGCGCACCGTGGCACCGACGGTGAACATCCTGTCAGGCCGGCTCTGCTCGGAAGAGCCGGCGGAAGAAGCCAGGATGCGATGTCTTGACGGGACCGGCCGAGCGTGGCTGACTCCCGCCGGCGTTGCGCGGCCCTCGCCTAGCGCACCCCTAAATTTCGAGAGCCTCGGACGGCGACGGCCAGACGGCCCGCTCACCGAAAGTGCCAAAAGCCAATGAAGCGAACGTACCAGCCTCACAACAAAAGTCGCCTTCGCACCCATGGGTTCCGCAAGCGAATGCGGACGAAGGGGGGACGCGACGTTCTCCAGAACCGCCGGCGCAAGGGTCGCTGGAGGCTCACCGTGACCGCTTACCAGAAGTAGCGTGTCGGGCCTGAGCCCCGTCGGGCCCTTCCCCCCGAGTGAGCGGATCCGCAAACGGCGCGAATTTCGCGCCGTTCAAAACACGGGGCGGCGAGTGACGACGGCGCACTTCGTCTTGTTGCTCTCCGCACGGGAGAGCGGAGCGGAAGAAAAGGCCAGGCTCGGTATCGTCGCTTCGCGGAAAGTGGGAACGGCCGTGGTCCGGAATCGAGCCAAGCGGCTCGTGCGTGAGGCGTTCAGGACCGTTCGCGACCTCTTCGCTCCAGGAATCGATCTCGTGGTTATCGTTCGAAGGCCCCTCGAAAAAAACTTGAAGCGTGACGACGTCGCCCAAGAGTGGCGAGCCGTCGCGCACGTCGTGCGAAGGCGAACAGCCGACGCTCGAGCGGCGCTGGCGCCCGACGTTGCCCGATCGAGTGGAGCTCACGAGCGCCGATGACTCGCCTCGTGATCCTCCTCATTCGGCTTTACCAGCTCCTGGTGTCTCCGCTGCTCGGACCGTCGTGTCGGTTCGAGCCGTCCTGCTCGCGCTATGCGATGGCCTGCGTCGAGAGCCACGGAATCATCCGAGGCGGATGGCTGTCCATCAAGCGCATCCTCCGCTGCCATCCGTTTCATCCCGGCGGCTACGATCCGCCACCCGCGAAGGCCCGAGGGCCTCAGGGCCACGCGCACGCGGGCGGCGAGTCTCTTTGCGCCGAACACTCGAGGTAAGTCATGGAACGAGGCGGCTCTCTGCGTTTCATTCTGCTGGGAATCGCAGCTGTTTTCATTTTCTTCACGATGCGGAAGATGAACGGCGGCGAAGAGAGCGCGCGGCAACCGCTGGGCGGCGAACCGCACCTCGTCCCGGCCGTCGCGTTGCCGGCGCAGAAATGCGAGCTGTGGACGCCCACGTTCCACGCCGAGCTGACCACGCGCGGCGCGGCTTTGACGCACTTCGAGCTCGTCTCGGCGAAGTATCGGAAGAAGGGCGTCCCCTACGACGTCTCGACGACGCCGGACCCGGCGGGCGACCACGAGTTCCGTCAGCAGCTCTTCGTGAAATTCCGGCGCGACGAAGCGAAGGCGCACGACGCCGCGGCGATACCCTGGAACGTCGATTTCGATTCCGTCGACTACCAGCTCGCCAAATCCGACGGCAAGACGTGTGAGTTCGTCTATCGCGACGCCAAGGTCCAGATCGACAAGACCGTGAGCGTGACGGGCCGCCCGTACGAGCTCGACGTCGACGCGCGCATCACGAACCTCGCGAGCACGCCGATGCGCCACGCCGCCAGCATCGACACCGTGGCGTGGCGGACGAGCCAGGAGGTCGCGAGCAAGATGTTCCGCGTGAGTCCGTACGTGACTCACGTCGAGTGTCTGCCCGAGGTCGGCAAGGCCGTGCGCCTGAAGCCGAACGATTTCGAGCCCAAGGAGTTCGCGGGCGAGCGCTTCGCGCCGACCGCGGTGAATCCGAACGGCGATTGGGCGGACGGCTCCGATCGGCCGGCGTTCGCGGCCGTCGCGAATGCCTACTTCGCGCACGCGCTCGCCCCCGAGAGCGGCCCGGCGACGCCGTCGTGTTTGCTCCAGACCGAGCAGCGCTGGGACTACACGCGATACGCGAAAGCCAGCGAAGACCCGGACGGTGGCGCGATGTATCGCGCGCGCCTCGCGTACCCCGAGCAGACGCTCGCGCCGAATCAATCCGCGGACTATCGCGTGCTCAGCTTCGTCGGTCCGAAGGAGCGCGACGTGCTCGCGCAAGCGGGCGACGGAAAACATCGGCTCATCGAGCTCATCGATCTCGGCTTCTTCTCGGTCGTCGCGAAGGTGCTCGTCGCGTTTCTCTTGAAGGTGCACAGCGTCATCCCGAACTGGGGCGTCGCGATCATCGTGCTCACGATCACCGCGCGCGTCCTCTTGTTCCCGCTGTCGTGGCCCGGCGTCCTGAACATGGTTCGGATGCGCGAGATCAAGCCGGAGATGGACGCCTTGAACGAGAAGTTCAAGGACGACTCTCAGGGACGCGGGCTCGCGCAGATGGAGCTCTGGCGGAAACACAAGGTGAACCCGCTGAAGGGCTGCTTGCCGCAGCTCGCGTCGATGCCGGTGTGGTTCGCGCTCTACACGACGCTGCAGACGGCCGTCGAGCTCTACAACATCCCGTTCCTCTGGTTCCCCGATCTCTCACTCGCCGACCCGTACTTCGTCCTGCCTTTCATCATCGGCGGTACCTACTTCTTCCAGCAGCGGATGATGCCCATGCAGGGCGGTGATCCGGCTCAGCAGAAGATGATGATGTACCTGATGCCGGTGATGTTCACCGTGTTCATGCTGTTCTTACCGGCGGGACTCGGCGTCTACATGTTCACCAACAGCGTGCTCGCCATCTCGCAGCAGTGGCTCGTCGAGCGCTACGCGCGAAAAACGTTGAGCAACAAGGACGGCCGCATCGGGGTGACCGTGAAGAAGGGACCCTCGTCCGGAGGGGGCGGCAAGGCCCTCGACAGCAAGAAAAACTCGAAGCGCGACACGAACAAGGACGACGTGTCCGCGAATCGATCGCCAAAGGGAGAGCAGGAGCATGAGCGAGCCGAATGAGGACGAGGTGGTCGACGCGGGTTGGGATTCGGAGGACGAATCCGACGCGGACGACGACAACGACAATGAGGACGGCGGCGGGTCGTCCGTGGATTCGAATGGGGAAGACGGAGCCCAACGTCGCGCACGCGACGATGGCCCGCCATACGTCGGAGACGAGCGAGCCGAAAAGGCCCTCGCGTTCGTGGCCCAGGTACTCGAGCAGATGGAGATGGAGTGCAACGTTCGCTTGCGGCGTCCGAAGCCGGAAGAGCCGAACGAGATCCAGCTCGAGATCGCGGGGCCGGACTCCGGGCGGATCATCGGGAAAAAGGGTCAGGTGCTCGGCGCGTTTCAGTATCTGACGAACCGCGTCGTGAACCGGCCGGGGCTCGAGCGTCGTTACGTCACCGTCGACGCCGAAGGCTACCGAAGCCGCCGCGACAGCACGCTCGCGACCATGGCGCGACGGCTCGGCAAGCAAGCCGTCACCGAGGGGAAGATCATCACGTTCGAACCGATGAATCCTCGCGACCGCCGCGTGATCCACCTCGCGCTCGCCAAGTTCGACGGCGTCGTCACCAAGAGCGAAGGCGAAGGCGACGATCGCCGCGTCCAGATCATTCCCGTCCGTCGCTGAGTCCGACACGAGAGACAAGAGAAGGAGCCGCGAATGACCTCCACTCGCTTCGCACTCGTCAGCACGCTCGTGCTCGCGCTGCCTCTCGTCGCTTGCGGCGGACCGACCGTCGTTCGCGGCGAGGACACGCCGGGCCTCGACAACCAGGCCCTGAGCACGTCGCTCGACAATCACGACCTCCAGAAGATGGCGCACGAAAACCTCGCCGTCTTGCAGAACTCGGGCGTCGTGAAGCGCTGGCAGACCGAAAATCGTCCGTCGGTCGCCGTGCTTCCGATCCGCAACGACACGACCGAGCACATCGACAGCGCGCTCGACACGCTCCTCGGCGACGTCGAGACCCAGCTCATCAACTGGGGCGGCGTGCGCGTCGTGAGCCACGAAAACCAGGGCGCGCTCATCGACGAGGTGCGCCAGCAGAACTCCGACGCCTTCGACAAGAGCACCGTCGCGCGGTGGGGCCAGCAGATCGGCGTGCGCTACTTCGTGACCGGCAAGGTGTTCGCGAACGACGAGCGCGAGTCGGACACGCGCCGCGTGCAGTACACGCTGTTCATGCAAGTGCTCGACGCCGAGACGAGCGAAGTCCTCTTCCAGAACAAGTCGAGCGTCACCAAGGCGCTCGTGCGCTGACGCGGCGCTGGCGGAGGTTCGCGTGAAACGGAACGACGACGCTTCGGCACGGGGACGAAGCGTCGCCGCCGCCCTTCTGGTATGCCTTTTTTGTTGGGGGTGCGCGGGACACGCGGCGCGAACGTTGGGGGCGCGAACGGCGCTCGACGAGGGACGCCCCAAGGAGGCGCTCGCCCTCCTCGACGAGCAGCTCGAGGTGAAGAGCCCGGCGGATCTGCCGGCCAACGTCGGCGGCGACAACACCTTGCTCCTCCTCGATCGCGCGATGGTCCTGCAACAGCTCGGCTCGAACGCGGAGACCCTCGCGCCGACCGAATACCTCCAATCGAGTCGCGACCTCGAGACGGCCGACAAAGGCATTCAGGTCCTCGATTTTTCGCGGAACGCCGTGGACGATCTCGGAAAGTACCTGTTCTCGGACGCCACCGGTCCGTACAAGGCCCCGAGCTACGAGAAGCTCATGGTCAACACCATGAATCTCGTGAATTACCTGGTGCGCGGCGATCTGAACGGCGCGAAGATCGAGGCGCGTCGCTTCTCGGTGATGCAACGTTTCATCGACGAGCACGCGGGCCACGGGGCGAGCCTCCTCGGCCCCGGCAGCTACCTCGCTGGGTTCGCGTTCGAGAAGAGCGGCAGCGCCGACGAGGCGCTCCGCTACTACGACGAGGCGCTCGAGTACGGTCAGTACGGCTCCCTCGCCGATCCGGTGCGGCGCCTCGCCCAAAAGGGGTCGTTCACCTCCCCGCGCCTCCGCGATGCCGCGGGCCAAAGCCAGAGCGCGCCCGCGGACGACGACTCCGCCGAAATCCTCGTCGTGATCGGCTTCGGTCGCGTGCCCGCCAAGATCGCGAAGCGAATTCCGATCGGCCTCGCCCTCACCCTGGTGAGCGGCGCGCTGAGTCCGAACGACGTGTCGCGGGCGAACTATCTCGCGGCGCAGGGCCTCGTCACCTGGGTGAACTATCCCGAGCTCGGTCGCCCTCGTGGAGAGTGGGGGATCCCGTATCTGTGGGTCGACGGCGCAGCGACGGACCTCGACGGCGCGCTCGCGGTGGACGCGGAAGCTCGCAAAGCGTGGGACGACGTGCAAGGCTCGGTCGTCGCCTCGGCGATCACGCGCCTCATCGCCCGCGTCGCGGCCGGCGAAGTGGTTCGCGAGACGACTGGCGGCGGCCTCGTGGGCGCGCTCCTGTCGCTCGGCACACAAGCGACATTGACGGCTACCGATACGCCGGACACGCGAAGTTGGGCGACGTTGCCCGCCCGCATCGCGATCGGCCGGATACGCGTTCCGCCCGGGCCGCACACGCTCGAGCTCGAGGCGCGCGGGCTTCGCAAACGTCAGACCATCACCTTGCAAAAAGGCGGATGGGCCGTGATGAACCTGACGGTGCTGCGCTGAAGGAATTTGAGTCGGGGACCGCGGCGCGTTCGACGAGGGGAGACGAAACCACCGGGGCGACTCGGACGTATCTCATCCAGACCCCGGCGATGTCGTCATGAAGCCGTTCTCGCTCGCCCTTGCGGCGACGGTGGTGGCCGCTTCGTTCGTCCCACGAAGCGGGTTTGCCTGAGGGCTCAGTCCACCCGTCGGTGCGACGGGATGCGAAGGATCGGACGGTGCCGCCGGTCGCGGCGCGTGGCTCGTGAGCGCCGCCGTGAGCGCGTTCCGGAGCGATCTGCGCTTCGACGGCCGCTACGATCTCGGCGTCGAAGAGGGCTCCGCGTCGGCGTCGGTCGGACGTCGCTTCGGCGATCTGTTCACCTTGCGGCTCGACGGCGGCGCCATCGTCGGCGGCGAGCTTCAACAAGACGGCGCTCGCTACCACGTCGACCCGGGCTGGGTCGTGAGCGCCACCATCGCGCGCAAATGGTTCGGCGACCCCGGCGATCTCTTCTTCTTCGCGACGACCCTCACCGTCGGTGTGTCCGCGGCGAACACCCAAGGCGAGAACGGCGTCGGCGACGGCAGCCGTCCGCTGCTCGTCGCGCAAGACAACCGACTCGGCGCGGTGCTCGGACACGTCTTCGGCGGCGTGTGGAGCCCGTACGTCGCTGCGCGCGCTTTCGGCGGACCGGTGTTCTGGAGATTCGACGGCCACGACGTGACCGGCACCGATCGCCACCATTACACGATCGGTCTCGGCGGCAACCTCACCGTCGGCGACTTCGACGTCAGCGCCGAAGGTGCGTTCTTCGGCGAGCGCAGCCTATCGATCGGCGTCAGTCACTCGTTCTGGGATCGTTAGAGCAGCGAGTCGAGGCCCTTGCCCTGGTTCGCGCCCGCGGCGGTCGGGTAAAAGATCGCGAAGAGGATGCACATCTCGTTCGTCGCTGCGGACTCGCCGAACGTGAGCGTCATGCCCGTTTGGTTGTCGTAGTCGCACGACCACGTGATGACGGAGTTGGCGCTGACGGTGAGCGGCGGGTCATACAGCGTGGGCTGCGGCTCGTCCCACACGCTCCCGTCGTAGATGACCTGATTCGTGTTCGTCGCGGCGTGAAAGTGAGTGCCGCGTTTGTGCATGTGGCTGATCGCGTACATGATGTCGATGTCGTACGGCACCGAGAACGTGCGCGATTGCGTGCTCGTGCCGGGCGGGACGTTCAAGATGCCCTGATTGAGCTCCATCTGCGCGGCGAGGTACGTGACGGCGCTCGGCTGCACCCAGTCGAACTTCGCGTTCACCTGGCCGGTGATCGTGCTCGAGGTGTTGTTCAAGTAGTGCAGAATCACGCGAAGCCCGGTGTTCTGCGTGAGCGACCGCCCGACGCCGGCCGGATACGTTTCGACCTCTTGAGGCTGCTGCGACAAGATCAAAAAGTCGTGAAACTCGGAGCCCGAGCAGTCCGCGACGGCGTTCGTGTCGGTGTTGAAGCTCGGGTCGTCGAACACGAACATGTGATGTGACCCAGCAGACATGAACGACTGCGCCTTGACGATCGCGATGTCCTGGCCCGCACGGTTCTGAAAGTTCTGGCACTTGTACTCTTCGGCGCCGGGCGCGACGTCGAAGGGAACCGTCGTGATCGAGAGCTCGTTGGCCGGCGGCGTCGGGGGCGGAGTCGTCGTTCCCGTCGGCGG
>CAZDNG010000025.1:7947-109713 GCA_964506835.1 uncultured Polyangiaceae bacterium
CGTGGTGGTGCCGGTGGGCGGAGTCGTCGTTCCCGTCGGCGGCGTGGTGGTGCCGGTGGGCGGAGTCGTCGTTCCCGTCGGCGGCGTGGTGGTGCCGCCCGGGGGAACCGACGAACTCCCGCCGGTTCCCGGAGCGGTGCAGATCGTCGAACACTTGTCGATGTCTTGCTCGACACAGAAGCATTGCTGGATGCACGAGCCGCACGAGCCGCACGCCGGGGCGTTCGAACAGCCGGGCGTGTAGGGTGACGAGGTGGAACCGCTCGACCCGCCGCTATCGCCGCCGGGCGCTTGAGCACCGTTGTTCGAGCTACACGCGAAGAGCGCCAGAGCGGCCAACAGGCTCGACGTGGGGGCACGGAACTTCATCGCCACAGATCCTTTTCTCGCACGAATGACGGCCGCCTACCGATCGTTCCACCGGTTCACGGCGTCACTCTGAGCCGAAGCGACGCGCATCGCAACGATGTCCGCTCGAAGCAGAATGTTGCAACGAGGCTACTCGTGATCTTTCACCCCCGTTCGATTCCAAGCCGCCCGGCGGTAACCGCGCGCATGCCCGGAGCGACACCGTCGGCGCGAGCGCGCGTGACGAGCGCAGCAAGCCGCGCGACGTGAGCGTCCGCCTCAGGCGACCATGCCGGTCGCGCGGTGCGAATCGTCGAGAGCTAGAGGAGCGGATGAAGCGCCCGTTGCATCGCGCCGTCGAAACGGCCCGAGCCCGCAACGCTCGAGCTCGGCGGTCGCGCGCTTTCGGTATTCGGTGTTGCGGAACATCGCGAGCAAGACGGTGCCGTAATAACCGAGCGGCATCTTCGGCGATTGCTCGAAGTAGCGGAGCTTCTGGAACGGACGCGACGCTTGCGCGTGGTGGTCGGCGTGACGCGACAGACCGACGAGCGTGCGAAGCGTGAAGCCGTTGTCGGTGTCCCACGAATCGACCGGCGTGACGGTGCGCGTGGCGCGCGTGATGCCCCAATGCTCGATGTAGTTCACCGTCTCGAGGAGTGCGATCGCGGAGCGCGCCTGTACGAGGAAGAACGCCGCCGCGAGCGGACCGAAGACGGCCAGCACGGCGAGCACGATCAGCACCTCGCCGACGACGCCCTGGAGCACGCGATGCCGGACCATGCGCGGGTCGTTCCACTTCATGTGCTCGTCGCCGAGACGGATTTTTTCGAGACGCCACGCGCTCTTGAACTGCGCAGGGATCGTGCGGCGAATGAAGTCCTTGAGCGGCTCGTCGAAGCGCGCCGTCGCCGGATCTTCGGCGGTGCCGAGCCGCGGGTGATGGCCCCGCACGTGCTCCGTCGCAAACTGCTCGTAGCAGACGAACATGAGAAGCAGCCTGCCGAGGAAATGTTCCGTCGCGCTCCGGCGATGCACGAGCTCGTGCGCGATGACGATGCCCGAGTACCCCGCCGTCGTCCCGCTGACGATGATGACCGCGACCAGGTTCGCGAGCGTCGTCCCGAACCCACCCCACGACGACACCGAGAGCTTCGACGCCATCACGCAGACGAGCACGTGATTGACGATCTGAAGCGCAGTCAGGAGGTAGAGCTGGAGATCGAACGGCCACGACGCGACGTCTTCCGGCGGCTGACGAAAATCCGGACGGTTGCGATTGTCGATGACCACGAGGATCCACACCGGCATCGTCCAGAGGAGGGCGCTCCACCACCGGTGCGGCCCCGACACGAGGAACACGACGTTCACGAGCGGCAGCACGAACGCGAGCAAGTGCAACGACCACGTCCGAAACGCGTCGAGAGTCGGCGTCGTGGCGGGCAACATGACGGGTGCGGTTCGATTCATGGCGTGCTCCGAATGAGGGTGTCTCGATGCGCCAACCGAATCCAGCTTTTCAGATACGAGCCCGTATGTCAACATTCAGATACGAGTCCGTATGTCGAATTGATCTCGCACCCGGGACGGGCCTCACGCGGATTGAAAGGGCATTGCCCCCGGGTTATTCAAGCCCTGAGAGAGGAGTTGAACTAATGAAAATCACTGTTGATTTCGACGTTTGCCAGAGCCATGCCCTCTGCACGGAAGCCGCGCCCGAGGTGTTCGAGGTCCGCGACGACGGCTTTCTCTACATCCTGAATGAGACGCCGCCGGAGACGCTCCGCGCGAAGGTCGAACGCGCCGTCCGCGAGTGCCCGACCGGCGCGATCCGCGTCGAAGGCTGAGCCGTCTCGGGCATGACGCTCTCGAACCTGATCGTCGTGGGGGCTTCGCTCGCCGGCTTGCGCGCCGTCGAAGCGTTGCGCCGCCGCGGCTACGACGGTCGCATCACGTGGGTCGGCGACGAGCTCCGACTTCCGTACGACCGCCCGCCCCTGTCGAAGCAAGTGCTCCGCGGCGAATGGTCCGAAGAGCGCGTCGCGCTCAAGGCCGACTACGCGGCGCTCGACGTCGACTTGCGACTCGGACTCCGCGCCGCTTCGCTCGACCCGCGCGAGCGCACTTTGAAATTGAATGACGGTGCGGCCTTGTCTTACGACGGTCTCGTGGTCGCGACCGGCGCGCGGCCGCGGCTCCCGCCGTGGGCGCACGGTGCGCCGCGCATCCACGCGCTCCGTACCCTCGACGACGCGCTCGCGATCCGGCGCGTGCTCGAAGGGTCGCCGCGCGTTGCGATCGTCGGCGCGGGGTTCATCGGGCTCGAAGTCGCGGCGTCCGTGCGCGCGCTCGGCCTCGACGTCACCGTCGTGGACGTCGCGGAAGTGCCGCTGGCGCACGCGCTCGGCACGGCGATGGGCGAAAAGCTCACCGACTATCACCGCGATCGCGGCGTCCTGTTCCGGACCGGCGTCGGCGTCGCGCGCCCGGTCGGCGGCGCGGCGCTCGAACGCCTCGAGCTCACCGATGGCACGAGCGTGCGCGCCGATCTCGTCGTGGTCGGCATCGGCGTGACGCCGGAGACGAGCTGGCTCGACGGCTCCGGCGTCGCGACGAACGACGGCGTGCTCTGCGACGTGCACGGCGCCACGTCGGTGCCCGACGTGTTCGCGTGCGGCGACGTCGTGCGCTTCGACCATCCGATCTTCGGCGAGTCGATGAAGGTCGAGCACTGGACGAACGCCGTCGAACAGGCGAACGCGGACATCGCGCGGCTCCTCGACGGACCCGCGGCGCCCGCGCCGCGTTCGGTGCCCTACTTTTGGTCGGACCAATACGACCTGAAGCTCCAATTCGCCGGCCGCACCAAGCCCGGCGACGACGTGCGCATCGTCGAGGGTAGCGTCGAAGGCAAAGACCTGGTCGCGATCTACGGCCGCGCCGGCGTCTTGTGCGGCGCGCTCACCGTGAACAAGCCCGGTGCGCTCGTGAAGTACCGCCGCGCGATCGCCGACCGCGTCTCTTTCTTCTAGGTTCGGCCGTTTCTCAAAAGGGTTGCCCACGCCCGCGCCATGCTCGCCGCGCGAAGCGCGGCTGCGCGTGCCGCCTGCGCGCGCCATGGGAGGGGCTCACGTCGCGTTGCTAGCTGTCGCCAACCGGTGCCGCGGAGTTGAGCCGCACTAAAGTCAAAATATCTTTCGTCACCGACGAAATGCTCGAACGTCATCCGCCGTCAGCGCGAACCACTCGTTTTTGAGTCGCCTGTCTGCAAACCGCCGATGCCGATAGGTCTCGATTCCCGCCGGATCGTCGGTCTCGATGACGTGAATGGGTTCGAACCGCTGCGGCAGCTCAATGCCAATTTCTCCCTCTCGCCGGAGCGGATTGTTTGTTCGACCGATCTTAAATTCTCGGCGTGTTCCGTGCCTAAGGAGGTAGACGTATCCCACAGCGCGATCTCCGAGCAGCGTTGGTTCGTCGGAATCCCCACGGACCGCTGGACGCGTCGTCAATTGCTCACAAAGGCTAGCAACGTCGGTGTATCCCCGAGCGGAAGCAAAGGCCTGAAGTTTGACGGCAATTTCGCTCCATCTCGTCCAATACTTGCCGTGCCATTCGTGCCGCTGAATGCCCGTCTGAGATGCGAATGCTTGTTGACCAAGAGGCGCGCTACCACTCTCCGTGGCGGTGCGTCGAATCTCGGCGAGAATGTGCTCTCGAGTCACAGCGTGGGTCTTCCCAACTTCTAGCTTAGCCGACCTCGAAAACGTTTCGTCGTCTCGTGGACTACGTTGCCAGTGCTGCGTAGCGCGTCCTCCCCCTGAAGCCGCTGCGGCTGATTTGGGGGAGGCCACCCGCCCGCAGCGCGTAGCGCGAGGACGGATGGAGGTGGGGGCAACCCCTGCTGATCTCTTGCCAATTCGAGACTACGAGGGCGGCGCCACGACGGTCGCGCAACCGACCTCGAAGTTCACCGAGGTGCTCGCGCTGATCGCGGTGCACGAGGTGTCGCAGACGCGCACGGTCTTCGGGTTGCTCGGGTCGTCGTAGTACCAGCCACCCGCCGCTCCGCACGTCGCCACCGTTCCGTCGGTCGTCCGAGGGATGGTCGTCGAGGTACCGCCCGTCGGCGTGTACGTGATGTTCACCTGATTCGGATCGACGTTGCCGGTGCTCGGAATGTTGAACACGCACGGGACCGCTTGGCCGCGAATGGCCGCGAGGGCCTGCGTGAATTGCGTCGCGACGTCTCCGCCGGTATCGACGATGATCGACTTGTTGGTGCCGCCCGCTGCGGCGATGAGGTCGAGGTTCTGCAGTGAATTGCCGACGCCGATCACGAAGGTTCGGATCGACGGCATCTCGGCGAGGCCCGCCGCGGCGACGTTCGCGACGTCTTGCGGCGTGTTGGTGTCGCAACCGGTCGGCTCGCCGTCGGTGGCAAGGACGATGACACTCGTGCGACCGGGGTGCGCCTGCGCCCAACCGGTGACGTATTGCATGGTGCCCGACAGCGCCGGCTGCGTCGGAGTGCCGCCGCCCGGACCGTGATTGGCGATGTCGCTCACGACCGCCGCCTGATTGGGCGGCAACTGAAGCGGCACCGACGGCATCGCGTACGGCGGGATCTGGCAGACGTCCGCGCCGTTGCAAACGCCGAAGAGGCGCGCCGGCGGCGACGAATTGGCGACCGGAAAGCCGTCGATGCACGGCCCGTACATCGCGCAATCGGTGTCGACCGTGCAGAACGCCGGGATGTTCGGCAAGACCAGCGGAAAGTATCCGATGCCCGGATCGATGTCGGCGTTCGCCGGGTCGTTCAAGAAGCCGGTGAGCGCAGCGGACACGACGGACCACTTCGTCCCGCCTTGCACCTTCTCTTGCATCGAGCCCGACGTATCGACGAGGAAGTACATGTCGAGCGGGAGCCGCTCGCCCGAGTAAGTGTTCGTCGAGCACGCGGCGCCGTCGGTGGCGAGAAAGCCGCCCCCGCCGCTCGTCGCGCCGAATCCGCCGCCGAATCCCGTCGTCCCGCTCGAGCCCGTCGCACCGCCGCTCGTGAAGATCGCTCCCGCCGATCCGCCGGCGTTGCTGGCGCTTCCTCCGCCGGGAGCGGCGCTCGCCGAACCAGCGCTGGAAGAGCAGCCGAACGACAGAGCAACTGCCACCGCCGCCGGCACACAAGCGAACGAAAATGTCTTGAAGTCACTCATCTTTAAGAAGCTTTCTCGTCGAGCTACTTGCTCGCTCGCCCAGTGCGAAGTGCGTGCCAAGTGACCCCGCCTGGCTCGAAATCACCGCTCCGATCGCCATCCTGGAGTAGCACGGAAAGCACGCCGTGTCGGCCGCTCGGCCGCGTCTAAACAACGCAAAAATAGGTGAGCCGCCATACAGGGCCTTCGATACCACCCTCGAAATCGAAACGATGGCGCGACCTACACGTAGGGCGCGGTGGGCCTCAGCGACGGAGGCCGTACTTTTCGATCTTGTAGATCAAGGCTCGCCGCGACATGCCGAGCCGTCGAGCCGCTCGCGTCTGATTGCCGCCCTCGGCGGACAGCGCTTCCTCGATACTGCGACGCTCGAGGTCGGCCAGCTTGTCTTTCACCGTCGAAGAGCTCGGCCCTGTCGCGGAGGGTGCCTCGCGACGACGGACGGACTCCGGCAGGTGCTCGACCCCGATGCGACCGCGGTCGGCGAGCACGACCGCGTGCTCCATCGCGTTCTTCAGCTCGCGGACGTTGCCCGGCCAGGGGTGGCGAACTAGAGCCGTGACGGCCGACGCCTCCATCACGACGGGAGGCCGACCCGCGCGGTGCGCGGCCTCCCGCGCGAACATCTCGGCGATGAGCGGGATCTCCGCCTGACGTTCGCGGAGCGGGGGCACGACGAGAGTGAACGCGCTGAGCCGGTAGAAGAGGTCCTCACGAAAGCGCCCTTCACCCACTTCGGTCGTGAGATCGCGGTGCGTCGCGGACACGACGCGCACGTCGATCGGATGCTCTTGCGTGCCGCCGAGCCGTCGCACTTCGCGACTCTCGAGGACGTTCAAAAGCTTCACCTGAACGGTGACGGGGAGCTCGCCGATTTCGTCGAGGAAGAGCGTGCCGCCTTGCGCCGCTTCGAGGTAGCCGATCTTCCGGCGATCGGCGCCGGTGAACGCGCCGCGCTCGTGGCCGAACAGCTCGCTCTCGAGCAACGTTTCCGGAAGCGACGCACAGTTGAGGCGCACGAACGGACCCTGCGCGCGTGCGCTCCAGTGGTGGATCTGTTCGGCGATGACTTCTTTGCCGACGCCGGTCTCTCCGAGGATGAGCACCGTGGTCTGCACCGAGGCGAGCCGGCGCGCGAGCTGGAACACCTGGACCATCGCCGGATCGGCGACCACGACGCCTTCGCGCGTATCGGCGACGACGGGCGGCGCGCTCGCTCCTCGCGACGCGTGCGTCCAGAGATCCGCTGCGGTGCGGCCGTTCTCGGGAAACCGCGCGATCGTCACCTGCACGCCGGGGCGACTTTTCAGCGCCGAAAGCACACGCTCGACGACCCGCGGATCTTGCTCCTCGAGGAGTGCGGCGTACTCGCCGTCACCGCGCTCTTCTACGACGGCCATCGGCCCGAGGAGCTCGGTGAGCGAGACGAGTCCGTCCGGCGATCGTTCGAGGTCCATCACGATGCGGATCAAGACCGCGCGGCCGTCGGGCGACGTGCCGAAATCGGCGAGCTCGCGTTCGAGTCGGCTACTCGACGCACCAGCCCCGCGTGTTTCCGCCGTCGCAACGAGCGCCTCGATCGGACCCACCTTGATGACGTCGCCGCCGACCACCGCGAGCGACTCGTCGCGAAGCCGCCGGTCGTTCACCTTCGTCCCGTTGCGACTGCCGAGATCGATGACGACGAGCTCCCGACCGTTCCGGCGCAACTCGGCGTGACGCCGCGACGCACGGTTGTCGTCGATTCTCACGCTCGCTTCCGGCGCGCGGCCGAAGAGCACGGAGCCCGCGTCGGGAACGTCGACGACCCGTGTCTTTTCGCCTTCTCGCACGAGCAGATAGACGCGAAAACCGATGCCCGCCGCGACCCCGTCGGCAGCATCGGCGGAGGTTCCAGGATCGAACTCGGTAGGTCCCTCTATCGGATTGTGCCTGCCGGTGTTCATGTGTCCGCACGATCCCTGCGCAACTTGTACGACGCTTGCGCAAAGAGACCGATTAATTCTGACGTATCGGCACGAGTAGCGCGTTTGCGTCGTCGGCACCAGTCTTGCTTTAGTGAGTATCAGCGCCCGCCGGCCGCTCGAGCCTCCGTGATAACGCGCCGCCCTCGGCGGTTCGAGCGGTCCGGCGGGAAGCAACTTGATGAAGCACCGCGCCAAGCCCGCATGCGGTCGGCGATGCAGCTCTCCCGAACTGTAAGATAACTGCTTTGCGCCGCCCCGTCGGCCTCTACCTCCTCTAGCCCGCCGTCGTATTTGCGCCGAGACGGCGTTCCGGAGTGAAACGAGCTGAACCACGGGCTATCTTCGCTCGGTGCTTCGGCGCTTGGCTGGCGCGGCTCTGGTTCTCGTTGCCGCTTCAATTACTCGGGTTGCGTGCGCTGACGACGCACAAGCCCTGTTCGACGAGGGGCTGACCGACATGAAAGCCGGTCGCTTCAAGATCGGTTGCGCGCTGATCAAGCAAAGCTTGGACGTCGATCCGAGGGCCGGGACGATGTTCACGCTCGCCGAGTGCTTTTCGCGCGCCGGCAAGTACGCCTCGGCGGTGGAGCTCTACGACCGATACCTGGCGTTGGTCGACACTCTGCCCGCAGACCAGAAGGAACAGCAGCAGGCTCGCGCCGACGTGTCACGCACCGAGCGCACGCGACTCGTGGCCCTCGTCTCGTGGCTGACGGTGACGGTTCCCACGCCGGTCCCGCCGGGTCTCGTCGTCACGAAGGACGGCGAAGATTTTCCGCTGAGCCTCTTCGGAATCGCCACCGCGGTCGACCCGGGTCCGCACGTATTCACGACGCGAACGCCCGAGAGCCCGCTCATCGAGCAACGCATCGACATCGTCGAGGGCGAGCGGAAACAGATCCGGCTCGACGTGCAGCCCGGGCTCGTGACGCCGCCGCCGATGCCGCTCACGCCGGGCATCGAAGAGCCACCCGAAGATGCGCCGCCGGATCGCGCGCATCCGCTCCGGCCTTGGGCCTATGTGTCCGGTAGCATCGGCGCAGCGGGTCTCATCACCGGCGGAATCGCCGGCGGGCTCTTGCTCGCGAAGCGCGACACGATCAACGGCCAGTGCCGTCACGAGCCGGGCTTGGCGTCCAACACGCTGTCGTGCTCGCCGAGTGGAAAGGCCGCGGCAGACCTGGCGCAGAACACCCTCGCGCCGCTCACGACGGTCGCGCTCAGCGTCGGTGCAGCGGGCGCCGTCGCGACCATCGTGCTCCTCATCGTCGACGGAACTAACAAGGCGTCCAAGTCAAGCGGGGCCATTTCACCGACATTTGGGGTCGCGCCGAACGCCGCGGCGGCAGGGCTCACCGGCGCGTTCTGAGCTCGGCGACGCCCCCGCCGATGAGGGTAACTCTCTAGAATCCCTGAAACTTATTGCGGCACCAGGACCGTCGCGGGGCGGCGCGGAAAACCTGTTGAAAAGCTGGTTCGAATGACTCAGCGCGCCATGCCCCGGAAATCCGCGGAACCACGGTATCTGGTCGGCTAAGCTTGTAGCGTTCCCAAAGACCCATGGCTGTAGCGGCGCTGCAGGAAGGCGAGGTTTTCGCCGGCCGGTACCGGATTGTGCGTGAACTCGCATCCGGTGGCATGGGAGCAGTGTACGAAGTGGTCCATGCGGTCACCGAGCGTCGTTGCGCGCTCAAGGTGATGCTGTCGCATACCGTCGAGCGCGAGACGCTTCGCAAGCGCTTCATGCAGGAGTCGCGACTCGCTGCACAGATCGGTAGCGAGTACATCGTGGACGTCCTCGACGCGGGCGTCGACGAGGTGACCAAGGCGCCTTTCCTCGTCATGGAGCTCCTCGAGGGTGAAGACCTCGGGCAGCGGCTCCTCAGACTCGGACCGCTGACGGCGCGCGAAACCGTCACGTACCTCTGGAACGTCGCGCTCGCGCTCGATCGGACGCATCAGGCGGGCATCGTTCACCGCGACCTGAAGGCGTCGAATTTGTTTCTCACGCGGCGTGAAGACGGGAGCCCTTTCGTCAAGGTGCTCGACTTCGGCGTCGCGAAGGTGCTCCCGCTCGGCAATTCCGGCGAGCAACGCACGCAAACGGTCGGCACGCCGATCTACATGGCGCCCGAGCAGTTCCGCGCGGACGGACGCATCACGCCCGCGACGGACATCTACGCGCTCGGCATGCTCGCGCACACGCTCCTCGTCGGGGTCCACTACTGGACCAAGGAGCACGAGAACTGCGAGAACCCGTTCGCATTCGCGAGCATCGCCGTGCACGGCCCGAAGGAAGCGCCGTCGCTGCGTGCGGCGCGCGAAGAGGTGTTCTTGCCCCTCGCCTTCGACGATTGGTTCGCCAAGGCGACGAATCGCTGGCCGCAAGATCGTTTCGCGACCGCGACCGCGGCGGTGGGCGCGCTCGCCGAGGCCCTCGACATCGAAGTTCCCGCGGTGCCTTTGTCGCTACCCGGACCCGTTCCCGGCGCTCCGGACAAGCTCTTGCCGTTCGAGGCGCTCGCGTCGACCGTGGAGTCTCCGTCGTCGCGGCTCACGGGCTCCGGCTTCGGGACGCTCTCGACGCGTCATGGCTCGAGCGCCGACGACGCGCCGTTCGAACAACACACCGCGATTTCGCTCTCGGTGACGAGCGGTGGACTCTCGCCCGTCGAAGCGGGGATCGAAGAGCGCCCGCACCGCAGCAAGATGGGCGCGGTGGTCCTCGGCGCTGCCGCACTCCTCGCCGTCGGCGCCGTGGTGGTCGGGCAATCGTGGCGCTCGAGCCACGACGCACGAAAGGTGAACTCGGGCGCGCCGCGCGTGACGACGTCCGCCTCGGCCGCCGCGTCGGTGGCGAAACCACCGCCGGTGCCGCCCGAAGAACAGGTCGTGACGCGCATCGAGGAACTGCCGCTCGCGCCGCCGGACAATCCGCGCCGCGAGCCCGCGATCAGCGCCGAACCCGCCGACCACCGCTCGTCGCCGCTCGCGAACCACGACAAGCCGCGATCGACCGAGCGAAAGCCCGCGTCGTCACACCCGAGCGATCACACGGCGCCCGTCGATTCGCACGACACGTCGTCCTCCGGCGAATCGAAATTGCCCGACCGCGACGCCCTCTACGGCCGCTATTGAGTAGGCCGTCTTAGAAGCTATTTCAGAGACCGTAGCGAGCCCGCCGGCGCAGTAGCTCTATGAGCTATCTAGATAGCTTCAGTCTACTTGGCCCGGGCGGTAGCGGAGGCGCGGCTTTCGAGCGGCGCCGGCTTCGTCGAGTCTGCCGACTCGCGAGTTGTGCGGCGCTTGCTTGACGACGTCCGGCGTCTCCTGCGCTTCGCGCCGAATGGCGATCATCGCTTCGACGAAGTCGTCGATCGTCTGCTTGGTCTCCGTCTCGGTCGGTTCGATCATGAGCGCGCCGCGCACGACGAGCGGAAAATACACGGTCGGCGGGTGAAAACCGTAGTCGATGAGCCGCTTGGCGACGTCGAGCGTCTTCACGCCGGTCGTCGCTTCGAGGTCGCGATCGGTGAAGACGGCTTCGTGCATCATCGGCTCGTCGAACGCGAGCGGGTAGTGGCCCTTCAAGCGAGCCGCGACGTAGTTCGCGTTCAGGACGGCCATGTTCGTCACGTCGCGGAGCCCGCTCTCGCCGAGCTCGCGGATGTACGTGTACGCGCGCACCATCATGCCGAAGTTGCCGTAGAACGAGCGCACGCGACCGATGCTCTGGGGGCGATCTTCGTTGACCACGACGCGACCGCCTTCGCGACGAATGACCGGGAGCGGCTGGAACGGCGCGAGGATCTTCTTGAACGCGACGGGGCCCGAGCCCGGTCCGCCGCCGCCGTGCGGCGTGGTGAACGTCTTGTGCAAGTTGTACTGCATCACGTCGACGCCGGCGTCGCCGGGCCGCGCTCGACCGAGGACCGCGTTCATGTTCGCTCCGTCGCCGTACACGAGGCCGCCGCGTGCGTGCACGATCTGGCAGAGCTTCGGGAGCGCGCGCTCGTAAAGCCCGAGGGTGTTCGGATTGGTGATCATGAACCCGGCGACTTCGCCGCCGGCTTGTTCGATCGCGTGGAGCAACGCCGCCGGATCGACCACGCCGCTCTCGGCCGGAACCGGCACCGTCTCGAAGCCGTTCAGGGCGCAGCTCGCCGGATTGGTTCCGTGCGCGCTATCGGGGATGAACACCTTCTTCGGCGAACGGCCCTCGGACTCGTGATACGCGCGGATCATCATGAGCCCGGTGAGCTCGCCCTGCGCGCCCGCGGCGGGCTGCAAGTTCACCGCGTCCATCCCGGCGATCTCGGCGAGGAGCTCTTGCAGGTCGACCATGAGCCCGAGCGCGCCCTGACAGAGATGCGGCGGCGCGAGCGGGTGCAGGAGCTGGAACCCTTCGAGACGCGCCGCCCACTCGTTCACCTTCGGGTTGAACTTCATGGTGCAGGACCCGAGCGGGTAAAATTGCGTGTCGATCGAGTAGTTCCACTGGCTGAGCCGGACGAAGTGCCGAACCGTCTCGGGTTCACTCACCTCCGGCAAGGCCGCTGGGATTTTGCGCGCGAAGCGGCCGAGCGCCGTCGCGGGATCGACCTCGGGCACGTCGAACGGCGACAGCGACGCACCGCTCCGTCCGGGCGCGCCGCGTTCGAAGATGGTCGGCTCGGTGAACTGAATGCCGCGATTTTCTTCGGGGGACACTCTCAGTTCCACCCGTCGTCGGTCTTCTTGTCGTCTCCGCCGCCGCCGCCACTCTTCTTGCGCTTGTCGCTGTCCCAATCGCCGTTGCCTTCGAGGCGTTGCGTCTCGTCGGGCACGACGGAATCCGGATCGGGCTTGGCGTTCCTCTGTTTCACCGCGTCCCAGGAGACGCCGTAGTCGGTCGTTCCGAGACCCCACTCGCCGTGGATCTCGTCGTTCACGTGCTCTCCCGGCGGGCGCACGAACTTGAAGTAGCCCTTGCCCGTCTTCATCGCCGAAGGACCGACCATGCCGATGGTCGTTTCTTTCCACTCGAACGTGAAGAGATCGCCGGTGACGTTGCCGCTCAGCTCGCCCCACTTGTCGCCGGCGGCCGTGCGCCACTTGCCGCTCGCCGTCGCGCCATCCTTGATGAGATGGAGATTGCCGTACGTCGGGCTGAAGTACACACCGCTCCATTCCGCGCCTTCCGGCATGTCGCCCGGTTTCGGCAGCACGTGGGGGGGTGGTCCGCCGCCTCCGCAGGAAACGACCCCCGGAAGCGGGGCGAGCAAACTCACGAACAAGCCCAATCGAACGATGCTCTGGGTCACCGGCATGCGGGCGACCTTACCACGGTCATCCGGGTCGCAAGCAGGCGTCCGCGCGCGAGGCGAAACGGCGTTTCACTGTCGCGGAACACTTCCGGTCAATACGGCGTCCACGACGCTCGCCGGCACCTCGAGGCGATGGTCGAGGACGAAGAGCGGCGCGCCGTCGTAAGCTTCGCCCAGCTTGGTCGCGCATTTCGACGAGGTGAGCCAGGCGTCGACGCGGCGCCCGCGCGATCCCGCGGGGCGCGGCACGGCGTGATCGGAAAAGAGGCGGGTCTCGACGGGTTCGATCCCGCGTGCACGGAGCGAGCGAACGATGCGCCCAGGGCGCGCGACCGCGAGCACCAGCCCGAGACGCATGGCTCGAAGCGCCGCGAGCGTGAACGTCCGCCCCGCGCCGTTCGACGCCCCGGTCACCCGGCTCTCGAGCCGCCACGGCGAATCGCCAGCTCCGGGCGTGTCGACCGCGGCGTCGGACACCGAAAGGACGACGTCCGCGGCCTCTTCGAGCGCCCGCGCCGAGGCGCGGAGATCGCCCCGCGGCGGACAGCTCCCGAGCCGCCACGGTTCATGCGCATCGACGACGAGGATCGACAACGCGAGCCGTTCCGGCGTCGTCTGGAGCAGGCCATCGACGAGAACGAGCGGCGAGAACGTCGCGGCGAGCGCGAGAGCGTCGCGGCGCCGCGCGCCGGTGAACACGGCGACGGCGTTCGTCGCCGGCACGAAGCCGTCGCTCCGGCGCAGAAGAGAAACCGCCGCAGCGCCACTTTCGGCGAGCGCCGTCGCCACGAGCAGAGCATCGTCGCCGACGTCGTCGGCGCAATCGGACGGTGAAACGCGACGCGCATCACCCGGGCGCGACGTCACCACGCGACGGCGCGCGCCGTATCCGTGCGCGACGACCGCGACGCGTTCACCTCGGTCCGCAATCGCGCGGGCGAGCGCGACGACGAGCGGCGTCTTGTACGAGCCGCCGAGGGTCGGTCCGCCGACGCCGACCACGCGAACGCCCCGGGGAAGCACGACGGGCCGCGCCGGTTTTGCCACGCCGGCCCACGCCCAGGAAAGCCCGTCGGCGACGGGCGAGCGCCACGCGCCGCTCTCGAGCGCGCGCGCGATCCGGAACCGCGCCCCGGAGCCGATCACGCCGGGCGGAGCGCCTCGCCGAGCGCCTCGCCGAGCGCAGCGGCGGCCCGGTCGTCCGCGGGCCACGGCACGCGCACCTCGCGAAACCGCGCGCGCGTGCCGTCGGGTTCGGCGAGCATGGCGCGGAGCCACAAGGACGAACCCTCTCGGATGCCGTACGCGGCGACCGGCACCTGGCAACTGCCGTCGACGGCCTTCATCACGCCGCGCTCCGCCGCGACCGCGCGCGCGGTGTCGTCGTGGGTGAGACGGCCGAGAAGCGCCCTGGTCTCGGCGTCGTCCTCGCGGCACTCGATCGCGAGCGCCCCCTGTCCGATCGCGGGCAAGCATTTCGTCGGGTCGAGCACCTCGGTCACGCGCGCTTCCAACCCGAGCCGTCGGAGCCCGGCGTGAGCGAGGACGATGGCGTCGACCGCGCCCTCGGCGACGCGACGAAGCCGCGTGTCGACGTTGCCGCGAATCGGCACGTAGTCGAGGTCCGGGCGCGCTGCGCGGAGCATCGTCATGCGGCGCAGCGACGAGGTTCCGACTCGCGCGCCGCGCGGCAACGCATCGAAGGAGACGCCGGACCCCGAGACGAAGACGTCTCTCGGATCTTCGCGTTCGGGAATACAGGCGATGACGAGCCCGGGGGCGAGCTCCGCCGGAACGTCCTTCAGCGAATGAACCGCCAGGTGCGCGCGTCCGTCGAGGAGCGCCTCTTCGATCTCCTTGATGAAGAGACCCTTGCCGCCGATCTCGGACAAGGGGCGGTCCTGGATCCGGTCCCCGGTGGTGGTGACGTGCAACTCTTCCGTGGAAACGCCGGTCGCTCGCGACAGATCAGCGAGAAAACGGCGCGACTGGGCGAGCGCGAGCTGACTCTTGCGAGTCGCGGCGACGAGAACGCGGTTCACGACGAGAAGAGAGCACGAAGCGGGCGCTTCGTCAGCCGTGTCGCGCGAATCCTCGACGAACGGGGTCGACGGGATCGGTTCCGTCGCCGGGTTCCGGGCCTCGTGCCCCGGCGTCGGAGCCGGAGTTCGCCGCCACGGACGCTCCGTTTTCTCCTCGAGCCTCGGCGAGCCCGAGTCGCGTCGCACGGGCATCGCTCTTCAGCGGGGTCTCGGCGGGGTCGAGCTCGAACATGTCGCGAAGCAGCGCCGTCGCCAGCTCGAGCTCCACGCGCGACGATTGGTCCGTCGCGAGCCGGCGGAGCCGCGCCGTCAGCGGATGGAGCATCTTGTTCAAAGACGCTTCGACCATGACCGCGAGCGCGTCGCGCTCGGACGCGCCGAGATGACGGAGCTTACCCGACAGACTGCGCTCGATCTCGCCCTGAAGCACCGATCGGAGCCGCTCGCGCAGCGACACGATCATCGGCGTGACTTGTTCGCCGTCAGCCCAGCGGCCGAGGCTCTCCGTCTCTTCAGCGACGATCTCCTCGGCGCGCTCGGCCTCCTTGCGGCGGCTTTCGAGCGATTTGGCCACCACGGTGGACAGATCGTCGATATTGTAGAGGAACACGCCGTCGAGCGAGTTGACGGCGGGGTCCACGTCGCGCGGGACGGCGAGATCGATGAAGAACAAGCTCCGTCCGCGGCGCGCCCGTCGCACCTTCGCGACCTGGGCGGCGTCCACCACGAAGCCCGGCGCGCTCGTCGTCGTGATGACGACGTCGGCGTCGATCAACGTCTGCGGGAGATCCGCGAAGGTGCGTGGCTCGCCCTGCATCGCGTCGGCGATCTGGGCGACACGCTCCGGATTTCTTCCGACGACGAGGAGCCGCGAACCGGCTTGCCGGAGGAGGCGCGCGACGGTTTCCCCCATTTCGCCCGAACCGATGAGCGCCGCGGTGTGCTTCTTCAGATCGCCGAAAATCTGCCGCGCGAGGTCGACGGCGACGCTCGGCACCGACACCTGACCCGACCCGATGTTCGTCTCCGAACGGACGCGCTTGGCCGACTTGAGTGCACGGGGCACCACGCGGTTGAGCACCGTGCCGACCGTCCCGACGTCGCGCGCGAGATCGTAGGCGTCCTTCAGCTGGCCGAGGATCTGCGGCTCCCCCACGACGAGCGAGTCGAGCGACGCGGCGACTCGGAAGAGGTGCCTCACTGCCGCGGGGCCCTCGTGCCGATACAGGTGGCGTTCGGTCAGGCCCGGCGCACGGGCGAGGATCGACTCCAGGGTGGTGCGCCCGAGTTGGGCCAGGTCCGATCGTGGGCCGTCGGGACCGGCGACGATGAATTCGACGCGGTTGCACGTCGACACGACGATGGCTTCCGCCACGTGACCGGTGCCGATGAGGCGCCGCAACACGTCGGGCACGCCGTCATCGGGCAAGGCAAGCTGCTCTCGCACTTCGATGGGCGCCGTGCGATGCGAAAGGCCGACCACGACGATCACAGGCCGCCCCCTCCGCCCGATTTGGCGACGTAGATCCCGATGACGATGAGCACGCAGATCACGCCGAGGAGGGTGCCGTACGCCGAGCGGCGGCCGCTCCATCCGGCAACGGCGCGGAGGACGAGCACGGCGGCGACGGTGAGCCACGTCGTGTACGCGAGGGCCGCACGCGCGACGCTGGCGCCGGTCATGACGTCGAGGTGCGTCGCGAACACCGCGCCGGTGACGATGCCGAAGGTGAGCAACGGAAACCCGGCGAGCAGGAGCCGGTGCTCGGTGACGTCGAGCGCGTCGAGCGGTGGCAAACGCCCTTGTCGGAGGGTCGCGCGCTTCTCCTTCAAGCGGCGCTCCTGAAACAAGTAGAACGCCCCGGCCGCCCCGGCGAGCAAGAAGAGTCCGACGCCGAGCACGTTCGAGGCGATGTGCATCAAGAGCAACGTGCGCGGCACGCTGGTCACCGGGAGGCTCGCGCGCAGAAACTGCGCCCCGACGAGCAGCGTCAAAGCCAGAGGTGCGACGACCACGCCGATCGCGTCGATCTTGAGCCGCTTCCGGAGGACCAGGTACACGAGCGCAACCGAGCCCGCGCAGATCGAGAGCGCGAACTGAAGCGACCAAGCCATGACCGCGCCGTCGAGGAGACCTGAGCCGAGATGAACCGCGTGCGCGGCGAGCCCGGCGCCGAGGGCGCGAGCCGCCCAGCGTTCGCCGCCGAACGAGCGCTCGGGCAGCGCGAGATCCACGAAGAACAGCGTTGCGGCAGCGGAATACGCGATGACACCGGCGTAAAAAGCGACCAGGACCAGGGTGATCATCGTTCGAGCTTCTCCATCAGGTAGCGCGCCAGGAGCTCCTCGTCACTGCGTGGCGCGTCGGGATCTCGGACGGATTCGCCCTCGGACCAGAAAAGCGCAGCGGTTTCGGCGCTGCTCACCGGCGCGCCGGTCACCGAAATCAGAAAACCGGGCACGACGTCGTACGCAAGATCCGTCATGACCATCGCACGGTCGACGATTTCCGCCCCGAGCGCGCGGAGCTCGCGAACCGAACGCACCCGGTTCGTGAGCGCGAGCGGGTCCCCGCCGCCCGACACTTCGCCGACGACGCGAACCGCCTCTTCGATGAAGAAGCTCGCGGCCGCCCGGGGCAAGCGAATCGATTCGCCCAGCAGCTCGACATAACCATTCTCGACCCAGTGATCGAGCAGCGCGCTGCTCACGAAGAGACGGTTCGGCTCGGCCATCGAGCCCTCACCGCGGCATCTCGACCCGCGTGAACCCTCCGCACTTGACGATCTGCACGAACCCTTCGCCCTGCCACGCGCCAGGCGCAGTACCGAGGCGAAGGAACCGCGGACCGCATTTCGAAACCAGTCGCTGGTTCGTCGGACCGAGAAGGTTGCCGTAGACGTAGACGTTCGTCGCGAGCGGCGACGCGACGTAGAGAAAGCCCGCGCCGTGTTCGAGCGACGCCAACGCCGTCGCGTCCGGTTCGAGAGCACCTTCGGTCGACGGTGCCGTCGCGGCGGTCGCGGGGGCTTCAGACGAGGGAGCCGCGGAGGGTTCGGGAGCTGCGGAAGCCGTGGCCGTGACGGATGGAGCGGCAGAGGCCGTGGCCGTGACGGAGGGAGCCGCCGAAGCGACGGCGGGCGCGGCGGACGCGTTTGATGACGGAGCGGTGACGGCGGGCGCGGGCTCGATCGTCGGAGCGGGAGCAGCGAGCGCCGTCGGCTTTGGCGCGGTGTCGGCTTCTGGCGCAGGCGTCCTCGCCGAACCGCGAAGGAGGGGCGCGCCGAGGAGTGCGCCGGCCGCGACGACGCCGGCGGCTGCGACAAACCAGATGGCCACAGGGACGCCCCGCTTCGGGGTCCGAAGCTTCGCCCGCGGGCGCAGTGGCGGCGTGGGGATCGACGAAGAAGGCTTGGCTTCGCCCACCGGCGGCACGCTCGCGAAGCTGTCGGGCGACGGCACGCCTGCGGCAGGCGGCATCACCACGGCGGCCATGTGCTGGGTGCGCGCCCAGGGGTCCACCGAATCGCGGGTGCTGCCCGCGGTGTTCGGCGACGGATACTCGGTCGCGAGCGATCCGGGCGGCACGATGGTGAGCTCCGGGCTCGACAACATCGGCGACCGCGCCTCGAAAGCGGCCGCCGCGCGATCGAGGTCGGAAGACGGCGGGAGCGACTTCATGTCGGTCTCGTTCATCGCGGCGGCGAGCTCTGCCTCGGGCAGGAGCGACGCTCCCGGCGGCGACGCGGGCACGGACCTCATGGCAGGCATCGACGGCGCGATCGACGGCGGCCCGGGCGGCGCAGTGGGCGCAACGGACATCCCGGTAGACGCGGTCGGAGCGTCCGGCTGAAACGGCGGCTGGGTCTCCAGATCCTCGAATCGCTCTCGAGGTGGCGGGACGTCGGAAAACTCGATGAGCGGCAGCTCGGACTCCGGCGGCACCGTGACTCCCGTCGCGCCGAGCGGGACCTCGACGACGCCGTCCTTCCCCATGCGAAGAGGCGCGGCGCCGAGCGCGGCTTCGCGCGGCTCCGACTCGCCGAGAACGGATGCGATGATGTCTTCGACCGAAGATTGGGGTTCGCGAGGGCGTGACGGTGGACCGGCGATGATCGACGGTTCGGCGGGCGCACGCGAATCGACGCGCGCGATCGGCACGCCGGGCCCCGGGCCCTCGCTGAGCGGTGTGCGCATTCGCTCCGAAGCGACGCCGGGTGGATTCCGATGGGACCCGTCGATCGTGGGACGGTCGCTCGGCGAACGGAGCTTTCCCGGCAAACGAAGCCGATCCGTCGACATTCCGACGCGCTTCAGCGTCGAAGCGGGCTTCGGCACCGGCGTCGGATGGGTGACGTACGGAAGCGGTGACGTCCCCGCCGGATCGATCGTGATGGGCGCGCGAACCGGAATCGAGAGTGCGCGCGGACACGCCGCCGCCCACGTCGACACATCGCCGCCGGTGATGCGGACGCCGAACCCGGCCGGCACCGGCTCCTTGCGAGTGGCGCCGAACTCGCGACGCCACACGACTTCGCCCTCGAGCCGCACGCGATCCCCGCGCCCGGGCGGCATCAGCTCCATCGTGACCGCGGTGCCCGCAGGCGGCGCGAGGGTCCGCACGAAGACGCCGACCGAGCTGACGTTGTACGTGTACCCGAAGTCTTCTTTGCCGGTGTCCTCGAAGCGCAGTCGAACGACGGAGCCGTACAAGCGCCGCGGATCGGCACGATGTTCGGACGCCGGCGGTTCGAGCAACCGATTCGTCTCGAAGAGCACGTCGTCGGGCGGACCGTAAGCGTTCACCGCGGTCGCGCGCTCGACGCGCAGCAGCTTTTGCGCGACCTCGTCGAGCTGCTCGGGGCGCACGCGGATCACCCACGCGCAGCGTGCCCCTTTACCCTTCGCCTGCGCGATGAGCGACGTCACGTCCTCGAGCGCCGCGTCGACGACCGCGACCTTCAGCGATGGGCGCCCGACCTGCAGGCGCGCCGCAAAAGCGTCCATGGCGAGCTCGACCTTGAACCCCGCGTCGCGAAGCACCCGTTCGAGCACCTCGCCGCGCGCCCGATCGCCGTCGGCCACGACCGCGTCGCCGCGCGGGCTCGGCGGCTGCGGTGCGCCGCTCCGGGCAACGGCTTCGAGGCGCGACGTCAGAAGCTCGGGCCGACCCGCGACGAACACTTCGTCGGCACCGGCTCGGTACGCCCGCGCGAACGCGGCTTCGTCTTCCCCCGGAACGAACGCGAGGATCGGAATGCGGTTCCGGAGCAACTTGCCGCGGGCGCGCATGCACACGAGCGCCGCGCCCGGCGTGCTCATGTCGAGAATCAACGCGTCGTAGGGACGCCCTCCGAGTTTGCTCGTGGCAACCTCGGCGGACGGCTCGAACGCCGTCTGAAACCCGGCTTCGTGGCACGCCGCCTCGAAGGCGGCGCGTTCCGCGTCCGCCGGCTCGGCGATGATGAGAGCTATGGCCTGATGGGCCATCGTACTCACGGTAACATGACTCGTCGGCGGCGAGCCGACTCAGTATCCCTTGCGGGCCACGGCGCGATCGCCCGCCTCGATCTCGTACCTTGCCGAGGTGACGAGCGTCACCGCGCTGTATTCCCTCGTACTCAGGACTCGCAGCTCACCCACCACCTCTTCGGGGAAATCCGAGTCTTTGCCGTCGAGCGGCGTCACGTCGATATCGACGTGCTCCGGCACCTCGAGGTGCACCTGCGTGCGGGCCATGGTCGTGGTCGTCTCGAGCGAGTGCCGCCAGGCGTCGCCCCGCCGGACGATGGCCAGCCGATTGCCCACCTCGAGCCCGTCCTTCGAGCCCCGGTCGATGAAGGCAATCTGATGCTGGCCGATGAGCTCGTACGGGTAGATGCTGGTGAGCACGCGAGCCCAGACGTCGCTCGTGTTCGGCTTGGCCGGGACGACGTCGAACCGCCGCGTGATCGCGCCGACCTTGTCGCCGCGCTCGACGATGTCGAGCGACTCGATGAGCTGTCCGCGCGCGACGCGGGTCGTCGGATTCCATTGATCGACCTTGACCGTACCCTTGAAGGCGATGATTTCGCCGGGCGGCTGGCGCGCACCGGGCACCGATTTCGGCGTGCGAATCGGGCGAAATACGGTGAGCAGATCGCCGACGTTCACGTCGACCCCGGGCCGCAAGATGACGAAGACGTTGTTCCCCTCGGTGAGGAGCATCTGCTCTTCTTCGGCACCGACGAGCTCGCCCAGGATGTCTTTTTTCGGATCGTCGATGTATCCGGCGTCCCGCAAGAACACCGTATCCCTCGAGACGAGCGGATGGCGCGAGATGAAACCGCCGCCCTCTTGCATCCCGCCGCCCGGCCGTCCGCCGAGCACGATCGACGACGACGTAGGCGCACTTCCCTGCCCGGGCCCTCCGTCGGTGCGAAGCCGCACTTCGTCGCCGGGATAGATCCAGTGGGGGTTCTGGATTTGCGGGTTATAGCTCCAGATTTTCGGCCAAAGCCACGGGTTGTTGAAGTAGCCCGCGCACAGATCCCAGAGCGTGTCGCCGCGCTGCACTTGGTGGAGCACCGGCACCATCCCGCTCGCCTTGCCGACCGCGCCCGAAGCGTCCGCAGCGCCGTGTACCGCGCTCCCGTCGCCTCCGTTGTTGCCGAGATCGAAAGAGTCGCTCGAGCGTGACGCGTCGAACGACGGTCGCGAGCTCGACGGGAGTCCCGGATTGATGTCCGCGCCGGGTTGCGGAAGCCCGATCGGCGCGTACGTCGTCGTCGTGCTCGTCGTCGGCGGCCCGTACGTCCCAGCGGACATATCGGCGTTGGCGGCGTTGGCGTCGGAAGGCGGAGCAGCGCCGGAACCGGTTCCCGGATCGCCGGTGCTCTGGGCGAACGCGACCGCCGCGAGCATCGGTACGACGACGCCCGCCGAAAACGCGCGGCGGATCCTCGAGACGGACGTCATGGCTCAGTTCCCGTGCGCTTCCTTCGCGAGCGCGGTGCTCCCTGCACCGTCATCGCTTCCCTCGGCATCACCGACCTTGACCACACGGTCGCCGGTCCCTCGAATGATGGGACGTCGGTCGGCAGAAGTCTTGTCGGTCTCGCCGGGCGGCGCGTCGGCGGCCTCGTCGGACGATTCGGCCTCGGCGTCGGGAGACAAGTGAACCACCTTCAATCGAGGGTGCTCGATGCGAGGGGCTGCGGATACCGACGGCGCCTTCTCGTGGGTCGTCGCGCCGAGCTCCACCGCGGCGAGCCGCTCCTCGAGTCGATCCTGATCGGCGCGGAGCTCCGTCACCTCGGTTTGGAGCGCAACAACCTGCTTTTTCATCGGGTTCGAGCCCGCACAGCTGGTCACTGCGAACGACGCGAAGATTGCCACGGCGCAGAGCGTCGTTCGGTGTGTAACAAATGCCGTGTGGTCCATTCAGTGGTCGATGGTAGGTCGATGACGGCAGCGGGGCCAAATTGTGGTGCGCGCTCGGTCTTTCGAACGCCCGAAGGTGGACGCGTCCGGCCTCCGTAGCTACCCTCACGGATCGTGAGTCCGGGTCTCAGGCGTCGCAGGCGGCCGCCCATTCGGCGGGTGAATTTGGGCAAGGCGTTGTTCGTCTTGCCGAACCTCATCACGCTCGCGAGCATCTTCTGCGGCTTCAACGCCATCCGCGTGGTCGCCCAGGACAACCCTTCGGTCGACGCGTTCTATCGCGCCGCGATCCTGCTGCTCTGCGCGATGCTGTTCGACCTCCTCGACGGCCGCGTCGCACGGATGACCCGCACCCAGAGCGCCTTCGGTCTCCAGATCGACTCGCTCGCCGACATCGTCTCCTTCGGCGTCGCGCCATCGATGCTCGTCTATAAGTGGGTCCTCTACCGATTCCCGACGCCGGGACTCCTCACTGCGTTCCTGTTCACGGCCTGCGGCGCCATCCGGCTCGCGCGCTTCAACGTGATCACCGGGTCGAGCGAGGGTGCTCAGGCCAAACCGAGTAAATACATCGTGGGCCTCCCGATCCCGCCGGCCGCGGGCATCCTCATTTCGCTGCTCGTCGCGAACCACGCCGTCGGCGGAGCGCTCGGCGACGAGCGGTACACCGTGACTCTCTTCGTGGTCACCATCGTCCTCAGCCTCCTCATGGTGTCGAACATCCACTTCCGGTCCTTCAAGGATCTGCAGCTGAACTTCGGCACCGTATTTTTGGTGCTCTTCGCGATCGCGTCGAGCGCGTTCGTCTGGCAGGTGACGCGGCCGCCGTTCGTGCTGGTCTGGCTCATCACGTTTTACATCGTGATCGGGCTCATCGACGCCGTCCGGAGCCTGGCGCAACGGGCACGTCACGCGGCCCGGCCGCCTCATACCGACGACCTCGCCGGCAGCTAGTACCTCGAGTCCATCGAAGCGATGGGAATTTCGAGTCCCCCGAGGGGCGAGGGCCTCGAAAGCGCCGGGGCCATGCTAGACACGCGCCGTGTCCTTGCTGGAAGTGGCCAATCTCGGCTTCGGCTACGCGGGCGATGCCTTGTTCGACGGCGTGACGTTCCGGCTCTCGCCCGGTGAGCGCGCCGGGCTCGTCGCGCCGAACGGCGCCGGCAAGACGACGCTCCTTCGCCTGATCGCCGGCGAGCTCGCGCCCGATCGCGGCTCGGTCACGCTCGAACGCGGGAAAAGCCTCGCCTTCTATCGCCAGAGCCACGAAACGGCGCGCGTGGGGACGGTCATGGACGTGCTCCTGTCCGGGTTCGGCGACGCCCTCCGTCTCCGTCAAGAGCTCGCCCACGCCCAGGAGGGCGCCGCGAGCGGAGACCAAGCCGACCTCGACCACCTCGCGAACGTCATGGATCGCTACCATGCGCTCGGCGCCGACGAGCTCGAGCACCGTGTCGCCGCGATCGCCGACGTCCTCGGGTTTTCGGAGCGCTCGCTCGACCGGCCCACGGCGAGTCTTTCGGGCGGCGAGCACGGGCGCCTCGAGCTCGGCGCGGTACTCGCACAATCTCCCGACGTGCTCTTGCTCGACGAACCGACGAATCACTTGGACCTCGAGACCATCGACTGGCTCGGCGGTCTCGTGAAGGCCATGAAGGCCGCCGTGCTCGTCGTGTCGCACGATCGTGCGTTTCTCGACCGCGTCTGTCCGATGACCTTCGAGCTCGGACGCACGAAGTTTCGAACCTATCCCCTCACCTTCAGCGCGTACCAAGTCGCGCGCGCCGAAGATCTCGCGCGCGAAGAGAAAACGGCGGAAGAGCAGGCGGCCTTCGTCGCCAAGACCGAAGACTTCATTCGACGGAACATCGCCGGACAGAAGACGAAGCAGGCGCAGTCGCGGCGGCGGATGCTCGAAAAACTCGACCGCGTGGGACGGCCCGAAGACGCCTGGGCGCGCGCCGAACGGCTGAGCTTCCGCTTCGCGCCCGCGCCGCGTTCGGGCGACATCGTGCTCGAAGCGCAGGGCCTCGGAGCGAGTCGCGGCGAAAAAGAGCTATTTCGCGGCATCGCGGTGCGCGTTCGCCGCGGCGAGCGCGTCGGCATCGTGGGCCCCAACGGCGCCGGCAAGACGACGCTCTTGAACGTCCTCGCCGGTCGCGGAGGTCCGGAAGACGCCGGCGAAGTCAAGCGCGGCGCGAACCTCCGCGACGGCTACTTCGATCAACATCTCGGCTCGCTCGACCCGAAGCTCTCGGCCATCGAAGAAATTCGAAGCGTGCGGGGCGACATGACCGTGGAAGCGGTGCGTGAATACTTGGCGCGCTTTCGGTTCTACGGCGACGACCCGTTCCGCAAAGTCTCGAGCCTCTCCGGCGGCGAACGGAGCCGCCTCGCCCTCGGCAAGCTCTTGCTCGAGCCCCGCAATCTGCTCTTCCTCGACGAACCGACCAACCACCTGGACATCTTCGCGGCGGAGATCCTCGAAGAGGCGCTGGTCGGCTTCGAGGGCACGGTAGTGCTCGTCTCTCACGACCGTCGATTCCTGGAGAATGTGACTACCCGAGTGGTCGCATTTTCGGCGAACGGCGTCGAGTCGTTCGAGGCCGGATTCTCCGACTACGAAGCGGAGCTCGCCCGGAAGCGGGCTGCGAAGACGACCCCGGAACCGGAAGCGAAAGCGGCGCGCGCCTCGCCGGTAGAGCGCGACAACCGCCGCAACGATGCCGCAACGGCTCCCGTCAAGGACGCCAAATTGGAGGCGCACCGGGCGCGTCGTGCGGCGGCGCGCGACGTCGAGAAGAAGCGAAAGCGCGCGGTCACCGTCGAAAAAGAGATCGCCGAAGCCGAAGCGCGGCTCGAGGCGCTCCGCGCAGAGCTCCGGCAAGATCCCACCGAGGGTTGGGAAAAGATCCACGAATTGTCGAAGGACGAACGCGCGCTCTCGAAGAAGGTCGACGAACTGCTCTCGGAGTGGGAGCGTCTGTCCGAGGAGCTCGCCGCATTCGACGCCGAAGTAGCCCGCGATCAGTCGGAGCCCACAGGATGAATCAGCGCACGCGCCTTCCCTTGGTCGTATCCCTCGTGGGCGCGCTCGTGTGCGCGCTCGGATGTCACCGCAAAGCGGACCCGTCGAATCCCGCGGCCGCCGCGAGCGCCGAAGCAGCGCGATTGCCGGCACTGGTTTTGAAGGACGACACGGCGAATCTCCTTCTCACCTGGGTCGACGATCAGGGCGACTTTCACGTCGTCGAACACGTGCAGGACGTACCGGAAGCCGGCCGTGCGCAGGTTCGCGTCGTCATCACCGATCGGCAGGACGGCACCGGCGCCGCCGTCTATGTCGCAGACCTGCGCAACAAAGGCGCCGACGGCACCTACCCGGTCACGACGATGACGCGCGCGGCGTGGGACGACCTCGGCGCGAACAAGCGCAAATCGCGTCTCGAAGCGCTCGCGCCGAAGCCGCCCTCGAGCGCGAGTGCCGGCGCCGCGCCGGCTCCGTCAGCGTCCGCGCTCGCCGCCGCGAACGTCAAAGCAATCATCTACGGCGCGTCCTGGTGCGGCCCGTGTCACCAGGCCGAAGCGTTGCTTCGCTCGCTCGGCGTCAACGTGACGAAGCTCGACATCGAATCGAACCCCGCCGCCGCGACGGAGATGGAAGAAAAGCTTCGCCGCGTCCACAAGAGTGGCGGCTCCATTCCCGTCATCGACGTCATGGGCCAAATCTTCGTCGGCTTCAGCGCCGGCGCGCTCCGCGCTGCGGTCCAGAGAGCGGAACAAGGCGTCGCGCAGTGAGCGTGGGGTAGAGCGGAGGGCTGCTTCGCTGTAGCTCGCGTGCACCAGTTCTGGTCGTCGCTTCGCCACGCTTGGCGGCTTGAGGGGGCGAAGGATGGGGTAGGGCTCAGGTCACGGATTGAAGTACGGATCGTTCGCCATCTGGATGAACGCTTGCTGGGACGCGGAAGACGAGCTGATGCGCCAGTCCGTCTCCTTGTTCACGTCGAACCAAGCGAGACCCTTGATCATCGGAAAATCGGTCTTCAGCGTCGGAACGATGGCACTGATCCAGGCGCCCTTGTCTCCACCCAGTTCCGTGGAAGCCATCTCGCCAATCAGAATTGGCTTACCCTTGGCGGCGAGCAACGGATAGATCCGAGAAAACACCGCCTGAAAGCTTTGCCAACCGTCTCCTTGTCCCGTCGAGCCCCAGTTGTACCCGTCGACCCCAGTCCAATCGACGTACGTGTCCCCTGGGTAGTAGTCCATCGTCGTCTTGTTGCCGCCGTCGGTGTCCGTAACGTTGGGGCACCAGGCCCACACGACGTTCGTCGCGCCGGCGGCAACGAAGAGGTCATGAATGTGCTTGTACGCATCGACGTAGAGCGTCGGATCGTTGCCGCTCCACGCTTCGTCGCCGTTCATCTCGGCGGCGAAGTCGAGGAAGAATTGCCGACCGAGCGCCTTGGATTCCGACGCGCGCGCTCGGATCGTCGAATCGAGGCTACCGCTGACGATATCGTTGAAATCGATGCCGTCGGGCTCCCAGTTGACGAGCGGAATACGATTGGCGGACAAGTCCGACGCCGTATCGCCTTTCGTCCAGTCGTCGTCCCAAGCGTAGTAAACCAAATGAACGGGCACCTGGCGCCCGAGCTCCGTCGTGGTCGCGGCGATGCTCTTGTCTCCATAGTAGAGGCCGAGCAACGCGCCCTTCGGAGGCGCGAGACTCACCGAAGTTCCGTTGCCTCCATCGACGGAACCGCCCGCACCCGATAGGCCACCCGTTGCAGCGGCTCCGCCGGCGCCGCCCCCGATTCCACCCGATCCGTTCCCAGCGCCCGCACCGCTCGACCCTCCGGTTGCGATGGCGCCACCGTTTCCCGTACCGACGTTCCCGCCGGCGCTAGCTCCGGCGCTGCTTCCGCCGATGCTCGACGCTCCGCCGACGGCGCCCGACGCGCCAGGCGTTCCCCCCAATGAAGAACTGCCGCCCGAAGAAGCCGCCGAAGTGCCGCCAGTCGAACCGGCGCCGAAGCCCGAGCCGCCGCTCTGTGCCGAGCACGATAGCGCGAGAGCCACGCTCGCGAGCGTCGAGACGCGACCGATGGTGTTCGAGTTCATGGTTCCCTCGGTGGAGCTCACGGTGGCACCATCCCATTTGAAAATCGACGTCGACGCTACGTCCAGCATCGGTATTCCGCAGCGGAACAGGAATTTTCTTCCAGAACGCATTCGACGGGAGCGCCGGGGGCCGCGTGGGAGGATTGGAGCTCGCGACGTCCGCGGTATCCCAAGGCTCCTGTGCGGTACGTGCTCGCGAAAAAACAGCGTCGAGGCTCGATTCGCGAGATCGCGGTGCCACGTCGCCGCGTCGAGGCTCGATTGGCGAAGACCGCGTGGTCAGATGCGTGGGTGAGGCGCGGAAGCGTGCGCCTGCACGCTGAGGACCGAGAGCGGTCAGATTGGCGCGTGCTCGACGCCTAGCGAGCCTCGGCGCTACTCGTCTTGGCTCGTGTGCCAGGCTTCGGCAACCGCCCGCCCGACCCGCGCATGCGTCTCGAGATCGAACATGTCGGGCAAGAGTTCGCCGGGGACGGCGGCGCCTGCGACGGCGTGGGCGGCGGCGAGTCGCATCGCGGCGGTGAAGCGGGTCGCGCGGGCGTCGAGCGCGCCGCGGAAGAGACCCGGATACGCGAGCGCGTTGTTCATCGCGCGACCGTCGAGGGCGATCGCGGCGCCGGCTTCGGTCGCGTCTTCGACGGTGATTTCCGAGACGGGGTTCGCGAGCGCGAACACGATGGGATCCGGCGCCATGCTGCGGACCATCTCTTTCGAGACCTGGTTCGCCGACGACACGCCGATGAAGAGATCGCGACCCTTCATCACCTGCGCGAGCGAACCGCGCACGTTGTCGGGGTTCGTCGTCTTCGCGATCTCGCGCTTCACGTCGGACATGTTCTCGGTGCGGCCGCGATACAGCGCGCCGGCGCGGTCGACCAAGACCACGTCGCGCACGCCGAACCCGGTGAGCGTCCGCGCGATCGCAATGCCGCTCGCGCCCGATCCGAGGATGACGGCGCGCGTCGCGTCCGCCGTGCGCCCGACGCGCGCGAGCGAGTTGATGAGCCCGGCCAGGACGACGGTGGCGGTACCCCATTGGTCGTCGTGGAGCACCGGCTTGCCGATCCGCGCCATGAGCTTCTCTTCGACCTCGAAGCATTCCGGAGACGCGATGTCCTCGAGCTGGATCGCGCCGAAGCCGAGGTGAATGCGTTCGACGACGTCGACGAGCGTCGCGGCGTCCTTCGCGTCGATGAGTACCGGCTCGGCGCTGATGTTCGCGAAGCGACGAAAGATCGCCGCCTTGCCTTCCATGACCGGCAGTCCCGCCAAGGGTCCGATGTCGCCGAGACCGAGCACCGCGGTTCCATTGGTGACGATCGCGACCTTGTTGCCGATGTGCGTGTACTCGTACGCGCGCTTCGGGGACTCGTGGATGCGCTGGCACGCGACGGCCACTCCCGGCGTGTAGACGCGACGAAGATCGGCGAGCGTCTCGAGCGGCACGCGCAAGCGCGTCTCGACGACGCCTCCACGGCGCAGCTCGAGCACGTCGTCGGGAAGGCTTTCGGGCATCGGCATGGCGCGCAGGCTAAATCACGGCGCTCGATTCGGCTACTTGCATGGATTTTACGCACCCCGCGCACGCTCGTGCGCGACGCTGCCCGAGCTCACTTCGACGCGAAGCGGCGACCGGCGCTCGCCCGCAGAAGGCCGAGCACTTCCGCGCTGGTGACGCCGGCGGTTCGATCGAAACCGAACGACAGGCGGGTGCCGTCGGGGACCCGGTTCTTCGGCGACAGGCGCACCCGATCGCTCACCAAGTAGAGGCCCTTTTCGACGCCCGAAAGCTCGAGACCGCGCAGGTGAAGCTCGCCGAATCGCCCGAGAACGGCGCCGGCGGAGAGGGCGTGACGTTCGGTCGCCGAAAACTGGAAGCGAAGGGTGGCGTTCGCAATCCGCACCTTCTCTTCGACGAGCGCACCCGTCTCGAGCAAGTACGGATTGAGGGCCTCGAGCCCCTCGGCCCGACCGACGGTGCGGTACGTCTGCTGAACGGCAGCGCAGCGTCCGCAGACGAGCCCGTGCACGTCTTCGATGCCCCGCGTGCGGAACAGGTGCACGAGCACGACCGGCCGGCGGCACGTCTCGCACCTCGCCTCGGGGCCTGCGAGCTCGAGCACCGCTCGTCCGAGGGCGCGAACGGCGTCCTGTTCGAGCGCCGCGCGAACGCCCGTGAGGAGCTCGCCGCTCGTGAGATGCAATCCGAAGAGCACCCGTCGTTCGTTGCCGAGGAAGCTCCAGGTGAGCCAGTCCGGCATGCGCCCGAGCGCTGCATCGAAGGACGGCGCGCCGCGCAGAGCACGCGTGAGCGCCGCATAGCGGTCGGCGAACGCCGACGCGCGCTCGAGACCCGCCGGGGGAACGCCGGCGAGCTCCGCGAAGAAGGCGAGCAGCGTGAGCACGACCTTCCACGGCGCTTCCTTCGCGGCGAGAATGAGACGATCGCGCAGCGCTCGTCCCTCGTGCCGCCTGGAGCGCCGCACCGTGAGCACCGCAGGACGACCCCATGGAGAAGATTCGACCAACATCGTGGTCGAATGAGAACGACGCGGGAAGGCGCGGACCGCGTCGTCCAGACGAAGGATGCGTCCCCATGCTTCGGAACCGAGGCGCGCGAGCTCGGCCTTCAAGTCGTAGAGCGTCTCGGCAAAGTAGTCGCCGCCCGCGCGTGCCCTCGCCGTCGCTCGCTCCCATTTCCGATGATCGGGCGTCCGGGCGAGCCGCTCGCGCTCGCGTTCGAACGACGCGACGAGCGCTTCGAACGACGCGGCCCGATGCTCGGCGTGGGCGCTCCGCGCTTCGTGGGTCGGTTCGGTCGGTGTGAGGCCGGCGTCGAGCTCGGCCGCGATGAGCTCGAGACGCACCCGGTCGTCGCTCTCGTAAGCCAGGTTCACGTGCGACATCAAGGTGCCGTGTACGACGCGCTCTTCGTCGGTCCGCGCGAAATCGGGGTGAAGCCGCCGCGCGAGGCGTCGATAGAGGTCCTTCAACGACACCGGCGTCGGCGAAAGTGCGCCCGTCGCGCCTTGCACGAAACGCGCGCCCTCGAGGTCGCCGCCGCGCGCATCGCCGTTCGAGAGAAGGCGACTCGCCGCGAGGGGCGATTTCTTACCGCGGCGTCGAGAGGCTCGTGCTCGCGGACTGCGGGCGTTTTCGTCCGATTCGCGTTCTCTCGAGGACCACCGCGCAAGCTCGGTGTCGAGTCCTTCGAGGCGCGTGAGCAATCGACGGAGGGCGGACAGCTCGTCGATGGTCGGGCCGAGTCGAGCGGCGTTCTCGCGTCGAAACTCGTGGAGCGAACGAGAGAGCGCGCGGAGCTCGGACTCGAGCCCGAGAATGCGGTCGAGCAGCGTCTCGAGTCGTGCTTCGGCAGGCGTCGCTCGCGCTTCCGGACCCCGCGCCCGCACCACGAGCGCGCCGGACGGCCGACGACGCGACGTCACTCGGGCACGACCCCTTCCGGAAGCTCGCTCGGGGCTTTTTCGGCGAGCGCGAGGAGCACGTTCGCGGCGAGGACCAAGACGCCGCCGACCAGCGTGCGCTCCGTGAACACTTCATTCGGGTAGGGGATCTCTGAAAGTCGCGAGAGCGTCGCGGGAACGAAGAGCGCGAACGCGCCGGCGAAGACCGGTTCGGTCGCGTAAATGACGCCCGCGTCGCTCGGCGTGACGAGGCGCTGGAATCGGTTCATCAGCAAGAACGACCCGAGCGTCGGAAACACGACGATCGCGGCGAGGTAGACGAGCGCCCACGGGACGACGAGCGGCGTCACGTACTCGCGCGCGCTGCGCGCCGTGAGCGCGGTGATCGGCGCCATGACCGCGCACATCGTGACGAACATCACGACCGTGACTTCCCGGGCGCGGTTCTCGCTGAAGCGACGCGCCCCGAGCGCGAGGATCTGCACGGTGAAGCACGCCGCGGCAAGTAGCGTCTCCGTTTCGCCGCGACCCATCGTGACGGCGAAGGGATCGAACTTCGCCAGGATGCCGAGACCCACGAGCACGAGAAGAGCACACGCGACGACGCGAATCGACGGGAGCCTCCGGGTGACGATCGTCGTCACGACGGGGAGCATGAAAACGTAGCCTTGCGTGAGAAACGCGCCGGTCGATGCGGACGTGTAGGTGAGCGCGTCCGTTTGAAATAGCATCCCCACACCGGTGACCACGCCGAGCAAGGCGCCCTGAAACAATTCGGAACGATTCGGGCGGATCCGCCCCACTGCCACGAGGACGATCGCGGCCACCAGAAATCGCGAACCGACGAGGTAGGCCGCCACGAACCACGAGCTGATCCCTGGCGAAGCGAGCTCGATGCTCTGCGAGAGCGCCTTGGTGAGGCAAAAGCTGAGCCCCCAAAACAAGCACGCGGACATCAACGCGACGACGGCGCGGTTTCGCGCGGCGCGGACGGCTTGCATGGGTGGGCCGACATAGCACGCGCCGGGCGGAGCGAGTACGATCGGCCCGTGCGCGAGGTGAACTTCGACGGGATCGTGGGCGCCACACACAACTACGCGGGCCTCAGCCGCGGGAACCTCGCGAGCGAGCGTCACGAAGGGCGCGCGAGCAATCCGCGCGCCGCGGCGCTCGAAGGCCTCGCGAAAATGCGTTTCGTCGCGAGCCTCGGCGTCGACCAGGCGGTGTTGCCGCCGCAGCCGAGACCGGACGTCGCGACACTCCGGCGACTCGGATTCACCGGCAAAGACCGCGACGTGCTCGCCAAAGCCGCGGCGGACGACGGCTATTTCTTGCGGCTAGCATCGAGCGCGTCGTCGATGTGGACGGCGAACGCCGCCACCGTGGTGCCGTCTCGCGACACGGTCGACGCGCGCGTGCACTTCGTCGTCGCGAACTTGTCGGCGATGTTCCATCGCTCGCTCGAAGCGCCGGTGACCGTGTCGATCTTCCGCGCGATCTTCGACGACACGTCGCACTTCGTCGTGCACGACCCGCTGCCGCCGGGACCTTATTTCGCGGACGAAGGCGCCGCGAATCACCTTCGGCTCGCGACCCCCACCGGCGCCGTGCACGTGTTCGGTTGGGGACGCGCAGCGTGGGCGAACGACGAACCCCGGGGACGTTATCCGCGACGGCAAACGCGCGAAGCGAGCGAAGCCACGGCGCGGCTCGCGACGCTCGACGATCGGCTCGCGTTGACATGGCCACAGTCGCTGCGCGGCATCGACGCGGGCGCGTTTCACACCGACGTGCTCGCCGTCGGCACGGGTTCGTTCTTGATGCTCCACGAAGACGCGTTCGTCGACACGCCGGTCTTTCTCGAGGAGCTCCACAAGCGCCTCGGCGACGATTTCTCGTTTTCGCTCGCGACGCGCGCGGAGCTCTCCGCCGAAAACGCCGTCGCGAGCTATCCTTTCAATTCGCAAATCGTCGGTCTTCGCGACGGAACGCTCGCCGTCATCGCGCCCGCCGAAGCACGCGAACAGCCAGAAGCCCGCGCCTTTCTCGAGCGCGTCGTCAGCGACGACAATCCCGTGTCGGCGATCCATTGGGTCGACGTGAACGCTTCGATGAACAACGGCGGAGGCCCTGCGTGTCTTCGCCTGCGCGTCCCCCTCGACGACGACGAGCGCCTCGCCGTTCGCGGTCGCGTCTTCCTCGACGATGCCCTCTACCGCGACCTCGTGCGCTGGGTCGAACGGAACTACAGAGACCGGCTCACCTTCGACGATCTCCGCGATCCTGCGCTCCTCGTCGAAGTGCGCACCGGCCTCGACGAGCTCACGACGCTCCTCGAGCTCGGCTCCGTCTACGACTTCCAAAAGCCCTGACCCGCGTCCATACTCCGCCGGCCATGCCGACGACCCTGCCGGAACGACGCTCGCAAAGCGCCCCCGCGCGCCGTCGGCCGCCCACGCGTGGTCGCGTCGTTCTCGCCGTCTTGTTCTTGACGTGCCTCGGGATGATCGCGGCGATTCGGTGGGTGATCACTTCGGCTAGGCTGTGAGATTGGGATCGTGTTTCCAATGCGCGGTGTCTCGCGACATTCGCGAGGGGTGAGGTTTTGGAGCGCACGCTCGCAGCGCCTCGCGTCTTTCGCGACGTGAAAGCGACCCGCGCCAGCCTCGCCGGTTTTGTCTCACTCTCCTTTCATGGGCTGATCGTGGTCTGGCCTTCCAAAGACTGATTGGCGTCTGGCGTCGAACGGGGCCCCTGCCCCGTTCGGGTTCCGCTCGAGGGTTGTAGACGTCGCGTTGCGTTTTTTCGGAATCGCCCTGCGCAACGCGCCGCGACCTTTCACTGGCAGTTGTCGACGAGACGTACCAGCGTGCCGACGATGCGGTCGCATTCGACGCGAACCGACGGCTCTATCGGACGGACATAACCGAACGCTTCCGCGAGCTCGAGACACGCGAGCATCTCGCGCGCCGAGCCGAGCGCGATGTGATATTTCGCGCCGCGATTCCTCCCTCGCGAATACATCCCCTCCGCCAAGTTGAGACCGACGCTCGCGCTAGCGCGCCGGAGTTGTCTGCCGAGATCGCGATCCTTCCGCTCGATGAGTGAAATGGTCGACCGCATCCGACGAATGAAATCGAGAACGACCGGATAGATACGAAGCATGGGGTGTTTCCTTTCTCGCAGTTGTTGCGAGCCCCTCCCCGCCCCGCCGAGTCGCAGGCCTGTCCAGGGCGACTCGCTCAGCGAGTCGCCGCGCGTCTGCGCGCGGGCCCCGCCCCTGGACAGGCCGAGCACGGCGGTAAAATCAAAGCCTCTCGAGAAACCCTCCCGCAATTCCCGGGCACCTCTCTCCTCAATCCGCGCCCCCCAACCCTCAATCCTCAACCCCTGCCCGCTGCGCCCCCGCTTCCCCGTGTTCGATGGACGTAACAGGCGGGCAGCGGGCAGTGGTGGTGGGAGGCGGGGACGCGGGGACGCGGGCAACGGGACGCGCGACGCGGGTGGCGCGCGGACGCGACAGCGCGTGAAAGCGCGCGCGGCCCTTCGCGTCGCGCGCATCCCGCGCCCCTTACCCCACTCCCCTCTTACCTCTGCCCGCTGCCCCTAAATCTCTACGGCTCGCCCTGCTCCGGCTCCCGCTTCCGATAAAACCAATTGATCGCGACGATGGACACCACCGACACCACCGTAACCACCACCAGATGCGCGCTGAAGAACGCCACCATCGCGCGGATCGGGCTTTCGAAGGCGCTGCCGAAGTAGCGCGCGACGGCGATGGTCAAGAACGTGCCGGCGATGTTCGCGACGACGAAGAGCCAGAACGGGATCCGCGCGACGCCGGCGAGGGCGCTGACGATGATGTCGGGACTCACGACGAGCGCGAGGAATCCGATTTTTCCGAAGAGACGCTCGAGGAGGCGCGCGACCTTGCCGGCGAGGGGCGAATTCTGATCGACCCATTCGAGGGCGGCCGTGCCGAATTCGCGACCGAGCAGGTACATGAACGGATCGGACGCGAAGTGCCGCGGCACGCCGACGAGATAGAGAAGCAGCGGATCGATGCTCGGCGCGGCGAGCACGAAGTGGCGGAACAAGGGACTCAGCGCGACGAGCGCGAGCGGCGCGCGAGCGAGGAAGTACGGCATGAACGCCGAGCCGATGAAACTCGCAGTCGTGAAGACGGCGAGCGGGATCGTGCAAAAGAGCACGATCCGCCGCCGTTCGGCGCTCATGGGCTCGCCAGAACCGTCGTCCGGCGAGCTCATCATGGTTCGATCCTCAAAGGAGAATGCCGGGCGCGGGGAACGCGGCGCAGAGCTCTTTCACTTCGGCCGCGACGCGATCGACGACGGCCGCATCGTCGGGAGCGCGGACCACGCGGTCCATCCAGTCGGCGAGCTTCAGCATCTCGTCCTTGCCCATGCCGCGCGAAGTGATCGACGGCGTGCCGATACGAATGCCCGACGGGTCGAAGGGCTTCCTTGGGTCGAAGGGGATCGAGTTGTAGTTCGACTCGATGCCGGCGCGATCGAGCGCCTTCGCCGCCACTTTGCCGGTCACGTTCTTCGGCGTGAGATCGGCGAGGATGAGGTGGTTGTCCGTCCCGCCGGTCACCAGGGAGAAGCCTTTCGACAGCAAGCCCTCCGCGAGCACCTTGGCGTTCGACACGACGTTCTGCGCATAGACCTTGAACGACGGAGCGGCCGCCTCCTTCGCAGCGACGGCGATGCCGGCCGTCGTGTGATTGTGCGGGCCGCCTTGAAGGCCCGGGAACACCGCGCGATCGATGGCGCTCGCGTGCTCGGCCTTGCAAAGGATCATGCCGCCGCGCGGACCGCGGAACGTCTTGTGCGTCGTCGAGGTGACCACGTCCGCGATGCCGACCGGGCTCGGGTGCACGCCGCCCACGACGAGTCCGGCGATGTGCGCGATGTCGGCGCAGAGCTTCGCGCCGACCGCGTCGGCGATCTCGCGGAATTTCTCGAACTCGAGCGTGCGCGGATACGCCGTCGTGCCGCACCAGAGGATCTTCGGGCGGTGCTCCTTGGCGAGCTTCCAGACCTCGTCGAAGTCGATGCGCTGATCGGAACGTTTCACGCCGTAACCGTGGCTCGCGAAATACTTCCCGGTGATGCTCACGTTCCAGCCGTGCGTCAGATGCCCACCGGCGGGCAGCGCGAGCCCCATGACCGGATCGTGCGGCGCGCAGAACGCGAGGTAGACGGCGAGGTTCGCGGGGCTGCCGCTGTACGGCTGCACGTTGACGTGCTCGGCACCGAAGAGCTCTTTGACTCGAGAGACGGCGAGCTGCTCGATGGGGTCGATGAATTGCTGACCTTCGTAGTACCGCTTGCCCGCGTACCCCTCGGAGTACTTGTTCGTGAGGACCGTCCCCGTCGCCTCGAGCACCGCGCGCGAGACGTAGTTCTCGCTCGGGATCAGGCGGAGCTTGTCGTGCTGACGGCGCACCTCCGATTGGATGAGCTCGCTGATTTGTGGGTCGACGTCGGATAGCGGCGGATCGCGGGGTGGCTGGGCGGTCATGGCGCGGAGCCTACCGAGGGAGCCGAACCGTCGCCAGCCCGGACGCATTAAGCGGTAACTTGTTGTATTCTATTGGTAATTATTGACTATCGCACAAAGCTCGACGTGTTGCGTCATGAGACTACACTCGGCGCCTGGTCATGCCACCTCGGGAAAATCAGGACGAGCCGAGCTTCCGCACGAACCCGACGCCCGCCGCGTCGGTCGGCAGTGGCACCGCCCTCGTCGGCAAGGGGGCGACGCCGCTCGTAGACTTGGATAGCATCCTCGAGATCGAGCCAGAGCTAGAAAGCGCCCCGCCGAGCATCCCGTCTGCCGCCGCAACGGCAACTCCGGGTGCCATTCCGGCACAGCCCGTCCTGCCGGGTCACGTCATCGCTCAGCGATACGAAGTGATCAACGTCCTCGGCGAAGGCGGCATGGGGATCGTGTATCGATGCCGAGACCAGGCGACCGGAGATCAGGTCGCGGTCAAGCGCGTCATCCTCCCGGAAGGCAAAGCGGCGAGCGAGTACGTCGGTTGGTTCTACAAGGAAGCGCGCGCTCTCGCGGCGCTCGACCACCCTGGCATCGTTCATGCCCGCGACTTCGGCCAGCTGGGCGACGGGTCGCCGTTTCTGGCGATGGACCTGGTCACGGGCGTCTCGCTCCACGACCTCTCGCAGTCGCGGCTGTCGTTTCCCATCATCTGGTCCATCGTCGACGGCGTGCTCGGCGCGCTCGCGCACGCGCACGCGCGGGGCGTCGTGCACGGTGATCTGAAGCCGTCGAACGTCATCGTCGAACAGCGGGTCGAAGAGGCGCCGCGGGTTCACATCCTGGATTTCGGGCTCGCCTGGCTCCGGCAAGATCTCCACGACGAGCGGCTCGACGGCGAAAAGTCGATGGAAGTGGCGCCCCACGCCGGCGCGGGAACGCCCGGGTACATGGCGCCCGAGCAGATCCAGCACGAAATGCACCACGTCCAGGGCGCGACGGACCTCTACGCGCTCGGTTGCATCCTCTACAAGCTCGTCACGGGACGAGCTCCGTTCGCGGGCGATCCGAAGGAGCTGCTCAAGCTCCACGCCTATCATCAGCCGCCGAACCCGGAAGTCGTCGTCGGAGCGCCGTCGGGCGTCGAGAAGTTCGTCCTCCGGCTCCTCTCGAAGAACCCCTGGGATCGTTTCGAGTTTGCGGCCGAAGCGCGTCGCGCCTGGATGCGCTTCGTTCCGGAGAGCATCGACCCCGAGCTCCTCAAGTTCCCGCAAGTCTCACACCACGACGGCACGGAGCACACGCCCACGCGCCGAACGGGCCCCCGCTCGAGCGGCATCTTGCTCGAACAGATCCCCGATCGTGCGCCGGGCCTCCTCAGTATTCGCCCGAGCCCTCTGGTCGGCCGAGACGATCTCCGCGCCCGCTTGAAGACCGTCGGCGCCGACATGATCGCCGGACGCGGGCCGCCCCACCGGCTCGTCATCTTGCTCGGGCCCGCCGGCGTCGGCAAAACGCGCGTCGCGGAGTGGCTCTGCGAAGCGGCGCACGAAGACGGCCGCATGGTGCCGCTCCTCGCCCGATACCGCCCGGTACGCGGCGCCCTCGACGGCATGCTCGGAGCGGTCACCCAGTACTTCAACTTCGAGCGCGCCGACCGGGACACCATCGAGCGCTCGCTCCTCGAACGCTGGAAGATCGACAAGAACGACCCGAAAGGCCGCTCCTGGGTCGCGGGCGCCGCCGAATGGCTTCGTCCGATGGCGCCGGGCGACGAGCGAGTCGGCCCGAGCGGCGTCCGCTTCACGCTCGACACCCTCGAGCTCCGCCGTCTCGTCATCCAGTACACGATCCGCCGGATCGCCAACGGGCGACCGCTCCTCTTCTTCTTCGACGACCTGCACTCGGCCGCACAGACGACGTTCGACGGTCTGCTGAAGATTCATCGCGAAGAGCAGGACCAGCGGATCTTGATGCTGGTCACCGTGCGCGCCGAGGACGTCCAGCTGGGGACGCCGGCCGCCGAACGCCTCCGTCAACTCCGCGAAGTGATGGACGGCGAAGTGCTCGAGGTGAACCCGATGGACCGCGAGACCACCGCGGCCCTCGTGCGCGCGTCGCTTCCGCTCGACGAGGAAGCGACGGTCGAAGCCGCAAAACGGAGCCGCGGCTTTCCGCTCTTCGCGCTGCAGCAACTCCACTCGTGGGCGCACGGCGGCGACCTCGAATTCGTCAATGGGACGTATCGGGTGCCCAAAGATGTCCTCGCGATGCGGCCGAAGACGACGGCCGACCTCTGGGACAGCCGCGTCGCCGCCGTTCCGCGTCACCTTCGCATCGCGGCGTACGCCGTCGCGACGCTCGGCACCGATGTTCGTCGCGACGTCATGGTCGCTCTGTTGAACGATCTGAAGCTCCCGGCCGAGGACGCGATCCTGCAACTGCAGAAGGCGGAAATTCTGCTCCCGCGCGGCCCCGGTCGTTACGGCTGGCCGCACGCGCTGCTCCAGGAACACCTCTTCGGACGCCTCAGCGAACGCGACGACTCGCCGCGTATGTTCAAAGCGTCGGCGAAGGCGCTTCGGCTCCATCCGCTCGCGAACGGACGGCGCGTCGTGCGCCAGCGCGTCGTGAACCTGCTCTACGCGGGCGAGAGTGACGCCGCTGCGGAAACCTTCTTTGATTTTCTGCAGAGCTCCTGGAACGGCGCGCGGGAACCGGCGCCCACCTTGGCAGACCTGGAGCTGTTTCAAGGGCGTCTCTCGGGACGCAGTCTCGCGCTCGAGCACCGCTGGCGCGCGGAAGTGCTCCGGCACGTCGGTCGCGCCGAGGAAGCGACGGAGTTGGCGCAGATTGCGCGCGACCGGTTCGAACGACTCGGCGATCAGGAAAATCTCGCGCATTGCCTCCGGCTCCTCGGTCACCTCGCGGGCGAGCAGGGCGACACGGGCGAAGGCCTTCGCCTCGTCGGCTACGCGCACCAGATCTTCACGCGTCTAGACAACGTGCTCGGCCTCGCCCACTGCGAAGCCGTCGCCGCGTGGATCGAGTACCTGCTCGGCAATCACGACCGCGCCCGCGAGATCGCGCGAAACGGCGCGGAGCACTTCGCGTCCGTCGATCAGCCGCTCGGGCGCGGCCAGTGCTTGCTCATCTTGTCGCAGGTCGATCAGCACGAAGGCGCGACGGAGCGTTCGCGGCGCATCACCAAGGAAGCCCGCGACGAATTCGAACGCGCCGGTTACCGGCTCGGTCTCGCGCAAGCAGAGGAATCACTCGCGCGCGTCGAGCACCGGCTCATGAACTTCTTCGGCGCCGAACAGCGCGCCAAGGAAGCGCTCGGCATGTTCGAGGCACTCCGGACGCCGCGCGGACAGGCCGAGTGCGAACGCCTCCTCGCGATGGTCGGCATCGACACGGACGACATCGACACCGCGGAGCTCCACGCCGAGCGCGCGCTCGACATTTATTCGAAGATGAGCGACCCCTGGGGCGTCGTCGAATCGAAGCTCCTCAAGTGCCAGATCGAGCTCGCCCGCGGGAACATCGACGGCGCCAAGGCGCTCTTCGGCGAGATCCATCGCACCGGCGTGAAAGAGCCCGAACCGCGACAGCACGCGCTCCTCACCGAGGCGTGGCTCGCCGTCGAGGGCGGCGACCCCGACGGCGCGCTCGCGGCGCTCGAAGCCGCCGCGGACGTCTTCAACGACCGCTCGCGCGTCGGCGATCACGTCCCTCACCTGCTCGGACGCCTCGCACGATTCCGTTTTCCACCGCACGCGCAGGTGCGCATCGACGCGTGGCGCGCCCTGGTGAACGACAAAGGTCGTCGCGAGCGCACGTGATCGAATGCCGCAACTGAAGCGGCAAAACGCCACGCCTTCGGGAGCGAGCTGCGGGGGCGGGAACGCCCCCATATCTAGTAGAAGATTGTCGCTCACTGACTTAGATCGTGAGCGTATGAGCGCCGAACGACCGCGCTCGCACGGAGCCCTTCGCCGGGCACTCGCCGTGCTCGCCTTCGCTCTTCTCTTCGTCGTCGCGCGACGCGCCGAGGCGCTCGTCGTTCAAGCGCCGTTCGGCGGAGACAGCTTCACGCTGCCCCAGGAGAAAATGCTCTGCACGGTGCTCTCGGGGGGCTGGGTCGCCGATTCGACGCGGCGGCGGGTTCGCCCTCCGACGGACGGCCATGTCGGCCAGGTCGTCACGGTAACGGCAGCCAACGCGTCGCAAGGATGCGGAGGCGCCACCGAGCCGATGAGCCTCGTCACGACCGGGCCCTTGCCGACGTTCGATCCGACGAGCGTCAGCGTATGGGTCGACGCGGGTCGTCTCGAATTGCGCGGCGACGGCCTCGAGGGTGCGCGGCTCAGCTTCAGCGCCGACAACGTCGCGGGCAGCGACCTTTGCCTCGGCGTGAGCAAGGACAAAGGCCACGATGTCTGCGCCTTGAACGTCGACACGACGCTGCCCGCCAATCCGCTCCGCATCACCTTGAAGTGGGCGGCGCCGGGCGGCCGCACCGATGCCGACGTTCGTACGTACGACGCCTCGGGCACGTTGGTCCCCGACGATCAGCTCAAGCTGCCGATCGCGCGCGTGATCATCGGCAGGGTTCTCCCGCCATCGCACACCGCGGACGTCTCGAGCGGCGAAGGCACCGTCGCGCTCGTCCATCCGGAAGCCGTGTCGTCGGCCGATTGCACCATCGGACGGTGCGAGTTTTCGGGCACGGGAATCGTCGTGCGCGGCGTTCCCGCGCAAGCTCCGACCATCACGGTGCGCGTGCGGCTCGCGCCCCGCGTCTTCATCGCCCACGGCGACGCGATGGACACGAGCGTGACGGAGCCGCTCACGGTGCTGCGCTGCCCGCTGACCCTCTTGTCGGGGCAACCCCTCCGCGAAGTGGACAATCTCAAGGTGCTCGTACGCCTCGACAAGGCTTGCTCGAACGAGGTCGATCGGCTCAAGTGGACGGCGTCCGGCGAGCCCGTCGAGGTGACGCAAGTCGTCGGCGTTCCGGAAGGCGCGAACGTGCTCCTGCGGATCGGTCGCGTCGCGAGCGAGCATTTGACGATCGTCGCGTCGCGCTCGGACGATGGCTCGGTGGTCGCCGTCGCGAGCGAAAAAACCTGGGAGCCGCCGCCGCTCCGCACGTCCCTCGAGCTGCCGAACTACGGCGAAATCGAGTTCGTCCCGAAGAACCGCGACGCGCTGCTCTCCATTTCTCCGGTTTCGACCGACGGGAAAGTCGTGCCGATCGCCGTGCCCGGCGCGTACACCGTGAGCGAGAGGCCCGACGGGTTTCACATCCGAGGCGTGTACACCTCGGGTGGCTACACGTCGCTAAGGTTCGCGTACCGCTCGACGTCGGTGCCGAAGGAGTTCGCCGACACCGATTTCGCGACCTTGATGGACCCCGTGCAGCGCCCGATTCGCGAAGCGAGCGTGCCCGCGCCCCTCGGCGCGTCGAGCATCACCACGACGCCGATCGTCGAGCTGCTCTGCGCCGGCAAGACGGGGAAGCTCGTGAGCATCGCGCCGGGAACGGCGCCGCACATTCCGTTCTCGGCGCGCGACAGCTGCCGCCTCATCATCCACCGCGATCGCGTCCCGCCCGAAGACGGCGAGCAGCGCCTCGACGTGGACGTCACGGTCAACGGCGTGAGCGGGGCCGAACGCGGCGAGGCGAAGCTGTCGCAACATCTGCTCATCCGCAACGGCCCGGCCAACGACGTGATCTGGGTGCGCGGCGCGAAGGAGCAGTTCGATCACATCAACATCCGCGTGACGCACGTGATCGACGAGACGCAGTACTTGAGTCAGTCGCCGGGCAAGGTCGAGCTCCCGAGCGCCCAGTGGACCATCGTCACCGAAAACTCGAGCTTCCGTTTCTACGCGACGGCCGCGATCCCGGCGTCCCTCTATCGTTTCTCGAAGGACCCGCAAGACCTCGGAACCGGCCCGCTCGCGCTGAACTTCGGCATTCTCTCGCGCATCACCTGGCTCGATCACGACGGCCACGAGGGCATCGTGGGCCTCGAAAGCGGAGTGATGGCGATGGGGCTCGAGACCGAGAAGGCTCGGCAGCTCGCCATCGTGATGGGTCTCGGTGTTTCGATCCCGCTCGGCAACGTGGGCCAACCGACGCAGGCGTCCGTGAACATTCACGCCTGGGCGGCATACACGGTCGGCGATCGCACCGGACAGCTTCTGGACGCCACGGGGGTTCCGACCGCCAACGTCAGATTGAACCCCTGGGGGTTCGTCTTCGGTCCGAGCATCACCATCGGAAATATCGGCGCGTTCTTGTAATCCGCCGCCGGCGCGCGACCAAACCCTGCCCTTCGGCGCCACGAAGTCGCACCAACAAACCCGAAACCGTTCCGGGGTGGCGAGCGAGGTGCCGGAAGCGGGCGCCTGCTGGTACGCTCCGCCCACCATGAGCGACTCGATATCCGCACAGTGGCTCGAGCGCGCCGAACGCCTCTTGCCCGGAGGCGTGAACAGCCCGGTCCGTGCGTTTCGCGCCGTCGGCGGCCACCCGATCTTCGTCGAGCGCGCGTCGGGGGCGCGGATTTTCGGCGCCGACGGCAAGGCGTACATCGACTACGTCGGAAGCTGGGGCCCGGCGATCCTCGGGCATGCGCACCCCGCAGTCGTCCGCGCGGTGTGCGAAGCCGCGGCGAACGGGCTCTCGTTCGGCGCCCCGACGGCGCTCGAAGTCCAGTTCGCCGAGGCGATCGTCGCGAAGTACCCGTCGATCGAAATGCTACGCGCCGTCTCGAGCGGCACCGAAGCGACCATGAGCGCGCTCCGCGCCGCGCGCGGCTTCACCGGACGCGACGTCATCGTGAAGTTCGACGGCGCGTATCATGGGCACGCGGACGCGCTCCTCGTGAAGGCCGGTAGCGGCGCCGCAACGTTCGGCGCGCCGGACTCGGCGGGCGTCCCGCTCGGCACCGTCGCGAACACCGTCACGTCTCCGTACAACGGGGGCGAAGCCCTTCGGGAATTGTTCGCCCGCGAGTCGTCGCGCATTGCCGCGGTCATCGTCGAGCCCGTCGCCGGCAACATGGGCTGCGTCCCGCCGGTGCCCGGATTTCTCGAGACCATCATCGAGCTCTGTCGCGCGCACGGCGCGATCTCGATCTTCGACGAGGTGATGACCGGATGCCGGCTCGCCGCGGGCGGCGCGCAGGAATACTTCGGCTTGCGTCCGGACATGACGTGCCTCGGTAAGATCGTCGGCGGCGGCATGCCCCTCGCCGTCTACGGCGGCCGCGCCGACATCATGAAAAAGATCGCGCCGCTCGGTCCCGTGTACCAAGCGGGCACGCTGAGCGGCAATCCCCTCGCGGTCACCGCGGGCCTCACGACGCTCAAGCTCCTCGACGACGCTCTCTACGAGAAACTCGAGTCGCTCGGCGCACGCCTCGAACGCGGCCTCCGTCGCGCCCTCGCCGACCGCGGCGTGACCGGCGTCGTGCAACGCGCCGGCTCGATGCTCACCCTTTTCTTTCACGACGGCCCCGTCCGCTCGTGGACCGACGCAGCCCGCTGCAACACCGCGCGCTTCGGCGCCTGGCACGGCGGCCTTATCGAGCGCGGCATCTACTGGCCTCCGTCGCAGTTCGAAGCGGCGTTCATCTCCGCGGCACACACCGACGACGACGTGGATCGCACGATCGCGGCGGCTGCGGAAGCGCTAGCCGCGCATTGAGTCGCGAGGCGCGGCGTTCACGCCGCGAGCGCACCGAGCGCGCGCTCTTTGCGATCGCCGCGGCGGATGCCTTCCGGGTGGACGTCGCGAGTGAGCGCGATGCCGAGTCGTGCCCGCGCTTCGTCGATGGGGAGCTCGAGCATGTCCTCGATCGGCTCGGAAACGAGTCGCTTCGCGTGGCGGCCGCGGAGGTAGGCGTTGAAGCAATACCGCGGCCAGGAGACCGCTGCGCCGACGCATCCGTCGAGCACGCCGAAGAACGCGATGAAGGCCATGCCGGGATTGCCGAATTGGCCCACCGAAAACCAGAGATTCGCGATTTCACCGGTGTCGTCGGAGCCGTAGTCGGTGAGCACGTGCCAGAGGTCGTGCATGTCGCGAAGGCGATCGGAGACGTACTGACGATCGGCGTCGTATTCGAGCTCGGCGTTCGGATCGATTCGAGCCTCCTGTGCTCCGACGAGGCCGTCGGACGTGAGCTTGCCGGCGTCCATGAACCTGACGTACGCGCGTCCGAGCGTGCCTTCCGGCAACGCGCGAAGGCGCGTCGTGTCCGCGAGCGCCAGAGCGAGCGAGGGCTTCTCCAAGAGAAGCCGTTTTCCGTGCGGGGTCTCGCGGAACTCGCAAAACGTGCGCTCGAAGCTGTCGCCCGTCAGAGCGGAGATGATGGTGAACACGTGGTCCGTGCGCTGGGTGTCGCGCGCGAGGCCCACGAGTGCTCTCGCGGCCAGGGTCCAGCGGATCGGCCGGTGCGGAGCATGCGTATCGTTTGCAGTAACCATGGCACACTTATAACTGTGACAGCTATCACTGTCAACCTCGATCTCTGGCGAGCCGACATTCGCGAATAACCCAATAATTCCGCTACGTAAAGAGGTCGTAGCGAAACCTCGCCGGTCCGAGTCCCCAGCGCCCGTAGGCCGAGCCTGCGTTCAGCGGGACACGGCGGCGACGACGTTGTCGATGTACCCGGCCCAGCTCGACGTGGTGATGCCCTGCGTCGCCGATCCGACGGTGACCTTGGCCACGGTGTCGTTGCCGAAACTGCCGCTGCAGCTCGAGGTGACCTCGGTGGCACCGATGAAAAACTGGATCGCGCCCGTGCCGAGCGTGACGTCGAGCAACACGTTGTTCCACAGGTTGGGCTTCAGCGTCGTCGTCGTCGAGATCGCGCAATCGGCGCGCACGGCTGCACCACCGCTGTAGACCCACGACACGTAGAAGCCCGTGTAGTCACCGCTGAAGCCGGTGGAACCGTGGACCGTATAAGTGAGGCAGGTCTGGTTCGATCCGGTTGCGATGCACAGGAGGGTCATATCGCCGGACCACGCGGGGACGATGCTGTCGTCCGGCGGCGGGTTGAGCGCCGCGGCGAGACTGACCTTGGTGATCGCGGAAGAGCCGACGTCGTTCCAGGCCAACGTGCCGGTGTCCGGATTCAATCCACTGTCCACCGCCGCTACGCTCGTCAGGATCGAATAGGGGAGCGAGGACGCCTTCGCCGTCGAACGCATCACGCTGCCGTTCCCGGTCGACGTCGGGACCCAGATTGTCGACGAGGGCAGGCCTTTTTCGAAGTCGACGCACTGAAAGTCAGCTGCGACGACGCCGCTCGGAGGCTTCTGTGAGGTGCAATACGTCGACGTCGTTCCGCCCGTGCCGCCCGTCGAACTAGTCCCGCCGCTCGCCGTGGTCCCGCCACTCGACGTCGTTCCGCCGGTTGCGGTCGTGCCACCGGTCGCCGTGGTCCCACCACTCGACGTCGTTCCGCCGCTGGCTGTCGTGCCACCAGTCGCCGTGGTCCCGCCACTCGACGTCGCCCCGCCGGTTGCGGTCGCGCCACCGCTCGCCGTGGTTCCGCCGCTCGAAGCGCCGCCGCTTGCCGTTGCTCCGCCCGTCGATGCACCGCTGCCGCCACTCGACGTCGTTCCGCCGCTCGAGGGGGTGCCCCCTGCGCCGCCGCTCGACGTCGCGCCCCCGGAGTTGGTGTCGCCGCCTCCATCGGTGCTGGCGCGAAGCGTGGGCGCATCGCTCACGCATCCGGGAAGCAGCTCGAGGGCGCCGAGACCGGCGCAAACGAACGCGCGTGTTTTGGGGAGTGACCAGCGTCGCATCATGGCGTTCACCCACATCCTCTCACGAAAAAGCCCGGCACCATTTTCGGTAACACGCGCGCCGAGATCGCGCAAATCGCCGCGGGAAATCGGGCAGTCTAAATTCAGGCTTCAAGCGTTCGCTTCTCGCGCCAGCAAACCGAAATTCGCGATGGTGGAGCAAGCGCGCTGGATCTCACGCATCAGGCGGAGTCGGTTGTCGCGGACCTTCGCGTCGTCGACCATGACGAAGACGTCGGTGAAGAATCGCTCGAGCACGGGAGAAAATCGCTCGATCGCTTGTAGACTCGACGTGTAATCGCGCGCGCCGCCGTCGGTGTACGAGCGGAGCGTCGTGAACGCGTCGAAGAGCGCCCGCTCGGAAGGGTGGACGTCCGAGCTCACGCGATCGGGCGCGACCGCGGCGCCTTCGGGAGCTTCCTTGGCGATGTTCGTCGCCCGCTTCAACACCTCGCCCGCCGAAGCGCGGACGTTCGCGTCGATCGACGACAGCGCCCGCGCACGCCGCACGACGTCGACCGGCTCGTCGTGCCCGACCGCGATGCACGCATCGACGACGTCGGACGCGAGACCGGGCGAGAGGATGCCGCGCAGCCGCTGCGCGAGAAAGCCGGAGAGCCGGTCGGCGGTCGCGTGGGCGTCGAGATCGAGCGGAACGGCATATCCGGCGTGCGCGATCGGAATGGCCTTCGACACCGAAAGCGCCCAGTCTCGAGCGATGAGCGTCCTGAGGAGGCCGATCGCCGCGCGACGAAGCGCCATCGGGTCCGCGGTGCCCGTCGGCATCACGTTGATCGCGCAAGAGCCCGTCAACGTATCGACGCGTTCCGCGATCGCGACGAGGGCGCCGGCGTCGCTCAGGGCCGTGTCGTCGTCGGCGCCGCGCGGGAGATAGTGCTCGGCGATCACGTCGGCGACCGGCTCCGCGACTCCTTGAACGAGCGCGTACGACCGGCCGATGAGGCCCTGGAGCTCCGGAAGCTCGCCGACCATCAACGTGACGAGATCGCACTTCGCGAGGGCCGCGCCCTGAAGCGCGACGGAGATCACCTTGGTGTCGAGACCGAGGAGCGCGCCGAGCTCCGCGACCAGTCGCTCCATCCGGCGCACCTTGTCGCCGACCGAGCCGAGGCGCTTGTGAAAGAGGATCCCGTCGAGCGCCGCGCGGCGCGCCTCGAGCGGCGTCTTCAGGTCTTCGTCGTAGAAGAATTTCGCGTCCGAGAGCCGCGCGCGCATCACGCGGTCGTTTCCGCGGCGCACATTTTTCGGATTTTCCGCGGTGTTCACGACAGCGAGGTAGTTCGGCATGAGCCGACCGTCCTTGCCGCGAAGGCCGAAGTACCGCTGATGGCCCTTGGCCACGTCGAGGATCACGCGCTCGGGCAGCGCGAGAAAACTCGGCTCGAATCCGCCGATCACGACCTGCGGCTCTTCGACGAGCGAAGCATTCTCTCCGACGAGGAACGGGTCGAGGATGAGCTCGCCGTGCAGCTCCTTCGACGCCGCGACGAGCCGCTCGGTCATGAGGTCGGCGCGGCCCTTCATCTCGACGATGACGTGGTGTTCACGGAGGCGCGCGACGTACTCCGAGGCGCGCGCGAGCTCGAACGGCGGGCCGCCGAGAAAGCGATGCCCCTCGGTCGTCCGCCCGGCGATTGCGCCGGCGAATTCGAACGGCACGACGTCATCGCCGAGCAAGGCGACGAGCCAGCGCACCGGGCGTCCGAAAGCGGTATCTCCGTCCGACCAGCGCATGGACTTGCGAAACGGGATCTCCGCGCATACCCGTGCGAGCGCGGCGGGCAAGAGTGCCTTCGCCGGACCGCCTTTTTCGAGTCGGTTCGCGGCGACGTACGCGCCCTTCGGCGTCTCCTGCACGAACAAGGCGTCGAGCGCGACGCCGCTCTTCGTCGCGAATGCCTCGGCCGCGCGCGTCGGGCGAGAAGCGGCGTCGAATGCGACCCGAGCGGGCGGACCGAGCACGACGTCGGCGAGGTCGGGTTGCTGCAGCGCGACGTCGTCCACCATCACCGCGAGCCGCCGTGGGGTTCCTTCGGCGCGCACGATGTCGTGAGAGAGACGAAGCTCCGCGAGCCGGGCGCGGATCAGATTCGGCAACGCTTCGACTGCAGCGCCGACGAACGACGCGGGGAGCTCCTCGACGCCGATCTCGAGTAAAAGGCCGGAAGTGGCAAACGTCGCCATGGGCACGGGAGCTTTTGCCAGGCGGCCGCGCGTAGCAAGACCCCGTGGTAAGCTCGTCGCGTGAGAATCGCGTGCCCCATGTGCCACAAGGTCGCCGACGTCCCCGACGACCATCCGTTTCGGCCCTTCTGCTCGGCTCGTTGCAGACTCGCGGACCTCGACAATTGGCTGAGCGGCACGTACCGCATCTCGACCCCACTCGAAAATACCGAGGACGACCCCGTCGATCCGAACGACGTCCCGTGACTCTTCCCCGTTTCGCCGAATTTTGAGTCAATTCAGGGTCGAGGACGATGGCCGAGGTGGTTTCTCGGCGCTAAATTATCGAAAAATGGTCGAGGCAGATTCCGTCTTTCGGGCAATGACGGACGACGGGACGTTCCGGGTCCTCACGTTGAAAACGACGGACACGGTGCGTCGCGCGCTCGCCGCTCAAGATGCCACCGGACCGACCGCGCGGGCGTTCGGCGATCTCATCACCGGGGTGATCCTGCTGCGGCTGACGCTGGCGCCGCAACTCCGGGTTCAGGGCATCCTCCGCGGCAGCGGGAGCACCGGCACCATCGTTGCCGACTCGCACCCGACCGGGCGCACCCGAGGCCTCGTCAGCAAGGGCCGAAACGGCGATCCCCTCGACCTCGGACCGGGCAGCTTGCTCCGGCTCATGCGCACGATGCACGACGGACGTCTTCATCAAGGCGTCGTCGAGGTGACGGGCGGCGCGATCGCGCCCGCCCTCATGACGTACATGCAAGTGTCCGAACAAGTGACCACCATGATTGCCGTTGGCACCGTGTTCGACGAAACCGGTCTCGTCTCGTCGGGGGGCTACCTGGTTCAGCTCCTTCCGGGCGCCGAGCGCGGACCCTTGCTCGTCATGGCCGAGCGGCTCGAAGAATTTCGGACCATCGATCATTGGTTGGTCCGTCCCGACTTCACGCCAGGCGCGTTGATGGGCGAGCTGCTCTACGGCATGCCCTTCACCGAGCTCGGCGCGAGCGACGTCCGATTCGAATGCTGGTGCAGCCAGGTGACCGTCATGTCGAGCCTCTCCACGCTCCCGCGGACGGAAGTGCAGTCGATGATCGACGACGGCGAAGTCCTCGAGATCCAGTGCGACTACTGCAACGCCGAGTACCGCGTCTCGCCCGGAGAGCTCCGCGGGCTCGTGGAGACGAGCTGAATCGGTAGCGGGTTTGGGGCGGTAGGGTCCGCTCGCGAGCCGTTGGTTTCTCGATTCCTGCTGCAACAATCGGCCGGTGCTGCGCGGTCGATCTCGCGACGACCGCGTGACCAAGCATTGCTCGAGACTGAGGAGCGCGAGAGGGCGAGAGGGCGCGCGCGAGAAGCGTTGGCGAGTTCGGCTACCTGACACGAAGTGACGATCGAATGTTCGCAGTCATCTAGGCTCGTCCGCTCGATCCGTACGTTGTCCTCACAAGCTACCTTCGCGCTTAGCAGTGACGACGCGATCGAACGCGCAGCGACACGTTCAACACTTCACTTGCTTCACCGCGAATCGAGATTAATCGTTCGCCGAGACGTTCGGGTGCGGGATCGATCGTTCGCTCGTGAGAGAGCGCGCGACGGTCGCACTCAGGGCGCGCGACCATGCTGCCTACACTAAGTGATGAAAAACAAAATGATCAGAAGCATCGAAGTAACGGGATTCGTCTTGAGCGGGTTCTGCGCGCTGTTCGTCCTCGGCGCGTGTAGCTCGGCAAACAACGGCAGCGGCACCACCGACCAGCCCACCGGCACGGGGGGCTTCGTCTCGCAGAGCGGCGGATTCACGAACGGCTCGGGCGGCTTCGTCTCGCAGAGCGGTGGATTCACGAACGGCTCGGGCGGCTTCGTGTCGCAGAGCGGCGGATTCACGAGCTCCGGTGGAGACTTGAGCGGCGGAGGCGGGACGGAGTCCGGCGGCGCGCCACCGAACACGGGCGGCGAATCCGCGAGCGGAGGCAGTGCGGGCGAGGCCGGCGGCGGTGGCACGGCGGGCGGCGGCGGCACGGCGGGCGGCGGCGGCACGGCGGGCAGCGGCGGCACGACGGGCGCTGCGACCGGCGGACCTTGCCTCACCGATCTGACGCAACAAGCGGCGATCATCGGCGACTCGTACGTCACCGGGTTCCTCACGCCGCCTCTGCAGCCGGACCTCGCCATGCTCGATTCGTCGCTCACGAGTACGCCGAACTACGCCGTCGCCGGCGTGTCGTTCGCGAGCGGCGGCGGAATGCCTTATGTCCCGGCTCAGTTCAACTCGGCCATCGCGGCGCACCCGAACATCAAGTTTTTGATCATGGACGGCGGTGGCAACGACATTCTCCTCTGTGACACCGCGAAGTTCCCCGGATGCAACGTCGACTGCGGCAAGGCGGGCTCGTCCACCAAGAGCGAGTGCGTCGGCATCGTCGACAACACGCTTTCCGCGGTGACGACGTTCATCCAGACGGCTGCCGGCAAGGGCGTCGAAGACATCGTCTACTTCTTTTACCCGCACACTCCGGCCAATGGCGGCGGCGACAACGAGATCCTCGATTACTCCGAACCGAAGATAAAGGCGCTCTGCGACGGCGCCAACGCCGCGACGCAGGGCAAGCTCAGCTGCTTTTTCGTCGACCTCGTCGCGCCGTTCAAGGCGGCGTTCGGAGACGCGAACCCCACACAGTTCGAGACGGCTCTCGGGGTGCATCCCGAGGCGGCCGGCGTGACCTTGATGGCGCAGCAGATCTTCAACGCGATGAAGGCGAACTGCGTGGGTTTCACCCAAGCAGACGCGACGAAGTACGGCTGCACCTGCACGCAGTAACGCTTCGCCGCCGGTGACCGGTCGTCACCCCTCATCGACGCTTCGTCCGCCGAGGTTCGCAACGACGGTTGCCAGATGCGCCGGGTCCACGGGCTTGGCGAGGTGCATCTGGTAACCGGCGGCGAACGCGCGCTGCACGTCTTCGGTCCGCGCGTAAGCCGTCAGCGCGACCGCGGGGGTGCGTCCGCCGCGCTCCAGCGACAGGGATCGAATTTTACGGATCAGCGCGTAGCCATCCATGCCCGGCATGCCGACGTCGCTCACGATGACGTCCGGTCGCGCCGAAGAAAAGGTCTCGATCGCTTCTCCTGCCGAAGCGGCGACGTGCACTTCGGCGCCGCGGTCGCGGAGTAAGCGACTCATCAGCTCGAGCGTGTCTGCCTCGTCGTCGACGACGAGTAACTTGAGGCCGTCGAGCCGCGTCATGCCGGCCGCCGACGCGGCCGCCGTCTCGAGCACGGCCGCAGGTCGGGCCGCCCAAGCAAGGCTCGGGACGGCGGATCGCGCCGGGATCCGCACGGTGAACGTCGCGCCCTTCCCCTCACCGCCGCTCTCGGCGGTCACGGTTCCACCCTGAGCCGTGATCAGCTGCTTCACGATGGCGAGACCGAGACCGAGACCTCCGTGGCGCCGCGTCGTCGAAGCATCGGCTTGATGAAACGGCTCGAACACGAGCGGCAAAGCGTGCCCCGAAATCCCTTCGCCGGAATCGCGCACGACGATGACGACGTCCGATCCTCGGTGGTCCGCGGACACCCACACGTGCCCGCCTTTCGGCGTGAACTTCACGGCGTTCGAGAGCAGATTCCAGACGATCTGGCGTAAGCGGTCCGGGTCGGCGGTGATCGTCAGCGCCTCGGTCGTCACGGTCGACGTGATGACGATGTCTTTGGCGTTCGCGGCTGGCGTGACGGTTTCTATCGACGCCCCGACGGCGTCGGCGATGTTCGTCGGCGCGAGATTCAAGGACAGCTTGCCGCTGATGATCCGCGACACGTCGAGCACGTCCTCGATGAGCTTCGCCTGAGAGCGCGCGTTGCGCTCGATGACGGCCAGCCCTCGCTCGAGCTCGTCCGGGGTCTTTCGGCTCCGCAACGTGACGGCCCAGCCCAAGATCGCGGTGAGCGGCGTTCGGAGCTCGTGGGACACCACCGCGAGGAACTCGTCCTTCGCGCGGCCCGCAACCTCCGCCTCATGACGCAAGAGTCCCTCTCGCGTGCGCGCGTCCGACAACTCCTTCACCGACGCCGCGTTCTCGATCGCCATCGCCGCTTGGCGTGCGAAGTCGAGAGCGAACGCCAAATCGTCTTCCGTGTAACGGCGCCCCGACTCGGCGTACACGAACGTCATTGCGCCGAACGTGCGCGTCGCGGTGCGCAACGGAACGATCATGGCCGACTGGAGCATCAGCTCGCGAATCAATCTGAGGTGCTCCGCATCTCGCGCCGCGCCTTCGAGTAACGCCGCCGGGATCTCCGTGTAGAGCTCGGGGCGGCCGGTGCGAATCACTTCGGGGACGCCTCGCGGAGCCTTCGAATCGGGTGGATACCGCTCCCTGAGATCTCGCGCGAACGCCACCTTGCTCGGATCGACGTGAGCCACCACCGCCAGTCGCGGAGTATCCGCGTCGGATTCCACGACCTCGAGCGAGCACCAATCGGCGAGGATGGGAACTGCCAGGCGCGCGACGTTGGAGAGCGTCGCTTCGTAGTCGAGCGACGAGACGAGGGCTTCGCCCGCCTTCGCCAAGAACTCGCGCCGGCCGGCGAGCACCTTCTCGCGGCTCACGTCGCGAAACACCAAAACGACGCCCGCGAGGTGCCCCGTTTCCGTTCGAATCGGCGCTCCGCTGTCGTCGATGGGAACCTCCGTGCCGTTTCGCGAACGAAGCACCGTGTGATTCGCGAGCCCCACGACGGTTCCTTCTCGCAGCACTTTCGCGACCGGGCTTTCGCTCGGCGCCCGGGTCGCCTCGGAGAAGATCCGAAAGACCTCGTCCAAGGGACGCCCGTCGGCTTCGGGCTCCGTCCACCCCGTGAGCCGCTCGGCGACTTGATTCATGAACGTCACGCGTCCCTCCGGGTCCGTCGCGATGACCGCGTCGGCGATGCTTCTGAGGGTCGTCGTGAACCACCGCCGCGCTTCGTCCTCGCTTTCCAGACGAGTCGCGCGAAGCAGCGCTTGTGCACTCTGCCGAGCGAGCGTTTCCACGAACGCTCGCTCATCGGTCGAGAACTTGCGCGGCTCGTAGAACCCCATTCCCAGCAGCCCCAACGAGTTGCCCTCGACGACGAGCGGAGTGCTCCAGAACGCCTTGGCTCTCGGACCGTCTGCCTTCAACGTGGCGAGTCGCGGGTAGAGCGCCGCGTAGTCCGCTTCGTTCTCGGCCCAGAGGGCCTTCTCCGCCTTGAACGTTTCGAACGTCTCGGGGTTGCCGGACGTCGCGGTGATGCGGCGGATCTTTTCGAGCACCGCCGTAGCGACCCCTCGATCTCCGACGAGCTCGAGAGCCGTCCCGCTCTCGTCGAGGACGTACAACGTGCACGTGTCGGCGCGCGCTGCCCGCGCACCGTGCTCGACGATCACCTGGGCCACTTCCGAGCGGGTGCGAGCCTCCGACAAGGCCACCGCGAGATCCGTCAGCATCGCGAGTCGAGCGCGCGTTTCCGTCGCGAGCTGGTCCAGCAAACGATCCCGCGTGCGCTCCGTTCGCCAGGCATAGATCAACAACGCAATCGACACCGCGACGAGCATTGCGCCGCTCGCCGCCGCATCGACGGACCGATGCTTCGCCTCTTGCCGGCGTTCGAACAAGACGCGTTCTTCTTCGAGGTGAATCCGGCGGATGTCTGCTCGAAATTCGACGGCGATCCGCCGGCTCTCTTCCGATGAGAGGCGTTTGATCGCCTCGGCTCCGTGACCCGCGTTCGCGAGCGCCACGAGCTCTTCCGACAGCTCGAAGGCGCGACGCGAGACTCGATCGGTGGCCTCGACATTTCGAACTTGCACGGCATTGTCGGCAACGAGCGCCCTCACAGCGTCCTCGTTCACGTGCGCGCGCTTGCTGGCTTCCTCATACGCCGCCAAGTGCCGCGGATCGCCCCCTTCCACATAGGCGCGCACCGCCTCTCGGGAGTCGAACAGCCCGGTGAGCCACTCATTCGCCGTTTTCTGGACGTTCAGCGTGTGAACGACCCAATCGGCCGCAGCGACGTACGAGCGTGCAGCCCACGCCAACAGGACCAGGACGAGGACCAACCCCAGAGCCGCCGCCAACAGCGGGCCGCGCGTCCCTCGCCGCGGGATGGATCCGGCCATAGGTCGCATGCACGGTAGCGCGTTCGACTCGGCGTGCTCAGCCACAAATCGCCGAACACCCGTCGCAAAATGCCATTCACGGGACGCGCGTCGCGGACCGGGGGCGCCCACGCGGTTTTCGGTCTGATTGTCGTGCAAAATCGCGATGCGGGGCCTTGGGATTGGGTCGTGCTATCCGTGTGGGCATGGTCATGAACGAGCCCTCGTTCGGGTTAGCCGATCTCGTGATGGATCCCGATCTGACGATCAAAAAAGCGCGCGCTCTCGGCCGGGCGGTGGCGATCGACAGCGGCGTCTTGGTCGTCGAACACGGCGCGATTCGCGAGGTGCTGCAAGATCGCCGCGTCAAAAATAGTCTGACCGACACCCTGCACCTCTTCGGGGTCACTTCGGGCCTGTTTCATGACTGGATGGGGATGTCTCCGCTCGACATGGAGGGCGAAGAGCACCGGCGGTGGCGCATTCTCATGACGCGCGCGTTCACGCCGAAGAGCGTGGAGAAGCTCCGTCCGGCGATTCGCGAAGAGTCCGAGCGACTCGTCGCGGCGTTCGTCGACGACGGAAAGTGCGACTTCGTCGAGGCGTTCGCGCAGAAGCTTCCGTCGTTCGGGCTCGCGGAGCTCATCGGTGTTCCGATCGAGGATCGCGAAATCTTCTCGAGGTGGGCCGACACGATAGGCTACGGCTTGAATTTTTCCGAGTGCGCGGCGCACATCGACGAGGTCGACGCCGCGCTCGCCGCGCTGCTCGAGTACGCCGGCAAGCTCGTCGACGCGCGACGGCTCGAGCCACGCGACGATCTGGTGTCGCGCCTCGCGCTGGCAACCGACACGGGACTCAGCGAAGCGCACATCAAGGGCAGCGTCGCCGGCCTCGTCTTCGCGGGCCACGAGACGACCAAGAACCAGCTCGGCTTGATGATCTCCGTACTCTCCGCGGCGCCGGAAGAGTGGGACCGCGTCGCTCGTGAACCATCGCGGGTGCGCGCCGTCGTCGAAGAGGTGCTCCGGTACCGCTCCGCGGCGACGGGCGTCGGCAGAATCGCGACCGACGATCTCGTCGTGGGGGGCTGCCCGGTGCAAAAAGGGACCCGCATCCTCGCGTCGTTGTGGGCGGCAAACCGCGATCCCGCCGTGTACGCCGACCCCGATCGGGTCGACCCCGACGCCCACGCCGAGCCACCGCAGCTCGCGTTCGGACATGGCGCCCACCACTGCATCGGTGCGACGCTCGCACGCGCGGAGCTGCAGGAAGCCCTCGTCGTGCTGTCGTCGCGTATCACTTGCCCACATCTCGAAGAAGGCTCGGAGTGGGCGCCGCAGATGGGGATCACCGGCCCCAAAGTGTTGCCCATTCGTTTCGAACGGCGGCCGAGCGAGCGCTGAACGCGCGCGGCCTACTAAGAGGGATGTCGAAAAGCGGCATCCACTCTCTCCTACAACGCTCACCGTGTAGGTAGTTGACGCATTATTCCAAGAACCTCATAAGCCGTCGTACCATTCACCGATGGACGCCTTTCCCGGTGCCTCGCTGAACGCGAGCGAGAGCACGACGGTCTATTCGTTCGAGCGCCCGAGCACCACGAGAGAAACGTACTGCCGCGGCAGCCTGTTCGCGCCCGTGCCGATGTTCATGCAGCGGTACCTGGGTGAAGAAGGATGGAAGACTTTTCTGCGTCGCGTCGATGCTTCGACTGCCGAAGTCATGCAGACCGAGTTCGTCGCGCTGGCCTGGTACCCGTTTCATATGATCACCGGAATCGTCGCGGCACTCGACGCGACCGGGAAGGAGATCGGCAAGAGGACGGCGATCGCGGACATGACCGCGTTCAATCTCGACCACGCGACGCGCGGCATTTTCAAAGCGGTCTTCAAGCTCGGTTCGCCGGAGTTCATGATCTCGCGCGCTGATCAGGTATGGCGCAAGTTCTATTCGAACGGGCTCATGACCGTGCCACTCGCGAAGCGCGGCGAGGCCATCGTTCGCCTGCAAGCGGTGCCGGACATGACGCCGCTCTATTCTCTCACCGTGATGCACTCGCTCAGGGCCGTGATCGTCAAGGCCGGGGGAAAAGTGACGAGCGCCGATATGGAGGGCGATCTGGCCCGTGGCGACTATCAGTCCGACTTTCACTTCCGCTGGACATGAGCGCGTCGCCGGCAAGGCGGCGAGCCCCGGTCATTCGGTTCCAGCGAGGGGAACACCAAGCGCATAGGGAAGTGACACCCGAAGCCAGGGGTGCCTGATGGTGCCGATCTCCCAGTCGTAGTCGTCGGAGCGCAGCGTCGCGGTCATCCGCTCGAGCTCCTTCGGGGAGTACGTGCGGAGCGTCGATACGAAGCCGTCCCAGGCGATGAGCAACGGAAGCAGCGGAATGACGTACGTGAAGAGCACTTGCCAGAACGTCAGGGGCCTCACGAACGGCGTGAGGAGGAGCACGTAGATCGGCATGAGCACGCACGAGAGGATGCCGAGAAACGACGGGTCGGTGATTTCGAAGATGCAGATCCCTTCCCGATCCTCGTACGCGCGGCGCAGCACCGCGCGAGCGTGTTCCGGGCGCAGGTGATGGAAGAACGCGAACATGCTCCTCACGCCCGGAAGCCCCGGTGGCGGATTCGATCCGTCCACCGACTCGCGTAGATACCGGAGGCCGCCTTCGCCGAGTCGTTCGATGCGCTCGACCGCTCGTTGGTTGGGTCGAAGATCGGTGAGCGTCACGTCGATGGGCTCGTGAAGTGACTTCTCCACCTCGCGAACCGCGCGACGAACGGGACCGCCCGCGCCCGAACCGAGGTCCACCAGTCGTCGCGCGCCGGTGCGCACGAGGAGGCTCGCGAGCTTCGGCGCGAAGAGCCGATCCGCTCCGAAAATGCGCTCCACGGTCTCGAGGTAGAGCGTCGTCGCCTCTCGAAAGATCCGCGGATAGGACTCGAGATCCTCGAACTCGAACAAGTGCGCGTGCATGCGACGAACTCCTATTCTGCCGCGATCTCTCGTCGCCCTTCTCGAAGTCGTTCGACGTCGGCTCTCGCGCGCGCGATGGAGTCACCGAGAAAACCGCCGTAGGCGTCGAGCGCGGCCGCTCCGGCGAGGACGAGAGGGTCGATGTAGTGGGCGTCCTTCTCGAGGAGCCGTTCGAGCTCGAGCTCGTTGAAGAGGGTGTGCCCGACGTCGATCGCGGCGTGCTCCTCGATGAAGCTCAATCCGGCGAGGATCTCCTTGCCGCCGATCTTGACGCAATGCCCGATGAACTTCGGCCCGAGCGACACGGACAACCCTTCGATTTCGTACTCGATGGCAACCTGCGCGAACGGCGACGTGCTCCGGATGACGTCCTCGTGAAGTCGCGCGTACGCCTCGACGCTCGGCGGCGAAGGTCGGGAGAGGAGCTCGTCGGCGTCGAGTTGCTTCGAGTGCCAGCGGTTGTAAAGCGTGACGAGTCGCTTCGTGTCCTCGATCATCATGAGATGGTGATTCGCTTCGTGGCGCGAATGGATGACGAGCGCGCGACCGATCGACGTGAGCCCGCATTCTGTGCAACGCTCGCCGGCGCGCCGGATCCACCCTTCGACCGGCTCGGTCATCTTCACGCCGAGGCTCGAGAAGTGGATGAGGAAGAGCGTGAGCTCGTCCGGCGTCATGTTGTCGTCGAGGATCGCCGTCGCAGCAGTGCGCGCGAATCGATCGCGCGCATCTTGGATTTTCGGAGCGTAGAGACTTTGAACCAGAGGATTCATGACATTTTCCCTTTCAAGACTCGATCGACTGAATTTTCCGGGGGTCTCGCCGCCGGCGTTCGAAGAACGCGCCGAGCGCGAACTGGATATAGTTCTTCCACTGCTTGAGTCCCTCTCGGGACGCGACCCAGCAGCCCATGCTTTCCGTCACCGTGAGCCCCACGCTCTCCGGACGTCCGACGCTTCCCTCGGGCGTCACCACGAGGGGGTCGTCGATGCCTCGTGCGCCGTAGAAGTCGAGGACCGCGCCGAGGAGCGCAGTCTCCACGGCACGCGCGTGGCGCGGCGCGACCGTGCGCCGGATGAAGACGTGCGCCATGTTGAGGATGTTGAAGAGCGAAAGCGTCCGGCTTCCGGTCTCGCAGATCGCCGCGCCCTCGAGCTGACCGTCGACTTCGACGACGAACGCGACGCGACTCCGCTCGAGGCCCGCCGTGGTGTGATGGCTGCAGAGATCAGGCACGTTCACGGTGTTCTCGAAGACGTGGAGCCCGTCGGCGACGAGCGGCGGCAAGAACGCGCGCGCGAGCTGGGCGACGAACGCATGTTCTTCCGGCGCGCACGGGCGCACCCGCACCGCACGATTCGTGCTCGCGGGCGGTCGCGGCGCACCCGTCTTTTCCAACCGATCGAGCGACGTGATGGTCGAGAGCGCGTCGGAGCCGACCCACGCACCGAAGTCGCGAAGCATCGTCTTGTGCCAGGTCTTCGCCTGGTCGAAGTACGAGAGCGCGTACGCTTCGCGGTCGGTCAGCGCGAGCGCCCATTCGGCGGCCTGCACGTAGAGCGGGTACGCGACCTTCGCGCGACGAAGGCCCACCGTCGCCAGCTGGTGGAAGAGCCACGTGTTCGGGTAGACCCGAAGATACGAGCCGTGACCCACCGGTTTGCCCGTAGCGCCTTGGTGGATCAAATCGACGGTCAGCTCTTCGTTCGCGTCCGGTCGATGCCAGCCGGGCGCCGGCGCCGCGGTATCGCGAAGCGACAGATAGCCGGACGCACGAAGCAACTCGTCGACCGAGTCGGGCGTCACCTGCGCGCGCGGTACGAGCATCGGAAAGCGCGCGGATTGACAGGCCCGCGTGAGATGCGCAACGTCGCTCGGCACCTCGGGCTTGATCCGCAGACCGACCCTCGCGCCCCCGTTCTCGGTGGGAACGCTGTGGCGCACTTCGGCGTGAATCGGCACCTCCGTCGCGCCGAGTCGCAACAGCAGCTGCGCGCTCGGTGGCGGCAAGAGCCCGTTGCCCGCGGCGAAGAGCACCGAAACTCCTTTCGGCGACAAATCGAGCACCGGGGCCGTCATCCAGAACGAGGGATCGAGCGGATGCCGCCACTCGAGGGTCGCTTGCCGTTCGAGTAGGCGCACGCGCCCATGTTCACGCCGGCCGACACTGAAGATCCGCAGCCCCTCCAGGGTCGCGCGATGCGCCTCGACCGCCGACAGCCGACCCTGCATCGAAAAGCACGTTCCGAAAAGGGTCGCTTCGATGATCGCCGGTCCTTCGTGGAACTCCGCGTCGGCCGCGCTCGACGCCAGCATCAGACGCGCCGGCGCATCGGCGTCGAGCGTCTCCGCCGACAATTCGACGACGTGCCGCGAACCATCGCCGAGATAGGCGACGCCGGGGACCGGCGCGCCGTCGAGGCGCTTCAGGATCGCCGCACACAAGCCATTGTCGCGGACCTCGATCGAGTCGCCCATGCCCGGAAGCGACACGCCGGACGGAACCGGCAGCGACGCGGTGACGCGGCCGCCGACTAGCTTCCCGGAGGCGGACGGCGACGCGTGTGTCACCTCGAGTAAAATGCGCGCGAAGGGCTGGTGCGCCTGGCGGAGCTCGAGCTCGAGGTTCGTCGACGTGGGACGCCGATTCTCGGGCAACACGAGGCCGAGACCTCCGAGACTGAAGTCGGTGAGACCGACGCGCTCCACGTCGGTCCACACTTCGAAGGGCGCGGCGCGCCCGGGCCAACGAACGCTCTCGCGGCGCCCGAGCGATTCCGAGACCGCGCGACGGGTCGAAGCGACTCCGATGAGCCCCGGGTCGCGCTCGGCACCGCGCCCCGTTCGCCATCCATTCGCGCCGTTACTGGCAAATCTGTCGGAATCGATACTGTTCGCCACGAGCGCGCTCCGTTCTCCCCGTCGCAATCAGCCCTTCGGCGATTCGGGTTCGAACTTAAGCGCAAATCGTCGAGGCACCCCCTTCAGCGAATTGACGGATTTTCCGGAATTCGCTCGAATCGGGAAGACTGGACGCGGCGCCGATGTCGCGTTCGGGATGCGCGCGCCGCGCCCGTGCGTACGGCGTGCTACGGCGCGGCGCCGTCCTGGCACTCACCCTTGGAGGCAACTCGGATGCCGGCGCTCGCGGCGCAATCGGCGTTCACGTAGTTCTTGCCGTCGCATCCGCAGACCGCGTCGAGAACCGGGCTGCATGACGTCTCGCCGAGCGATCTGCAACCGCCCGGCACATCGCAACCCGTTCCCGCACAATACTCGTCGCCGGGGTAACAATCGGCGGTGGTGTAACAGGAACGCGTCGTGCCTGCCGGCGGCAACGTGCAGAGCGCAGGCCGACTCGTGTCGTAACACCGCCCGGTGATGGAACAGCACTTCTCGCCGTTCGAGCATTGCGCGTCGGAGCCGCAAGGCGTGATCGTCGCCGTCGGCGAGTTTGGGGAGCCAGCGGCGCCGAGCAAAGTCGGAGAGCCGCAATCGCCGATCGTCGGCGCGGAAACGCCCGCGAGACACGCCGACTGCTCGTCGTGGTACGTCCGGCCGTCGCAACCGCACATATCTCGCTCACCGCTCGCGCCGCACGCGGTTTGCGAGACGCAATGACCCGCGCCAGCGCAGAGCTCGCCGCTCAGTTGGCAGAACTCACCCGCGACGCAATCCGTGTTCGAGCCGCACGTTGTGCGCTGTTGTGGATCGCCGTCGGCCGGCGGCCTCGGGCACGCTGCGCGATCGGTCTTGTCGAAGCACTTGGCCGTGAGCACGCAGCAATCCTCGGACGCGGTGCACTGAACACCGCCGCAGAGCGACGGACCGGCGGGCGTCGTCGGCGGATTCAAGTCGGCGCCGTAGCCGCCCATCCCACCCACTTCTTGGTAACCGCCGGCGCTCACGAACCCACCGGTGCCCGCGGCACCCGACGAACCCCCCGTTGTTCAGGCAACGTTGCCGGAACCGCCGACACCAACCGAGCCCGCACCCGAGAGTCCCCCGGCGTCAGTTGCATCCGCGCGACCGTGATCGACGACGAGACTTCCGTTACACCCCGCTTCCGACAGGGGCACGAGGCCCAAGACGGCAATCCATGCCTTCGCTGTGATCTTCATGGCTCTCTCCTTCACGTTTCCCACCGTTGCGTGACCCCAACCGAGACTCATTCACGGACGAAGCCGCGCGCTCGATCGACGAGCGGACTTCCGGGATTTTCTTCGATGAAGCGGCGCGCGAGACGCGATGCTTCCGCCGTTCGACCGGCGCTCGAGAGCGCCTGGATCCGGAGCACTGCGGCTTCGAGGACGAGACGCTTGCCGCCGAGCACGTTCTTGTAGTCGTCGAGTTTCGCGAGTGCGCCGTTCGTGTTGCCAGACGCGAGCAACTGCCGCGCTTGATCGAGCGCCGCAACTTCCTCGGACAGCGACGCGACATGCTTGGGCGACACGACCGGCGTCGATTCACTCGACGCGCTCGATGCAGGCTCGCCCGCCCGTTGCCATCGGGGCGCATGGACGGTTCCGATGGGGCGCAGTTTCGGCGGCGCGACTTCCACCGTCTCGGGCTCCGGCTCGGGCACGGTCCGCGCGCTCGTCACGGCGGGCGTCCGCGCCGACGGCGGCACGTGCTCGGACGAGATCGCGAGCGGGCTCTTCGCGTGGCGTGCCGCGATGACGATCGTCGCCGCCGCGGCCGCGACGAAACCGGCCGCAATGAGGAACGGCGCACGACGAACGCGTGCGGCTTCTTGTGTGGCACCCGGCGCGGCTTCGTCCGACGCGGGGACGACAGAGTCCGTTTCGGCAAGCGCGTCGGTTCGCCGCGCCGCGAACGCGCCGAACGCGCGCTCGCGCGCCGTCGCCGAAGGCCGTTCGGAGCGAGCGGCCCGAAAGAGCTCACTCGCCCGTTCGTCGAGCTCGTCGAGGTCGTCATGGTCGTCGCGTGCGCTCATTCGGAACCTCCGCCGAACGGGTTCCGGTGCGATTGCTCGGCGAGCAAGGCGTTGAATTTTTCCCGTGCGCGCCGGAGCCGAGACGCGGCCGTCCCGATGGGAATTTGCTCCAGGGCGGCGACCTCCGACACGCCGAGCTCTTCGATTTCCACGAGCACCAATACTCTCGCGAGCTCGTCGGGTAACTGAGTGAGGAGCTCGTCGAGGAGGTGCCACGCGCGCCGGAGCTCCACGCGGCGGTCGGGCTCGGGCACGCTCACGGGGAACGCGGCGCGCTCGCTCGCAGCCTCCTTCTCGCGGGCGCGACGCGACGCGCGCCGGGCGTTCGCCGCCACTCGAAGCGCGGCGCCGTAGAGGAAGCTCCGTTCGCTTCCGACGCCGATGGACTCGAGTTTCTGTGCGGCGATCATGAATACCTGCTGTGAAGCGTCGTCCGCGTCGGACGGAGGCAGCCCCATCCGGCGGAGCTGACGCCAAATGAAATCGAAATGTTCGCCAACGAGCCCACGGAATCGTTCTTCGGCGCCCACGACACCCGACACGGTTGGTTCGTCGAGCGCGAGGCGCGCGTGGCTCACGGATCGATGATGTCCGGGCGGTTTGATTCCGATCACGGAAGCCCAAACCCGACGCCAACCGACGCGGAAACCCCGATTCTCGCGCCGCTCGTGAGCGGCGTGGGTTCGCCGGTCGCGACGAAGTCGTACCGCGTCAGAGGGATGAGCGCACCGACGTCCGCCGTGAGCAGGACGGCGCGCACCGGCGACCACTCGCCGCGCCCCTTGAGGCCGAGCGCCGCCCAGACGTCGTGACTCGTCGCGGAAGTGACGCCGCTGCCGTGGGCCGCGATTTCGCCGAGGTCGAACGACGCGCACGGAAGAAGCCGGAGCCGGGAAATCTGCGCGCTCACCGGACACCCCTCGAGTCGACCGAGGAGCAACCAGGCTCGAAGTGAGTAGCCGTCGACGGACGCCGATCCCGTCTCGCCGACGGCCGCGACGCGAAGGGAGCCCCCACCAAAAAAACCACGCCCCGACGGAGCGAGCTCGCCGAACAGCGCCGCGCCCGGCACGACCGTTCGAAGGATGCCGGTCGTGAGCGTTCCCTCGGCGCCGAGCCAGAGCGAGCGATCGCGGTTCGGAGCGAGCGCCGCCGATGTCGTCGGCGCGCCTTCGTCGTCACCGACGGGTTCCCGAGTCGATGCCGTCGACTGCGCGCCGGACGTTCCGCCGGCGGGCGGAGCGTCGTCGCTCGCCAGGACGAGACCGAGTGCGATGCCGTCGGCGACCTGTTCGCAATCATCGCCGTCGAGCGTGCGAATGGCGACCGACCCGGTGCGCGTCTGCCGTTCGAGGAGGCCCTGACTTCCACCCGGAACGCGACCGAGCGTCACGACGAAATCGACGGCGTCGCCGACCTCGGCAGCGCGCGCTCGTACCCCGCGAGCCGTCAGGCGCGAGAGGAACGAATGGACGTCCGGACAGCCTTCCGCGCTTCGGTACCAGATGGAAACCGCGCGACCCTCGTCGGCGCGAGCCAATGACGCGACGGGGAAAACCGCAACGAATGCCGCCAAAAACGCCCGAAAACGCACTGTCGCCCTCGCCCGGAAGAACAGCATCGCACGCGAGGCACGTCACCGCGCCTTTTTTGCGTGGCGCTCCTCGAAAGCGAGCCGCCGTCTCGGCTATTCCCCGTGCCCTTTCGCTCGTTCGACGGTCTCCGCATAGGTCGCCGCACTCTGGGGTTTGACGAACAGCACGACCACGGCGCGTTGCGCGGCACAGACGCGACGCTCGAGCTCGCCGACCTTGGCCTCGATTTCCGGCGTGCGGAGCGCGTCGTCGAACTCGAGGCTCAGCGCGACGACGATCTGTTGCGGCGCGAGATGTACGGTGATGATGCCGTTGGCGTGCGCGATGCCGTCCATCTCTTCGGCGATCCGAGTGATGGAATCGGCGATGGCCGGATCGGCGCGCTCGCCGATGAGTAGCCCCTTGGTTTCGCGCGCGAGAACGGCCGCGGTCGCCGCCAGCACCCCGCCGATGATCAGCGACGCCACGCCGTCCAGCACCGGAAGCTCGAGCTGCACCGAGAGGAAGCTTCCGACGAACGCGACGAAGAGCCCGATGAGGGCCGCGCTATCCTCGAACAGCACCATGAACGAGGGCGGATCCTTGCTGTCCCTCACCGCGCCGATCAGCTCGCCGTAGGGTTTGTGTCCCTTGAAGTTGCGGAGAGCCATCCACCACGTCGTGCCGTCGAAGAGCGCCGAGAGGCCGAGAACGACGTAGTTCACCGCCGGGTTCTCGATCGGATGCGGATGCAAGATGTGGCTCATTCCCTCGAGGAACGACACGACCGCGCCGACCACGAAGACGAGCAACGCGACCACGAAACTCCAAAAGTAGATCTCCCGGCCGTGCCCCAGCGGATGTTCCCGGTCCGGTCGGACGGCAGCGCGCCTGATGCCGTACAAGAGGAGCAGCTCGTTCCCCGTGTCGACCAGGGAATGGACACCCTCGCTCAGCATCGCCGAGCTACCGGTCCAGAAGGCCGCGGCGAACTTCGTTACCGCGACGAGGAGATTTCCGAGCAGCGCGGCGTAGATGACGACGCGAGACGAAGAGCGTGAGGCGTGCGAGCGACGGACCATCCGGCGAGCACTTCGCTCAGGCCGTCGTTCGCTCGGGGATCCTGAGGGCGACGAGCTTCGTCGCTTGGAGAGCGCTCGCGTCGTCGCCGGTTGCGACGTCGCTGTGGCACGCGGCTTTTGCACCGGGCGCCGCGCCGACGGCCTTCTTCGTCTTCGACGCGAGTCGGTGAATGTCGTCGGGGGAAAGCACGCCGCGACGTTCGAGGATGGCGCGCTGCTCGCCGGTGAGCGGCGCAGACACGGCCACGCGCTCGCGCTCGAACCCTTCGGCTTTGCCGCTGCCGAACTCCTGGATCTCTTTGGAGATGCGCACCGAGCACCAGTCATGGCCGCACATGGCGCAAAAATCGGTGTCGACGTCGAGGTCTTCGTCGTGGAGCGCGCGCGCCTTGTCGCCGTCGAACGCGAGCTCGAAGTGCTTGTCCCAATTCAACGCCGCGCGCGCCTTGGTGAGGTTGTCGTCCCAGTCGCGCGTGCCGGGAATGCCGAGCGCGACGTCGGCGGCGTGCGCCGCGATCTTGTACGCGACGCACCCCTCTTTCACGTCGTCCTTCTTCGGCAGCCCGACGTGTTCTTTCGGCGTGACGTAACAGAGGAGGCTCGCGCCGTGATACGCGGCAGCCGTCGCGCCGATGCACGACGTGATGTGGTCGTAACCGGGGAACACGTCGGTCACGAGCGGCCCGAGCACGTAGAACGGCGCGCCGTGACACACCTGACGCTGGAGCTTCATGTTGTATTCGATCTGATCGAAGGGCACGTGTCCCGGTCCCTCGACCATCACCTGACACCCCTTTCTCCACGCGCGCTCGGTGAGCTCGCCGAGCGTCTCGAGCTCGCGGAGCTGCGCCTCGTCGGAGGCGTCGCCGAGCCCGCCGGGACGCAAGCCGTCGCCGAGCGAAAACGACACGTCGTACTCGCGCATGATGTCGCAGATGTCGTCGAAGAGCGTGTACATCGGGTTTTCGCGGCCGTGCACGAGCATCCATTTCGCGAGCAGGGAGCCGCCGCGGCTCACAATACCGATGAGCCGTCGCTTCACGAACGGCAGATGCGCGCGCAGGACGCCGGCGTGGATCGTGAAATAGTCGACCCCTTGCTCGGCCTGGCGTCGGATCCCGTCGAGGATCACCTGCTCCGTCAGATCTTCGATCCGGCGACCGAGGATCATCGAATAGATCGGCACGGTGCCGATCGGCACGCGCGAGTTCTGGACGATGGCGCTCCGGCACGCATCGACGTCACCGCCGGTCGAGAGATCCATCACCGTGTCGGCGCCCCAGCGCTCGGCCCACCGGAGCTTCTCGACTTCGGATTCGGTGTTGCTCGCGACGGGCGACGCGCCCATGTTCGCGTTGATCTTCGTGCGCGCCGCACGCCCGACGCCCATGGGGTCGAGGGCGTACGAGAGATGCACGCGGTTCGCCGGAATGATCAGACGGCCCGCCGCGACTTCGTCGCGCACCTGCTCGGCGGTCAGATGCGGCTCGCGCTCGGCGACCCGTCGCATCTCGCTCGTGACGTTACCGAGCCGCGCGTGTTCGAGCTGCGTGACCGGCGAAAACCCCGCGGGCGCGATCGCTCGCTCGCCGTCGCGCCGCCATCCGGCGGGAAGAAAATCCCACGCCGTCCGCTCGCTCGGCGCGGGCATGCCCGGCGTGTCGGGCGAGGCAAAGGGCGACGGTCCGCCGAGCCCTGCCGCGTTCGAGAACGATCCGGGATTGGTCCCCTCGCCCAGGCTGGAAGGATTGTGAGCGCCGCGTAGAGGGAGAGCACGTAGGGTCATGGGGAAACTCCTTCGAGATTCGTCCGACCGAGGGGGTGCGACGACTCTCGACGCGCTTCCCTACGCCGGGACTAACCGGATCAGGTTCGACGGGTACATCTCAGCGCTCTTGGTGAGCGCGCCCCGAGCAAGACGACTCTAAATCCGTAGAGCGAGTTCGGCAACGAGCCTTTCTCGCCACGCTGCGGGTACGTGCCCGAAACGAGTTCATCGACCCCCGGGGCGAATCGGACTAGAACCCGGGCGCCGAACGCGGCTCGACAGAATCCGGAGCGAAGGATGCACTGGCTGCCCAAGTTCACGTGGGACATCGATCCCATCCTTGTTTACTACCCGAAGTGGCTCAGCTTTCTGCCGGGCGAAGGCATCCGCTACTACAGCCTGCTCTACGTCGGCGTGTTCCTCGGCGGCTATCGGCTCCTCGATTGGCAGATCCAGCGCGCGGGCGGCCCTGAAGAGGACGCGAGCGACTTCGTCATCTACGGCGTGATCGGCACGCTCGTCGGTTCGCGGGTCGGGCACGTCTTCCTCTACGAGTGGGATCACTTTCTCCGCGACCCGATGTGGCTCTTCGAGATCCAAAAGGGCGGCCTCGCGAGTCACGGCGGCACCGTCGGCCTCATCCTCGCGATGTGGCTCTTCACGAAACGGAAACGACAGTCGTTCCTCGAAGGTTCCGATCGCTTCGCGTTCTCCGCGGGTCTCGGTTCGACCCTGATTCGAATCGGTAACTGGTTCAACTCCGAGATCGTCGGCCGGAAGACGGATCAAACCTGGGGCGTCTATTTCCCGCGCTACGACCGCGACGTCGCGGTGCCGCTCTACCGGCACCCGAGCCAGCTCTACGAAGTCGCGCTCGGCTTGCTCGTGCTCCTCATCCTGTACTTGTGGGACATCAAGCTCGGCAAAGAGAAGCGCCCGCGCGGCGCGATGATCTCGATGTTCTTCGCGGTGTATTTCACCGGCCGATTCCTCGTCGAGTACTTCAAGGAGTATCAGGCGTGGGCCACGGGGTTACCGCTCACCGAAGGGCAGATCTATTCGATCTTCCCGGCGCTCCTCGGTTACTACGGGATCTACTGGAGCCTGAAGCACAAGATCCCGGCGCATTGGTACACGGACGCCGACGACGATCTTCCGCCCGACGACGCCGACGACGAAGCCGACGACGCTCCCGCGAAGCCGCACGACAAAGACGTCGACGAAGAGTTCACGCGCGGCAAAGCCTGAACTCCGAAGTGCGCCGGCACACGTGTGCCACGGAACTGACTTCGACCTAGATTTTTGGCGCCTTTTTCGGCGATTTCGTCGGTGGCACGGAAGTGGCACTGCCACCTCGCCATGGCACTACGAACGTCGATGACGGGGTGGAGCGCGGCGCTGTTCGGCGTTCTTGGGCTGAGTCCGCTCACGGCGTGTGGCGGCGTCGAGAGACACGTTCCGGGCGACGGGAACGCATCGTCTGGCGGCGCTTCCGGCTCGAGCGGGAGCGGGGGAGCGAATTCGACCGGCGCGGTTGCCGGAAGCGGCGGCAATCCGTGCGACCTCGGATGCGGTGGCTTCGGCGACAACGGCGGCTTCGGCGCCGTCGGCGGATACACCTACGGCGGCGCGACCGCGACCGGCGGCGTGACCGCGACCGGCGGCGTGACCGCGACGGGCGGCGCGACCGCGACGGGCGGCGCGCAGAATTCGTATCTTCCGTGCAACGATCCCGCGCCCGAGCTCGGGTCGGACGGCAAACCGGACGGCTATGTGACGTGCGCGGGCGGCGGGGTGCATCGCGCGGCGAAGCAAGCGTGCGCGCCGAGTCCGAACACCGATCCCTGCGCACATCGGGCAAATTCGGACGGCGGCATGCTCGAGGGGGATTGCTCCTCCGACGCCGATTGCACGACGGGGCGCGGCGGATATTGCAGAAACAGCTCGATCTTTGGCGGATCGCCGTTCTTTTGCGAGTGCGTTTACGGCTGCGTTACCGATCGCGATTGCGACGCAGGTGAGATTTGCCGATGCGGTTCGCCGTATGGAACCTGCGTCCCGGCGAGCTGCACCGCGGACGCCGATTGCGTGAGCGGAGCGCTGTGCGTGAGCTACGGCGAAAATCCGGGGTGCGGCGGCACCGCGTTCGCCTGCCAAACGCCGTACGATGGGTGTGTCGGCAACGGGGATTGCGCCACGGCATCCCCGTATTGCTCGCTGTCGTCGTCCGGGGCCCACGTTTGCAGTGCATCGACCTGCTTCACCGGGCGGCCGTTTCTCGTCGGCGGGGCGGCGCTCGTCGCCCCGGTCACGACGCGGAGCGATTGGTCGTCCGAGGTGTCGCCGTCGGTGCGCGGGCTCGATGCGCCGTCGCGCGCGGCGCTCGCGGCGCGCTGGACGGACATCGGGCTGATGGAGCATGCGTCGATCGCGGCGTTCGCGCGATTTTCGCTCGAAGCGATGTCGCTCGGCGCGCCGCCCGCGCTCGTCATCGCTGCGCAGTCGGCGATGGCCGACGAGACGCTCCACGCGCGCGACGCCTTCGGGCTCGCGAGCGCGTACGCGGGACGCGCCATCGGACCGGGTCCGCTCGCGATCGACGGCGCTCTCGCCGGGCGCGGCGCGCTCGACATTTTGAAGAGCACGATCCTCGAGGGGTGCATCGGCGAGACGGTCGCGGCGATCGAGGCCGCCGAGGCGCTCGCGCACGCGACGGACCCCGCCGTCCGGCGAGTGCTGTCGCGGGTCACGCTCGACGAGTCGCGGCACGCCGAGCTCGCGTGGCGATTCGTGCAGTGGATGCTCGAGAGCGCGCCGGCCGCGCTCCGGCAAGACGCGAGCGAAATGCTCGTCGCGATCGTCGAAGCGGAGAGCCACGCCGAAGAAGCGACGGCGCGTCGTGAAACGCCGCCGACGCCCGACGCCGAGCACCGAACCGCCGACGACGAACGACGGCAGGGAGCCCCCCCCAACCTCACTGAAGTGCTCCGTCGTCACGGCATCGTCGAGGACGCGACCCGGCGCGAGATTCGACGGCGCGCGCTCGCCGAGATCGTCTTGCCGTGTGCGCGCGCGCTCGTGACGTCGCGGGTGCGTGCTTCGGAGACGCTCGAGAGCCGCGCCGTCGCCTGATCGAGCGCTCAGCCGAGCGCGTCGCGGATCGAGTAGCGGCCGGGTTTCTTGCCGTGCAGAAAACGCGCGGCGCGGAGCGCGCCGTGCGCGAACAGATCGCGGTTCGAGGCGCGATGGGTGAGCTCGAGGCGCTCGCCGTTGCCGAGCAAAAATACGGTGTGATCGCCGATGACGTCGCCACCGCGAACGCCGAGGACGGCGACCTCGTCGTCGGTACGCTTGCCGACGTCTCCGTCGCGGCCGTGAATCGCGACGGCGTTCGGGCGAGCGGCGCGCACCGCGTCGGCCAATCGCTTCGCGGTACCGCTCGGCGCGTCGATCTTACGGCGATGATGGATCTCGACGATTTCCGCGTCGAAGCCGGGACCGAGTCGGCGAACGGCTTGCTCGACGAGCTCGGCGAGCACTTGCACGCCGAGACTCATGTTCGGCGCCCAGAGCACGGGGATCCGCTCCGCGGCGCGATCGAGCGCGGCGAGTGTGTCGGCGTCGAGATTCGTCGTTCCGGTGACGACCGCCACGCCGTTCTTCGCGGCGACCGCGAGAAGCGGGCGGAGTGCAGACGCGGTCGAAAAATCGATGATCATGTCCGCGCCGAGGAGCGCCGATGCGATGTCGGCCATGATCGACACGCCGAGGTTCCCGGTGCCCGCGAGCTCGCCGAGGTCTCTCCCTTGCTTCGGATCGTCCGGTGCCGCGACGGCGCCGACGATGCGCACGTCGCCCGCTTCGACGGCGAGCCGCGTGACCGCGAGACCCATGCGCCCGGTCGCGCCGTGAACGACGAGCTTCATCGTCCCTCGTAGGCGTCGAGCACGGCGAGGAGATGCCGCTTGCCGTCGTCGGACATTTCGACGAGCGGCGGGCGCACCGTGTCGTTCATGCGACCCCGCGCGGCGAGCGCCGCCTTGATCGGCGAAGGGCTCGGCTCGGAGAACAGAGCCGTGTCGACGGGCACGAGCTTCAGGTGCGCGTCGCGCGCCGCCGTCCAGTTGCCGGCGAGCATGAGCGAGACGACCTCGGAGACTTCGCGCGGATACAGATTCGCCGTGACGCTGATGACGCCGGTCGCGCCGACGCTCATGAGCGGCACCGTGAGCGCGTCGTCGCCGCTCAGGATGGCGAAACGCGCGCCGAGATGCGCGATCCTCTGACAATAAAGGACGTTGTTCGACGCATCCTTCAACCCGACGACGTTCGAGAAGCGGGCGACCGCGCGCTCGAGCGTCTCGGGACGAAGCTCGACCGCGGTTCGACCCGGTACGTTGTAGAGCACGATCGGGCCCTTCACCGACTCGGCCACGAGCTCGATGTGACGGAGAAGACCGTCCTGGCTCGGCTTGCTGTAGTAGGGCATCACGATCATGACGGCATCGGCACCCGCCTCGAATGCCGCGCGCGATGCCTCGATCGTCTTTTTGGTGCTGTTCGAACCGGTACCGGCGACGACGGCCGCGCGCCCTCGCGCGAGCCGTACCGTGCGCTGAATGATCTCGCGCTGCTCGGAGTCGGAGAGCGTCGGGGCTTCCGCCGTCGTGCCGCACGGCACGAGCCCGCTCACGCCGCCGGCGATCTGCGACTCGACGAGCCGATCGTAGGCGTCCCAGTCGACCGCCGAGCCGTCGGCGACGAAGGGCGTGACCAGGGCGGTGAAACAACCGCGGAGAGCGAGCGTCGACATCGCGCGGAGTCTTCCCGCGGGATCGACCGGAACGCAAGGGCCCCTCGGCCGCCCGCGGCGCGGGGCCGAGGTCGCCCCGGGTCATGCACGACGGCGGAAACACGCGATAAAGAAGCCGTCCGTGCCGTCTCGGAGCGGCAAGAGGCGGAGCGACGTCGCGCCGGCGGGGACGAGATGAGCCATTTCCGCGGAGTCGAACGGCGCAGGCTCGAGGACGTCGGCGACGCGGGTGACGACGGCCTCCCCTTCTTCCGGAAGCACACTGCACACCGCGAACACGACGATGCCGCCGGGGCGCGCGTGAGCCGCGGCGTGCCGCAAGATCGACTCCGCGACGTGAGCGAGCCGCGCGGGATCCCCGGGCTCGAGGCGGAGCCCGATCTCGGGGCGACGCCGGAGCGTGCCGGTTCCGGTGCACGGCGCATCGACGAGCACGCGATCGAACCCGCCGGGCACGTCGCCGCCGCCCACCGTCCAGTCGACGGCCGCCGTCTCGGGCGGACGGAGATGGAGCCGTTCGAATTCGCCGCGGAGCGCGTCGAGTTTCGCGGCGTAGAGATCCGTCGCGAAGAGCAGCGCGTCGGGCCCGACGCGTTCGCGGAGCAGAGACGTTTTCTGACCGCGCCCGGCGCAGGCGTCGAGCACCTTCTCGCCGGGCTTGGCCCCGCAGAGAAGCGCGACGACCTGCGCGCCCTCCTCTTGAATCACGAACGCGCCGTCGGAATACCCTTCGCGACGCCGCAGGTCTCCCCCGCGCGGCACGAGCCGAGCGATCGGCGACACGCGTCCGGGCTCGGCGTCCCGCAAGAACGCCGGCGCAGTGACGCCCGAGACGAGGCGCACGCTCGCGCGATCGCGCGGGCTCGAGCTCGCTCCGACCAGCTCACTGGCCTCTTCCGCGCCGACCGCGTCGGTGAGCGCGGCGAGGAGCCACGGCGACACGCTCTCGAGCACCGCGCCCTCCTTCGAGAGCGCTTCCCCCGACTGCGCGAGCTTCCGCAGCACGGCGTTCGCGAAGCCGGCGACCTTGGGACCGCGCACGCCCTTGAGCGCGGAGACCGCGGCGTCGACGGCGGCAAATCCGGGAACGCGATCGAGGAGGAGGATCTGATACGCGGCGAGCAAGAGCGGCGTCACGACGACCGGATCGTCGGGGAGACCGCGCGAAGCGTACCGAGTGAGCTCTCGGACGAGCACGCTTCGCGTCCGGAGCACGCCGTAGACGAGCTCCGTCGCGAGCGCGACGTCACGCGTGTCGAGCGACGGGTGTCGTTCGATTTCCGCGTCGAGTGCGGCAGCGGCGTACGCGGCGTCGCGGTTGACTCGCTCGAGCACACGCGCCGCGAGCGAACGCGCCGACATCGGTCCAATGCGCGCCGGCCCCTTTCGATTGCCTTCCGTGGCGCTCATCCGAAGAGTTCCCAGACCTGTCCGACGATGACGTCCCAGCGCTTTTCGACGTCGTTCTTGAAGGCGATGGCCATGAGCGTGACGACGACGGCCATGCCGACGATGTGCGAAATTTCTCGAAACCGAAGCGGCAGCGGGCGACGCAACACGGCTTCCGCGACGAAGAACGCGATATGTCCGCCGTCGAGGACCGGAATCGGCAAGAGATTCAAGAGCCCGAGGTTGATGCTGAGGAGCGCCATCACCCAGACGAAATAGTCGGGGCCCTTGCGACCCTCTTCGCCGGCCACCTCGTAGATCGTGATCGGGCCCGACAACGAATCGAGACTGAGCCGCCCCTGGATCAATCGGACGATGCCGACGACGATGAATTGAGTGACGTCGCGCGTCTCTTCGACGGCCTTGCTGAACGCGTAGCGCACCGGCGTGGGATGCTCCACGCGACTCTCGGCGGCGAGCGGCACCCAATGCTGCGCCGGGAGCACGTAGCGCGCGAAGGTTTGCCCCTGCGCGTCGGTGAAGTCCTCGCGGCGCATTTGAAATGTGCCGAACCGCGGGTGACCGTCGCGCGCGTCGAGGTATTGAAAGCGGTGCGCACGATCGGGCTCGGCCAGGATGCGCTCGCGAAAGGTCGACCACGCCGGCAAGACGTCGCCGTCGAGGTCGAGCACCTTGTCGCCGGGGCGGAGCCCCGCGCGATAGAGGTACGAGTCTTCCGGGATCACCGCGACGTACAGATCGGCGAGCTCGATCCCGGTGCGCGCGAGCATGTCTTCGCCGGACGCGTCGGGCGTGAGCGCGACGACGCCCGCCTCGAACACGGCCATGTCGGCGACGCCGCCGAGCGCACCGGGGACCGACTCCGGTCGCAAATAGGTGACCGGAACCGTCTCGCCGCGGTTTTGCTCGAGCACCTCCTCGAGGTCCATGAATTTTCGAACCGGCTTACCGGCGACGTTGGTCACGACGTCGAACGTGCGGAGCCCCGCCCGATACGCGGGTGATTCGGGATCCGGAACGCCGATGACCGCCGCGGGCGCGCTCGGTTGAACGCCGATCGTTCCGACGCGTTCGATGATGTCGAGCTCGTGCCGTTCGATCGTCTCTTCGGGGACGACCTCGACGTCGGCGTAGTGGTTTTGCCGGAACACCTTGAAGAGCAGAGTTTTTCCGGGGCTCCGCGCGACGATGCGCCGGAGCTCGTCGAAGGTGCCGATGTCCTCGCCGTTGACCGCCATGATGCGGTCGCCGGGGTGGAGCTTGCCGTCCGCGGGATGCCCGGGCAAAACGACGCCGATCGTCGGCGGCAAGAACGACCCCGACGAGATGAATACCGAAAAGTAGAGGAGCACCGGGAACACGAGGTTCATCGCGGGCCCGGCGAGCACGACGAGGAGACGCTTGTACACCGGCAGCGACTCGAAGGTGCGCTTCCGATCTTCCGGATGAACGACGTCGGCCTTCGATTCCTCGAGCATCGAGACGTAACCGCCGAGCGGCAGGACGCCGATGCAATATTCGGTTTCACGACCGCGGAAGCGGAGGATCTTCGGACCGAAACCGAGGCTGAACGTGAGGACCTTCACGCCGAAGGCCTTCGCGAACATGAAGTGCCCGAGCTCGTGAACGAAGATCAGCGAGCTGGTCAGGATGATGAAGTAAAGAAGATCCATGCCTCGACGGCCGCGCGGAGCGGGCCGAGGGTAGCATCACCCGTGACCGATGGGCGCTACTGGCTCGCGGTCGGCTGATCCGTCGGCACGTCGCGCCCGGTGGCGTGACGGAGCTCGATGGCCGCGATGGACAAATCGATGCGCGCGTTCACGTCGCCGAGCTTCGCGTCGAGGAGATCCGTCTCGGCGCCGATCAAGTCGGTGCCCGTCGCACGGCCGGCGCGGAAGAGATCCGTCGTCACGCGATACGCTTCCTGAGCCGAGTCGAGCGCGGCGCGCTGCTTGTCGTACGCGGCGCGCGCGCGCGTCAAGTCGGTGTAAGCGCCGAGCACCTCTTGGGCGACGCCCTGACGGAGCTCGATGCGCTTCGCCTCGGCGTTTCGCGCGTTCGCGTCGAGCTCGTTTGCCGTCGCGGAGTTCGAGAACGTGTCGTTGATCGTCCACGACGCTTGCACGCCGACGCTCCACGTCAGATTCCACTGCGGTGCCGGCGGGAAGTAACGGGGATTCGGGTTCGCGTAGAGCGCATCGGCGATCCCGTCGATGCGAGGGAACGCGCCGGAGCGCGTCGCGCCCGCGCCGCGGTGGTAAGCCTTCACCGTCTCGTTCACCGACTTGATCTCGAGGCGTCGAGCTTGGGCGTCGGCGGTGAGCTGCTCGACCGATTCGCTTTCGCCGGCGACCTGGTTGGGAGGCGGCACGCCTTCACCCACGCGGTAGTTCGGGCGCGGATCTTCCATCACGATGGCGAGCTGTCCTGCCGTGAGCGACACGAGCGAATCCGCGCGCGTCTGCGTGAGCTCGGTGTTCGCGACGAGCGCCTCGATGCGAAGGAGATCCGCTTTGGAGCTCGTCCCGACGTTGAACGCGGCGCGTGCGTCTTCGAGGCGCGCTTGCACTTGCTCCACGGTCTTTTTGGCGATGGCGGCCTGCGCTCGGGCGCGGAGCCAGTTGAAATAGAGCGTGCGCGCGTCCGACGCGACCTTGAGCTTCTCGGCGGCGACCGAGAGGCGCGCCGCATCGCGACTCGAGGAGGACGACGCCGCGGCGTCCGAGACGCGGAGCAGGTAATCGGAGAGCGGGATCGAGAGGCGCGCCTCGCCCGCGTAGTTGTTGTTCGGGTACTTCAGAGAGAACGGCGCGGCCTGGACTTGCTGGCCGCCCGAATCGACGACGCACGTCGCCGCGCCGCCCGCGGCGCACGGACCCGTGACGAGGCCGCCGGCGTTGGCGGCACCGACGAGCGACCCGGTGCCGAACGAAAGCGAAAGCGGCGAGGTGCGCGTGTAGCTCGCGAGCAAGGTGAGCTTCGGGAAGAAGGTCACCGTGGTTTCGGTGATCTTCTCGTTCGCGGCTTCGACCTCGGCGTTCTTCTCTTTCACCGTGGCGCTCGCGGTGAGCGCGCGACGCGCGACCTCGTCCGCGGTGAGACCGCCGGCTTCGGGTTCGATGCCCTCGAGCTCCGGCGGCGCGCGATCGGGAAGCGACGGACCGACGGCGTTGGCCGGCGCGGCGGTGGTCGGCAAGACAGGCGGGGCCGCCGCCGGAGCAGCGGCGGGAGCAGGCGCTGCGCCGGGTGCCACCGCGGGCGCCGCCTGAGCGCCAGCGCGTGCTGCTCCGGTGAAACCAACGGCAGCGAGAACGACAAATGTACCTAGTTTCATACTTACTCCGCCGCGCTCGAGGCGCCGGCCTCCGAACCCCCGAAAAACCTGGTCCACAGAAAACGGATCAAGGGACGGTGACCGACCGGATCCGAAGACGCGTGTGGGTAGAACGCGAGGGGCTCGACGTGTGCAACGTCTAAGACCCCACCCGCCGTCGTCAATATCGACGGCTCCGGGGCGCCGTTCAAAACGACGCGAGCTCCTCCTAGAAACAATCGGAGGCGCTCGTCGGTGCGCCGCCGACTCGTGAACTGGACGCCGAGCATGGCCGTTTACTCGCGATGCGCAGTCCTACCCACCGGCATGAACCCGGTTCCCTAGGGTGAACCGTGAATCATGTCAAGGGGACGCGCCGCGGCAGAACTGACCTGCGCGGATGCCGGATCAGACGCGAAGCACGGCGCCGCCCCAGGTGAAACCCGCACCGAAGGCCGCGAAGAGCAGGTTCGCTCCCGGACGGACGCGTCCGTCGCGGTACGCGGCGTCGAGAGCCATCGGGATCGTCGCGGCGGTAGTGTTGCCGTACTTCTCGATGTTGTGCACGACCTTCTCATCCGGAAGGCCGAGACGCGCGGCGACCATCTGGTTGATCCGCATGTTCGCTTGGTGCGGAATGAAGAGGTCGACGTCCGACATGGCAAGGCCTGCCTTTTCGACCGCTTCGATCGCGACCTCCGGCATCTTCTCGGTCGCCCATCGGAACACCTGCTTGCCGACCATCTTCGGATAGTGACGTCCCTCGTCGAGCATTTGATGCGTGAGGCGAGGTTCGTAGGCGGAAGCCGGAGCTTCGATCCACAGATCCTTCGCGCCCGCACCATCGGCGTGCAGACAAAGACTCAGGAGCCCGCTCTGATCGTTGGGAGCGGCACCGACGACCACTGCTCCCGCGCCGTCACCGAAGAGCACCGCGACGTCGCGGCCACGGTCGTTGAATTCGAGCCCCGTGGAATGGACCTCGGCGCCGACGACCAGCACCTTGCGAAACATGCCGGTCTGGATCCAACCGTCGGCGACCGAAAGCGCGTAGAGAAACCCCGTGCACTGGTTGCGGACGTCGAGGGCGGGCTTTCCGTTCAGATGCAGTTTGTCGCCGAGCAGGCACCCGGAACCGGGGAAGAAGAAATCCGGGCTCAGCGTCGCGAACACGATCGCGTCGATGTCCTCCGGACGGCAGCGAGCGTGCTCGATCGCGGCGAGCGACGCCGGCACGGCCAGGTCACTCGGACCGATGCCGGTCCGCTCGATGAAGCGTCGCTCCTTGATCCCGCTTCGCTGGAAGATCCACTCGTCGCTCGTCGTCATGAGCTTCGCGAGATCGTCGTTGGTGACGACGCGGCTCGGGACGTAGCTGCCTACACCGAGAATGGTCGATCTAGCCATGCGGAGACATACTGAGCCGCGCGGGGGCGCTTCGTCAAACGGGCGAGGTCACGGTTCGCAGGGTGGGAACGCGTTCGCACAGGCGGCGTAGTTGCCTTGAACGACGAGCGACGCGTCGCCGTGCTCGCTCGTGTACGTGCCCGAAAACGTGCCGGTTGCTCGCCGTCCGTTCGACGGATCGGGGTCGATCGTTCCCGAGCGCAATAACCAGGTTTGACCAGTTTCGTCGATGTACTCTCCGACGAGCGGGCCGCGGTCGAGATCGACGGCGATGTAAACGCACGGTGGCCCCGAGTTCGGCCCGGCGCACGCCGAGACGCGGTAGATTCGCCCACAGTCGTTGTGAGCGAGCTGCACGGTCGTCTCGTCGCAAAAGAGAAGGAGCTCGAGCGGCTCCGTCAGATGAAGCGTCCGTGAGCCGACCGTGGCGTCGAGGAAATAGTCTCCCGGCGGGCACCGACAGTCCGGCGACAAGAGTGCGTCGGAGACGGCGTCGCGAGCGGCATCGAAGGGCGCGTCGAGTGACGAGTCGACGGAAGCGTCGCGTGAGCCATCGGACGCGCCCTTGGTCGCACCATCGAGCGAGGCGTCGCCGAGCGGCCGTTCCGCGCTTCCGTCACCCGCGTCGCTCGCTGGTTCACCCGAGTCGTGCGACGGGCGCGGCGGCTTTTGCGATCCCGCCGAAGCGTCTCGTCCGGCGTCGTTCGGCGCGCGCTCGGCCGGGCCGGGTTCTCGCTCGCGCCCACCGCATGATGACGCCAGCACGCCGAGCACGACGCACACAATCGAGACGGCGCCCCACCCCACCGCGATCGGCCGTCTCCTTCGCCGAGCGCCGTGCACCGGGCGACTCTGCCACGGGCCGTTTCAGCGCGCGAAGAGCGCCGGTCGCGACGGCGTGTCGGTCACCTTCGCGATTTCGCGCTCGAGCCGCCCCGTGAGGAACAAGCCGAACATCTTCAAGTCCGCGAGGACCGCGAGGTCCGGGTGCTCCGGGGACACCGTGTCGTCCTTGGGACTGAGTCGGTGTCCAATGGCTGCTCCGATCATCGCGGGGACCGCGGCGAGCACCAGGAAGAACACCATCCCACAAGCGAGCAGGGCGGCGGCCGTCAAAGCGCTGAGGGCAAGGCCGGCAAAGTGACAGGCGCGGCTCGCGCGGCTGGAGTGCGCGCGGAGGTAGCTCGGCCAGAATTCATTGAATTTCATGTCGTTACGATTGTTCATGGTTCGTCTCCATCATGACAGCTCCCGTTGGAGCATCGATGACAGAGACATTAGTAACCGTAACAGTATCCACTGTCAAGCACGAACCGGCGAATGTTCGATTGAATGGGGCACCCGGTTCGGCAGGGCCGCCGCGGAGAAGTCAGCGGCGTGTCTCAGACGCCTGCGTCTCTCAGGGCGCCACCCAAAATTCCTGAGTAAATAGAAAGACTTTCGGCGCCTCGACCGTCCGACGGCTCAGCTCCCTTCGTGAATGTCGAACCCGTACGAATGGACCGGGCCCTGCGCGGTGACGTGGATGGTCGTGTCGTTCACGCGGGAAAACCCGAGGCTCACGGTCTTGTCGTAGGGGGTTTCGAGGGTGAGCGTGCCGGCTTCGGGGACGGGGTCGACCCAGCGCATTTCGAGGCCGCTGATGTCCAGGTTCCACGTGCCGACTTTGCCGGTCCACGAGCGCTCGCCGTCCTCGGTGAAGCCGGTTTTCAGGCCGCCGAGCGAGGCGTCGAGCGGCTTTTGGGTGCGGCTTCCCTTGCCTTCGCCGGTGCGGCCGTCGCTGAGCCGAGTCCAGGTGAGGTCGTGGTCGATGTGACGGCTCGGATCGGCCAGGTTCCAGGTCACGGTCGCCGTGCCATCGACCTCGATCTTGCCGTTGGTGAGCCCGGTCCACGTGTGATCGACGATGACCTCGTCGGCGTCGTTCTTCGAGATCGAGACGGTGTGGGTTCCGGTGAAGGTCATTCCGTTCCACGGACATGCGCCCGTCTTGCCGTATTCGACGGTGAGCGTGTGCCCGGAGACCGACACGTCGGCGCAGGGGAGCTCGGTCTGGATGAACGACTTGAGCTCGGTCGCCGCCTCGTCGACGGCGTGCCCGATCGTGAAGTTCGTCGTGATGTCGACGGTATTCGACGTCAGCGCCTGCGCTTCGCTGTCGACCTGAGTCTGCGCGACGGCTTCTTGTGCCTCGGCGCCGGTCAGCGACTGTTGTGCACATCCGGAAAGGGCGACGAGGAGAACGGGGACGGCAGAGAGGGAGAGGTATCGCGTCTTCATGTTCACACTCCGGTCGTGAACGGGACTTCACGACGTTGATGTTATTCGGGAAAGAACGGGCATTTCGTGCCCGCCGGGAGGTCATTAAGCAGGCGGCGTGCCGTTTCGCCGCACGCGCTTTTCCTTGACGTTCGTGGCGCGCAGTCGCAAAGCGTGAGCCGTGCTGCACCTCGGAGATACCGCCCCCGATTTCGAAGGCGTCGACCAAAACGGACATCGCGTGACGCTCGACGAACTGGTGAAGGACTCGGCGCTGGTCCTTTATTTTTACCCCAAGGATTTCACGCCGGTGTGCACCGAGCAGGCGTGCCTGTTTCGCGACGCGCACTCGGAGCTCTTGCAGAGCGGCATCAAGATCGTCGGGATCAGCACCGACAACGAGGCGTCGCATTCGAAGTTCGCGACGGAGCACCGCGTTCCGTTCCCGCTCATCGCGGATTCAGGGAAGAAAATCTCGAAGGCGTACGCGGCCCGGCACGTCTTCGGGCTCCTCACCCAGCGCGTGACCTACGTCATCGATCGGCAGAAGAAGATCCGCGGCGTGTACCACCACGAGCTTTCGGCGAAGAAGCACCTCGACGACGTGCGCCGCATCGCCGGTCAGTTCTAATCGAGCAAGACCACTGCGGTGACCGGAGTTCGGCCGAAACGGAGCGGGTTTTTGACCCTCACCCCTCGGGGGCAAAAACCTGCGGACGGTCAACCCGAGCGGGAACCGCTGTAACCGAAAAAAGTCTCGTATTTACGACTCTCGGGCACGGCGATGCCCCTCGTGCTGGCCGAACCCCCGTGAAGGCATTAGCTTGCCTTGCCTTCGGCAAGGGGCGCCCCTATCGGAAGCGGCGCGAACCTCCGAAAACGAAGGACTCACAGCGGTCAAATGCTCACCTGGGTAGCGAAACGAATTTTCGGAACGGCCAACGAACGGGCAGTGCGCCGCATGCAGCCGCGCGTGACGGCGATCAACGCGGCCGAGGAGCGGCTCCGCAAACTGTCCGACGCCGAGCTGAAGGCGAAAACGCCGGAGTTCAAGCAGAAGCTCGACAACGGTGCGTCGCTCGACGACCTCCTGGTCGAGGGGTTCGCCGTCTGTCGCGAAGCCAGCCGCCGCATCCTCAACATGCGGCACTACGACGTGCAGCTCATGGGCGGGATGATCCTGCACTCCGGCGCCATCGCCGAGATGAAGACCGGCGAAGGCAAGACGCTCGTCGCGACGTTGCCGGTTTACTTGAACGCCCTCGAAGGCAAGGGCGTCCATCTGATCACGGTGAACGACTACCTGGCGACTCGCGACGCCGAGTGGATGGGGCGCCTCTACAACTGGCTCGGGCTCTCCATCGGCACGATCGTCCACAACCAGAGCGACGCCGAGAAGCGCAGATCGTACCAGTCGGACATTTGCTACGGGCAAAATAACGAGTTCGGCTTCGACTACCTGCGCGACAACATGAAGTTCTCGGCGCTCGAGTACGCGCAGCGCCCGCTTCACTACGCGATCGTCGACGAGGTCGACAGCATCCTCATCGACGAGGCGCGCACGCCGCTCATCATCAGCGGCCCCGCCGAAGCGGCGAGCGAGAAGTACCGAACCATCAACGAGATCGTCCCGAAGCTGCGCAAGGACGAGCACTACAACGTCGACGAGAAGGCGTTCAGCGTCTCGATGACCGACGACGGCGTCGAGCTCATCCAGCGGTTGGTGGGGATTTCGAACCTCTACGATCCGGTCAATATCCAGACCCTGCACATCCTGAATCAGCTCCTCCGTGCGCACGCGCTCTACAAGCGGGACGTGCACTACATGGTGTCGCAGGACGGCAAAATCCTCATCATCGACGAGTTCACCGGCCGCGTGCTCCCCGGGCGCCGCTGGAGCGACGGCCTTCATCAGGCGGTCGAAGCCAAAGAGAACGTGCGGATCCAAGAGGAGAGCCGCACGATGGCGACGATCACGTTCCAGAACCTCTTCCGGATCTACAAGAAGCTCGCCGGAATGACCGGAACGGCGGAGACCGAAGCGCAAGAGTTTCACGCCACTTACAAGCTCGACGTCTTCGCGGTGCCCACCAACAAGCCGATGGTGCGGACGGACTCCGAGGACGTCGTCTACAAGACCGAGCGCGAGAAGTTCACCGCGGTCATCAAGGACATCCTCGAGAAGCACGAGCAGGGGCGCCCGGTGCTCGTCGGAACGACGAGCGTCGAGAAGAGCGGCGCGATCAGCCGCATCCTCACGAAGAAGAAGGTGCCGCACGCCGTCTTGAACGCGAAGCACCACGAGAACGAGGCGTACATCGTCGCGCAAGCGGGTCGTAAGGGCGCGATCACCGTGTCGACGAACATGGCCGGTCGCGGCACCGACATCATCTTGGGCGGCAACCCCGAGATGATCGCGCGGCTCGAGTTCAAGGAGCAGAACCGGATCCCGACCGCGGAGCCCGAGGCGTTCGCCGAGCTCGTGAAGAGGCACGAAGGCGAGTGCAAGATCGCCCACGACGAGGTCATCGCGAACGGCGGCTTGCACATCGTCGGCACCGAGCGACACGAGTCGCGACGCATCGACAACCAGCTCCGCGGCCGCGCGGGCCGTCAGGGCGACCCGGGTTCGAGCAAGTTCTACCTATCGCTCGAAGACGACCTGATGCGCATCTTCGCCGGCGACCGCGTGAAGACGCTCATGGATCGCATGGGCATGCCCGACGACGAACCGATCGAGCATCCGTGGGTCACCCGCAGCGTCGAGAACGCACAGCACAAGGTCGAGGAACGCAACTTCGACATCCGCAAGAATCTGCTCGAATACGACGACGTGATGAACGCGCAGCGGAAAACCGTCTACGCGCTTCGCCAGCAGCTCCTCGAGGGCCGCTATACGCCGGAAGAAATGGACGAGCTCGGCAAGCAGACCGGCCGAGTGCGGGAGATCGCGGTCGACCCGGAGGTGCGCAAGCTGGTGGGTCCGCTCGTGGCGCAGCTCTTCGGAATGTTCGCGGCCGAGCCCATCACGCTCCGCGACGAAGCCGGAAAAGCTCGGCCTCCGACGCGCGACGAGATCGCGCAGATCGGCAGCTTGGTCGAGCTCGAGACGCTCCAGCGTGAAGTCTACGGACTCTGGGGCGTGCGGCTCCCGATCGACGACCGGCGCGAGCGCAAGCCCATCGAGGTCTTCGACGAGCTCGAGGAGATGGTCGCGCGCGGGCTCTCCGAGCAGCGCGAACGCTTGCTCGATCTCACCGATCGCGTCGTCTCGGCGATCGTCGAAGAATCGTGCCCGGCGAATCGTCCGCCCGAGGATTGGGATTGGGCAAGCATTCGCGAGGGATTCAAGGAGCACTTCAAGCGACCGATAGACCGCGAGCTCGGCGACATCGGCGAAATCGAGCGCCTGGCGCGCGTCGCGTACGAGCGTGCAGAGCAAGCAGCGAAAGAGAAGCAGGAAGAGGTGGGGCTCGAAAACCTGCTCCGGCTCTTCCGCCACTTCTATCTCGAGGAGATCGACCGCGAGTGGGTCGATCACCTGACCAACATGGAGCACCTGCGCGACGGCATCGGCCTCCGCGGGTACGGCCAGACCGATCCGAAGAACGAGTACAAGAAGGAGAGCTACGACCTCTTCTTGAACCTGATGGCGAACGTGTCGTCGAGCGTGCTCGTCAAGGTCTTCGAGGTTCGCGTGCAGCGCGCCGACGAGATCGCGGCGATGGAAGCCGAAGCCGAGGCGCGCCATCACCACGACCTGGAAGCGGCAATCGCTCGTCACCCGGGCCAGGAGGACGAAGTCGCGGCTGAGGCGGCCGCGACGCTCGCTCGCATGCGGGGAGCCGCGCCGAACGCGCCGCCGCGCCAGTCCGCAGCGGCCGCTGCCGCGAAGATCGGCCGCAACGACCCGTGTCCGTGCGGCTCCGGCAAGAAATTCAAGAAATGCCACGGCGCCGCGCTCGAAGAAGAAGGCGAAGAAGAGGGCGAGGAGCAGCCGACTGTCTGAGCCCCCGAGACTTCTCACGGTCCTCGGCACTCGGCCGGAGATCCTGAAACTCTCGCCCGTCATCCACGCCCTTCGCGAACCCGGTCGCCTGGTAACGACGGCCGTGTGTTTCTCGGGCCAGCACGACGCGCTCGCGCGTGACATCGCACGCGAGGTGGGCGTCGCGATCGACGTCGAAGCCGGCGATGAATACCGACCCTCGACGTTGTCGGAGAGCCTGGCGGATCTGTTGGTTCGCATCGAAGGCGCGGCGCGGCGCACCGAGCCGCGCGGGATCATCGTCCAAGGCGACACGACGACCGCGCTCGCCGGAGCCCTGGTCGGATTTTATCGCGCGCTCCCCGTCTTCCACGTCGAGGCCGGCCTTCGCACGACCGACCCATTGCGCCCATTCCCCGAGGAAATGAATCGACGGCTCTTGTCGCGCGTCGCGACCGTCCACTTTGCGCCGACCGAGACCGCGCGCGATCACCTGCTCGCCGAAGGCGTGCCCGCGTCGTCGATCGAGGTCACCGGCAACACCATCGTCGACGCCCTCGCGCGGTTTCTCCCCGAGCAGGCGGCACACGCAAACGCGGCGAAGAGCGGACGCTCCGTCGTCGTCGTCACCTTGCATCGCCGTGAAAATCTCGCCGCGGCCGACGGCGTCACGCGCGCGGTGATGTCGCTCGCCGAGCGCGACGACGTCGAGGTGATCTGGATCCGGCATCCGAACCCGACCAATGTCGCCGCGCTCGCCCGCCTCGACGGATCCCGGATTGTCGTGCTCGACCCTCAGCCGTATCGCGCCTTCTTGTCGCTCCTCGCGCGGGCCCGCGTCGTGATGACCGACTCCGGCGGGATCCAGGAAGAAGCGCCGGCGCTCGGCGTCCCCGTCGTCGTGCTCCGGAACGAGACGGATCGGCCCGAGGCGGTGCGCTCCGGCAACGCCGTCGTGGTCGGCGCAGATCCCGACGCGATCGTCCGCGCCTGCACCGAGCTCCTCGACGACCCCGGAGCGCACCGCGCGCGCAGCCGTCGCGACAATCCTTTCGGCGACGGCCACGCCGCGGAACGCATCGTGGCGCGAATCGAGCGTCACTTCGTGAGCAATTGAGCGGACGCGCGCGGTTCAACGCTCCGCGAGGACGCGAGCGAGGACGTCGATCATCTCCGCGATCTCGAGTTCGGTGACGTTCAGAGCCGGCATGAAGCGCAGGGTGTCGGGACGAGGCGCGTTGATGAGGAGACCGCGTTCGAACGCCGCGTCGCGGACACTTTCGGCGCGCGCCATGTCGAGACGCGCCGCCACGAGGAGACCCCGTCCCCTCACCTCGACGATGCCGGATTGTGCCCCGAGACTCGCGAGCGACTCGCGAAGGAGTTCGCCGTGCGTGCGCACGGACTCGAGAAAGCCCGGCTTCGCGACGGCATCGACGACGGCGAGCCCCACCGCGGTCATCAAGGGGTTGCCGTTGAACGTGCCGCCTTGTTCGCCGGGCGAGAAACACGACGCGCGCTCGGACGCGACCGTTGCCGCCAGGGGCACGCCGCCGCCGAGCCCTTTGCCGAGCGTCATCACGTCGACGGCCACGCGGTCGTGTTGATGCGCGAACATCGTGCCCGTTCGGCCAATGCCGGTTTGCACTTCGTCGACCATGAAGAGGACATCGTGCGCGTCGGCAATCTCGCGGAGTTTGCCGAGATAGCCGGCTTCGGGGACCACGACGCCGGCTTCGCCCTGGATGGGTTCGACCAGGATCGCGACGGTCTTCGAATGGATCGCGCGACGGACCGCGTCGGCGTCGCCGAACGGGACTTTGACGAAGCCAGGCATCGCCGGGGGAAATAGGCCTTCGAACGCAGGCTTCCCGCTCGCCGCCATGGTCGCCAACGTACGCCCGTGGAACGAGTTCACGGCCGTCACGATTTCATAGGCGCCGTCGCGATGAAGCGTGCCCCATTTTCGCGCGAGCTTGATCGCGCCCTCGTTCGCCTCGGCGCCCGAGTTGCAAAAGAAGACGCGACTCATCGACGACAGCGCCGCGACGCGCGACGCGAGCGCGAGCTCGCACTCGTTGTGATAGGCCGGGCTCGCGTTGACGAGCGTCGTCGACTGACGCGCGAGAGCACCGGCGATTTCATCCGGGCAATGTCCGAGCGCGTTCACCGCCCAACCCTGGACGAAATCGAGGTAGCGACGGCCCGCGTCGTCCCAGAGCTCGGAGCCCTTGCCGCGAACCATCACGCGGTCGGGCCGCGCTACGGGATTGAGTAAATGGCGTTTTTGTTCGATGAGCATGTCGGTCTCCTTTGCGGTCAGTGGGCGGCAAAAGAGAACGACTCATCGGCCGCCCGGTTGTCGTCGGGCGGCTGCAAACGGAGCGGACGGGCGAGAAGCGTGGGCTTACTCGCGCGCCGGCATTCCGCCACCGCCCGACGTACGAGCGGCTCGTCGCGAAAGACGAAGCGCCAGGGCGGTGTGGTGAGCCATCACGCGCAGCAAATACCACGAAGACGTGGCGGCGTTCAAGACTTCCCCGGCGACGTGCGCGCGGGCAAACGGGTCGGTCGCGCGGGCGGACAGACGGGTTCGTCGCGCGCGGGCAGATACTTCGATGCATCGAAGTATCTCGGGGTCGCACTCTAGGCGAGGCGGCGCTCTAGAGCAGGCGGCGAGCGAGAGGGGAACCGCACGCGAGACGGAGCGACGCGCGCGACACCACGCAAACAGTCGCTCGGCGACGCGCGTCCGCGCGTGGCGGTTGCGACGCAGTCCCCCTCCGGCGGCGATAGCGCCCGGGAGGGGGCGGGCGGGCGCCGCGGGTTGCGCGACGCGTACGGTCCGCGCCTGCCCGGGGGGAGGCAGCCTATGGGTCTAGCTTCACGCCGAGGGCGTCGAGCATGAACGCGACGGCGTCGGTTTGTTCGGCGATGAGTTCGGCGAGATCCGTCGAACCGTCGTGACCGGTGCCGGTGCTCACGCGAAGGAGGATGGGGGCGTCGCCCGCGGTCTTCGACCGGAGCGGGATTGGGGCGCCCTTCGGAGCTTTGCTCGGCGGTGTGGGGACCCGCCGCGGACCCGCTGATGGCCGGGCCGCCAGTCCCGGGCGCGCACGCAAACGCGGACGCGACGAGCAACGCGCCCGCGCCGAGGACTCGGTTTCCGATCCGCCCCTTCCGCGACGACATGCGGCGCAGGCTACCAAAGCTCCGTGCGCGACGCCCGACGACGTGTGCACGAGCCTGTACGCGCATCGATAGCGCGCGCAGCGCGCTGCACATGCGGCACGACGCGCGCGCCGCGTCGCCGGCGCACGATGCGCAATTTAGGACGATTTTCGCTGAAATCGACGCCTTCGCCCGGTGGCCGCGCGTTGGCGCGCGTCTCGCGTCGGCGCGCCCTCACGCGGCATGTCCTTCGCACACGCGACGAAGCCCTCTCGAGCGTCGAGTGACGTGCACCGATTTTCGGCGCAGCTCGTCCGAGCGAAGTGGGTGCGCGCGTGACGTGAAGGAACGGCGCTCTTCGAACAGGAAACACGTGAAATGAAACTTGGATCTTCTTGGAGTCGGATGGGTTCGCTGATCGTGCTGGGAGCGACGGCGGCTTGCTCGAGCGGGGGCACGTTCAGCGGCAAAGGAGATGGCGGCCATGCGCCAGCCAGCGGCGGCGCGACGGGCAGCGGCGGTAGCGCCGGCGACGTCGATGGGTCTCACTCGGGCGGAACGACGAGTGGCGGAAGCGCGACCGGTGGCTCGAGCGGTTCGAGCACCGGCGGCTCGAGCGCGACCGTCGATGACGGTGGCCCAGACGCCACGGCTGACGGCGGAGAAACATCGCCGGACAGCGGCACGGTCGACGCGGGTCCGGTCCTGCCGATCGGCAGCGATCCATGCGAGAAAGCGGACGTCCCGAACGAGGATCCGGATCATGCTCGACCGTACGCGCTCGGCTCGGCGTTCGAAGGGTGTCTGCAGACGAGCGGCGACCTCGACTACTACGCGTTCACCGCACCCTCGAAGCCGGTCGAAGGCGGCGTCGTGGTGTTCAAAGCGACCGGCGTCGGCATGAAGGGCAGCCTGCACATCGAAGCCGAAGCTGCCGCCGACAACGGCGACATCTGGGACGTCGATGCCGCCGACGGCACGAGCGTGTTCCTCTGGTTCAACGCCAAAGCGGGCGCGAAGTTCTTCGCGAAGATCTACGCGGCCTACACGCTCGACGCCGCGACGCCGTACACGTTGACGATCGACTACACCGGCGTCCGCGACGTGCACGAGCCGAACGACACGCGGGCTCAAGCGACGCCGATCACCTTCGGAAAAGCCGTCCACGGTTACTTGTTCGCGGGCTACGAAAGCTCGCTGGGCATCGCAGCTCAAGACTGGGACGATTGGTACAAGGTCACGCTCCCGGCAGGTCCCACGACGTTCACGCTCAGCGATCTCGCGAGCGACGACAGTGGCGCTCTGAGCCTCTACGACGCCACGGGCTCGTCGGTCGACGGCGCCAACAACACGGCGTTCGGCGCGGACGTCACCTTCACGCACACCATCGCGACCGCGGGCGACTACTACGTCGACGTGAATCCGCAATACCCGCCTGCGTCGAAGGGCACCGGATACACGGTGCCCGCGTATTCGACCAAGCCGTACACGTTCACGGTGACGTCGGGGAACTGAGCGAACCTTCGCGAGTCAGTCTCGCCAAATGTGACCACTCAGGTGGCCGCATCCCGTCCCATCGTAGCGACGGCGACGGGGGGCAAGTGACGACACGGCGCCGCTCTCACTCGGCGCCGGCCGCTTGGAACCTGTGCACGCGAGTCGACGCCCCTGTCGCGCCGATTGGACACTGGCCGACACCTATCGAAGATAGGACCGGTTTTCGGCCGCTCGCGGTACCGGAAAGAGGCCGCACATCGCTTCGCGAAGTACCATTCGGAAAAATGACCACGGGTTCCCCGCAAAAAGGCGACCGGCGAGCCTTCCCGGACGTCGACAGAGTGGTCTAGAGTCTTCGTTGGTATGGGCCCGCCGGAGCGAACGCACGGGCGAGTCATCGCCCACCGTTTCCAGCTGGTCAGCGAGCTGGGGCGCGGCGGAATGGCGTCCGTTTGGCGCGCGGAACACCTCGCGCTCCGGTCACAGGTCGCCATCAAGCTGCTCGATCCGGCCATCGGCGAAGATCCGGAGATGGTCGAGCGGTTCCTTCGCGAGGCGCAGGCCGCCGCGTCACTCCGGAGCCGGCACGTCGTGCAGATCTTCGACTACGGCGTCGACGAGGGCGTGCCGTTCATCGCAATGGAGCTGCTCGACGGCGAGAGCCTACGCGAGCGGCTCGAGCGTCGCGGTCGCCTCTCGCCGGGAGAGACCGCGCGGATCCTCTCGCAGGTGGCGCGAGCGGTCGACAAGGCGCACGAGGCCGGGATCGTTCATCGCGATCTGAAGCCGGACAATATTTTCCTCGTTCGTGAAGAGGACGAGACCGCCAAGGTGCTGGACTTCGGGATCGCCAAGATCGAAAAAGGCCGGAGCGGCGACCTGGAGAGCTTGTCGACACTCACCGGGAGAGTCCTCGGTACGCCATTTTACATGAGCCCCGAACAAGCCCGCGGCGACCGGACCATCGACTATCGCAGCGACTTGTGGGCACTCGCCGTGATCGCGTTCGAGTGCTTGACGGGCGAACGGCCCTTCGAAGGCCACGGGCTCGGCGACATCATCGTGAAGATCTGCAGCGAAGCCGTCCCGGTGCCGTCCACGCGATCGGCCGTTCCCGACGGGTTCGATTTCTGGTTCGCGCAAGGCGTGGAGCGCGACCCGAATCGGCGTTTTCAATCGGCTCGCGAATTGAGCGACGCCCTCTGGGGTCTCGTCGGCACCAGCAGCCCGTCGGGCGCGATCTCGCCGCCGGTCCTCACGCCCGAGCTCACGACGGCGCGGACGCTCGTGTCGAAGATCCCGCCGGCATTCGAGACGCTCACCGAACGGAGCGCGACGTTCGACATCCCGATGCGCTCCGCGGGTCGGCGCTCGTGGTGGGTCTTGGCCGCCGTGATCGGGCTGGCCCTTGCGATCGGATTTTCGGTGGCGCATTCGCGCCGCGACGCCACGCTGACGACTCGCACGACACCTCGCGAGGAGCCTCGAAAGGGCGCGACCGCGACGGTTCCGGCGAGCGGCGCCGGATGGGAAGCGCCGCCACCGCCCGCCATCGGTCCTTCGATCGCGGCCAACGACGAGACGCCGTCGAGCAGTGCCGCACCCATCGCGAGCGCGACTCCGGACGGACCGGAAGCCGCGACGAGCGGCCGCGTGGCGTCGAAATCGCGGCGCAACCACACCACGAACGGCGCTTCGACCGCGCCGGCGCCGTCCGCGAGTGCCGTTCCCCGAGCCAACCACGACTCCTCGCCGCATCGCGCGGGTTGGGAAACGTTCAGCGACCGAGAATGACGATGCGCACGGCTCGATCGTCCTGGTTCGCTTTCGCGGTGCTTTCTTGTGCCCTGTCCGTCGCGGGCGGCGCTTACGCGGACGATCCTGCGGCCGCGCAACAACTCTTCGACGAAGGACGCGCGCTCGCGGCGCAGGGAAAAACCTCCGAAGCGTGTCCGAAATTCGAAGAGAGCTTCCGACTCGATCCGCGCTCCGGCACGAAGTTCAACCTGGCCGACTGCTACGAGGTCACGGGGCGCACGGCCACGGCGTGGACGCTGTTTCTCGAAGTGGCATCGGAGTCGCAAGCGGCGGGAAGAGCGGATCGCGAATCGGTTGCGCGAGAGCGTGCGTCGGCGCTAGCGCCCAAGCTCTCCCATCTGACAGTCCGGGTGCAGCCGTCGAGCCGCGTGCCCGGGCTCACGTTGACGCGGGCTGAAACGGTCGTGGGCCCGGCGCAATGGGGCTCCGCGGTTCCCGTCGATCCAGGGACCTACTCCGTAAAGGCCGAGGCGACCGGGTACCGCGCGTGGACGACGTCGGTGAACGTCGCCGATAGCGCCGCGTCGGCGGTCGTCGATGTTCCGGCGCTCGAGCCCCTCGTCGCCGTGCCGGGGGCGACGACCGATATCACGACGGAGCGCGCCGTCGACACCACGCCCGCTTCGACGCGTCCCTCCACGCAGCACCTCGTCGCGTATGGGCTCGGCGGCGCCGGCGTGGTCACGATGGGCGTCGGAGGGTTCTTCGGGATCCGCGCGCTCTCGAAGCACTCGAGCGCGAAGTCGGCAGGCTGCGACGGTAACGTGTGCCCGGACGGGTCGAGCGCGAACGAGTACAACGACGCGCGGTCGGCGGGAAACGTCGCGACTGTCCTCTTCGCCGTCGGCGCAGGGGTGCTCGTCGCCGGCGCGGTCGTCTATTTCACGACGCCCCATCACGGGGACACGACGACCGCGTCGTCGTCATCTCTTGCGCTCGGCATCGGCCCCACGGGCGCGTTCGTCAAAGGACGATGGTGAGGCCGCGCTCCGCTCGTTTCGCCCGTGCCACGAAGGCAGGGCTCGCCGCGTCGATCGGCGTGGTCGCGGCGTGCAACGCGATCCTCGGGATCAGCGACCGCGCCGTGATCCGTTCGAAGGGCCCCGGCACCCCGGATTGTGGGGACGCCAGCGGCTGCGGAGAGTACCCGCACGACGGCGGACCCTCGACGAAGCGAGACGCCGGACCGCCGCCTCATCGCGACGCGAGCTTCGACGGCTCGCTAGACGGCCCTTCGGTGAACGACGCCGAAGCGGGCACGACGTGCTCCGGCGCCGAGTGCGGTGACGTCGTGAATCCACCGCCGCCCTTCTGCGCGGTGAACCAGACGAAGTGCACCGGCAATCGCCTGGAGCGGTGCAACGCGACGCGCACGGGTTTCGAGCTGGTCGAACAATGCGAGGCGGGCACCTGCACCGGCAACAACCAGCTCCAATGCACGCACCCCTGCAACGGAGACGTCTCGAGCTGCGTCGACGATCACACGCTGAGGCAGTGCTCGATGGGCGGCCAGATCGCGACGGACACCGCCTGTAAGACCAGCACGCCCTTCTGCGTCGCCGGCGTGTGCGTCGAGTGCAAGACCGTCGGCGATTGCACGAGCCCCGACCTGTGCCACACCGTGCGTTGCACGAGCGGCACTTGCGCGTACACCGTGAAGGCGCCCGGCGATCTCTGCTCGCTCGACGGTGGCTATTGCAACGCCAACGCCGAATGCGTGGCGTGCCTCGACGCGACCACGTGTCGCGCGTCCGGGGAGTGCTTCGATCCGACGTGCACCGCGACCGGCTCTTGCGGACAGAAGCCGAAGGCACGCGGGCAAGTGTGCGCGAACGGCGCGAAGAAATGCGACGGCGCGGGCGCGTGCGTCGAATGCGTCGACTCCGGCGACTGCACGCCGTCGCAAGTTTGCCGCGGCGACGGCTGCGTGAACGCCATCGAAGACATCGGCCTCGACACGGTTCCCACCGGATCCGACACGCCGATTCTCGGCAATTGGCTCTACATGTTCCGGCTGCCCGCCCTGAAGCACGACGCAACCCTGCATTCGTTCGGCGTCGTCGGCGACTCGTCGAGCACGAACGCGACGGTGGCGCTCGTGCTCTATGCCGACGACGGCACCGGCAACGCCCCGACCGGCGCCGGGATCGCCGCGACGCAAAGCCCGATCCCGATCGCAACCGTGGCGAAGGAAGTGAACGCCGCGCCGGGCAATCAACCGCTCACCGCTGGCGCGACGTACTGGCTCGGGGTCGTCGCGAACATGGGCACCACCTTGCCGAGCCAGGCGGACGCCACCAATGCCTTGTCGTGGCGAATCCCCCTCGCGTTCGGAAGCACGTTCCCGAACGGTCAGACGGGTACTCAGGGACCGTTCGTGGATTTGCCCATTTACATCAAGGTCGTGGATACGGATTGATTGAGAATCAGGAGGGATCGATTGATGAAACTCAAGAGACTGCTCGTCTCGATGTTCTTGCTTGCGCAGGCGCGCCCGTCGAATGCGCAGGAGTGCCTGCAACAACCCATTTCCTTGGACCAGCTTCCGGCGCCGCCGGCATGGTTCCAACCGCCGCCGAGCTCGACCCTCGTCTATAAGCAGACACTTCAGGACCCGCGTTGGTCGGGCGCTACGTTGCGCACTTTTCCGGTGTTCGCTCAGGGGCCGAACAGCACCGACAACGACGACGGCGTCGTCCGGATCATGGCGTACAACAACTCCGCCATTTACGTCTCGTTCCAGGCCCGCGTCGACGCGAACGCGACGGGCGCGCCGGATCTGATGGACAGCGTCAACCTTGGCTTCACCGTCGGCCAATCGAACGGCGCCCACATTCTCTCCATCGTTCCCGATTGGACGACGCCGGCTCCGGCGCACACGAGTACTCAACCGCACGATGTGGTCGCTCCGGTCGCCATCGACCGCTCGTACATTCACTGGTTTTCGACCGGTGACACGACCGTGAATCCCATCGTGTGGACCGAGAATCTTCAGCCCGTTACGGGCGCTGCGATCCCCACGTGGCTACACGATTTGGCTATGTGGCGCTCGTCCCCCGGGGCGAAATGGGCGATCACGTTTTGGATCGACCTCACCGACCACAACCTGAATATCCAAGACGCCTTGAGCATGTTTTGGGGGATGCAAATCAATCAGGGGGCACCGGGGACGGTGGTCCTCGGCAGTAATCCGGTCAATCTCACGCCCGACCCCCACGGTAACTACACCATCGTGCCGAGCTCACCCGCCGGATGGACCGCGGTGTCCGCTGTCGGAACGACCTGCACGCAAGGAGCAACGGTCGACTCCTCGGACATCGGGATCTGGAACGGGCTCACGCTCACCTCGACGGTGTGCGTCGGCGGTTCATGTTCGGGCACGAACGATTTCCGCGTTACGGCTCGAAACTTCACTCCAGCGGGGCAAGTCCCGGAGTACGCGCTCAGAGCCCGCTTGCGCATCGCTGAGTGGGGTTCGGTGGTGACGACCGTGGCGAACGCCGCCTGGCGGGATATTCCTTATTCGTTCCCGCCGAGCGCGAACGTCGCTGCGGCAACTACCACCGATTTCGACCAGCACGGATGGTCTTGGTCTTACAGTTCGTGCACCGGCGAAGCGACCATCGACTTCACGTGTCACATCGGTAGCGGCGACACCTATTGCCCGAAGCTCTCGAACCCCAGCGACACCAGCAACATGCTCCTCGCCGAGATCGTCGCGCCGCAGGGAGTTGCCACTCCCATCTCGATTCCGACCGCGCTCTTGAGCATGGCCTACACGACGCTATCCACCGTCCAGCAAGGAGCGACCATCTCGCTCAAGGGGCTGGAAACCGGTTCTGGTCCTCAAACGGAGCGTGACGTTTATCTGCTCTCCGACGACAGCAACCTCCCCGCGGCCGGCGACACCCCGATACAGCTCAACAGCCAGGCGATGGCCTTCGCACGAACGTTCGCCGAACACCCCGAGATGCCGTTGTCGAAGGGGCGGCCTCCGGGTGAACCCCCGGCTTGCGAGCCCGGGCATCCGAAGCCCCAGCCGTCTCCGGTGCTCGAGCGTGCGGAGCCGAAGAAAGGTCCGCCGAAAAAGGGCGAGCCCAGGCTGCCTCGCGGCGCGAAGCCGTTCATGGTCAGGAAGAACGACCCGATTCTGCGGCTGATCGAGAAACCGCTCATGCTCACCCCGTCTCTCGACACGTCGAGTCTCCTCTCGATGAGTCGCAATCAGATCCTCGACGAGGTGTGGCCCACGCACCGAGTCCGCGCGTACTACGACACCGGCAAGACGATCACCACGCGAGGCGGCACGAGCCGGCTCCTCGGACCGATGGTCCCGTTCGGGTATCGTTTCTCGCACGACGGAGCCTTGTACGGGTTCAAGACGGGGATCGCCGGCGCGAAGGAGACGCCGCTCGAAGCGCTTCCCGATCATTGGTCGAAGCTCCGCATTCGCGACGGCGAATCCGTTCGCATCACCGAGACGTTCGCGGCGGAGGAGCAGCCCAAGACGATTGCTCCTTCGACGCCTCCGCCGACCCCATGCCCCGAGTGCAAGATCGTCCACGGCGAGAATTGCAACTGCGCCGTCCCTGGCCGCGTCGCCGGGGGAATGCTCGACGTCATCGGCACGCTCGGTTCACTCGCAGTGCTCGGAGCACGGCGCCGTCGTCGCTCGAGACCGTCGCGATCCTGAAGCAAGGACGACGACCGGCCTCTCCGCGCTCGCGGTTCAGTCCTTGTCGGGCAGAATCAAGGGCGGCACGGGAGGCTGGTCGAAGTCGAAGTCGTTCAGCAGATCGCCGAGCTCGGGCACCGTCTCTCTCACGGTAGGACGAGGATCGGGGCGTCCGTCGGTCTTCGGATCGAGGCGCCGCTCGAGGAGAAATAGGTCTTCCACGAATTTGACGTAGGCATCGAAGCTCAGCACTTGCTTGTCGATGTAGCCGCGCTTTGCGTAGGGGCTGATCACCAAGCCCGGAACCCGCATGCCGTAGCCATTCGCGTCGATCGTCGGCGGGGCGACGTGATCGTAAAACCCTCCCCAATCATCCCAGCTCAAGAACACCACGGTACTATCCCAATTGGGGCCCTGCATGATCGTGTTGAGCAATCGAGTCACGTAGGCTTGACCCTTGCTGACGAGTGCCGGCGGGTGCTCACTGACGTCTTCGTCGGGGATGACCCAGGACACCGACGCGAGGTCGCCGTTTTCTACGTCGTCGTAGAATCGCTCGATGGGGACGACGTTCGCCAGCTCCTTGTCGTCCTTCACGGTGTCGAAGTTGGGAAGCGGATTCCAGATGCTGGGAACCGCCGCGAGCTGCTGGACCTTCGGGCACTCCATTTCGTCGTGTTCGCAGTCGGGCTCGGACCCTTCCGCAAGGTAGTATTTCCAGCTCACCCCCGCCTGGTGGAACAAGTAGGTGATGTCGGTCCACGCCCAGTCGGCCGTCGCGGCCCCTTGGTTCGTCGCAGGCCCAATGATGTTGTTCGTGCAACTCGACGGGTCACCGCGGACCGAGCAATCCGCCGACCACTCGGAGACGAGGAACAAGTGCGCCGGTAGGCTCCACGACGCGATGGGTTCGAAAAGGTGGTCTTGGAGTACGTAGTTCCTCGCGTACGCCCAGTAGTTCGGGATGTCCGACTCGTCCTTGTAGCCCATCACGTCGGTCGTCGTGCCGGAGCAATCGGGATCGTCGGGATCCGCGCATCCTGTCTTCCCTTTTTCGGCCACGTTGATGAAGCCGTCCATCTTTCCATGATCGATATCTGCCGCAGCTTCATGAGCCCCGTGGGGCCCTCCGCTATTTTTGTCGCTCGCGTCGTGATAGGGCTTCACGCATTTTTTCGTCATCGGGTCAGGAACGCAGACGTCGGGAACCCCGTCCTTCAACGGAAAGCCTTCTGCGCCGGGAAACATCCCGAAGTAGTGGTCGAAAGATCGGTTTTCTTGCTGGATCAGGACGACGTGACGGATTTTCCTGCGAGCGGTCGCGAGCAAGTCGTCTCCGCCGGCATCCGACCCGGGAGTCGGTGGTGGTGGCGGCGGCTCCGTGCTGCTGGACGCACGAAACCCGGGAAGCGTCGTTCGCCCACCACATGCGGTCGGCATCAAGACGACCGGCACGAGGAGCGAAAGAAGCGAAATCCGTCGCATACGCTGGAAGTACTGAACGATCGGCAAACGAGACCCCGAGCACCCGCCCTCAGAGCTCGTTCTTTTGCACGGCGCGTCGGTCGCCGCCACTAGCGTCATCGAAGTTTCACGGGGCTTGTTGCCCCTCGGCCCTCGCGATGAAGATATCTCCATCGACGCGGACGCTACTCGACGTTCAGTTCGCGCCGGCGTCGCCCGCGACGCCACAGCCACCGGTGCCCGCTTTGGGAGCATCGGGGATCGGAGGGGGTGACGAGCATCCGAAATCGAACATGTCGAGGAGGGCGTCGCTGTTGGCGTCGCGCGCCGTCATGGCCGGCATATCGAACAAGAGCTCGATGAGTCGGGTGATCGACGTGTGCTCGTGCCGGACGTGCGACACGTAGTGACGCCGCGCCCACGGTGAGATCACGATGAGGGGAACGCGGATCCCGAGCTCGTGAAAGGCCGCGTCTTCGGGGCGCGCGACGCACGCGTCCGTCGGCGGCGGCACGTGGTCGAAAAAACCGCCGCCCTCGTCGAACGTGAAGACGATCGCGGTCTCGTTCCACAGCGGGCTCTTCACGGTGGCGTCGTAGATGGCCTTGGCCCACTTCTCCCCGACCTGCACATCGCCGGGGGGATGGTCGTCTTCGACATTGGGATCGCCGTCGACGAACGCGACGCTCGGCAGCGTGCCCGTCGACAGCGCATGGAAGAACGACGACATGCGGTGGACGCCAGGATGCGCGAGCGGCCACTCGAGCGCGAACTCGAGCGGAAGACCGTCGCTATAAGCGCCCCACGAGACGTTCGCCGCGTTCATCGAGTCGAACAGCGTGGGCGCATCGGGGACGCCGTCGCCGGTATTCTTCACCGCGCCCGACGTCCCGGCGTACAAGTAGTCGCGATTCGCCCACGTCCCAGAGAGCACCGACGGAAAGTGGTTGTCGGCGAGCGCGTACGTCTCGGCGAGGAAGTAATAAAACGGCAGATCCGTCTCGTCGTAGTAGCCGAACACGAAGTGCCCATCGCCGCCCTCCGGACTCGCCGCACCATTGGCGACGAAGCCGGACATCCTGCCGCCCTTGGATTGTTCGTGCATCGCGTCCCATTGATGGTTCGGGTCGATGCCGAAGCACGTGCTCGTCTGGTGGAACGGCTTCACGACGTTGCCGTCGGGGTCGAGGTTCGAAAAGTTGGACGGGATCGGCGCGTAGAGCGACGGATCGGAAGCGGCGAGTTGACCAAAGATGTGATCGTAGGAGCGGTTCTCCTGCATCATGACGATGACGTGCCGGATCGGAATTCTCTCCTTCTCCGCGTACGACAAGCCGAGCGTCACCGGAGCTCCGGCGCCGGCCGCGAACGCGCACTGCGCGCGCGCTTCGAGTCGTCGATCTTCCCGGACCGGTGACGGACAGACACTCGCGTCGGGGATCGTCCCCGCGTCGAACATTTGAGCCGGCCATCCGAGTTGTTCGAGCGGGAACGAACCGTAGTCGGGGCCCGCGTTACACGACGAGAGCGCCGCAGCCGTCGCCAGGATCGCCCACCGACGACCCACGCATTCGCTGCTTAGCTGACGAACTGACATGAAGAGTGAACTTGCAGCCTAGCGCGACCTGGCGATGTGGCACTTCGCAACGTTCACGCACCGATGTCCGCGCGCTTGTGGCGATGGAGCCGTCGAAAACGCGTCGCGTGATTCGCCAGGTGCAAGAAACTGCACGCAGTTTTCTTCGGGCCTTATGTCGCAGCGACGGCGTCCGCGTTGCGCAGTGTTGCGTGTCGGAACCCGTGCGCACTTGTAGGTCAACCGTCGAGCGAGCTCACCAACCGCGCGCGTTCACCGACACCGGAGTTGCTCATGCAACACTGACACCTGGCGAGCGCTCGCAGGGCGACGCCCGAGCACGTCGAATCGCGACTCACGGCGACGGCGATGTGTTCCAGCCCTTGAGGTGCTCGGGGCGAAAACCCACTCCGACGAGGTGCGCCGGAATCGATTTGAGGAGCTCGACGCGATCGAGGAGCTTCATCACCGGGCCGATCCGGAGTCCACGCTCGTTCGTGAGTGCGCGCTGAATCACGCGGCGTTGAATCGCGACTTGCATGGCTTGAGTCGCCCGAGTCGGAAACTGACGGCGCCGCTGTACCGCTCGCAAGTCGTCGTCCGACATCTCGTGGCGAAGGAGCGGGGCCGCGAGCAGATTGGCCGTTGCGACGGCGTCTTGGATCGCCAGGTTGATTCCTACACCGCCGATCGGCGACATGGCGTGCGCGGCGTCGCCGATGCAAAGTAGCCCGGAGCGCCACCAGCGATCGAGACGGTCCACTTTGACGACCAGCAACTTCACGTCGTCGAAGCTCCGGAGCTCGTTCACTCGGTCGCCGAGAAACGGCGCGGTCGCGGCCAGATCTCGTCGGAAAGCGTCGATGCCTCGTCGCAACAGCGCGTCGTGACCGCCCTTCTCGATGAGGTACGCGATCTGCCAGTAGTCGCCGCGGTCGATGAGCGCGAGGAAGCGGCCGCGCTGCACCCACCCGAGCGCCTCCTTGGGATCGGAGGTCCGGCGCGACAGGCGGATCCATAGGACGTCGATCGGTGCGCCGATGTCCCGCACGCGAAAGCCGGCGCGTTCGCGCACGATGGAATGCCTTCCATCGGCGGCGATCACCAGGTCGGAGCGCACCTCGAGCTCTCCGCCCGGCGTACTTGCCCGCACTCCGACGACCTTGCCGTTTTCCTCGACGAGCCCGGTCACGGCAGTGTTCCTTGCGAGCGAGAACGACGGCATCGTCTTCGCCTTGTCGACGACGAAATTCAGAAACTCCCATTGCGGCATGAGCGCAATGAACTTCTTCCGCGTCGGCGTGCGGGCGAAATCAGCGAGGGTGACCTCGGTATCGCCGATGCGTGCTCGGATCCGAGCCAGCTCTTGATGCGGGAGACGGAGAAAGTCGTCGAGCCACCCGAGCTCGCCGAGCACGTCCATCGTCGAGGGGTGAACGGTGTCGCCCCGAAAATCGCGTAGAAAGTCGGCGTGCTTTTCGAGGACGAGCGTGTCGACGCCGGCCCGGGCAAGAAGAACGCCGGCCATGACCCCCGCGGGCCCTCCGCCGACGATGCAACACGTTCGCTGCTCACGTATCTGGGGTTCGTTCGACATCGCTTCCTCTCCTACGAATGACCCCGTGATCCAGCAAGCGACGTACCAGGCGACGGGCGCACCTTTTTCCTCCCGACGCGAGACGGAGTGTCTCGACCGGCATCTCGGCGAGCCTCGGAGTTGGAGACTCGGTTCTCGACCCCACCCTGATCCATGTCGTCACTGCGTGCATGATAGAACCCGTGGGCCGCGGGGCAGTGCCGAAGCGCCATGACGATCACGTTACTCCTCGCCCTCTCGTCAGGGGCGCCGCCGCCCAGCGACGCCGCGCCGTCGCCCCAAATGGAGCCCCCTCCGACCTCGACCGCTTCAGCTCCCGAACAGCCCAAGCGCCGAGAGCTCGCGGGGTTCTCTCTTTATCAACCCAACTATTTCGTCAGTGGCTTCGGCGCCATCGGTACCAAGGGAGGGGCGCCCGACGCCAAGTTCCAGATCAGCATTCGCTACGATCTGGTGATGCCGCCGTCCGAGCGCTGGCGAGTGACCTTCGCCTACACGCAAAAGTCGTTCTGGGACATTTACGCGAGTTCGTCCCCTTTTCGCGAGACGAACTACAACCCGGAAGCGTTCTTTCAGTGGGATCTCGCGTTCGGCGCCCTGCGTTGGGTCTCGGCGGGCTACGAGCACGAGAGCGACGGACTCGGCGGCGACGTCTCGAGAAGCTGGGACCGGTTCACCGCTCGCGCCGGCTTCAACATCGGCCCGATCGATATAGAGCCGACAGTCTGGGTTCCCTTCGGTCTTTCGGACAACCCCGACATTCGCAGATCGTTCGGCTACGGAGCTCTGCTCGCGCGACTCAATCTCGGCAAGGCCGCGCATCTCGAGCTCGAGGGCCGTGTCGGGAACCACTTCGATCGCGGCAGCATCGTCTTCGGCGCCGACATCGGGATCCCGCAGCTGTTCGGAGCCAATCCGGATGATGGGTGGTGGAACACGTTCACACCGCACCTGTTCGCACAGTTCTGGCACGGATATGGAGAGAGCTTGCTGCTCTACGACGTCCGCACGACCGCCGCGCGAGCCGGAGTCATGGTCCGGCTGTAAGCCCCTGGCGCTTGTCGAACGTCAGCAGGAGCAGCGGCGGCGCCGTCTCGGACGCGATGCGGCGGGCCGTACACCGAAGGGCGCGCCCTCCCTCGGTGAGCGATTCCATGCCGACTTCGAACGACGAAACGACGTCGTCCTTCAGCGCGGCACGAAGCTTCGCGAGGAGGCTCGGATCGTCCCACGCGCCGTCGAGCTGCTCGACGGCGAGACCCTGCGCGCGCTCCGACGAGGTCCGGAACAGTTCGTAAAAGGCCTTGTTCGCGGATACGACGCAAAGCCGTTCATCGAGCACGAGAAGCGCACCGGGAACGGCTTCCACGATGGCCTCTGCGTGGTGGCGCGCGATTTGCGCCACTCCCTCGGCCCGCTTCACGCGATCGACGTCCACGAACGTCATGACGAGCCCATCGATCAGGTTGTCGTGAGTCCGGTACGGCATGATGCGCATCAGCCGCCATTCGTCGTTTTTCGTTTGGATCTCTCGCTCCCGAAAGATCAGGGTGCGAAGGACCTCTTCGGCGTCCTCGATCAGGCCGTCGAACCTGAGGTTCGTCGCAAAGTGGGCGAGAGGCCGTCCGACGTCCGAGTCGATGAGGCCGAAGACCTTCTTGGCGGGCGACGTGAAGCGCTTCACCGAGAGATCTTGATTCAAGAACACCGTCGCGATCTCGGTGCTGTTCAAGAGGTTCTGCATGTCGTCGGCGACGTGGGCGAGCTGGCGGTTACGCTCTTCGAACTCGGCGTTGACCGTCTGAAGCTCCTCGTTGAGAGACTGAAGCTCTTCGCGCGACGTCTCGAGCTCTTCGTTGGCGCTTTGCAGCTCCTCGTTGGTCGA